>NZ_JBPFDU010000100.1:0-53705 GCF_051062815.1 Methylocystis sp. | reverse complement strand
AAGGCGGCGAAGAGCGCCTCGTCGATGACTTCGCCCATCTCCTCGCCGAATTTGCCGCGTTTCGGCACGCCGGCGAAGACGACGTCCGGATCGCCGACAAGCTCGCCCTTGCGGTCAACCGCGAGCGCGATGGAAATGACGCCGGCGATCGACAGCCGCACGCGGTCGCGCACGGCGCCGTCGTCTTCGGTCAGGACGACGTCGCCGTCCTTCATCAGACGGCCGTGGGGGGCCTTCCCTATGATGCCCGGCGCGCCCGGCGCCAGTCGCACGATATCGCCATTGCGCGCCGAAACGACCTGCGACACGCCATGCGCCTTGGCGAAGGCCGCGTGCGCCGTGAGATGATGCGCCTCGCCATGCGCCGGCACGGCGATCTGCGGCCGGATCCATTCGTACATTTGCGTGACTTCGCCGCGACGCGGATGGCCTGAGCAATGCACGAGGTGGTCATGGTCGGTGATGACCTCGACGCCGATGTCGCAGAGCGCGTTGATGACGCGAAAGACGTCGCGCGCATTTCCCGGAATGACGCGCGAAGAAAAGATCACCCGATCGCCCGCGACAAGCTTGATCGACGGGTGTTCGTTCACCGCCGCCCGCGCCATGGCGGCGCGGGTTTCGCCCTGGCTTCCGGTGGCGATGACGACGGTCTTGTCGCGCGGCAAGGTCGGCAGCACTTCCGGCGCATGAAATCCGGGCATCCCGTCGAGATAGCCGCAGTCTCGCGCGACCTGGATGGCGCGATCCATCGCCCTCCCGGCGACGACGACGGTGCGCCCGCAGGCCTGCGCCGCTTCGCCGATGCCCCGCAGCCGCGCGATATTGGACGCGAAGGTCGTCACCAGCACCCGGCCCGGGGCTTCGGCGATCAGCGTGCGCAAAGTGCGCGCGACGTCGGCTTCCGAAAAACTGTCGCCCTCGCGCAGGATGTTGGTCGAGTCGCAGATGAGCGCGGTGACGCCCTCGTCGCCGAGCGCGCGGAGCCGCGCCTCGTCGATGCGCGTCCCGACGCCGGGCTGCGGATCGATCTTCCAGTCGCCGGTGTGGAGCAGCAGCCCGAGCGGCGTGCGGACCGCGAGCGCATTCGCTTCCGGAATCGAATGCGCGACGGCGACATATTCCACCTCGAACGGATCGAGATCGAGCTTTGCGCCGGCATGCGTCAGGGAAATGTCGATCTTCGGCGCGCCAGGTTCGTTCAACCGCCGCACTTCCAGGAGGCCCGCCGCGAAGGGGGTGGCGAAGACTCGGCATTTGAGCCGCGGCCATAAGGTCGCGAGCCCGCCGATATGATCCTCATGCGCATGGGTGATGCAAATGCCGACGAGATCGCGCGCGATCTTCTCGACGAAGGCGATGTCGGCGAAGACGAGGTCGACGCCGGGCGCCTCCGTCCCGGGAAAGCCCAGGCCGCAGTCGACCATCAGCCATTTGCGCGCTTTCGGCGGCCCATAGCCGTAGAGCGCCAAGTTCATGCCGATTTCGCCCAAGCCGCCGAGCGGCACGAAGACGAGGTCTGCGTCCAACGTCGTCATGCGACGCCTCCCGCCGCGGTCTGGCGCGGACCGAGCGACACGTCGCCCGCCTCGATGACGCGCTCGCCGTCTCGCGTCGCCAGCACAAGCCGGCCGGTCGCGTCGATGGTCACGAGGCGTCCCTCAACGGTCTCGCGCGGCAGCTCAACGCGAATGTGGGCGCCGAGATAGGCGGCGTCCGCCAGCCAGGCGTCTCGAATGCGGGCGAAGCCCTCGCCGCAGCGCCAAAGATCAAGCGTTTCGAGGAGCGCGTCGGACAGATGCGTAAAGAGCGTCGCGGCGTCTGGCGCGTTCGGCCCGATTGACGCAAGCGCGCACGCTTCGAAGGGCAGATCGCGCGGCGCCTCGGCGCAGTTGACGCCAAGGCCGATGATCGCGACCGAGGCGCGCGGCGCGCGCGCATCGCCTGTCGGCACGCCGACATTCTCAAGCAAAATCCCGCCGAGCTTGGCGCCCTCGAGCAAGAGATCATTCGGCCATTTCAGCGCGAAGCGGCCGGCGCCGCCCGTCGCGACGCGCAACCCGCGCATGGCCGCGACGCCCGCCACGAAGCCGAGCTGCGGCGCGACGGCGGCTTCGCCGAAATCGCCAAGAACAAGGCTTGCGTGAAGATTGCCCGGCGGCGAAATCCAGTCGCGTCCGAGACGGCCATGGCCGCGCGTCTGCCGCGCGGCGACCACCCATAAAGGTCCGCGCTCGCCCGCCTCGATCAGACGTCGGGCTTCGTCATTGGTCGAATCGACGCTCTCCAGCGCGAGGAGGCGCACGCCGCGGGCGCGCGCCAATGATCCCAACTCCACGCGCGAATTACCTCCCTAGAAAAGCGACTTCGCTGCCGCCGCCGCCGCGTCCATGACTGGCGTGGGATAGACCCAAAAGCCAAGCAGCGCCAGCGTGGATGCGGCAAGCACGGCGCGCAGCGCCATCGGCGCACGGTCGAAAGCCGGCGCCGGCTCATCGAAATACATGACCTTAACGACCCGTAGATAGTAATAGGCGGCGACCGCGCTCGCCAGCACGCCGATGACCGCGAGGCCAAAGAGGCCGGCGTCGACCGCGGCGAGGAGCACGTAATATTTGGCGAAAAAGCCCGCGAGCGGCGGAACGCCGGCAAGCGAGAACATCAGCATCGCCAGGAAGAAGGCCATCCAGCCGTTGGTGCGCGAGAGGCCGGCGAGGTCGGAGACATTCTCGACATATCTGCCTTCGACGCGCATCGCGAGAATGGCGGCGAAGGTCCCGAGCGTCATGATCAGATAGATCGTGAGGTAGATCGCGACGCCGTGCACGCCCGCCTCGTCGCCGGCAGCCAGTCCGATCAGCGCAAAGCCCATATGGCCGATCGAGGAATAGGCCATCAGCCGCTTGATGTTCTCCTGTCCGATCGCCGCGAAAGAGCCGAGCAGCATCGAAGCGATGGAAATGAAGATGATGATCTGGCGCCATTGGTCTTTCACGCCCGGGAAGGCGGTAATGACAATGCGCACGGTGATCGCCACCGCCGCCATTTTGGCGGCCGAAGCGAAGAAGGCGGTGACCGGCGTCGGCGCGCCCTGATAGACGTCGGGCGTCCACATATGGAAGGGCGCCGCCGACATTTTGAAGGCCAGCGCGGCCAGCACGAAGACAAGCCCGAAGATCACGCCGATTGGCGGGGAGGTCGAGACGGCCGCCGCGATCCCGGCGAAAGACACCGTTCCGGCGAAGCCATAGAGCAGCGACGCGCCGTAAAGCATCATGCCGGAAGAGAGCGCGCCGAGGACGAAATATTTCAAGCCGGCTTCCGACGATCGCCCGTCATCGCGCGCGAAGGCGGCCATGACATAGAGCGCCAGCGACATCAGCTCGAGGCCGAGATAGAGCGCGATGAGATTATCGGCCGAAATCAGCAGCAACATGCCGAGCGTCGAGAGCATGATGAGCACCGGATATTCGAATTTTTCGAGCCCGTTGCGTTGCAGCCAGTCGACGGACAGCAGAATCGACACGATCGCGCCGATAAGCGTCAGCGCTTTCATGAAGCGCGAGAACCCGTCGTCGATATAGGCGCCGTCGAATATGCTCGTGTCGGGCGTGCTCGACAGCGCGATCGCGACCAAGGCAAGGCCCAGAATGCCGACGGCCATTTCGTCGACGAGGCCGAAACCGCGCTCGCCGCGGAAGGCGCCGATGAGGATGAGCGCCATCACGCCGACGGCGAGAATCGTCTCGGGAAGAAAGTGATGCGCGAGTTGAACGAAAAAGGGCATCGTCAGCGATCCGTCATTGGCCAGCGGCCGCGAGCTTAACCGCGTCGATGAGCGCCGTATGGGTCTGGATGAGATTGTCGACCGACGCCTGCGTCGCGTTCAGAATGGCCTGCGGCTGCACGCCGTAGTAAATCGTGAGCAGAACGAGAGGCGTGAAGATCGCAATCTCGCGCGGCGTCAGATCGGTGATGTTCTTGAGGCTGGCCTTGTCCAAGACCCCGAAGATCACGCGGCGGTAGAGATAAAGCGCGTAAGCCGCAGACAAGACAACGCCGCTTGTCGCGATCAGCGCCACCCAGCTATTCGCCTGGAATGCGCCGGTGAGCGACAGGAACTCGCCGATGAAGCCCGTCGTTCCCGGCAGGCCGACGTTCGCCATGGTGAACAGCATGAACACGAAGGCGTAGAGCGGCATGCGGTTGACGAGGCCGCCATAGGCGGCGATCTCGCGCGTATGCATGCGGTCGTAGATCACGCCGACGCAAAGGAACAGCGCGCCGGCGACCAAGCCGTGCGAGATCATCTGGAAGATCGCGCCCTGCATACCTTGTGCGTTGAGCGTGAAGAGGCCCATTGTCACGAAGCCCATATGCGCGACGGACGAATAGGCGATGAGCTTCTTGATGTCTTCCTGAACGAGCGCGACGAGCGAAGTGTAGACGATCGCGATCACGGACAGCGCGTAGATAAGCGGCGCGAAATTGGTCGAAGCGTCGGGAAACATCGGCAGCGAGAAGCGGATGAAGCCGTATCCGCCCATCTTCAGCAGAATCGCCGCAAGGATCACGGAGCCCGCCGTCGGCGCCTCGACATGCGCGTCGGGCAGCCAGGTATGCACCGGCCACATCGGCATCTTCACCGCGAAGGAGGCGAAGAAGGCGAGCCATAGCCAGGTCTGCATCTCCTTGGGGAAGTCGGTATGCAGCAGCACGGTGATGTCAGTCGTGCCGGCCTTGCCATACATGGCGAGGATCGCGACCAGCATGAGGAGCGAACCGACGAGCGTGTAGAGAAAGAATTTGAAGCTCGCGTAGACGCGCCGCTTGCCGCCCCAGATTCCGATGATGAGAAACATCGGGATGAGGCCGCCTTCGAAGAAGAGATAGAACAGCACGATGTCGAGCGCGCAGAAGACGCCGACCATCAGCGTCTCGAGCACCAGGAAGGCGATCATATATTCCTTGACGCGCTTCTGGATCGAGTCCCAGGAGGCGAGAATGGCGAAGGGCATCAGGAAGGTCGTCAGCAGGACGAAGGGCATCGAAAAGCCGTCGACGCCCATCTTGTAGACGAGGCCCGAGCCGAGCCAGTTTTTCTCCTCGACGAATTGGAACGCCGCGCTTGTCGTGTCGAAGCCGGACCAGATGTAAAGCGACAATGCGAAGGTCGCGAGCGTCGTCGCGAGCGTCGCCCATCGGATATTGCGCAGGCTCGCTTCATCGTCGCCCTTCTGCGTCAGCAGGAAGGCGACGCCGACGAGCGGCAGAAAGGTGACGCCGGAGAGAATGCCGAAACCAAACATCAGCGCAGCCCCCCGGCGACGAAGTATGTGACGACCGCCGCGACGCCGATGAGCATGGCGAAGGCGTAATGATAGACGTAGCCGGTCTGCAAGCGCACCGCGAGCCTGGCGCCATCGGCGACTCGCGCCGCCACCCCGTCAGGCCCGAGGCCATCGATAATCGCGCCGTCGCCGCCCTTCCAGAACAGTCGGCCAAGAGCAAAGGCGGGCCGAACGAACAGGAAGTCGTAGAGTTCGTCGAAATACCATTTGTTGAGCAGGAACTGGTAAAGACGTGGGAAGGTTCTCGCCAGCGCCTGCGCGGTTCCCGGCTTCAGCACATAGAAATAGAGCGCAACGACGAAACCCAAGGCCATCACCACGGTCGGCGCAAGACCGACGCCGAGCGCCACGTCATGGAACTCATGGATGATGTGATTGTCGCGGCCAGTGAAGAGAGCGCCTTTCCAGAATTCATCGTAATCATGGCCAATGAAGTATTTGCCAAAGACGATGCCCGCGCCGAGAGCGCCGAGGCCGAGCACCGCCAGCGGCGCCAGCATGACAATCGGCGACTCGTGCGGCGCGTGATGGGCGTGGCCATGGCCGTGGTCGTGCGAATGATCCTGATGAGTTTGATCGCCATCCGCATGGGCTAATTCCGCCGCCGTCGGCTCCTCATCCGCATGGTCCGTTTGAACGGCATGGGCCTTACGGGCGCCAAAGAAGGTCATGAACACCAGCCGCCAGGAATAGAATGACGTCAGGCCGGCGGCGGCCACGGTCGCGACAAAGGCGAACATCGCCATGTGATGATGTTCGCCCGCAGCGAAGGCCGCTTCGATGATCGCGTCCTTGGAATAGAAACCGGCGGTGAACGGAAAGCCTGTGAGCGCGAGCGTGCCGATGATCATCATCGCGAAGGTGAAGGGAATATCCTTGCGCAGCCCGCCCATGTTGCGCATGTCCTGCTCGTGATGCATGGCATGGATCACGGAGCCCGCGCCCAGGAAGAGCAGCGCCTTGAAGAAGGCGTGGGTGAAAAGATGATAGACGCCGATGCTATAGGCGCCGACGCCTTCGGCAACGAACATATAGCCGAGCTGCGAGCAGGTCGAATAGGCGATGACGCGCTTGATGTCGTTTTGCACGAGGCCGACCGTGGCGGCGAAAATGGCGGTTACCGCCCCAACCAGCGTCACGAATTCAAGAGTCGCTGGCGCATATTCGAAAATCGGCGATAGGCGGGCCACCATGAAGACGCCGGCCGTCACCATTGTCGCAGCGTGAATGAGCGCCGAGACCGGCGTCGGGCCCTCCATCGCGTCCGGCAGCCAGGTGTGCAGCAGGAATTGCGCCGACTTACCCATCGCGCCGATGAAGAGCAGGAAGGTGGCGAGCGTCAGCGCGTCGACATCCATGCCGAAGACATGGATCGTCTTGCCGGCAAGCCCCGGGACGGCGGCGAAGACCTCCTCAAAGCCAAGCGACTTCGTCAGTTGGAAGACGAGGAAAATCCCGAGCGCGAAGCCAAAATCGCCGACGCGGTTGACGACGAAGGCCTTGATCGCGGCGGCGTTTGCGGAGGGCTTTTGATACCAGAAGCCGATGAGCAGGTAGGAGGCGAGTCCGACGCCCTCCCAGCCAAAAAACATCTGCACGAGATTGTCGGCGGTCACCAGCATCAGCATGGCGAAAGTGAACAGCGACAGATAAGCGAAGAAGCGCGGGCGATCCGGATCCTCGTGCATGTAGCCGATCGAATAAAGATGCACGAGGCTCGACACCGTATTGACGACGACGAGCATCACCGCGGTCAGCGTGTCGACGCGCAGCGCCCAATCGACCTTGAGGTCGCCCACGGTCATCCAATTGCCGATGATCGGCGCATAGCCGTGATCGTGTCCGAGCGCGACGTCGAAGAAGACGATCCACGACAGCACGGCGCAGATCATCAAGAAGCCCGTCGTGACCAGCTCCGAGGCGCGCACCCCGATCCAAGGTCCGAGCGCGCCTGCAATCAGAAAGCCGACAAGCGGAAGAAAGACGATGGCGTAAATCATCGCTGGGGTCAGCCCTTCAAGGAATTGATGTCTTCGACGGCGATCGTGCCGCGGTTGCGATAGAAGGTAACGAGAATCGCGAGGCCGATCGCCGCCTCCGCCGCCGCGACGGTCAGCACGAAGAGCGCGAACACCTGACCCGTCAAATCGGCGAGCGACTGCGAGAAGGCGACAAAGTTCAGATTGACCGCAAGCAGGATCAGCTCAACCGACATGAGAATGACGATAATGTTCTTGCGATTGAGGATGATGCCGGCGACGCCGAGCGTGAACAGGACCGCCGCGACGACGAGGTAATGCGTAAGGCCGATGGTCAGCATGGATGTCCTCGTTAGACGCCGGTCCGAAACGGAACTTTCTTGATCTCGATCACATTTTCGCGCGTGCGCGCGTTCTGCTCGTCGATCTTCTGCCGCTTGATGTTGGGCTTGTGATGGAGCGTCAGCACGATGGCGCCGATCATGGCGGTGAGCAGCACAAGCGCCGACGCCTGAAAGAAGATCACATATTTCGTATAGAGGATTTGGCCGAGCGCCGCCGTGTTGCTCATTTGCGGAATGATCGGATTGGCGGCGGCGTCGGCGGCCGAAGGCGCCGAACTCCAGCCGAGCGCAACGAAACCCAATTCCGCGAGGACGACGACGCCGACCCCGACGCCAACGGGAAGATATTTGGCGAAGCCCTGCTTCAACTCGGCGAAGTCGACGTCGAGCATCATGACGACGAACAGGAACAGCACCGCGACCGCGCCGACATAGACGACGATCAGGATCATCGCCAGGAATTCCGCGCCGGCGAGCAGAAACAGCCCCGCGCCATTGCAGAAGGCGAGGATGAGAAAGAGCACCGAATGCACCGGATTGCGCGCGAAGATCACGACGCCGGCCGAGGCGATCATGATCGTCGCGAATAGGTAGAAAAATACGGCCTGCACGTTCTTCGTCCTTACTGCGCCGATGCGGCGTGTTCGTTCGCGTCTGTTGCTGTTACCTGTACTGCGCGTCCATCGCGATGTTGCGCGCGATCTCGCGCTCCCAGCGGTCGCCGTTCTCGAGCAGACGCTCCTTGTTGTAGTAAAGCTCCTCGCGCGTCTCGACCGAGAATTCCGAATTGGGCCCCTCGACGATGGCGTCGACCGGGCAGGCCTCCTGGCAGTAGCCGCAATAGATGCATTTGACCATGTCGATGTCGTAGCGCGTCGTGCGGCGGGTGCCGTCGTTGCGGCGCGGTCCGGCTTCGATGGTGATCGCCTGCGCGGGACAGATCGCCTCGCACAGTTTGCAGGCGATGCAGCGCTCCTCGCCATTGGGATAGCGGCGCAGCGCATGCTCGCCGCGGTAGCGCGGCGACTGCGGATTCTTTTCGTGCGGATAGTTGATCGTCGCCTTCGGCTTGAAGAAGTAGCGCATCGACAGCAGGAATGCGCCGACGAATTCGGTGAGGAAGAGCGACTTGGCGGCTTGATCGAGTTTCATGACGGCCTCAACTGCCTGCCGGTCCCGCCGGCCAGAACTGCAGCACGGCGGCGACGATGACGACCATGGCGAGGGAGATCGGCAGGAAGACTTTCCAGCCCAGACGCATCAGCTGATCGTAGCGATAGCGCGGCACGAAAGCCTTCACCATGGCGAAGAAGAAGAAAAAGAAGCTCACCTTCAGCGTGAACCAGATCACGCCCGGCACATAGGTGAACGGCGCGATTTTGATCGGCGGCAGCCAGCCGCCGAAGAACAGGATCGTCAGCAGCGCGCACATGGTGACGATCGCCACATATTCGGCGAGCATGAACAGAACGTAGGGCGTCGCGGAATATTCGATCATGAAGCCGGCGACGAGCTCCGACTCCGCCTCCACGAGATCGAACGGCGGACGATTGGTCTCGGCGAGCGCCGAGACGAAGAAGATGACGAACATCGGGAACAGGCGCAGCCAGTACCAGCCGGCCATGCCGTAGGACGTATCCTGCGCGTGGACGATGTCGGTCAGATTGAGTGAGCCGGCGCAGAGCAGCACCGTGATGATGACGAAGCCGATCGAGACTTCATAGGACACCATCTGCGCCGCCGAGCGGAGCGCCGACAGGAACGGATATTTCGAGTTCGACGCCCAGCCGCCCATGATGACGCCATAGACGCCGAGCGAGGACAACGCGAAAATGTAAAGGATCCCGACATTGATGTCGCCGACCGCCCAGCCGTCGGCGACCGGAATGACGGCCCAGGCGGCGATCGAGAGCGTCGCCATGATGAAGGGCGCGAATAGGAAAACGCCCTTGTTGGCGACGTCCGGAATCACCGGCTCCTTGAGCGCGAACTTGAGGAAGTCCGCGAAGCTCTGCAGCAGCCCCCAGGGTCCGACGACATTCGGTCCGCGGCGCAACTGCACCGCCGCCCAGATCTTGCGGTCCGCGAGGATCACATAGGCCACGTAAATCAGCAACGCGACCGCCAGCAAAACGCTCTTCACGAGCGCGAGAAGCAGCGGATACGCGATGAAGAAATCCGAAATGGCGCTCGCCCAACCGTCGCTCACGTCCAAAGCTCCTATTCCGCCGCCTGAGCAAGCCGGCCCTGCGCCAGCGCCGAACATTCCGCCATGATCGCCGAGGCGCGGGCGATCGGATTTGTGAAGTAGAAGTTTTGGATCGCCGGCGCGAAGGAATCCTTCATCGCCACGGCGGGATGATTGGCGAGAGCGACGACCTGCGCGGATTCGCCCGGCGCAATCTCATCGAGTTCCGCGAAGTGCGGGTGGGACTCGATGAGCAGCCGGCGCAAGGCCGCAAGAGAGTCGAACGGCAGCGGATTGCCGAGCGCGCCGGAAAGCGCACGCAGCACCGCCCAATCTTCTCGCGCTTCTCCGGGCGGGAAGACGACGCGGAAGGCGCGCTGCACGCGGCCTTCCGTATTGACGTAAAGCCCGGACTTTTCCGTATAGGCGGCGCCGGGCAGGATCACGTCGGCGCGATGCGCGCCGCGGTCGCCATGCGTGCCGATGTAAACCACAAAGGCGCCGGGTTCGATCGCGATTTCGTCAGCCCCGAGGTTGAAGATGAGATTGAGCGCGCCGGCCTTCGCCATGGCGCGCGCATCCAAGCCACCGGCGCTTGGGGTGAAGCCGAGATCGAGCGCGCCGACGCGCGCGGCCGCCGTATGCAGGACCGAGAAGCCGTTCCAGCCGTCGCTGAGACCGCCGAGCCTTTGCGCGGCCTGAGCGGCGAGCGTGAGCGCCGCCTCGCCGTCGTCGCGCGCCAGCGCGCCCTGCCCGACGATGACGAGCAGCTTTTCAGCCGGCTTTGCCGAGCGGATGAACTGCAGAAGCGATTCCGGCCCGGCCCCGAGATATTCGTAGTCGTAGGTGAGATCGGCCCGCTCGCCGACAAGCGAGATCTTGAAGTCGCCTCTGAGCCAGCGCTTGCGGAGTCGCGCGTTGAGAACAGGCGCTTCCTTGCGCGGATTGGCGCCGATGATGAGCGCGGCGCCCGCCTGTTCGATCCCCGCGACCGTCGCATTGAAGAGATAAGAGGCCCGGCCGAATTTCGGATCGAGTTTGGCGCCGTCCTGGCGGCAATCGAGGTTAGGCGTTCCAAGCTGCTCGGCGAGAAGCTTTAGCGCGAAGGTCTCTTCGACCGCGGCGAGATCGCCGACAAGCGCGCCGATGCGCGACCCGGAAGTCGCCTTGGTTTTCGTGGCGACGGCGGCGAGCGCCTCCTGCCAGGAGGCCGGACGCAATCGGCCATTCTCGCGAATATAGGGACGATCAAGTCGCTGGGTCTTCAGACCGTCGACGATCTGGCGCGCCTTGTCGGAAATCCACTCCTCGTTCACGAGGTCGTCGATGCGCGGCAGAATGCGCATGACTTCACGGCCGCGCGAGTCGACGCGGATCGCCGAGCCAAGCGCGTCCATCACGTCGATCGTCTCGGTCTTCTGATATTCCCAGGGACGGCCACGGAAGCTTTGCGGCTTGGGCAGCAGCGCGCCGACCGGACAGAGATCCGCGACATTGCCCTGCAGTTCGGAGGTCATCGCGCTTTCGAGATAGGTGGTGATCTCCATATCTTCGCCGCGGCCGATCGCGCCCATGTCTCCCGTGCCGGCAACCTCCGCCGTGAAGCGGACGCAACGCGTGCAATGGATGCAGCGGTTCATCTCGGTCTTGACCAGGACGCCGATATATTTGTCCTCGACCGCGCGCTTGTTTTCATGAAAACGCGAGCTGTCGACGCCAAAGACCAGCGCCTGATCCTGCAGATCGCATTCGCCGCCCTGATCGCAGATCGGACAGTCGAGCGGATGGTTGATGAGCAGGAACTCCATCACCCCTTCGCGCGCCTTTTTCACCATCGGCGATTTGGTGAGGACTTCCGGCGGCGCGCCGTTCGGACCGGGGCGCAAATCCTTCACCGACATGGCGCAAGAGGCCTGCGGCTTCGGCGGCCCGCCCTTCACCTCGACGAGGCACATGCGGCAGTTGCCGGCGATCGACAGGCGTTCGTGATAGCAAAAGCGCGGAATCTCGGCGCCGGCCTGCTCGCAGGCCTGCAGCAGCGTGAACTCTCCCGGCACGTCCACTTCGACGCCATCGACGAGAATCTTGGTCACTTCGCTCTCTCCGAAGTCTCGATGAGTTCGATCATCACTCGGCCGCCACGCGGATCGGATCGGGATGCGGATTGGCCGCATATTGATCGATGCGATGTTCGATCACGTCGCGGAAATGGATGATGAGCCCCTGGATGGGCCAGGCCGCGGCGTCGCCGAGCGCGCAGATCGTGTGGCCTTCGATCTGCTTTGACACATCGAACAGCATGTCGATTTCTTTCTTGTGCGCGCGGCCTTCGACCATGCGCTGCACGACGCGCCACATCCAGCCGGTGCCCTCGCGGCACGGCGTGCACTGGCCACAGCTCTCGTGCTTGTAGAAGTAAGAGAGGCGCGCGATGGCGCGGATGATGTCGGTGGACTTGTCCATCACGATCACCGCCGCCGTGCCGAGGCCCGATTTCAGCGCCACGAGACTGTCGAAATCCATCGGGCAATCGACGATCTCCCTCGACGGCACGCAGCGCACCGATGAGCCGCCGGGGATGACCGCGAGCAGATTGTCCCAGCCGCCGCGCACGCCCCCGCAATGGGTCTCGATCAATTCGCGGAACGAGATCGACATCGCCTCTTCGACATTGCACGGCCGATTGACGTGGCCGGAAATCGAAAAGAGCTTGGTGCCGGCGTTGTTGGGCCTGCCGATGCCGGCGAACCAGGCGGCGCCGCGGCGCAGGATGGTCGGCGCGACGGCGATCGACTCGACGTTATTCACCGTCGTCGGGCAGCCATAGAGGCCGACATTGGCCGGGAACGGCGGCTTTAAGCGCGGCATGCCCTTCTTGCCCTCAAGGCTTTCAAGCAGCGCGGTCTCCTCGCCGCAAATATAAGCGCCTGCGCCATGATGGACGTAGAGATCGAACGGATAGCCGTGGACGTTGTTCTTGCCGATCAGCCGCGCTTCATAGGCTTCGTCAACGGCTTTCTGGAGCGCGATGCGCTCGGCGATGAACTCGCCGCGAATGTATATGTAACAGGCATGCGCGCCCATGGCGAAGCTCGCGATGAGCGCGCCTTCGATCAGCGTATGCGGATCGTTGCGCATGATCTCGCGATCCTTGCACGTGCCGGGCTCCGACTCGTCTGCGTTGATGACGAGATAATGCGGCCGCTTGGGATCGATTTCCTTGGGCATGAAGGACCATTTGAGGCCCGTCGAAAAACCGGCGCCGCCGCGCCCGCGCAGACCCGACGCCTTGATCTCATTGATGATCGAGTCGCGCCCTTTGTCCAAAAGCGCCTTGGTGTTGTCCCACTGGCCACGCTTTCGCGCGCCGGCAAGCGATCTGTCGCCCAGGCCATAAAGATTGGTGAAGATACGATCTGCGTCGGAAAGCATGGTTTTTTCTCTTCCCTCCGCTACTTCGCGCCGTCGCCGTAAAGCGAGGTCAGGCTCGTCAGCTTGCCAACCGGCTCCGAAGAGACGCGGCCGATCTGCGAGCCGGTCTTCACCGGACGACCCGCGGCGAGATTGTCGAGAAGCTTCTCGAAATTCTCGGCCGTCAGATCCTCGTAATAGTCGTCGTTGATCTGCACCATCGGCGCGTTGCAGCACGCGCCGAGGCACTCGACCTCGAGCCAGGAAAACAGTCCGTCGTCGGTCACGCGCCGCTGAGGGCCGACCCGGCGATGCAGCACGTCAATGATTTCATCCGAGCCGGCGAGCAGGCACGGCGTCGTGCCGCAAAGCTGGATGAAATATTTGCCGACGGGCTCTAGATTGAACATCGAATAGAAGGTTGCGATCTCGAGCACGCGGATCTTCGCCATGCCGAGCGCGTCCGCGACTTTTTCGATCGCCGCCTGCGACAACCAATTGTCATGCTGCTTTTGCGCCTGCCACAGCGCCGGCACGACCATCGAGGCCTGGCGGCCATCGGGATATTTGGCGATCTGCTTCTCGAGCCACGCCTTGTTTTCGGGCGTGAATTCGAAGCTCTCTGTTTGTTTTTCGGCGAGACGACGGACGGACATTAGCGATCGACCTCCCCGAACACGATGTCGAGCGAACCCAGAATCGCCGAGACGTCGGCGAGCATGTGGTTCTTGCAGAGAAAATCCATGGCGGACAGATGCGCGAAGCCCGGCGCGCGAATCTTGCAGCGGTAGGGCTTGTCGCCGCCGTCAGACACGAGATAGACGCCGAATTCGCCCTTTGGCGCTTCGACCGCGGCGTAGACCTCGCCCTGCGGCACGTGGAAGCCTTCGGTGAAGAGCTTGAAATGATGGATCAGGGCTTCCATCGAGCGCTTCATCTCGCCGCGCGAGGGCGGCGTGATCTTGTGATTGGGCGCCATCACCGGGCCGCGGTTTTCGGCGCGCATGAGCTTCTCGACGCATTGTTTCATGATCGAGGTCGACTGCCGCATCTCCTCCATGCGGATCACAGCGCGGTCATAGCAATCGCCATGCTTGCCGACCGGAATGTCGAACTCCATTTCCTCGTAGCATTCGTAAGGCTGCGCCTTGCGCAGATCCCAGGCGGCGCCCGAGCCGCGCACCATCACCCCCGAGAAGCCCCATTTCCAGGCGTCTTCGAGAGAAATGACGCCGATGTCGACGTTGCGCTGCTTGAAGATGCGGTTGCCGATGAAGAGTTCATCGAGGTCTTCGACGACCTTGAGGAACGGATCGCAAAAGGCGCCGATATCCTCGACGAGCTGGTCGGGCAGATCGCGCGCGACGCCGCCGGGCCGGAAATAATTGGCGTGCATGCGCGCGCCCGAGGCGCGCTCGTAGAACACCATCAGCTTCTCGCGCTCTTCATAGCCCCACAGCGGCGGGGTGAGCGCGCCGACGTCCATCGCCTGAGCGGTGACGTTGAGCAAATGCGACAAGAGTCGGCCGATTTCAGCGTAAAGCACGCGAATGAGCTGGCCGCGGCGCGGAACCTCGACGCCGAGCAGGCGCTCGATGGCGAGACAGAAGGCGTGCTCTTGATTCATCGGCGCGCAATAATCGAGCCGATCGAAATAGGGCACGTTCTGCAGATAGGTGCGCGACTCCATCAGCTTCTCGGTGCCGCGATGCAGGAAGCCCACATGCGGGTCGACGCGCTCGACGACCTCGCCGTCAAGCTCGAGAATCAGGCGCAGCACGCCATGCGCCGCCGGATGCTGCGGTCCAAAGTTTATGTTGAAGTTACGTAGCCCTTGCGATTCGGGCTTCGTTGGCGCGGGGGTTTGATCGTTCATCTCGACGCGCTCACTTGCTCGCCTTCTCGTCGCCGGGAAGGTCGTAGTGCACGCCCTCCCACGGCGAGAGGAAATCGAAGTTGCGGTATTCCTGGCTGAGCCGCACCGGCTCATAGACGACGCGCTTCTGCTCGTCGTCGTAGCGCACCTCGACGAAGCCCGTCATCGGGAAGTCCTTGCGCAGCGGATGACCGTCGAAGCCGTAGTCGGTCATGATGCGGCGCAGATCGGGATGGCCGGAAAAGATCACGCCGAAGAGATCGTAAGTCTCGCGCTCGAACCAGTCCGCGCCGGGATAGAGCGTGACGAGCGAGGCGACAGGCGTTTCTTCCGACGCCGGCGTCTTGATGCGGATACGGCGGTTGTATTTGGGCGAGAGCAGATGCGCGACGACCTCGAAGCGCTCGGCCCGCTGCGGGTAATCCGCCGCCGTCACGTCGATGAAGCACACGAAGAGGCAGTCGGGGCTGTCGCGCAGATGGGCGGCGACCTCGAGCCAGCGGTCGCGCACGACGGTCAGCGTAAGTTCGCCATAAGCGACCTTCACCTCCGTCACCGCGCCGGGCAAGGCGCCGCTGATTTTTGCGCCGAGAGCTTCCAACTCAGCCGACATTCTAAATTCCTTGGCCTGCCGCTATCCCCCCGTCCTTCGAGACGGCGACTGCGCCGCCTCCTCAGGAATGAGGGAATTGCTTGACCCGACCTCATCCTGAGGAGACCGCGCAAGCGGGCGTCTCGTAGGACGAGGGCGGACAACTCCTCAATTTCGCGTCGTTAGCGCTCGATCGTGCCCGTGCGCCGGATTTTCTTCTGCAACAGCAGCATGCCGTAGACGAGCGCCTCCGCCGAAGGCGGGCATCCCGGCACGTAGATGTCGACCGGAATGATGCGATCGCAGCCGCGCACCACCGAATAGGAATAGTGATAGTAGCCGCCGCCATTGGCGCAGGAGCCCATCGAGATCACGTAACGCGGCTCCGGCATCTGGTCGTAGACCTTGCGCATCGCCGGCGCCATTTTGTTCGTCAGGGTGCCGGCGATGATGATGCAGTCGGACTGGCGCGGGCTTGCGCGCGGCGCAAAACCGAAGCGCTCCAGATCATAGCGCGGCATCGCCGCCTGGATCATCTCGACGGCGCAGCAGGCGAGGCCAAAGGTCATCCACATCAGCGAGCCGGTGCGCGCCCAATTGATGACGTCGTCCGTGGCGGTGACGAAAAACCCCTTGTCGGCGAGTTCGTCGTTGAGATGCAGAAAGAACGGGTCGTCCGAGCCGACAGGCTTGCCGGTGCGCGGATCGATCAGTCCCTTGGGCTGCGGCGCGATCAGAGTCTGGCGCGCGCCTTCCTTCTCGATCAGTCCCATTCCAGAGCTCCCTTGCGCCACTCGTAGACGAAGCCGACGGTGAGCACGCCAAGGAAGGCCATCATCGACCAGAAGCCGAAGGCGCCCGCTTCCTTGAAGGCCACCGCCCAGGGAAAGAGAAAGGCCACTTCAAGATCGAAGACGATGAAAAGCAGAGAGACGAGATAGAAACGCACGTCGAATTTCATGCGCGCGTCATTGAAGGGATTGAAGCCGCATTCATAGGCGGAGAGTTTTTCGGGGTCCGGCGCCTTGAACGCGAGCAGGAAGGGCGCAACGAGCAATGCGCCGGCAATCACGGCCGAAAGGGCGATGAAAATCACCAGCGGCAGATATTGTTCGAGCAGCGGCATGAGTCTGGTCCGACTTCGGCGGGGCGAGGGCCGGTCGCGGGAGCGTTTCCTTGGCGTTATTCCTTAGAACGACTCCAGGCCGCGCGTTCCGTAACAAAGGCCATTGTGCAAAGCAAGAGAGGAAGCGCGCCGTCGGCAAATTGGCCGCAGCCTTTTGACCAGGGGCCTCTATATTGCGCGTCGGTCAGTCAGGAGTGGAATGGCGCGCAACCGTCGCCGCCGCCGCGAACTCCTGAAAGCGCGCGGACCGCCGGGCGATGGCTTCGGCGTCTTCGCCCCAGGCGCGCATCTGCCAGTCTTCATCGACATTGGCCGCCTCCCAGGCCTTGCCCGCGTCTATTTCGTGTCTTGCTGCTGCAAGCGCAAGGACCGCGGATCCTGTGAGCGTCGTCATGACGTGCAGCGCCGCGAGCCTGAGCGGCGCGCCGGCGCCCTCCCCCACATAATCGCGCACGGCGCGCGCAAACGCGTCGAGCGCCTCCTGCGGCTGTTCGATGAACATGACGCCTTCGGCGAGCGCGAGCTTGGCGCCGAGCGTGTCGCGCGCGAAGGCGACGAGCGGGTCCCAGGCCGCCGACTGAGCAGCCGCGAGGCTCTCCGGCTGGCCGGCGCGGTAGCAGATGAGGTCGGAGGCGGCATATTTGGCGACATCGGCTTCGACCTCGGCCATTTGCGCCGCCACGCCGTCAAGCGCCGTGTTCATCAGCTTGGTGAGCGGCATCGTCGCCGGATTGATCGTCTCGCCCTGCTTCGCCCATTCGGCGGCGATCGCTCCCGCCAGCGGCTGTGACGGCGCGACCAGCGGACGCCGTGCCGGCGTGTTGACCGGCCGACCGTCAAGGAAAATCCCGTAGCCGCCCTCGGCGGGCGCCGCGACCGCCTCCTTATAGAAGCGCCTGGGTAAGGGGCGCGCCGGCTCGCGCGCGGCCTTTACCGGATCGCGCTCCTCCGGGGAGACGAAAAAATCGGCGTCGAGGCCGGTCGGCTCCTTTGACATTTGTCATCCTTGCCAAGAGGCGCCTATGGAAACGCCGCCACCCCGTCATGGCCGGGCTTTTCCCGGCCCCTTACGCGTCCGGCGCGTCCGCGATCGGGTCATGACGCTTCACGTCGAAGCCGAAAAGGTCCCAGCTCCGTTGCATATGATCGGGCAGCGGCGCGGTCACGTCCAGAGTTCCGCCCCTTGGATGCGGCAGGACGAGCCGGCGGGCGAGGAGGTGGAGCTTGCGTTCGAGCTCCTCCGGCACGGCGCGCAGAGGGTCGCGACGGCGGACCTCATCCTCGGCGCGATGGCCATATTTGGGGTCGCCGAAGATCGGATGGCCGATCGCCTCGGCATGGGCGCGCAACTGATGCGTGCGTCCGGTGAGCGGCTTCATCGACAGCCAGGCGCAGCGCGGCGCAACCTTGTCGACGATCGCGTAATAGGTCAGCGAATGCTGCGCCTCGGCCTCGCCATGTTTGGCGACGCGCATTTTCTCGAGGTCTCTTGCGCCGCCTCTGGATTTTTCCATGCCGGCGCCTTTCGCGAGATAAAGCGAGATCCGGCCCTGCGCCGGCTTCGGCACGCCTTCGACAAGCGCCCAATAGATCTTCTTGGCCTGCCGGGAGCGGAAAATCTCGCCGAGGTCGGCGGCCATCCGCCGGTTCTTGGCGACGAGCAGCACGCCCGACGTGTCGCGGTCGAGTCGATGCACGAGCACGGGCCGCGTATCGCCCTTGGCGAGCGATTCCAGCATCCCGTCAATATGGCGCGTCTGGCCTGAGCCGCCCTGCGTCGCCAGCCCATAGGGCTTGTTGAGAACGAGGACGTCCTTGTCCTCGAAGAGCGTCATGTCGGCCAGCGCCAGCGCGTCCTTGGGGTCGGCGCGCTTCACCGCCGGCGCCGCGGGCGCCTCGATCTTCAAAGGCGGCACCCGAATCTTTTGGCCTTCTTCGAGCCGCGTCGAGGTTTCGACCCGCTTGCCGTCGACCCGCACCTCGCCCTTGCGGCAGATTTTAGCGAGATGGGACAAAGCGAGCCCGGGATAACGTCGCTTGAACCAGCGGTCGAGACGCATCCCCGCCTCGTCCTCGGTGACGAGGGCGGTGGAGACGCCGCCCGCGGCGGCGGGCGTTGATGACTCTGGAGGAGCGGCCATGCCGGCTTATCGGCCATCGGCAGCCGCGTGTCGATTCGCATGACGGCAATATTTCCAGAGGAAGCGTGGGTGTTACACAAAGCCGCATCGCCTCGCGACCCCGTCGAGCGCTAAGCTTCAACAGACGTATGGTGCAAATCATTTAAGGCGCGTCGGCGGCGGAGCGCTTCACCGTGAACAAGATTACGACGAGTGCGATTACCGGCGCGCGGACGGAAGTCCGCCCGCCGCTCAGACCCCGTTGGCTGCATCCTGCCTCGACCGCTGCGGTCGTCGGGATATTCTTGGCCTTCTTCGCCTCAGGGATTTATTGGCCGCAAACGCCGATCGTCGATCTGGGCGGCATCGGCGCAGACCTCATTCCGGAAGGCGTGTCTCTGGAGGCGGGCGACCCCGCGCCCGAAGGAGATTCGCTGGAAGACCCGCTGCCGCTCGAAGAAGCTTCGCTCACCGACGAAGGGATGGACGAGCTGATCGCCGATGAACCGCCGCCCCCGCTGATCATGGAGCCCGACGAGATTCAGGCGCCAGAGAGAAAAGAGAAGGCGGAAAAAAAGCAAAAGGTCGAGAAGCCCAAGAACGAGAAGTCCAAGCAAGCCGAACAAAAAACCCGGGCGCGACGAGTGGCGGCCGTAAACGACGGCCGCCGCGCCGACCAGACCGGTCGGCGCTATGGGCTCCCCGGCGGAACAGGCCAAGGCGTGGGCAGAGCGCGGGTCGCCGGTCGCTACGGATTGCCCGGAGGGGGCGGCGATGGTTCGGGCGGCGCCCAGGCGACCTGTCTAGCTCAGATCGCGGCGTCCATCCGCGGCCATACGCCGGCTGCGACGAGTCTCGGACCGGGATCAGTCGTCGTCACCTTCTATGTGAATTCCGGCGGCGGCATCTCAAGCATTTCCGCGTCTGGCGGAAGCCCCGCGCATGCGGCGCTGGCGCGGCGCATCGTCGCCTCGTCGCGTGGGCCAAGCAGCTGCGGAGCCGTGTTCGCGCGGCAGGGAATCACGTTTCAATAAGCTTAACGCCACCAGCTCAGGAGAGCGTTGCAATGGATTTTGCGCCCATGTCGCTTGCACCCATGTCGCTTGCGCCCATGTCACTTGCGCCCATGTCGCCCCTCGGCATGTTCATTTATGCCGGACCTGTCAGTAAACTGGTCATGGCGCTGCTTCTCGCTGCGGCGGTCTGGACCTGGGTGCTCATCATCGACGGCGTCTTTGTTCTGCGGCGTCTTTCCAAGGCGCTGGATCGCGTGCGCGCCGGCGGCGACATTGGCGTCCTTTGGCCGATCGCCGAAGCCGCGCGCGAAGCGTCGCAAGCTGAATTGCCCAACGAATCCATTCACCAAAAGCGCGAACGAATCCTGCAGCAGATGAACCGCGCCGCGCACGAATTCATGCTCGACGCCGAAGGCGGGCTCCCGGTTCTGGCCATCGTCGCTTCGGCGGGTCCCTTTGTCGGCCTGTTCGGCACGGTTTGGGGCATTATGTCGAGCTTCTCGGGCATCGCGCAGACTCAAGACACGAGTCTTGCGGTCGTCGCCCCCGGCATCGCGGATGCGCTCGCCGCGACGGCCTATGGGCTCGCCGCGGCGATTCCGGCCGCGATCGGCTATAACCGCATGGGCATGGCCTTCGGCGGTCTCAAAGAGAGAATGAGCCGCTACGTCCTGACCTATGCGGCCTCGATCGGTTAGCGCCGGAGACGCGCGCCATCTTGGCCGGCGAGACGTCCTCATCTAGAGTCGCAGCGTTTTATGTTTGAGCGAGGGCCAGGATGAGCGATCGGTCGACCGAGCAGGCGGCGCTCGAAAGAGCCAATCTTGACGCGCGAATCGCCTTCGTGGCCGCGAGCTTTCTCCTGGCTTACGCCTTTGCGGCGCTTCTCGACCGCGTCGGCGCGCCGGAGCGCTTTGTCGGCGCGGCGCCGCCCTATTTCACCATCCTCGGCCTCGCCACGCTCGGCTTCCTTCTGCATTCGATGCGCGCGTCGGTCTATTACACCGCCGGCCGCGGACTGCCCGCCGCCTACGCCGGCTTCGCCAACGCCGCGGTCGTGATCGCCCTGATGCTGCCTTTCGGGGCGCGGCTTGCGGGAGGCGGCTGGGCTCTAGGCGCCGTCGCCGGCGTCTTCATCGGTCTCGCCGCGGCGGGCCTTTATGTCGGCCCGCTGCTGCGTAAAACTGGCGTTTTTTCGATTTCCGAACTTCTTTGCGCACGTTTTACAAGCGCCGCGACGCGCGTCGGCTTCATCGGCGCGGTGGCGTTGTCTTCGACGCTGCTTGCCGCCGCCGGCGGCCTGATCGCGGTGAACGCGCTTGTTGAGCTCACCGGCGCCAACCGGGGCTTCGCGGCGTTTCTGATCGCCGCGGCGAGCCTGATCATCGCCGGTCCGGGCGGACTTTCAGGCGTCATGTGGGCGGCGGCGGCGGCCGCTGGCGTGGCGACGCTGGGCTTCGGCTGGCCCATCGCCGCGCTCAGCCTCCATGACGCGCTGCCGAACGGGCTGATTTTTGGCGGCGCCGCCTCCACGGAGGCTGCGAAACTGCTGGAGAGCTGGGGGGTGACGCCAGCGCCCATGGGGATCCCGGTCAAATTCGCCACGACGCTCGCCGTGGCGCTGGGGATCGCGACGCTCGCGCCGGTGCTCGCGGCCTCGGTGGCGACCGGGGACGGACGAAGCGCACGGCGCGCCGGGGTCGCCGCCCTTTTCTGGGCCGTCGTCATCGCCTTGCTGGCGGCGGCGGCGATCGCCGCTTCGGCGCTGTCGCTCGCCCGCGCCACGGCGGGACAGCCGCCCGAACGCCTGCCGCAAGCCATCTATCAGGCGAGCGAGCGCGGACTTGTCAGCGTCTGCGGCTATTACGTGCGCGGGCCGTCGGAGGCTCAGCGCGCCTGCGCGGCGAAGGGATACGCGCCCGGCGCGCCGCTCGCGGCGGCGGAGATTCGCCCGATCGACGGCGACGTCCTGCTCGGCGCGCTGCCGCAGACGGCGGAGCTCGGCGCGGCGTCTTCGGGGCTCATCGCCTCAGCGCTTGTCGCCATCGGCCTGGCGCTCGCCACGGCGGGCCTGCAAGCCTGCGCGACAGCCTTCGGCCATGACGCGCTCTACCGGCTGCGCGGCGAGATCGACCTGACGAGCCGGCGTCTCGCTGTTAATCGCGTCACGCTCGTGATCGTATCGACTCTGGCTTACGTGACCGCCGTCACCGGCGTCTTCACGCCCGGCGCGCTCGTCGCGGCGGCGCTCGCCGTGTCCGCGGCCTGCCTCGCGCCGTCGCTTGTCCTGGCGTTTTGGCCGCGCGCGGGCGATCGCGAAGCGCTCGTCGCGCTCTGCGGCGGCGCGGTGGGCCTCTTCAGCGCCTTGGCCGCGGCGGGATCGCCCAATCGCATCGAAATCTATGCGCTCTGCGCGCTTGCTGGCGTGGCGCTTGGCGGCGGGTTTGGACTGCTGTCGGGACTGACCTCAAGAAGCGACAAGCCCGCGGCGCGCGCCTTCATCACCCGCATGTTGCGCGGCGACGCCCAGATGCTCCAGCCCGACAAAGGGGCGTAGGACTCACGGCGTTGTGCTGAAGAAGAGAATGTCCCAGATCGAAAGGACGATTTCATAATTGCTGTGTGATTTACGATCTCGGCGAGCTTGTCCGTGCGGAAGCGGAAATCAACAGGCTGGGGCAGCGCCTGAAGGCGCTGGAGAAGGCGTAAGCCCCTATCCATCTCCTGCATTTCTGCTATAACGCCTCGGCACGCCCCGGTCCGCCGGGGCGGCTCCGTTTTCGCGCGACCCTGCTGGACGACATCCCGGCCTTGGCCGCGGAGCGCGGATCACCCCAGAAAAACAAGGACAATCCGATGTCGATCACGGCGGAGCGCAAGCAGTCGCTCATCAAGGAATATTCCACCAAGGCGAACGACACGGGCTCGCCCGAGGTGCAGGTGGCGATTCTCACCGAACGAATCACCAATCTGACCGAACACTTCAAGACCCATGCGAAAGACAATCACTCGCGTCGCGGGCTCCTGAAGCTCGTTTCCCAGCGCCGCCAGCTCCTCGACTATGTGAAGGTGCGGGACGAACCGCGCTACAAGAGCCTGATCGAGCGGCTCGGCATCCGCCGCTAACCAGCTGAGCGAAAGCGGCGCGACGATGCGCCGCTTTCCCAAGATGGGCGTCCAGAGGGACGCTCGCCACGACTAACGCGTAAAGTCATGGCAGGATCGCCGGACGCTGCGTCGACGCTTTACGAAACACCGCTGCCGCAGCTTCTCGCCGTCTTGCTCATGACGAACCGCAGGTTCATCAGAGAAAGACCAGCATGTTCCAGATTCACCGCGAAGAACTCGATTGGGCCGGGCGTAAGCTCGTGCTCGAGACCGGCAAGGTCGCCCGGCAGGCCGACGGCGCCGTGATGGCGAGTTGGGGCGAGACGACCGTGCTCGCGACAGTGGTTTCCGCCAAGACGGCCAAGCCCGGCCTGGACTTCTTCCCGCTCACTGTCAATTATCAGGAAAAAGCCTTCGCGGCGGGCCGCATTCCCGGCGGCTATTTCAAGCGCGAGGGGCGCCCGTCGGAGCGCGAGACGCTGCTCTCGCGACTCATCGACCGGCCGATCCGCCCGCTGTTTCCCGACGGCTATCGCAACGAGACGCAGGTGGTCGTCACCGTGCTGTCGCATGATCTGGAAAACGATCCCGACGTTCTCGCCATGGTCGCGGTCTCGGCGGCGCTGACGCTCTCCGGGGTGCCCTTCATGGGGCCCATCGGCGGCGCGCGCGTCGGCTTGGTCAATGGCGCGCTGAAACTCAATCCGACGATCGAGGAAATGAAGCTTTCCGAACTCGATCTCTTCGTCGCCGGCACGCAGGACGCCGTGCTGATGGTCGAGTCGGAAGCGAAAGAGCTGTCAGAAGAGACGATGCTCGAGGCCGTGATGACCGGTCATCGCGGCTTTCAGCCGGTAATCGACGCGATCATCCGCCTCGCCGAGCGCGCCGCCAAGGACCCCCGCGACCTCATTGTTCCCGACACAACGGATGTCGCGAGCGCCGTCGCCCAGCTCGCCGAAGCCGAGCTGCGCGAAGCCTATAAGCACACTGTCAAGCAGGAGCGCTACGCCGCCGTCGATGCGGTGAAGGCGAAGGTCGTCGCCGCGCTCTTTCCCGAAGGCGGCGAGGCGAAATTCACCAAGGAGCAGGTCGGCGAAGTCTTCAAGGCGCTGCAGGCAAAGGTCGTGCGCTGGAACATTCTCGACACCGGCGTGCGCATTGACGGGCGCGACGTGAAGACCGTGCGCCCGATCGTCTCCGAAGTCGGCGTTCTGCCGCGCACGCATGGCTCGGCGCTGTTTACGCGCGGCGAAACACAGGCGCTGGTCGTCGCCACCTTGGGCACGGGCGAGGACGAACAATATGTCGACTCGCTCGAAGGCACCTATAAGGAGCGCTTCCTGCTCCATTATAACTTCCCGCCCTATTCGGTCGGCGAGACCGGCCGTATGGGTTCGCCCGGCCGACGCGAGATCGGCCATGGCAAGCTCGCCTGGCGCGCCATCCGGCCGATGCTGCCGGCCCCCGCGGAGTTCCCCTACACGCTGCGCGTCGTTTCCGAGATCACCGAATCGAACGGCTCCTCGTCGATGGCCACTGTCTGCGGCACGTCGCTCGCGTTGATGGACGCGGGCGTGCCGCTGAAGGCGCCGACGGCCGGCATCGCCATGGGCCTCATCCTCGAAGGCGAACGTTTCGCCGTGCTCTCGGATATTCTGGGCGACGAGGACCATCTCGGCGACATGGACTTCAAGGTGGCGGGCACGTCGAACGGCGTCACCTCGCTGCAGATGGACATCAAGATCGCCGGCATCACCGAGGAAATCATGAAGGTCGCGCTCGCTCAGGCGCGCGACGGCCGCCTGCATATCCTCGGCGAGATGGCGAAGGCGATCACGGCTTCGCGCGCCGAGCTTGGCGAATTCGCGCCGCGCATCGAGACGTTGAAGATTCCGACCGACAAGATCCGCGACGTGATCGGCACCGGCGGCAAGGTCATTCGCGAGATCGTCGAGAAGACCGGCGCCAAGATCAATATCGAGGACGACGGCACGGTGAAGGTCGCCTCCGCCGACGGCAATTCGATCAAGGCGGCGATCAACTGGATCAAGTCCATCGCCTCTGATCCCGAGGTCGGCTTGATCTACGAGGGCACGGTGGTGAAAACCGCGGACTTTGGCGCCTTCGTCAACTTCTTCGGCGCCAAGGACGGGCTCGTTCACATCTCGCAGCTCTCCAAGCAGCGCGTGAACAAGACGACCGACGTCGTGAAGGAAGGCGACCGCGTGAAGGTCAAACTCCTCGGCTTCGATGACCGCGGCAAGGTCCGCCTCTCGATGCGCGTCGTCGACCAGGAGACCGGCGAAGACCTCGAGGCCAAGGAAAAGGCCGAACGCGAATCCGCCGCCGCAAACGGCGGAGAATAGGACATTCACCGGGCGGCTTCTCGAAGCCGCCCGGAGCGAGTGCGCTCGCACTCCTTGCCGAGCCCGCGTCCCGCCCTGTCTATAGGCTGAATGCAGCGACAGAGGCGGACATGAACGAGGAGCTGGAAGCGGCGGCGCTCGTCGAACAGGATCAGAACCTTTCAATAGACATTTTTGTTCTCGCCAGGCTTGCCGTCACGCTTGCGTTTATTTCGGCGGCGATTCTGATCTCTGCGCCATTTCTGCCGGCGCTGACCTGGGCGCTTGTGCTCGCGGTTGTGTTCATTGGTCCGCATCGCCTGCTGGAGCGCTTCCTGCCGCCCTCATTTGCGGCCGGCGTCTCCATGCTGATCGTCGGGCTCGTCATCGTTGGCCCCCTGCTGCTGATGATTGAACGGCTCGTCAGCGAGGCCGCCGCTGGCGTCGACTACGTTCAGAAAGCGGTGCAGCAAGGCGACTGGCAAACGATGCTCGACGCCCATCCTTGGCTCGGCGGCTTCCAAAGCTGGATCGCACGCAGATTCGATCTGCAAGCGACGTTCTCGCAGCTGGGCGCCTTCTTCACCAATGTCGCCACGAACTTTCTGCGCGCGTCTACGGGTCAAATCATCACCACTCTTCTCGCCTTCTACCTCCTCTTCTTTTTCCTGCGCGACAGAGCCGTGGCGCTGCAGACGCTCACGCGATTGTCGCCCTTCTCGAACATCGAAACAGGCAAGATCATCCTGCGCGTGCGCGATACGATCCATGCAATCCTCTTTGGCACGCTGGCGGTGGCGGCGCTGCAAGGCCTGCTTGGCGGATTGATGTTCTGGGTGCTGGATTTCAATTCGCCGGTGCTGTGGGGGTTGATCATGGGGCTTGTGTCGATCGTGCCGGCGCTCGGCTCTTTCCTCATTTGGATCCCAGCGACGATTTACCTTTTGATCGAGGACCGTTGGGTTGAAGCCATGATTCTTGGGCTATGGGGCGGCGTGGTGATTTCCAGCATCGACAATCTGGTTCGGCCGCTGCTCATCGGCGACAGCATGCGGCTGCACACCGTTCCCGCTTTCATCGCGATGCTCGGCGGCCTTCAATTGTTCGGCGCTTCGGGCATCGTCCTCGGCCCCATCGTTATGGCGCTCAGCCCGCTGTTTCTGGAATTCTGGAGACGTCGCGTCGGACCCGACGAGTCGTCTTAACCTCGAACGCCCGACGCGCCTGACGCCGCCCCGTCTTGCATCAGCGCGCATTCGAGCGCATCGGCCAGCGCCGACTCATCGGCTTCAAGCACGCTGGCGTTCTGCGTATAGATCAGAAAGCAGCGCAGCCGCTTGCCGGGAAAGAGCGGCGCGACCGCGGCGCGATAGAGCGCGAGCTGGCGCAAATGCGCGTCTTCGAGCTTGGCGCGCGGCCGTCCTGTCTTGAATTCGGCGATGAGCGCCTCGGTCGCCGTTTCGGCGAGCCGGTCGATGCGGCCCGCGATGACGGCGCCGTTTTCGAGCGTCGCGACGATGTCGACCTCAGGAGTCGAGTCTGGGCCAAAGAGCGGCGCAAGACGCGGGTCGGCGAGGATCGCCAGCGCCGACTGCGCCAGCGCCTCTCGCCTGTCCTCGTCCAGAAAGCCGCCGCGCGCCGCAAGGAAGCGCCGGGCGGCGCTTTGCCGATGTTCCGTCGCGCAGGCCGGCAGATGCTGCAGCAACGCATGGACCAGTCGGCCGTTCAGCAGACGTTCCGCTTCGCCTCGGCGCGCCGCCACGCCGTCCGCGCCATTGGCGATGAGGTCCGCGCCTGCGAGCGCGCTCGAGGGACGCAGCGGCGGCGTCGGCGTAGCTTCAGGCCACGCTTTGGTCTTGGCGAAGGCCGGAATGCCCACGGCGGCGGCCGGCGGCGCTTTTCTCGAAAGATCGAAGCGCGGCGGAACCGCGCCGCGGCGCAAAATCGTCGATGTCGCATCGAGCGGATCGGGCAAAGTCTCGCAGCTTGATTCGAGCGCGTCGCGTATGGCGTCGTACCAGCAGCCGTCGGCGCGACCGTTGACGCCATGAGCGCCGCAAATGTAAAGCCGCTCCTCCGCGCGCGTCAGCGCGACATAGAGCAGCCGCTGGCTTTCCTCGCGCTCGCCGCGCCGATGCGCCTCGCGCGCCCGCTGGAGGGCGATCGAGTCGCTGTCCTTGCCGATCGACCAGAGGAGAGCCGCTTCGTCAGCCTCGCCGAGCGCGTAGAGCTTCGGATCGTGCTTGCCGGCGGACGCGCCGCAGGTGTCGGGCAGAAAAACGATCTTCGCCTCCAGACCCTTCGCCGCATGAGCGGTCATCACCCGCACGGCGCCGCCGGCCGCTTCCATGTCGCGCTTGATCGAAAGATCGAGCGACTCGGCCATCGCCAGAAAGGCTGTGAGCGACGGCGGCTGTTCGCGCTCGAAACTCGCGGCGAGCTTTAAGAATTCGTCGATCGCGTCCTCGGCTTCGCCGCCCAGTCTCGCCATGAGCTGCGCGCGTCCGCCGTCAGGGCCAAGAACGCTGCTGTAAAAATCGAACGGCGCCAGAGCCGCCGCATCGCGTCGCAAGCGCCACAGCCGCGCCGCGGCCTCCCGACAGCGCGCGTCTCCCGACTGCTCAAGCGCTTCGATCAGTGACGCGCGACGGCCTGGCGCGAGCGCGATGAGATCGTCGTCGTCGAAGCCGAAGAACGGCGACTTCAGGACGCTCGCCAGCGTCAGATCGTCTTGCGGCAACAGCGCGGCGCGTCCAAGCGCGATGAGATCGTGGACGGCGATATGGTCGGCGAGATTGAGCCGGTCGGCGCCGGCGACGGGAACATGTTCGTTTTTCAAAGCGCGAATGATCGCCTCGAAGAGCGGACCCCGCTTGCGCACGAGAACCAATATATCGCCAGCCTCGACGGGACGCAGCGCGCCGCCATCTTCGACGCATTCGCCGTTCTGAGGCGCAAGCAGCGCCCTGACCTTGCGCGCCAGTTTTTCCGCGAGACGCTCATTGGGGTCGCTCGCGTCGATATAGTCGAGCGGCAGGCGCCAATCGCTCGGGTCCTGCGCTTTTTCCGCGCCGATTGGCTCCCAGATTTCGACGAGAGCGGCGACGTCGGATTTCCACGCCTCGTGCCTTGGCGCCGGCTCCTGCGGATCGCCGCAGAAGCCGAGGCGATTCTCTTCAATCGCGAAAACGTCGTCGACCGCTTGCAGCACGCCGGGCGAAGAGCGGAAAGATTGCGTGAGCCTCACCTCTTCGAAACGGCGTTCGACGCCTTTGAATCTTCGGCCAAACTCGCGCCGCATCGCGTCGAATCTTTCCGGCGCCGCGCCTTGAAAGGAAAAGATCGATTGCTTCTCGTCGCCGACCGCAAAAAAACTGCGCGGCGGACCGCCCTTGGCTTCGCGCGCGCTGGCGCCTGCACAAAATTCGTCAGCGATCGCCGCCAATATGTCCCACTGCGCCGAACTCGTATCCTGCGCCTCATCGAGCAGGATGTGGTCAATCTGCGCGTCGAGCTTATAGAGCACCCAGGATGGGCTCGAACGATGAAGCAGGCGGCGCGCGCCCTCGATCAAATCGTCATAGTCGAGTAGTCCCCGACGTCTTTTGGCATGCTCATATTCGCCAAGAATGGCGTCGCCGAGAACATGCAACGCCAGCGAGCGTTCAGCCGCGGCCGCGGCCTTGCGCGTTTCGACGAGCGCAATGAGCCTGTCGCGCTCGGCCTCCATGCGCGCGAGGAGCTGCGGTTCGCGCTTGGCGAGCGGGCCGGTGATGATTTTTGTTTTTCCCAGGCCGCGCGGATCGCCGTCCTTAGTGAAAAAGGCCGCGAGATAGCTTTCGATACAGTCTGGATGCGGGGCAAGAGCGGCTGCGGAGTCAAGTGAATCGGCGAGTTTGCCGTCATTGATCGAACCATCGCGCAGCATTTTGGCGAGCGCCGGCCACGCGGATGGCGGCTCGCCGTCCTCGATCATCGCCGCGTCGATTCGCGCCAGCGTTTCATCTGTCGTCAAACCAAGCGCGGCAAAGACACGCGCCTCATAATCGTCCTGCTCGCGCATGCGCGCGATCTCTTGACGGTGATGCAGCAATTCTTCGCAGAGCGCGTCGAATCCCGCAGCCGTCGTCTCGCGGGCGACAAGCTCCAGCGCTTTTCGCAGCGATCCATTGTCTCGCGTGGCGGCCTCGAGCGCGCGCCGCCGCGCTGCGTCCATCAGCTCGGCGCGCTCCAGATCGTCGACGACGCGGAAGGACGCCGGAACATTGGCTTCGAAAGGAAAGATATGCAGCAGCTTTTCGCAGAAGGCGTGGATCGTCTGGATCTTGAGGCCGCCAGGCGTCTCGACGGCGCGCGCGAAAAGCCGCCGCGCGAAGTCAAGATCGATGCGCGACTCGACCGTTGCGCCCATCTGAGCGATTTCATTGGCCAGCGCCGCATCGTCGAGCGTCGCCCAGCGCGCGAGCGCGTCAAAGACCCGCGAACCCATATTGGCGGCGGCCGCCTTCGTATAAGTGAGGCAGAGAATCTGCGACGGCCGCGCGCCGGCAAGCAGCAGCCTCAAAACGCGCTGCGCGAGCACATGAGTTTTGCCGGAGCCGGCATGCGCCGAAACCCAGGCGGACGTGAACGGATCTGACGCCGTTTGCTGGCGCCGGACCGTCAGGGCGCCAACGGGACGCTCGCTCATGTCGTCTCTCCGCCGCCGCGCATCCATTCCTTGACGCGCGCCAGATGGTCATAGTCACCGATATCGCTCATAAAAGCCGGATGCGGCCGCGACGCATAGGGCGTCGATTCACTGGAAAACTGCGACAGCAGCTCTTCGAGCTGCGCGCGATGCGCCGCGACGACGTCGGCGAAGCGCGCATCTGTCCATTTGAGCCAGTGAGTCTCGCCGCCCTTTCGCAAGCCAATATAGGCGGCGCCGGAAACTGGCCGTGGGCCGATTTTTTCGAAAGCGCCGGCCTCGATCATCGCCGCCTCCAAGGTCAGCTGTGGCGACCAGCCGGCCTTAACCTGCTTTTTAGACGGCGGCGCGCCCGTCTTGTAGTCGAAGACATAAGCGTGGCCCTCTCGATCCACCTCGATGCGGTCGGCGATCGCCGTCAGGCGAAAAATCGTTCCGTCGGTGAGCGCGAGCGCGAGCTCGCCGCGCGTTTCGACATGGATGTCGCCGTCCAAAGCGCGTCGCTCCTGTTCGAAGCTGAACGCATGATCGAGCCCCGCTTCGATGCGCGGCCATTGGAAACTCACGAAAGCGGGATCGGCCTTGAAGCCATCGAGTTTCTCGCGCGCGAGATCGCGGAGAACGTCGCGGGCGCCAGAAGGAAGCGCGCCGCGCGGATGGCGCGCGACGAACGCCGCAAGCGCTTCATGGATCGCGACGCCGATTTCGCGCGCGCCGGCTTCCGCGCCGATCGGCGGCAGGGGCGTGAGTTTGAGAATATATTCGGCGAAAATTGCGTAAGGGTCGCGCCGCAGGCGCTCGACGCGGGTGACGCTCAAGCGGCGCGGCCGCAGCGCCGCGGGTGGGCGCGGCTGCGGCCGTTCGATCGCAATCGTCGTTTCTGGGCGATCAAGCGCGGCGGCGATCGCGAGCATCGCGTCGCCACGCTTCCTGCAGTCGTCGAACGCGTCGCCGGCAAGCGCTGAGAGGCGCGCGATGAAGCGGGAAGGAACGGTTGGCGCGCCATTACGCTTGATCGCGCGGCTCAGCACGACGCGCTCCGCGCCCAAAGCCATGATGAAGTCATGCGCGCTTTGGCCGATGCGCCGCTCCGGCGCCATCAGACCGAGCTGGGCGCGCATCGAGCGGTTGAGAAAGGCGCCGGTGTCCGTCTGCGGCGGCCATACGCCTTCGTCCAGTCCGGCGAGCAGAACGAGGTCGGCCTCGATGAGCCGCGCCTCCAAAGGACCCAGGATCTTCAAGCGTGGATGGGCGCGTCTTGGGCCGCGCAGCATCGTCTCGGCGGCGACGCGGTCGAAAAGCGCCGCGTAGTTTTGTGCGTCAAAGCCTGCCGGCGCCTCAGCATGCGCGAGCCGATCGAGGAGTTCGAACAGCGCCGACGCGCCCTCTTCATCAGCGTCGTCGGCGCCGGCGATCACGGCTTCAAGCGCGCCGCTGTGCGCGCGCGCGCGGTCCGATAGCGACGCCGTTGGCGTCAGCGCGGCGAAGGGCGAGAAAGCCGCGTCGATACGCGCAAGCGCGTCTTCGATCGCGCGCCAGTCGTCATCGCTGATGCGGCGCGCCGCTGGATGCGCGTGCGGCGCGCGCGCCAATTCGCGCGCCGGCCGCACACGCGCCGCCCAGCCGCCGTCCGGCTGCGCGAATGTCCGCAGCACCCCGATCTCGACGAGCGGCGCGAGCGATGCGACGTGCGCGCGCGAAAGTCCGAGCCCGGTCAGCGGATGGGCGAGCAGCGCGGCGACGTTCACGGCGCCGGCGCGATCCGATCCGATCGTTGCGACGAGCCGCGCCAGCGCGCCGATGGAGGTTCTAGCGAGCGGCATGCCGCCCGAATCGTCGATCTCAATGTCGAAGCGTCGCAACTCGGCGGCGACGCGCCGCGCGACGAGCCGGTCCGGCGTGACGAGCGCCGCCGTTCGGCCGGGCGCCTCCAGCGCCTCGCGCATGAAGAGCGCAAGCGTCAAAGCTTCGAGCCGCTCGTCCGGCGCTTCCAGCGCGATGACGCCGTCGAGCGCCTGTGCGAAGCCGCCGCTCTGCGCAGCCTGATAGTCGCGCCATGCCGACGTCGCGTCGGCAGGCGCCATCGCTTGCGAAACAAACGCGCGGCGCGCGGTGAGCGTTGGGGTCAAGCGCGCGAGTTCGCGCGGCTCGTCGCGCGCCGCGCCCATGGCGGCGAGCAAGCGCTTCAACATCATCTGCGGATGGGTAAAGGTCGGCTCTCGGCTTTGATCCGTCCAACCCACGCTCGCCCAGACGTCCGCGCTCATGATCTGATCGAGGCCCGGCAGGACCACGGCGCCATTTTCGAGTCCGGCGATGGCGGCGAGCAGCCGCGAGGTCGTCGGCTGCGCGCCGGTGGAGCCGAGCGCGATCACCGGCGCGGTCGGCGGCGTGCGGGCGAGCTCCGCGAGCTGCGCTTCAACGAGGCGCTTCTGATAGGCGCTGGCGTCGATCCGCCCGCGGTCGGCGAGAATTTGCGGCCATTCGCGCAAGGCGATCTGCAGAAATTTCGTCGTGATCGCCCAGAAATCGCTGTAGGCGTCGTCGCTCAAAGTATCGAACCTGTCGATCGAAACATCTTCGATGTGCAATTCGTCGATGAGGGCGCCGAGCTCGGCGGCGAGCGCATAGGCGGCCGACGGCGTCGATGCGACGAGAAGCGGTTCGCTCTCATGCAGATTGGGCGCGCCGCTTGTATCGACCGAGATGAGCGCGCGCCCAATCGCTTCCGCCCATTGCAGAACGAGCTGCGACAGCAGCAGGCGTCGCTCCAGCTCTTCGATCGGCGCGGCGAGGGACGCATCCGTCTCGACGTCAAAGTCTCCGGCGAACAGAGCGGCGTTCTCGCGCTCCTCCAGAGCGCCGAGCGGCAGGATGCGCGGCAGCAGCGTCGCGCGCCGATCCAGCGCTTGCGCGAATTCGGCCGCCAGCGCCCGCGCCGCGCGCTGGGTCGGCACATAGATCGTGGCGCGCGCCATCGTCAGCGCCGGCGTGTCGCGCGAGAGGGCGGGAACAATCTCGCCGTCGAGCAGGGCCGAAACAAACGTCTGCAGAAACGGCGCGCCAGGCGCGATGGTGAAAAGATTGCGCCGGCGGGCGAGCATCGCGCTCAGCTCCGGCGCATGGCGATCGCACGCTCGGCTTCCGCGATGGCCGCGACCGTGCCGACGTGAAGCCAAAGACCGCTGGAGACGACGCCATAGAGCCGTCCCTTGCGCGCGGCTTCGAAGAAGAAGGGCGCGAGCTTGAAGACGTCATCCGCGACGCCGGCGAAGAGCTGCGGCTTCATGACGCCCACGCCGGTATACACAAAAGGTTTCTGGCCATCGCGGCGAATAATGCGCCCTTCAGCGTCCAGATCGAAATCGCCGCCCCAGTCGACTCCGACGCTTCCCGATGTCGGCGCGAGCAGCAGCGCCGCGTCCATCACGTCGGGGTCGAAGGCTTCGGCGAGCGCAAGAATGTTGGAGCGCGCCGCGTCGATCCAGAACGCGTCGGTGTTGCAGACAAAAAAAGGATCGTCACCGATCAGGGGAAGCGCTTTCTTGATCCCGCCGCCTTGATCCAGCAGCAGCGCGCGCTCGTTCGAAATCACGATGCGCGGACGGGCGCGGCTCGCGAGATGCGTTTCGATCTGATCGGCGAGATGATGGACGTTGACGATGGCCAGTTCGACGCCAGCGTTTTCGAATTCATCGAGCGCGCGGTCAAGCAGGGTGCGGCCAGCGACGGAAACAAGCGGCTTTGGCGTCTTCTCGGTGATCGGCCGCATGCGCGCGCCAAGTCCGGCGGCGAACACCATGGCGACGCTCGGGGCGGGCGCGAGAGCTCTCTCAGGCGTCGCGAAACAAGCCGGGGATGTTGGCCTCATACCACGCCCTGACGTCGGCCAGCGCCGGATGGCGGAGGCTCTTTTTGAGATAGGATTCAACGCGCGGCAGATGCGCGAGATATTGCGGCTTGCCGTCGCGCTGATCCAGCCGCGCGAAAATCCCCAGGATCTTTGTCGCGCGCTGCGCCGCCAGGATAGCATAAGCCTTGGCGAAAGCGGCCATGTCGAACGCGGAGTCGGCGTCGCGCCGCAGTTTGGCGTAATGAGCGAGGAGCTTCAACTCCAAATCGTCGGGCACATCGACGCGGGCGTCCTGCCCCAGCGAAGCGACGTCATAGGCGGCATGCCCGAGCACACAGTCCTGGAAATCGAGGACGCCGATCCGCGCCAGCCCATTCCGCTGCGCGAGCCACAAAAGATTGGGAGAGTGATAGTCCCTCAGAGTCCATGTCGGCGCGGCGCTCGCGACATCGACAAGCGCCTGGCGCCAAAGATTGAGAAAGATGGCCTTGGCTCCGGACGAGACCGACGCCTTCTGGCGCGTGAGATACCAGTCGACGAGCAACTCCACTTCGATCAGCAAGGCGTCGAGGTCATAGGGCGGGATGCGGTAATCGCCGCCGCCTTCGACCGCGATCGTATCCGGCAGGCGCTGCGCGTGAAGATAGGCGAGCGCGCCCGCCGCTACGAGATAGCGCTCGACGATCGGGCCGCTCGCGTCGACGACGCCCTCGCCGCCAAGGTCCTCGATGATCAGCAGGCCGGCGTCGATATCCTTGGCGTAGACTTCCGGAGCCGAGAGTCCCAGGCCGCGCAGTCCCTGAGATATGGCGACGAAAGGAACGACATTTTCAGCAAGGCGCGCGATCGTGCTGTAGGATTTGCCATAGCGGATCGGCGGTCCGTCCGGCCGCGCCGGCGAGATCATCAGAATCGCGCGCTGTCCATTTTCCTTTTCGAGCCGCTCATAAGCGCGCGTCGAAGCGTCGCCCTGCAGGAAGCGGCGCATGGCGTGGGCCCAGCCCGCCTTGCGCAGAAGTTCGCGCAGCGCCTTGAAGAACGCGAGGCGCGACACGAAGCCGCCATAGCCGGAAATGGTGAGCCGACGCGCCTCGCGATTGTCGCCATCGACGAAACTCAGTCGCACTTCGAGACGATCTGGCGAGAGCGCTTCGCGCGCACGTTCGGCCCATTCGACGAGCACGATCGCGTCGTCGGTCGCCTCCTCCCAGCCTAATCCCTCAAGCTCCCCAGTGTTCTCCAGCCGATAGAAGTCGGCGTGGACGACGCGATTGCCTGCGCCCTCGTAGACTTGCATTAGCGTGAAGGTCGGGCTTGGCGCCTCAAGCCGCGGGTCTTTGACCAAAGCGCGGATCATCGCGCGCGCGAATGTGGTCTTGCCGGCGCCGAGATCGCCCGAAAGCATGACGGCGTCGCCGATGCGAACGAGCGTCGAAAGTTCTTGCGCCAGTTCGATCGTCTCGGCTTCGCTGGCGACATCGAGGCGCCAGACCACTTTCGGCGCCGACTCCTCACTCATTCGGCGCCTCCAGCGCTCGCGGCGAGGAGACGCGCCTCTTCATGCGCGGCATGCGCCGGAAAGATGCAGGTTACGGTCGTGCCTTCGCCAGGGGCGGAATCAATCAAAACCCTGCCGCCATGAAGCTCCATCAAGGCGCGCACGATGGAAAGGCCGAGCCCGACGCCGCGGTGGCGGGAACCGGCGGTGTGCGACTCAAAGCGATCGAAGATGCGTTCGAGAATTTCCGGCGAAATGCCGCGGCCGCGATCGGTGACTTTGAAGACGATTTCGGTCTCGCGCCGCAACACGGCAAGCGTCACCGTCTGTCCCGGACGCGAAAATCCGATGGCGTTCGAAAGAAGGTTGAATAGGATCTGGCGCACGCGTTTGGCGTCGCCGCGGAACCTTCCAACACCGTCCATGGCGACGATCTGCACGTCGATCGAATTTTCGGCGAGCCGATCCTGTACGCCTTCGATCGCCGCGCGCATCGTCGCCTCGACGTCGACCTCGGAAATTTCAAGCTCCAGCGCGTCTTCGTCGATAGTCGCCAGATCGAGAATATCGTCGACGATGGCGAGCAGCGCCGCGGAGGATTTGTTGACATAACCAAGATATTCGCGCTGGCGCGGATTGAGCGGGCCGGTCGAGTCCTCTCCGAGGAGATGCACGAAGCCGTTGATGTTGTTGAGCGGCGAGCGTAGCTCATAACTGACGTGATGGATGAAGTCATTGCGCAGCTTTTCGGCGGCGAGCAGCGCCTTGTTGCGGTCCGTCAATGCGCGCTCGACATTCACGTCGGCGGAAACGTCGACGAAGGTGAGGAGCGCCGCGCCGTCGAGCAGTGATTGCGCCGTACAGTCCAAGACGACGCCGTCGCTGCGCTCGATGCGCCGGGTGAAGCCTTCGCGCATTTCATTGAGGCCGGTGACGAAGCCTTGCAACGCCGCCCATGTCTCCTCCGTGGCGTGGAGCGCGCGACATCTCGCGGCGAGCGCGTCGAAGCGCGGCCGATTCGTGAGCTGCTCGGGATCGAGCCGCCACAGACGGGCGAAGGCGGGATTGCTGAACTTCAAACGCCCGTCGGAACCGAAAACCGCCACGCCTTCGTGCAGCGTCTCGAGCGTTTCGCTCTGCATGCGGGCAAGCGCGTTGAAGCGCGTCTGGAGATCGTAAGCCTTGGTGGCGTCGTCATAAAGATAGGTGACGCCGCCTTTGGGATTGGGATGCGCGACGACGTCGATGATGCGGCCATCCGGCAAATGCCACGTGTGACGTATGGGCTCCGGCGAGCGATAGGCTTCGAACAGCCGCTCCTTCCATGCCCTGTAGTCCGACTCGACGGGCACGCGCTGCTCGGCGCGTAGACGGTCGAGAATCTGTCCGTCGGTCGGCCGTTGTTCGAGGAACCTCGGGTCGAGCTGCCACAGCTTGGCGTAAGCGTCGTTGCTGTAAATCAGGCGCCGCGCGCGATCGAAGCTCGCGACCGCCGTCGGCAGCTGATCGAGCGTGCGCACATGCGATTGCATCTGCTGTTCAAGATCGGCGCGCACCGTCTCGACCTCATGACGATCGATCGCGATGGCGGCGGCGGCGCCCGAGGCGGAGGCCTGTGTGACGTCGAGCCGATGGCGCGCGCCCGCGACGACGGCGTTCACGCGCTCGCGCCAGACGCTGTTCTTGGCGCGCGCGTCCTCGGCGGCGCTACGCGCCGACTGGTCGAGCAACTCCAGTTTGCGGGCGAGCGCGTCCTCGGGGTTCTTCGCTTCGACCGCCTGCGCATAAGCGTCGTTGACGAAAACGAGTTCGCCTGCGTCGTCGCGTATCCAAAATGGCGCGGGCAGCGCCTGGAGCATCGCGCGCAGACCGGAGAGTTCCGATTGCGCCGCCGCGTAGCGCTCGCGAAGGCCGATAAGCTCCAATCGGTCGCCGGAGACTTCACGGATGCGCAACACGACGCTGCCGCCAACCGCTCGGCCGTCGGCGTCAAAATGCCGACCGGCGACGCCGGCAAGCGCCAAGCGGAAGCTTTCGCCGCTCTTGCGCAGACGGTCGACGGCGCTTTCGAGCGCCTGAGCGTCCTTGGGCGCAAGCCAGGCGTCAAAGCTCAATATGCGGCGCGGCGCGGCGACAGCCCCGGTCATGATCAGAGACGAAGAATGGATATCGGGCTCGGCGTCGGGCGCCGTCCAGGCGACGAAGATCTGCGGCTCGGATGCGAGGAAGGTTTTCGCCCGCCCCAGCTGGGCGCGAGCGTCGTCGAATTCGAGTCTCAAGGCGGCTTCGCGACGACGCCAGGCGGCGCGTTCGCGCACATGCGTCGTGACGATGGCCGCGGCGAAAATCGCCAGTCCGCCGCTAAAGGCGAAGCTGACGATCTGCGGATCGATCGCCAGATCATCGAGGAAGCCAGCCGCCCGCGCCGGCGTCGCCTCGAGCCATAAAAGCAAAGACCCGAGGGAAGCGCCGGCAAAGGGAGGAGCGCCAAAGTGGTTGATCGCGCGCCGCCGTCTCGTCATTGCGAGGACGACTCCGCTTGCAAGCGATCGAATTGGCGCGTCATGAAAGCCGGTCTCCACGGTCAATTGCGGGTGCGCATCACAACAACGCCGTAAACGGTTCTTGTAGAACGCGGACGCAGCCTGCCGAGCGCAGGACGCGGATGGGCTCCAACCACAGGAAGACGGAGGGCTCCGTCCGTCGCCTGTCGCGCCGCACACGAATCAACCCCAATCTAAAGCGCAATTGCCCAAAACGGAATCGTTGAAGAGCGAATGAGAGCGAATGTCCGGGCATTCGGGCGAACTTCGCTCCCCAGCGTTTGGCGCGAAATACCTCTCCCTTGCGGGGAGGTCGGCGGGCGCATCGCGCCCTTGAGCAAATTTTTACCCGTCCGACCCCCGCTTCGCGGGCCTCCGTCCAGGGGAAGGATGCGCAATGCCCAGCCTTCAACCGATCGCCCTGCTCGCAGGCTCTCAAAAGACGGCCTCGCTCCGGGCAAGGAGCGAGGCCACAAATCGGCGAAAACCTGAACCGCGTCAGTAGCGGTAATGGTCCGGCTTGAACGGGCCGTTCTTCGGCAGGTTCAGATATTTGGCCTGCTCATCGGTCATCTGCGTCAGCTTCACGCCGATCTTGTCGAGATGCAGCGAGGCGACCTTCTCGTCGAGGTGCTTGGGCAGCGTGTAGACGCCGACCGGATATTGGCCCTGCTTGGTCCACAATTCGATCTGCGCCAGCGTCTGATTGGTGAAGGACGCCGACATCACGAAAGACGGGTGGCCCGTCGCGCAGCCGAGGTTCACGAGGCGGCCTTCGGCGAGCAGCAGGATGCGCTTGCCGTCCGCGAACTCGATCTCGTCGACCTGCGGCTTCACATTGTGCCATTTCAGGTTCTTCAGGCCGGCGACCTGAATCTCCGAGTCGAAATGGCCGATGTTGCAGACGATGGCGCGGTCCTTCATGGCGCGCATATGGTCGACGGTGATGACGTCGACATTGCCGGTCGCCGTGCAGAAGATGTCGCCGCGCGGCGCGGCGTCTTCCATCGTCGTGACTTCATAACCTTCCATCGCCGCCTGCAGGGCGCAGATCGGGTCGATTTCGGTGACGAGCACGCGGCAACCGGCGTTCCGCAGCGAAGCGGCCGAGCCTTTGCCCACGTCGCCATAACCGGCGATGACGGCGACCTTGCCGGCCATCATCACGTCGGTGGCGCGGCGCACGCCATCGACGAGCGACTCGCGGCAGCCATAGAGATTGTCGAATTTCGACTTCGTCACCGAGTCGTTGACGTTGATCGCCGGCCAGAGGAGCTTACCCTCCTTGTGCATGACATAAAGGCGATGCACGCCCGTCGTCGTCTCTTCGGTGACGCCCTTGATCGCCTCGGCGTTGCGCTTGTAGAAGCCCGGATTGGCCTTCAGGCGCTTCTTGATCGAGGCGTAGAGGACCTCTTCTTCTTCATTGGAGGCGGTTTCGAGGAAGGCGACGTCGCCCTGCTCCGCGCGCAGGCCCAGATGAATGAGCAGCGTGGCGTCGCCGCCGTCGTCGAGGATCATGTTCGGGCAGCCGCCATCGCCCCATTCGAAGATCTTGTGGGTGTAATCCCAATAATCTTCGAGGCTCTCGCCCTTTTTGGCGAAGACCGGGGTGCCGGTCGCGGCGATGGCGGCGGCGGCGTGGTCCTGCGTCGAATAGATGTTGCAGGAGGCCCAGCGCACGTCGGCGCCGAGCGCCTTCAGCGTCTCGATCAGCACCGCCGTCTGGATGGTCATATGGAGCGAACCCGCGACGCGCGCGCCTTTGAGCGGCTGCGACGGGCCATATTCGGCGCGGGTCGCCATCAGGCCCGGCATTTCCGTCTCGGCGATGGCGATCTCCTTGCGGCCCCATTCGGCCAGCGAAAGGTCGGTGACGGCGAAATCGTTAAAGTGATGTGCGGTCATGCGAAATCCTTCTGTTTCTCGTGCGCGCTCGGTCGCGGCTGTCATTCCCGACGCTTCGCCTAGGCGAAGCGATGGCGAATCCGAGCAAAACCTTCCTTTGGCGACCCCTCGGCGAGCGAAGCGATCGGCAATCCACAGCAACGCCGGCATTTCTACGTCGGCGCTGGATTCCCGGACAGGCCTGCGGCCTGCATGGAATGACGCGCCAATGGAACGAAACGCCAATGGAACGAAACGCCAAGCGAACGGCTCAACCGAATTCCCGCCGCTGGTCCAGCCCAGCGGCTCGGAGCCAGCCTATAGCAGGGGCGGCCGAGAAAGGCAATAAAGATATAAAGATTTCTTTATGTGCTAACATACAAGACACCTTGCTGCCGAGAGTTTCCTCCAATGCGGCCGCTCGATCGGCGCTTTCAACACACACCTCCCCAAGGTCGCTTACCTGACTATTATCAAGCGAAATCGTCTCCCTCAATCGCGTAGGCGATTGAAGAAGATCGGCGGCTGTCGTGAGCCAACGCTTCTCTGCAGATGAATGGCTTCACAAGCGCCAACCGCGAGATTGCAGCCGGCCGGCGAGTGGCGGGCGAGCTCCATCTCGGCAAGTCAGGGCCCAAATTAAACCTGTGATTTATCTTACGAAATACAGATACGCCCGGTTGTCAGAAACAAAATGAAACTGGCTAGCCGGAATCTCGACACTCCTGTGCGTAACATTCGGGCGTCCACCTGCCCGGCCAAGCCGTGAGCACTCAAGCTGTTCTGCTAGGCATCAGAGAGTAAAGTGATAAACGCTTTTAATATCGCCAATCGCATTCGTTATTTGCTAAACAAAGGCCAAAAACTTGCATTATTTACGCACCACAAGTGCGCATCTACCTGGATAACATCGATAGTTGCGGATATTTGCCGCGAGAATAATTTGAAATACATCGCGATCCCGTGGGGACGCCAATGCCCAGAGTCAGGATATACTATGGAAATGGCGCTAAACTCCAGCAATGATGTCATTGTCGCGCTGAATGCTGACTATTCTGGCATAAGCAACCATATCTCTGCGAACATGCAATGCATGCATGTTATAAGAAATCCCCTGAGCGTCGTCGTCTCCGCATACTACTCCCACCTCCGAACACATCCGATTGATGGATGGGACTTCCTGGCGCGTCAGAGGAATGTTTTAAGTGAAGTCGACAAAGACGTCGGCATGGCCTTGACCTTGTCATTTCTGGAATCGAGTCACTTTCAGCCAGAGACGAACGGTCCTTTATACGACATGATCGCGTGGAAATACGACGACTCACGAATCGTTACGTTACGCATGGAAGACATCACCGCAAACACAGCAAACTTCTTTCACGAATTGTCTCGAACGGAGGTCTTAAGAAATGCATCAATGCCCGATCCTGATAGGTTTTCGTTTGCTGCGATGACCGGCCGGCAACAGGGCGTGATAGATCTCTCGTCGCACTATCGCTGTGGAAGCAGCACTGAATGGCGAGGTGCTTTGCCGCGAGGCGTTATCTTATATGTACTTCATCATTACCGAGATTTTTTGCTACGGTTCTATCCTGAAGTTACTTTTGAAGCCGGCTCGTTGAGCGACGCCAGCGTTCGTTCGAATTCGGACTGCCTCCGGTCGTGAGGTGGCGGGATGGCGTTCGACTGGAGGCTGTAATAGGCTGCCTTGCACGCGACAAAACGAAACAAACGCGCCAAAATCTCGACACAGCTGTGCGGAACCCTGGGTTTGGAACTCGCCGCTGGCTCGGAGCCGCGAGTGGATGAACTCCCGACCTTGAACGAACCCGCATCAAGCGTGGCCGATAGGCGATGGATCCTCATTGTAGAGGACGACGAGGATATTCGATCGCTCTTATCGAAATATCTCAGCGACAACGGGTTTGAAGTGATGCTTGCCCGTGACGGCAGACAGATGGACGAGGTCCTCGCGAACGCGCAGGTCGATCTCATCGTGCTCGACATCAACCTTCCCGACGAGGATGGATTTTCCATCTGCATGCGCTTGCGGAACTCGGGAAGCCCCCCATTGATCATGCTGACCGCGCGCGGCGAGGAAACGGACCGGATACTCGGCATCGAACTCGGGGCCGACGATTATCTGGTCAAACCCTTCGTTCCGCGTGAACTGCTCGCGCGTATCGGGGCCGTCCTGCGGCGGACCGCCCCGGATCTTGAGCCGTCCCAGAAAATGAGCGCCTATAGGTTTGCTGGATTCCTCCTGGACTCTTCCACACGGCGCCTGTTCGGCCCGACCGGCGTAAGGGTGATTCTGACCAGCGCGGAATTCGACCTGTTGCTGACGCTCTGCCGTAATCCCGGAAAAATATTCTCGCGCGACGATCTGAAGGCGTCGTCCACGACTGAGCGGAGCGTGGACATCCTGATCAGCCGGCTTCGTCAAAAGATCGAGAATGACCCGCGAGACCCGACGCTCATTCAGACGATCCGCTCGATGGGCTACACGTTCACGGCGAAAGTCAGCGTTCATTGAAAACGTCTGCGCTCCGAAACATCAATGTGCAGCTGGGACTCCTCCTCCTCCTATGCGTCGGCCTGTTCCACGCGGCGGTGACGACGATCCTTTTCCTGTCAGAACCCGCTCCCGGTCACCCTCGCGACCTGAGCGCCTCCATTGTCGTGGCGACTTTGACGGCGTTGGACGCCGCTTCCGCAGCGGAAAGGCCAGCCATCGCAACAGCCTTTAACGCAAACCTTCCGGGATTTCACGTCGCGCTCTCAGAGCCGGGAGTCGCCCCGCGCACCGGGGGGCAGCCAGTTTATTTCCGGTCTCGCCTTCCCTCCGGAGTCGAGATCGAAGCCCGCGACGGCGACAAGCGATTTAGTGGGTCGTTGCACGACGGGCAGCAATTCCTGCTCGACGCTCCGACCCGGTCTCCCCGATTTCCTGGGTTCGCGATGATTCCCGTCGGCTTCGTCGCGATTAGTTTGTTCGTCTTCTCCTTATGGGCCGCGCTGTCGCTTACGCGTCCCCTGACGAATTTCGTGAACGCCGTCGAATCCTTCGGACTCGACAGTGTTCCGGCACAGCTCGCGGAGACAGGACCCGAAGAGGTCCGCAAGGCGACGCGGGCCTTCAATCGCATGCAGCGTCGTATCGCCGAGATGGCCTCTCAGCGAACGCGGATGTTGACGTCGGTCAGCCACGATCTTCGGACCCCAATCACGCGCATGCGTCTGCGCGCCGAATACATTGAAAGCAGCGAAACGAAAGCGAAACTGCTGCGGGACCTCGACCAGATGGAGGCGATGGTCGGCGGCTGCCTGGACTACCTGCGCGGCGGTTTCCAGCAGGAAGTCGTGGCGCTGGATCTGGCGAGCCTGTTGCAAGCGGTTGTCGATCAGTTCGTCGATGTGGGCGCCCATGCGCGCTACGACGGAATCGATCACGTCAACGTTCTGGGCAGTCCGGACAATCTCGAACGCGCGTTCTCCAATCTTATAGACAACGCGGTGAAATACGGGGAGAGCCCTGAAATCCGGCTGCTGGAAAGCGATGACGCAGCGGTCGTCGAGATCGCCGACAGGGGTCCGGGAATCCCCCAGGAAAAAAGGGATTTGATGCTGGAACCCTTCGAGCGAGGAGACGTCGACGCGTCGTCGAACGCAAACGAGGGCTTCGGGCTGGGCTTGGCGATCGCCCGCGGGATCGTGGAAGCTCACGGCGGACGCCTCACATTGGATGAGCGGACCGGCGGCGGCCTGATCGCGAGGGTGTCGCTGGCCAAAGCTGAACTCGAAACAAAACGAAACAAACTGAGCAAATAAATGTCTCCAGGCGATCCGACCTTGAGGACCCAAAGGGGGTCATCGGGATGTCGATACACCAATCAGCTCCGGGCCGCGCCGCGCTATCGGGAAAAACCATCGCAGTCGTGCATCCTGCGTGGCATTCCTGCGGAACGCACCAGGTCATCGCTAGCCAAATAAAGGCCTATAAGAAACTTGGAGCGCGCGTGCTCTCCGTTGCGCTTATGGACGATGTCACACCCTCGATCGGCCACGGCGAGCGCTGGAAGAACTACAGGTTGCATAGTCAGGACCTCGCCGCCGACGAGAGATATGAATCATCCGCCACGATCGCGGACCTCTTCAGGACAGCGCTCCTGAAGGACGGTTGGTGGCCCTTGATCCATGGCGACCACGCAACCTGGCTCGTGGAGCTCGTGAAGCGCGCGCCTCTGCCCGAAGCGCTCGATACGGGCGCCATTGACCTGATCCACGCCAACCATTTCTTTGTAATGCCCTTCGTCGAAAGAATGCGCGAAGGGCGCCGCATTCCCGTCGTGCTAGACACTCACGACATTCAGGCGCGGCAGTACGAGCTACGCAATCGCGCTGGGTTTCGCATCCCGCCGCATGTTCGCTACAACAGCATGCTCGCGACCGAACTCGATTGGATCGGGCGCGCCGACCTATGCATTCACTTGAATTCGGAAGAGTATGCGACGTTCGGCCAGCTGCTGCCTCAGTCTCGTCACGAATTGATCTATCCGTCGATAGCCTCCGTGGTTCCCCACCCCAACGGCGATCGGGCTATTTTTGTCGCCGGCGACAACGCCGCCAACTACATCAGCGTCCGATGGTTTCTGAAATATATTGTGCCGCATGTTCCTGAGATGTCGATTTCGATTTTTGGCGACATCGGCGATGGCGTCAAGAGGCGTGACAGGCGGTTGTATGAAAAACATCGCAATCTTTTCCGCGGCAGGATCGCCGATATAGAGTCCGCCTACGCCGCCGCAGCTATCATTCTCCTCCCGACAAGAGAAGGGCACGGCCTTTCAATCAAGACCGTGGAAGCTCTGTCCAGCGGACTGCCGGTCATCGCGACGTCGAAGGCTTTCAGGGGCATGGAGATCGATCCGTCACGGCTTCGCAACGTCTATATTGCGAATGACGCCAACGAATTCGCCGCCGCGATGGTCAAGTGTCGCGCCATGAGCGAACGAAGCGATCCGGTGGCGAGCGATACGCGCGCGCTATACGAAGAAAGATACTCATTGGAAGGCTTCGCGCGTCGGCTCGGGGACGTCGCATGCAAGTTGATGGTGAACGATCTCTGTACGCCGTTGGATGCTGGATACAAAAAAACAGCGACCGGCGCCTCGACTGATCCCGCTCGGCGCCATTCGCCAGCTGATTGATCAAGCCGCGCGACTTGCGGCGAAACGCCGATCCGCCGCCCAAATCTACATCCCTGAAACCAATCGCTGGACCGCTCAAAAGCACGCGTCCGCGCTTTCGGCGTACACTCTGGAGACGAGCAAGATGGAGCAGCAAATTGAACATGAAAGCGAGGTCGCCCTTTTTCTCGCGTCGCAGATTCAGCTAGAGAACCTCGAAATGAAGCGCAGACGCATGGCGGATGCGCTCGATCCTGTAACAGCTTTCGTCTACTTCAAATTAAGAGAATTCTATTGGACGGTGACCCGGCAGCTCGGCCTTGCCCATCTGCACGACGGATCGAAAACCCGACGCCGTTTGAATTCGAAGCACCGACCTCTTTTGCCAACAGAACTCGCCTCCGACGACACGCTCTCCGCAATTTCATCGGGCCGTGTCTTCATTGATGTCACGCCAACATCGCGGTTTGGAGGGAAAACTGGCGTTCAGCGCGTCGTTCGCGAGGTAGCAAAGAGATCAATCCGAGATCGATTTGCGCTTCCCGTGATCGTCGAAAATGGTGAACTTCTTTCCTATTACGACCATCCTTCGCTCCCGCGCTCGATCAAGTTCAGGGAAGGCGACAAATTTGTGCTCCTCGACGCAAGCTGGGGCATTCTTTCCGAGCATCTGCCTTTTATTCAGGGTCTCGCCGAGGTCGGCGGCCAGCTCATAACGGTCCTGCATGACCTGATCCCCTTGATCCATCCGCTGAGCGTCGCCCCCGAAATGACTGACGAATTCAACGCGTGGTTCGAACAGATCGTAATGAAGAGCGACCGCATCATATGCGTCTCAAAGAGCACTGCGATGAATTTCATCGCTTACGTCGACCGCAAAGACCTCGCCCCCAAGCCGCATCTTCGCATCGGCTGGTGGCGACTGGGCGCGGATTTTGACGACGAAAACAACGCTCAAGTTTCTGCCGAGGCCAAAGCCGTCACTGCAAATGAAACGCCTTACTTTCTGAGCGTCGGCACTCTTGAACCACGAAAATGCTATCCGATCGCGCTCGACGCTTTCGAACGTCTTTGGTCGCGCGGGATCGACGCGCGCTACGTCATCATTGGCCGAGCAGGCTGGCAAAGCGAATCTCTCGAACATCGCATCACACGGCACTCTGAATTTGGGCGACGCCTCCTATGGCTCGATAAGGCGAGCGACGCCGACCTTCATCACTGCTATACCCAGGCGTGCGCATTGGTTTATCCGTCAATGATCGAAGGATTTGGCCTCCCGCTCGTTGAAGCTGGTCATTACGGACTTCCGGTCATCGCCTCGGATTTGCCCGTGTTCCACGAAACCGGCGGAGACCATGTCCGCTATTTCAACTTGCTGGACTCGATCGACCTCGCCGACAAAATCGAGACGCTCAATCGAGAACCGATCGAAAAAGAAAAAATGCCTACTTATTCGTGGGACGACTCGGCGCGCAATCTCGCCAATCTCATCTTGAATGATGCCTATCAAACACACATTCAGCTGTGGTCTGCACGCCTGATTTGCAGTCCGACGCCTTTTTAAGGGCGACAGTGAAATCATCCTGATCGCAACCGCGAGGAGCGTTTGGCGCGCTTACGCTGAGCTTGACCACAATCATCCCGGCGGCGGCTGTTCCAGTCGAGACGCCGCAGTCGATATCTCGACCGGCCCCGAGAACCGCTCGAGGTTCGATTTCTTCCCTCACAATGACTTAGCCGGCGCTCTGCGAGCCGTTGCGCGAGCTCGCGCGAGCGAGAATCTATCGTCGCCGTGGCAAGAATACTACTGGCACATACTGAACGACGAACGATGCCGAGACGGCTCATAAGCAGATTGGCGGGATCGGCTACCCCTCCCGCCTACCCTTCCCGCTCCCCATGATCTATACGGATCACTACCCAACTCCCGCCTCGGTAGCTTCGCCGCCCATGTTCTCAGCTCTCAAAAACTTCATCAACGACCTCACCGGCGAGGCCGAGCGGCCCAAGGCCTTTGAAGCCGCGGACTATCAGCTCGCCGCCGCCGCCCTTCTCGTCCATATCGCCTCGGTCGACGGCGAATTCGACGACAAGGAGAGGGCGCGCATTCATCAGCTCGTCGAGGCGCGCTTCGGCCTTCAAGGCGACGCGGCGGCCGAATTGATCGACTCCGCGCAGGAGAGCGAGCGCGACGCCGTCGACCTCTATCGCTTTACGAGCGTGCTGAAGCGCCGACTCGATGAGGACGGGCGCCGGCAGATCGTCGGCATGCTCTGGGACATGGCGCATGCCGACGGCGCGGTGCACGAATTCGAGGAGAATGTGGTCTGGCGCGTCGCCGAATTGCTCGGCGTCTCGACGCGCGAGCGCGTCGAGCTGCGCCGCGAGTTCCGCGACGCCGCCGCGCCGACCCCAACCGGCCCCTGGTCGCCGAGCAAGGATGGCGGCCAGTGACGCGCCCCGTCGCGGTCGTCACCGGCGCGTCCGACGGCATCGGCGCGGCGCTTGCCCGCGTCTTCGCCGCCAATGGCCATGAGCTCGCGCTCGTCGCCCGTCGCGGCGAGCGGCTGGAGGCGCTGGCCGACGAAATCGCCGCCAATGGCGCCGTCCGCCCGCTCCCCATCGAACTCGATGTCACAACCGAGGGCGCCGCAGACGCTCTGTCAGCACGCCTGGCGGAGGCCAGCGCCGCCCCGCAATTCCTGGTGAACAACGCGGGATTTGGCCTTATGGGGCGCGCCATCGACCTCGACGCCGCCGAGCAGCTCGGGATGGTCGATCTGAATACGCGCGCGCTCACCGCGCTGACCTTGCGCTTTCTGCCGTCAATCGTCGCGGCGAAGGGCGGCGTGCTCAACGTCGCCTCGGTCGCGGCCTTCATGCCGGGGCCGGGCTTCGCCGTCTATTACGCCACCAAGGCCTATGTGCGCTCGCTCAGCGAAGCGCTGTCGCAGGAATTAAAGCCGCTGGGGGTGAAGGTCGCCTGCCTGTGTCCCGGTCCAGTGCAGACCGGCTTCCAGGCGCGGGCCGGCTTCGATTTCTCGGGCGTGATGGGCGCGATGAAGCCGGCGATGCTGCCGGCGGCGGAAGTGGCCCGCCAGGGCTATGAGGGCTTGATGGCCGGCAAACGCGTCATCGTGCCGGGACTCGTCAACCGCATGTTCGTCTGGGGCTCGGCGGCGGCGCCGCGCGCGCTGCTGCTGCCGCTGCTCGCAACGGCCCAGAAGCGGCGTTGATGAACGCTGGCTAGATCTGTCCGCCCGAGGGCAAAGGCGCGGCTCTGGCGGCCGCCCCCGTTTGATAAAGACAAAATAAACCTACGGCGACGAAGAAATATCGCAGTATATCTAGCCGGTTTTAATAATATCGACTGCAGATTTCAGAGGGTCCGTTGGAACTGTGAAAAATCCCTGAAATGGCCGATCGAGCTCCACCAGCAGAAAGATTGCCCCGGAGACGCATATGGACGCCGTGATAAGCCCAAGCGCCGCGGTCCAGTGATGGTGCGAGATGACGCCGAAATTAAAGAAAACCGTCACGAGCAGAGCGATCAGAAATATGACCACCTCCAGCGGTATATTGGCGTTCAAGTCGCTATATATTTTCCATCTTATGCCGGTAATTTCTTGCGTTAAACTGAGAGCGGTCGTCTTCGCCCATGATTTTTTCTGATCTTTGTCTTCTAAAGAGAGCACCGCTTCGCGAAATGAATCGATCTTGGCTTTTTTAAAAGCCTCTTTTTGATCGATGTAATTTCCGCTCGCGACCTGCAATAGATTGATCTGACCCTGCAAAGCGTTTATTATTTTTGTTCTCGCTTCGTTGGCTTCATCGCCATACAAATCCAACACGCGATGCAATAAAATAACCTTAGACGCCTGCGTTCTCACCTCGTCAACTTTCTTATCAAAATTGTTTTTTGCCGTTACCAATAAGAACCCGAGGCATACTGCAAGCAGTGAAGCAATCATGTTTCTTACGGCTTTGAACTGATCCCTTGATATTCCATCAAGCCAGCTCTCTTTCAGACGAAGAGTAATAGAAAATCCAAATATACCTGCAAGCAACGTTGCAAAAAAAGTTACTATAGCTATATCAACGCTATTCACGGGTATTTCCTCCGCGGGATCCTACCTGGCAAGGACGCCTTTGCATAAGACGCCCAGACCTTCGCTTGGCCGGAGCGATCCCCGACCGCCGGGAAATGATAAAATCCTACCCCCTATGACTGTTCAAAAACAAAAAAGCGAGCCTCGCGGCCCGCTTTCATTTCCTCACACGTCGGAGCGGTTATTCCTCGACGGCTTTCGGCTTCAGCACCTGACGGCCGCGATACATGCCGGACTTGAGATCGACGTGATGCGGCCGGCGGAGCTCGCCGGAATCCTTGTCCTCGATATAGGTCGGCGCCTTGAGGGCGTCGGCGGAGCGACGGAAGCCTCGCTTCATCGGCGAGGTTTTTCTTTTCGGAACGGCCATTTATTCTCTCTCTAAACGAAGGCCGCGGACGGGAGCGCCGCGCGGCGGAAACTGGCGTTGCGCCTATACGCGAAATCTCGCCCCATGGCTACCCCGGCGACGGTTTTGCAAGCGCGATCGTCGCAAAACCCGTCTTGATCCCCTTGTCTTGATCCCCTTGCCCTGCGGCCTTCCCCTATTGGACGGCGGCCGGCGGGACGGGAGCGCTCGCCGCCTTGTCATAGGCGTTTCTTTCGCCGCCCGACAGCATCGCCGGATCTTCCTCGATGAGCTGTTTCGCGCCGCGATCGTCGGCCGGCTGCGCGGCGACCGGCGCCGCCGCCAAGCCGGTCTGATACGCGAGCCAGCTTCGCCAGTGATCGGCTGAGCCGTTGAACGTGTTCTGGTCCACCGCGCCGGTGATGCCCGGCACGCGCCCGTCCGAGCGATACTGCCAAAAAGTCCATTTGCGGTCGCCGTAACGCACCTTCGGGTGATATTTCGTCGAGCGGACCCAAATCGGATATTCGGACAGAGCGTCGGAGTGCAGGATCGCCTGATAGAAGTCGACCGAGGAATAGATGATCGGCTTCTTGCCGTAATGGCGCTCCATCTGCGTGAGCATGTCCTTCATGTCGCGCAGCACTTCCTCGCGATAGAGCGTGCGTTTGCAGGTTCCCGACGTCGGCGTCGCCTCGACATCGAGCACCGGCGGCAGCGCGTCGGGCTCATTCGGCACGACGCTGGCGAAATTGCCAATCTCTTCATGCGGCCGGCGGCACCAATACACGAAGTGATAGGCGCCGCGCGGCACGCCGGCGGCCTTCGCCGCCGCCCAATTGTAGGCGAATTTCGAGTCGACCCGGTCGCCGCCTTCCGTGGCCTTGATGAAGGCGAAGGAGACGCCCGCGTCCTTGACCTGCTCCCAGTCGATGTTGCCCTGATATTTCGAGACGTCGATGCCGTGGACGGCGAATTCGCCGCTGCGCGTCGCCGGGAATTTATGGAGATCGGTCTCCGGCACGGCGTAGGCGAGAAAGCTCGGGTCACGCTTGGGATTGATCAGCGGTGCGCTGGTCTGGAACCGCGGCCGGCGCGAAAAGCTCGGATCATAGGTGCTGCCGCAGCCGGCAAGCGTCGTCGCCATCGCGGCGCACACGAGGGCGGAGGAAAGCAGGGAAAAACATTTCAACGAGCGCATTTCTCCAAATTATCCCCGCAGGCGGTAACGGAGCGTAAACGCGCCGACGCGCCTCAGCCCAGATGGAACCACAAACTGGCGATTGTAAGGAACGCGCTGTAGCCGACCACGTCGGTGATCGTGGTCACAAAGGGCCCCGAAGAGACCGCGGGGTCGAATTTCAGCCGGTCGAAAACGAGCGGCACCACAACGCCACCGAGCGCGCCGGCGACCAGATTCGTGAACATCGCCAAACCGATAACCGGTCCAAGGCCGACATTTTGAAACCAGGTCGCGGCGACGATCCCGGTCAGCAGGCCGAAGGCCGCGCCATTGACGGCGCCGATCGCCAATTCGCGGAAAATAATGCGAAGAGCGTTGGCGCTGGTGAGTTCCCTGGTCGCGAGCGCCCGCACCGCGACCGTCATGGTCTGGGTCGCGGAGCTTCCGCCCTGCCCCGCGACGATCGGCCCGAGCACGGCGAGCGCCACCATCTGTTCGAGCTGCGCCTGGAAGCTCTTGAGCACCGAAGAGGTGATGAAAACGGTAATCATATAGATGAAAAGCCAGGTGAAGCGGCTCCGAACGATCCACCAGAAATCGTCGGTCAGCTCTTCTTCGGGGTTCACGCCGCCAAGCGCCAGGATTTCGTCCGAGGCCTGCTCCTGGATGACGTCGACGATGTCGTCGATGGTCAACACGCCGACGAGCCGTTCGGATTCATCCACGACCGGAACGGAAACGAGATTATAGCGCTCGAAGAGCCGCGCCGCCTCGGCGCCGTCCTCGGTCGCATTCACCCGCCGCCGATCCTCCTGCATGATTTCATCGAGCCGCGCGCTTGGCTTGGCCCGCACCAGAGCGTCGAGGAAAACGGTCCCCAGCAAACGGTAGCCGGGATCGACGACGAAAACTTCGAAGAAGTTCTCGGGCAGATTCTCTTCGCCGCACTCTCGAAAAAAATCGAGCACGCGCCCCGCCGTCCAGAAGGGGGGCGCGGCGACAAAAGTCGTCTGCATCAGGCGCCCGGCGGAATCCTCGGGATAGTCCAGCGAGCGGCGCAGGACGATCCTCTCTTGCGCCGGGAGCGCATCGAGGACCTCCGCCTGTTCTTTCGGCTCCAGACCTTCGAGAATGGCGACGGCGTCGTCGCTTTCGAGGTCGCGCACGCCCTCGATGAGGGTCTCGACCGGGAGTTCGTCGAGGATCTCCTCGCGGGTCGCCTCGCCGACCTCCATCAGGGCCGTAAAGTCGAAGTCCGCGCCCATCAGCTCAACGAGCCGCGGTCGCGCTTCGTGGCTCAGCAGCTCCAGCAGAGCGCCAAGGTCCGCCTCATGCAGGTCGCCGACGAGTTCGTGAATTCGCTCCGAGTCGCCCAGCGCGATCGCGCCTTCGACGTCCAGAACGAATTCCCGGCTGAGAGACGCCTCTCCGCCGTCGCGGAAGTCCTCGGCGGGGGTCGCCGTATCTTCATGATCGAGCGGCATAGGCGGTCCCGCGCTATATTATGGTCGCGCTCTTAACCCGGGGGCGCGAGAAATCAAACCGGCAAGCCGTCATGACCGCCATTTTTCTACTGCTGAAAAGATCTGAAGCGCCCGTCGCCGCTCCCCTCCTGCGGTTCGCGCTCATGCTGCTGGCGGCTTTATCGGCCGCCAGCGTGTTTTTCGCGCCGCGCGAGGCCGCCGCCGCGGAACGGACCTGCGGACCCGACGCGCTTGGCGTGTCGCGCGTCATCGAAATCGACCGCGCCAAGGGAACGGCGGTCGGCCTGCAAAGCTATCCGCGCACGCTCGATTTGCGCGATCATGAGGTGGTTTTGACGTTCGACGACGGACCGGCGTCTCCCACGCCGCAAGTGCTCGACGCGCTCGCCAAGGAATGCGCGCGCGTGACCTTCTTTCTGATCGGCCGGAATGCGGAAAGCCTGCCCGCTCTGGTGAAGCGCGCCGCCGCGGACGGCCACACCATCGCTCACCATTCCTACAGCCATCCGGACAAGACCCTGAGGCTCATGAGCGAGGACGCCGCCAAGACCGACATCGACAAAGGGATCACCGCCGTGAATAAGGCGCTCGGCGCAACGGCCGCGCCCTTCTTCCGCTTTCCCGGCTTCGCCGATACGCCCGCGCTCGTCGCCGACCTCACGTCGCGCGGCTACACTATCTTCGGCTCGGATTTGTGGGCCTCGGACTGGTCGCATATGACGCCCAAGGCCGAACTCGATCTGGTGCTGTCGCGGCTTGAAAAGAACCGCAAGGGAATCGTGCTCTTCCATGATTCGCAGGCGATCACCGCGCAGATGCTGCCCGAATTCCTGCGCGAACTGAAAAAGCGCGGCTATTCGCTTGTCCACATGGTTCCGGGCGACGCGCCGACCCCGATCGTCGCCGCCGGTCCGGATTGGACCTCGACGACAGAGCCGATCATCGCCAAAACGCTTGGACCAAAGGCGAAGCAGGCGCCGCAGGAGCATGACCATGAGCATGACCATGGCGCGCAAGAGGCGCCAAAATCCGGCGCGCCTTAGGCAGGTACCGAGAAAGTTGACTGCGCGAGGAGCCGCCTAGATCACGCTGCATTTGGGCGGACCAAATGCAGATAAATTGATCGATGCCCAAAGTTTAGAGCGCGTTCTACGCGAAAAACCGGTTTCCATTTTTTCGCGAGCCGCGCTCTAGCTGTGAGCGGGCGATCATCAGGCGCGCCCTCGAAATCCCATCCGCATTCGGCTGGCTGGCATGGCCTGAGCCGGAGAGGCTCACCGGCGCGCCACTTTGGCGGGAAGAACGACGATGCGGGTTCCAGCGGCGGTTTTTTGGTAGAGATCCATCGCGTCCTGATTGATCATCCGGATGCAGCCAGACGATTGGCTCTTCCCGATTGTCCATGGCTCATTCGTGCCGTGGATGCGAAAGAGCGTATCTCGGTCCCCTTGCCAGAGATAC
>NZ_JBPFDU010000099.1:0-113032 GCF_051062815.1 Methylocystis sp. | reverse complement strand
AAATCCGCCCCCTTGAAAGAGCAGACCGCAGACCCAGCTCAGCGTGCCGCAACATTCCAATAACCCCCAATATTCACAATACCCGTTAGTATAGAGGAAAACAATCTATCGAATAGCTAATGCAACCCTAGTGGATGGTGTCATAACCACTCTTGTGGGTTGGGTAGGACTACGAATGGGCCTGTGGTCCGACGAGCAAGATCGCTTTGTATCAGCTAGTTAATCAGCGTGGCGCCATGAACAGCAATTTTTTGGCATTACCGTGGCTGTTTGTGGCGGCCTCCTCGCCAGTTGGACAGACCCTCTTGCGGAAATCGATCTGAACTCATGGCGCGACCAGGGCATTGCGCAGATCCGTCGCCCTCGCGTCGCGCTCGGAAAGCGGCGCAACGCCGAAACGGCGCTCGATCGTGCGCAGCACGGAGAGGGTGTCGTAGACAGTCTTATCGACGAAGCCCTTCTTGGCGAAGGGAGAGATGATGAGCGTCGGCACGCGGGCTCCCGGGCCGAACCGATCGCGTCGCGGCGGCGCGACGTGATCCCAGAACCCGCCATTTTCGTCGGCCGTGACGATGATCAGCATGTCGGCCCAGTTCGGGCTCTTGCGCAGCCGCGCGACGACATCTCCCACATGGGCGTCGCCGGCCGCGAGAGCGGAATAGTCCGGGTGCCCGTTGAAGACGCCCAGCGGCTTGTAGAAGCTGACCTGCGGCAGCTCGCCCTTGTCGATCGCCTGGAAGAACTCGTCGGCGTCCTTGAGGTGGGCGCGGCCTTCTCGACCTTCGGCGTAATTGGCGAAATAGGCGAACGGCTGATGGTGGGTCTGGAAGGCGTCCGGCTTGTCTTCATACGGCTTAAGGCGGCCTTCGATGACATCGCGCCACCCGCCGGCGTACCAAGCCCAAGTTACGTTCTTCTCCGTCAGCCGGTCGCCAATCGTCGGCGCGTGCGCCGGCGGAAGCCGCTCCTGCGCTTCCGTCTTGTCATGCTTGGAAATGGCGTTCCCTGGCTGGAGCGTGCCGATCGCCTCCAAGTCGATCGTCAGTCGGCCAAACCGCTTATGCCGCGGCGGACCGTCAAGCACGCTTGCCGGCGAATCCTCTTCGCGCTCGCGAATCGTGAGTTCGGCGCCCTGCGAATCCTTGATCGCCGCGAGCTTTGGCAGAAATTTCTTTCTGGTCGCCTCCACCGGATTGTCGAAGGTCGGCGCGCAACCGCAGATCAGGAAGAAATGATTGAGCATCGAGCCGCCGAACGCCGCATGGAAAAAATGGTCGGCGAGCGTGAATTCCTTGGCGAGCGCCCACTGCTTGAGCTCTGAACCGTCGTAATAGCCCATGACAAGCGCGCCAGCGTTCGACGCCTCGACGAATCGGTCCATTTTTCCGCCGTCGATCTGCTCCTGCTCGAGATAGAAATCATGGACCGGATCCATGGTGCGTCCATCGATGTCGACGAAGGGCTCGAGACGAAAGGGCGCGTTCGGCAAGCGCCGCGGAAAGCGATCGTCGGCGCGCGGACGCGGCAGCGCGGTCAGCGGCCGTCCATCAAAATCCACTTGTGGCGGGTGCTGCGCCGAGTTGACGCCCTCGGCGCCGGGAAACAGCCCGAACACATGATCGAAGCTGCGATTCTCGGTGAAAATGACGACGACATGGCCAATTCGCGCGAAAGGATCTTGCTGTTCCTGCGCCGCGGCGCAGGCGCAGGCCGCTGTCGCACAAATGGCGAGCGAGATTACGAATCGTCCGACGGCTTTCATTGACAGGCGTTCTCCGCGCGGCGCTGCGCCGCGCGGAGAATTTAATTGGCGACGCCGCACCATTTGTGACGGCGCCGTCTTCTTTTCAATTTAACGGGCCCTTCGCTCAAGCCCGCTTACTGCGGAAGCGGCGTGTCCTTGGTGCGTGGCGGCAGCACCGGATAGACCGCCTTAGGCTGGTCGCCATTCAGAGTCCCGAGGAATGCGACGATCGCCTTGATGTCCGGATCGGAGAGATTTTCGCCGAGCTGGTCTTTGGCCATCAGGTCGACCGCCTCTTCCAGGGTCCAGACAGAGCCGGTGTGGAAGTAAGGCGCGCGCAGAGCCACGTTGCGCAGCGGCGCAGAGCGGAAGACGAAGTCGTCCGCTACGTCATTGGTGACCTTGGAGCGGCCCTTGTCGGCGACGGGCATGATTTCGACGCTCGGCTTTTGAGCGACGCCGAAGGGGAAATAGCCGTTGCCGCCGATGTTGACGCCGCCGTGACAAGCGGCGCAGCCCTTGTCGATGAAAAGACGCAGGCCTTTTTTCTCGACGTCATTGAGCGCGTTGACGTCGCCCTTCAGGAACTTGTCGAATGGCGCATTTGGCGTCGTCAGCGTCGCCTCAAAAGCCTCGATGGCCTTCGCCATGTTGTCGAAGCTGACCGGCTTCGGGTCGGCCGGAAAGGCGGCCTTGAACTCCGCGACATAGGCCGGCATGCTGTTCAGCATCTTTTCGACCTGCGCCGGCGTGTTGTTCATTTCGACGTCGGCCTGAACCGGGCCTTTCGCTTGCGCCTTAAGGTCGACGGCGCGCCCGTCCCAAAATTGCGCGACGTTGAATACGGCGTTGAGAACTGTCGGCGCGCGGCGCGGTCCTTTCGCCCATCCGTGGCCGATCGACGTCGGGCCGGCGTCAACGCCGCCGGTTCCGAGATTGTGACAGCTGTTGCAGCTGATGATCTGACTCTTCGAAAGTCGCGGATCGAAAAAGAGCTTGCTGCCGAGGTCGATCTTGGCGGGCGTGATCTCGTTATTCTTGACGACGCTCGCGACGCTCGCGGCGTCGATCGGCTTGAAGACCGCGTTGGCGTCGGCGCGCAAATCGCCCGCGACGGCCATGGCCGGCGCCAGCAGAGTCGCTGCGAGCGCGGCGAACCTGGTCAAATACATCCCTTACTCCTGCAGTTGATTTTGCGGAGGCGCTGTTTCGCGCCGCGAGGAAGGCCTCTCTGCGGACCTCAGCTACCACAGCCACGCTGGCGGCGGAAGGGCGCCTGGGGAGTGACCTCTTTAAAAACAATCCAGTGTAGCATGAACACGACCAGAAGACCGTAGCACCAGAACGGAACGCCAAGCACAGGCCAAGCAGGAGATCGTGCGGTTTATTGCGCCACTTTAATGCAATGCACAATCATTACTCGCCATGACGGAATATTCGTCCGGCGAGTTCTTTGACGGCTGTGCCGAGCGTCACAGGCATGACTTGCCCTGCCGCTAAAAGCAGAGCAAACTTAACGTGAAAACAAAGCCGGCGAGAAGCCGAGCGGTCGCGGAGGGGCTCATGGCGCGCGTTCCTAAGTTTCGCAAATCCGTTGAGACGGCGCTTGTTGCGCTTCCGCTTGCGGCGCTGCTCGCCGCCGGCGGCTGGGCGAGGGCCGAGCCGCTCGGCCTGCCAAAAGTCCCGGTTCCGGCGGACAATCCGCAGTCGCCGGAAAAGATCGCGCTCGGCGACAAGCTGTTCCATGACGCGCGCTTCTCGATCGACGGCACGGTGAGCTGCTCGACCTGTCATAACGACAAAAAAGCTTTCACGGACAGTCCGTTGCGGGTTTCCGAGGGTCACCACAAGCTGACCGGCACGCGCAACGCCCCGTCGGTCATCAACGCGGCCTTTTACACCTCGCAGTTCTGGGACGGGCGCTCGATCTCGCTGGAGGATCAGTCGCAGCACCCGATGGTCAACCCCGTCGAAATGGGGCTGCCCGATCACGAGCCGGTGCTCAAGATCGTTCGCGAAGATCCCGCCTATGTCGACGGTTTCAAGAAGGCGTTCGGCAAGAGCGGTCGAGACGTGACGATGGACGACGTCAAAAAGGCGATCGCGAGCTTCGAGCGCACGGTCATCTCGGGCGATTCGCCCTTCGACAAATGGTATTTCGGCGGCGACCGCAACGCCATCAGCGATCAGGCCAAGCGCGGCTTCGAGCTTTATGTCGGCCAGGGACGGTGTATCTCCTGCCATGTCATCGAACAGACGCAGGCGCTCTTCACCGACAATCGGTTCCACAATATCGGCGTCGGCATCAACCGCATCCAAAACGACGTGCCGCGCCTCGCCGCCGAATTCCTCAAGGCCAAAGCGGCTGGCGCCTCCGTCGACAAGACGGTGCTCGCCGATCCGAAGGTCTCCGAACTCGGCCGCTTCGCCGTCACAAATTCCTTCGACGAAATCGGCGCCTTCAAAACCACGACGCTGCGCAATATCGCAATGACCGCGCCTTATATGCATGACGGTTCGCTCAAAACGCTCAAAGACGTGGTCAAGCATTACAACGAGGGCGGAAAGAGCCCCGGCGATCCGACGCCGATCAATCCCTATCTCTCCGGCGGCATTCGGCCGCTGGATTTGAAGGATCAGCAGATCGACGACCTCGTCGCCTTCCTGGAGACGCTGACGAGTCCCGCCTATGTGACGGCGCAGACAAAATAACAGCGAGAAAAGCGCAGGAGAAAACAAGCGGCGTCGTCACGAGAGCGCGAAGTCGCGAGGGAGGATAGAAATGACCAGACTCATCACCCGACGCAGCGTGATCGCCGCCGGCGCCGCCGCTGGAACGCTCACGACCCTGCCGATCTCCATGGTGCGCCTCGCCTTCGGCGGAACGCGCGAGGATTTCAGCTTCACTTATATTTCCGATTCGCACATTCAGCAGATCAAAGGCGCGAGCTTCGTGCGCAACTGGGACATGGGCCTGAAGCGCGCCGTCGCCGAGGCCAATCTCATCCTCCCTGAAGCCGATTTCGTCATGTTCGGCGGCGATCTCGCGCAGCTCGGCAAGAAGGAGGAGCTCGATCACGGCGGCGAAATGCTTTCGCATGTGAAGGGCAAGCTCCACTGCGTCATGGGCGAGCATGACTATTATCTCGACCTCGGCGAGTATTGGTCAAAGCTCTATGGTCCGCAGTGGTACAGCTTCGACCACAAGGGCGTCCATTTCGTCGTCTTGAATTCGATTCTCACGACGGATGAATGGACGTTTCATCGGTGGCCGACGGCCGAGCAGCGCATGCTCGAGATGGCCGGCCTCGACAATCCCAACGGTTCGCCGTTCATGGTCGGCGAAAAGCAGCGCGCCTGGCTCAAGGATGATCTCAGCAAAGTGTCCAAGGACACGCCGCTCATCGTCTTCTCGCATTCGCCGCTGCAGAAGATTTACAAGGGCTGGAATTTCTGGACCGACGACGCCGAGCAGGTGCAGGAGCTGTTGCAGCCGTTCAAGACCGTCAATGTGATCTACGGCCATGTGCACCAGATCCAGTACAATCAGATCGGCAACATCGCCTTCAATGCGGTGATGGCGACGGCCTGGCCCTGGCCATATCCCGACACTTATGCGCAAGCTGGCGCGCATGTTCCTGTGCTGACGGTTCCGATGAACCGCGCTGACCCCTTCTTCGAACGCGACGCCACAGGCTGGCAGATGATCGACGTCAACTCCGGCCGCGTCACCGCGCGCTATCAGCTGTGGGACAACCAGGAGCGCGTCGTCGGCTACGATCCGAAGCTCGGAAAGCCTGTCGACAAGAAATATCAAGAGGCGATCGTCCGCAAGGCGCCGCAACTGCATTACTAGTCGAGGAGAATGACGATGCGCCGCTTTACGATTGCGCTTGTTTTGGGCGCTGTGCTGCTTTCGCCGGCAACGCTCGCCGACGAATTTACGACGACGGACGTCGACCGCTGGCAGGGCGAATTTGATTCCGTCGCGAAGAAAGGCCGGGAGCTTTGGACCAGCGGAGCCGTCGGCACGAACGGCGTGGCCTGCGCGCAGTGCCATCCCAACGCCGCCAACACCCATCCGGAGACTTACCCGAAATTCCAAAAGCAGCTCGGCAAGGTCGCGCAGCTGTTCGAAATGGTGAACTGGTGTATCAGAAACCCGCTGCAGGGAGCCGCGCTTCCGGCCGACGATCCGAAGATGACGGCGCTCGTCGCTTATATTCATAAGGAGCGCAAGGGAGTCGCGATCGACGCCGGCAAGCACTGACCCAAATTCGCGGCCGGCTGGAACCATCTCGCCGGCCGCACGTTTGCATACGGTTTATTTCAAAGCGCACGCGCCTTTAGCGCGACCGCCAGCAAGAGATATTGAATATGGTTCAGGAACTCATCGATCGTATTTACGAATGCTCCTTCGCGCCGGACATGTGGCCCGACGTGCTCGACGAGCTTTCACATCTTGCCGAGGCGCAGGGCGGCGTGCTGTTCGCGGCGCGCGAAAAAGTCTCCCGCTGGACGGCGTCTCCGGCGATCTGCGAACATGTCGAGAACTTCATGCGCGGCGACTGGCTGAGCAACTGCACGCGCGGCGGCAGGCTGTTCAGTCGCCGCCATCCGGGATTCCTTACCGACGACGACGTCTATACGGCGGAGGAGCTTGAGCGCGACACCAACTATAGCGACTTCCTGCGGCCACGCGGGCTGGGGTTCAGCGCGGCGACGGCGATCTCGCTGCCCACCGGCGACACTGGCATCATCTGCCTCGAACGCGCGCATAACCGCGGACCGGTCGAGCCGTCCGTCATCCGCAAGCTCGACGAATTGCGGCCTCACCTTGCGCGCGCCGCCTTCCTCGCCACCCGTCTGCAACTCGAGCGCGCGCGCGTCGCCGGCGAAACCTTCGCGCTCATCGGCCTTCCGGCGCTCGTGCTTGACGAAGACGGGCGCGTCATCTCCGCCAATGACCCGAGCAATGCGCTGAACAAATACGTCCGCTGGCGCGCCCATGACCGCGTGTCGCTCGTCGACGCCTCCGCCGACGGGCTGCTGCGTCAGGCGATGGACACGCTCGACGACGATCTCGTCGGCGCGCCGAAATCCTTCGCCGCCCGGGCTGGCGAAGACGAAAGCCCAATGATCGCCAATCTGGTGCCGATCCGCGGCGCGGCGCGCGACATTTTCGTGCGTTGCGCGGCGGTTCTGGTGATGACCCCGGTGGGTTCGCCGCAGGCGCCGGCGATCGAATTGGTTCAGTCCCTCTATGACCTCACGCCGGCCGAGGCGCGCGTCGCGCGCGGACTTGTCACGGGCAAGACGCTCGAGGAAATCGCCACCGAGCAGTCCGTGTCGCGCAACACCGTGCGCACGCATCTGCGCGGCGTGATGGAGAAAACCGGATGCAACCGTCAGGCGGAGGTGGTCGCGCTCCTGGGTGGACTCGCCCCGCTCAACCCGCCAAAGGGCGAATAAGCGTATACATTTGATTTCAAGCAATTGAGGGGTCGGCCTCATCCGTTTGGATGATGCCGGCCCCTTTCTTTCGTCTTAACGTTTTCTCGAACGTCGGGGGGGCGGACGAAATTGCCGCGGACGCTTCAGTAACTCGGGGTTCGATACTACGCGCTCAATTTTCAGCCTGCCTTTTGAGCCCGGCTCTTTCAGCAGCCCTTTTGAGCTTAAATTTGGAGGGTCTTCGCGAGGCCCTCTGTTCGCCCACGTCAGCTTAAGGGCGCACCATCAGAGATCGACACATGTGATCGGGAGGGAAGCGCTCGAAAATCAAAATATTGGAGCAGGTTCTCATCGAAAAAGTCTGTCAACTTTTTCGGAACCTGCTCTCGACGAATACTTGAGCCACGCTTCAAAAAAACTGCCGTCATCATCAATTCGAATGACGCGGAGAAGCGATTTTGGTCGTAGTTTTTTTTGTGAACAGTGAGAGGCGCAAGGAGTTGGACGAGCGCATATGCTCTCATTGTTCGCTTATCTGGCGCTCACTTCTCAGGCGAGACTTTTACCAGGATGTTTCCTCCTCGACTTTTCTCCCATCTCTTAGGGGCCGTTGCGCGGCCCCATTTTTTTGCCCGGCGCATTAGACGCCCGTCGGATAGTTCGGGCTCTCGCGGGTGATCGCGACGTCATGCACATGGCTCTCCCGCAATCCGGCGTTGGTGATGCGCACGAACTGTGCACGCTCCTGGAATTCCTTGACCGTCGGCGCGCCCACATAGCCCATCGCCGCGCGCAGGCCGCCCGCGAGCTGGTAGAGAATCGGCGCGATCGGGCCACGATAGGGCACCTGTCCTTCGATGCCCTCAGGAACAAGTTTGAGCTGTTCCTTCACGTCGCCCTGGAAATAGCGGGTCGCCGACCCTGCGGTCATCGCGCCCACTGAACCCATGCCGCGATAGGCCTTGAACGAGCGGCCCTGATACAAAAACACCTCGCCGGGCGACTCCTCGGTTCCAGCGAACAGCGAGCCGATCATGACGACGTCGGCGCCTGCCGCGATCGCCTTGGCGAGGTCGCCGGAATATTTGACGCCGCCGTCGCCGATCACCGGCACGTCGGCTTTGCGCGCTTCGTCCGCGGCCTCCATGATCGCGGTGAGCTGCGGCACGCCGACGCCCGCAACGATGCGCGTCGTGCAGATCGAGCCGGGGCCGATGCCGACTTTGATCGCGTCGGCGCCGGCGCCGATCAGCGCCTTGGCCGCTTCGGCGGTGGCGATGTTGCCGGCGATGATCGAGACCTTGTTCGACGCCTTCTTGACCCGCATCACTTGGTCGATCACTGACTGCGAATGACCATGCGCGGTGTCGATCACCACGCAGTCGACGCCGGCGTCGATGAGCTGAAGCGCGCGCTCGAAGCCGTGGTCGCCGACGGTCGAGGCGGCGGCGACGCGCAGCCGCCCCTCGTGATCCTTGCAGGCGTAGGGATGCTGCGTCGCCTTCTCGATGTCCTTGACGGTGACGAGGCCGACGCAGCGGTAATCCTCGTCGACGACGAGCAGTTTCTCGATGCGATGTTCGTGAAGCAGCCGCTGCGCCTCCGCCTGCCCCACGCCTTCTTGGACCGTGATGAGCTTTTTCGTCATCAGCTCGGCCACGGATTGGCTGCGGTCCTGGGCGAAGCGCACGTCGCGATTGGTGAGAATGCCCACGAGCTTGCCCCTGCCGCCGTCGCTGGCGCGCTCGACGACCGGAATTCCCGAAATGCCGTGGCCCGCCATCAGAGCGAGCGCGTCGGCGAGGGTTTCGTCGGGGAAAATGGTGATCGGGTCGATCACCATGCCGCTTTCGTAGCGCTTGACCTTGCGCACCTCGGCGGCTTGCGCGGCGGGCGACAGGTTCTGGTGGATGACGCCGATGCCGCCCGCCTGCGCCATGGCGATCGCGAGACGCGCCTCGGTGACGGTGTCCATCGCGGCCGAAACGATCGGCAGATTAAGCGTGATCTCGCGCGTCAGCCGGGTCGTGACATCGACGGCGGAGGGCATTACCCGCGAATGGCCGGGCCGCAGCAACACGTCGTCGAAGGTCAATGCCTCGGTCAACGTGACGGGCGATATGGCCATTGGCGCCAACTCCTCTGAGCGGCGATGCAAACGCGTCAGCCGCAGGATGGAAATTTGACGGCCTGCGCCGTCTGGGGTTGGCGCGTGCTCATAGCATTATTCAGGACGAAGGCAAATGACAGGAAATCTCGCCTTGAACAGCCGCAGGACAGAGCCTTCGTGGACGGCTCCGTTTGAGAGTCCGAGTGCGCAGGCCTCGTTGGCGCGCCAGGCGTATGCGCGGTCGGCAGCCGAGAAGGCATCGCTCGCGTGCTGAACGATTTCTTCGATGTATGGCGAACCTCGCGCTGACCTGGCGCCACCATCGACACATATGTCGGCACGCGGACATGATTTTTTGTCGGCGATGCGGACATGATTTTTCGGCGACCCGGAGGCGCGCAACTTCAAGGAACCTTGGCGTCAACGAAGACGCATCCGCGCTCAGGCGGCGGCGCCGGCGCGGTCGGTGTCGAACTGCAGTTTCGCAAGCCGCGCATAAAGGCCGCCGGCGGCGGTCAGACTCGCGTGCGTGCCCTGCTCGACGATGCGTCCTTCGTCGATCACGATGATTCGATCTGCTTCCAACACGGTCGCCAGACGATGGGCGATGACCAGACTCGTGCGCCCCTGCATGACGTCATGCAGCGCCGCCTGCACCAAAGCCTCGTTCTCGGCGTCGAGCGCCGAAGTGGCTTCGTCCAGGAGCAGCACCGGCGCGTCGGCGAGAATTGCGCGCGCGATGGCGAGGCGCTGGCGCTGCCCGCCAGAAAGCGTGATGCCGCGCTCGCCGAGCAGCGTGTCGTAGCCCATCGGCAGCGCCATGATGAAGTCGTGCGCTTGAGCGCGCTTCGCCGCGGCGACGATCTTCCCGCTCGACGCGTCGTCACGGCCGTAGGCGATATTTTCGGCGACGGAGAGCCCGAAGATCACCGGATCCTGCGGAGCGAGCGCGATCGCCCTGCGCAGCGCCACAGGATCAAGATCGCGCAGGTCGACCCCGTCCAGAGTAATGGAGCCGGAGTCGACGTCGTAGAAGCGAAGGAGCAACGCAAAGGTTGTCGATTTGCCCGCGCCGGACGGCCCGACCAGCGCGACGCGCTCGCCGGGCGCGACGACGAGCGAGAAATCCTGCAGCGCAGCCTTCTCTGGCGCCGTCGCATAGGCGAAGCGCACATGATCGAAGGCGATGCGTCCCCGCCAGCGCGCGGGCGGCGGCGTCGGCCGCGCCGGGGCCACGATGCGCGGTTGAATGGCAAGAATTTCGGCGATGCGGCCCGCCGCGCCGGCGGCGGCGGAGAGCTCGCTCCAGGTCTGCGTGAGCTCGCCGAGCGAGCTTGCGCCAAGCACCGCATAGAGAACGAACTGGGACAGAACGCCCGACGTCATGTGTCCGGCGAGCACGTCCTGGGCTCCCAACCAGAGCACGCCGACCACGCTCGTGAAGACGACGAGAATGGCTCCGGCGGTCACGAAGGCGCGAAGCAGCGTCGCCGCCTGCGCCGCGTCATAGGCGGCCACCACCGCGCGCGTGAATCGCGCCGTCGTCGACGCCTGCGCGCCGTTCGCCTGCATGGCGCGCACGGCCGAGAGATTTTCCCCGGCATAGGCGGAAGCCTGCGCGAGCGTGTCCTGAGCGGAGCGGGAGCGTCGGCGCACGGCCCGGCCCGACGCGATGAGCGGCAGAACGATGATCGGGATGGCCGCGAGCGTCATACCGGCAAGCTTGGGGCTCGTCGCCACCATCATGATGATTGCGCCGAAGAACATGAAGAGATTGCGCAGCGCGACCGACGCCGATGAGCCAAAGGCGGATTTCAGCTGCGTCGTGTCGGCGGTCAGCCGCGAGAGAAGCTCGCCCGTTTTCGCGGTGTCGTAGAAAGCGGCGTCGAGCGCTGTGAGGTGTTTGAAGAGATCGGCGCGCAGGTCGGCGACCACATGTTCGCCGAGCGTCATGACGAAATAGTAGCGTGTGCCCGACGCGATCGCGAGCGTCGCGGCGACTGCGATCATTGCGCCGAAATAGGCGTTCACCGCGCCGGCGCTGTCGGCCGAAAAGCCGTGGTCGATCATGCCGCGCACGGCGAGCGGCAAGGTGAGAGTCGCGCCCGCCGCCATGAGGAGCGCGACAAAGGCGAACGCGATCGTTCGCTTGTAGCGCAGCGCATAGGGCAGCAAGGGCCGAAGCGGAGAGAGTGTCGCTTTCAAACCGCGATCCGGTTTGCGCGCCACGGGATCGACGGAATCGACGTCAGCGTTCTTTTTTGTCATCGGCTGGGGGTATAGCGTCCGTGTTCGACGAAAACGAATTGAAGCGGGCGCTTCGCGACCGAAACCGACGCAGAAGCGCGTCGAAATCGAAATTTCTTTTTCCCTCTTGAGCGGCTATAATCGTATAAACAGCGAAGCATTATATCTATCATTTGGTTACATGCGCGACATCCTGTCGCACACGCAATTGACTCAGCGCCAACTTGTGCTAACCTCCCGCCTGCGTCGAAATGACGCGCCCATGGGATGAGAATGCGCCGGCGGACAAGGCGCGACTCAGGGAACGAAAATAAGAGGAGTGAAGAACGATGGCTCAGAAAGAACTCGAAATCACCACGAACACCTACATCTTCGCTGGCATCGGCGCCGTGATCCTCGGCGGTCTCGCCTCTGTCGCGCTTGGCGGCATTCCGAACACGATCGCGGCGGCTGTCGTCGGCGCTCTGGCTGGCGGCTGCCTCGGACTCTTCTTCTAGATTCAAGCGACATAGCGGGGCGCGGAAAGTTTCGGCCTTCCGCCCCCGACGCGAAGCCGGCAGTCGTAAAGACTGCTGGCTTCTCTTTTTGGGCCGTTCCTTCGGATCCTTTAAAGTGACGCCGTCGTCGCGCTCGCCGGCCAGATTTCTCGAGCGCGTTCGCGCAGAACATATTTGCGAATCTTCCCTGTCGAGGTCTTCGGCAACTCGCAAAAGACGACGTGGCGCGGGCATTTGAAATGGGCCAGATGCTGGCGCGTCCAATCGATCAACTCCTCCGCGCTCGCCTGTTCGCCATCCTTCAGCTCGACGAAGGCGCAAGGCGTTTCACCCCATTTGTCGTCAGGGGCGGCGACCACCGCGGCGGCTCGCACCTTGGGATGGCGAAACAGCGCGTCTTCCACTTCGATCGAGGAAATATTTTCGCCGCCCGAAATAATGATGTCCTTCGAACGGTCCTTCAGCTGGATATATCCGTCGGGATGGCGCACGCCAAGATCGCCTGAATGAAACCAGCCGCCGTGGAAGGCTTTCTCCGAGGCGCTCTTGTTCTTCAGATAGCCCTTCATGACGACGTTGCCGCGGAACATGACCTCGCCCATCGTCGCGCCGTCGCGCGGCACCGGCTGCATGGTGTCGGGGTCAATCACGTCGAGATTTTCAAGAACGAGATAGCGCACGCCTTGGCGCGCCTTCATCTGCGCCTGCGCGGCGCTGTCCAGCGAATCCCAGTCGTCGTGCCATTCATTGACGGCGGCGGGGCCATAGGTTTCGGTCAGTCCATAAAGATGCGTGACTTCGAATCCGGCCGCTTTCATGCCGGCGAGAACCGCCTGCGGCGGCGGCGCGGCGGCGGTAAAGAAGCGCGCGGTTCGCGTCAGCGGCTTCTTTTCCGAATCAGTCGCGTTGAGCAGCGTCGACATGACGATGGGCGCGCCGCACAGATGCGTGACGCCGTGCTCCGCCATCAACTCGTAGATGTGGCCCGCGCGCACTTGCCTTAGACAGACATGGGTTCCGGCGTTGACCGAAATCGACCAAGGGAAACACCAGCCGTTGCAATGGAACATCGGCAGCGTCCACAGATAGACCGGGTGGCGGCCCATGTCGCCGGTGAGGACATTGCCAAGCGCGGTCAGATAGGCGCCGCGATGATGATAAACGACGCCTTTCGGATCGCCCGTCGTTCCGGAGGTGTAATTGAGCGAGATCGCGTCCCATTCGTCCTCCGGCGGCGACCATTGATAATCGGCGTCGCCCGAGTTCAGGAACTCCTCATATTCGACGGAGCCCAACCGCTCCCCGGGCCCGTCATATTCCGGATCGCTGTAGTCGATGATCACGGGCTTCGCCTTCGCGAGCGAGAGCGCCTCGCGAATGACGTCCGAGAACTCCCGATCGACGATCAGCGCCTTCGTCTCGGCATGGTCGAGCGTGAAGGCGAGGATCGAAGCGTCAAGCCGCGTATTCAGCGTGTTAAGCACCGCGCCCATCATCGGAACGCCATAGTGGCATTCAAGCATCGCCGGCGTGTTCGCGAGCATGACGGAGATTGTGTCGCCGCGACCAAGCCCCGCCTTCTCCAGCGCGCTCGCGAGCCGCAGGCTGCGGGCGTAAAAATCGCGATAATTGCGCCGCAGCTGGCCGTGCGCGATCGCGATGCGTTCGGGAAAGACGGCTGCGGCGCGCTCCAGAAAGGTGATCGGAGTCAGCGGCTGGAAATTGGCGGGATTTCGTCCGAGGTCGCGATCATAAGGCGAGTTGGTCATCCGGAGAGTCCAAAGGTTCGCCAGCGAGAATGGGATCACGGCGAAAGCGACCTCGCCAGCGCGATATGCGTAACGTCCGCGCGGCTAAGCTCTGTGTGAAAGATACGCGCGAGCTACCGGTTGATCAATCGGCGCTCGCGCGAAGACCAGCGTCGTTACTCGCCGAAATCGACATCCTTGAGCCGTCCGAATACGCGGTCGGCGTCGAAATTATCTTCATCGTCCGGCGGCGCCGCTGGCTTGGCCTTGCCGAAGACGTCCTCGGTCGTGGACGGCTCGGGCCGCGGACTGGTGGTGACGCTTGCAGGCACCAGCGTCTGGCCATGATCCTCCACGGTCGCCGGCTTGTCCTTCGCCGCGCGATTGACCTCAAAGTCGAGATCGATCTGCGAGCAAAGCCCGAGCGTCACCGGGTCCATCGGCGTCAGCGCCGCGGAATTCCAGTGGGTGCGCTCGCGGATCGCCTTCAGCGTCGTCTTTGTAGTGCCGACGAGACGCATGACCTGGGCGTCCTTCAGCTCCGGATGATTGCGCACGAGCCACAGAATCGCATTCGGACGGTCCTGACGGCGCGAGAGGGGCGTATAGCGCGGCCCGCGCGCCTTCTTGACCTCCGGCACGACGACCTTGGAGACGGAGAGATGGAGGCGATGGCCCGGATTTTTCTCGGCCTTTTCGATCTCCTCGCGCGTGAGTTGCCCGGAGGTGATCGGATCATGGCCGCGAATCCCAGCCGCGACCTCGCCGTCGGCGATGCCCTTCACCTCGAGCGGATGCAGTTTGCAGAAATCGGCGATCTGATCGAACGTCAACGATGTATTTTCGACGAGCCAAACGGCCGTGGCCTTCGGCATCAGCGGGGCGTTGCCCATCTGCAAACTCCTTGATCAGGCATGGGGGCGACGTCTGGCGCCGCGCCGCCCGGCGCCAGCGACCCACAGAACGACCGTCCATGTTGGGATTTTGCCTATATAATCCGCCGCCGCCTAAAGCGCAATCAATCCGGAAACTCCCGCTAAAGCGCCGCCAACTCGGCAAGCGCTCATGCTGAGTCCTGCTCGCGGGCATGCGCCGGGCGCAATCCGCGCAAATGCGCCGGCAACAATTCGCCGATCGTTTCGCCGATGGCGGCGCCGTAGCGGTGAAACAAGAGGCCGAAGACGATGAGCAGAACGCCGATGCCCGACAGCGCGAAGGGGAAAAGGATCGAATCCTTGAAAACGCTGCCGGCGAGATAGCTCAGATAAGTCGTGACGCCGACGGCGCCGAATACCGCATAGACGCGGCGCATCAGGAAGAGCGACAGAAAAATCAGTCCCACGTTGACGCCGCAGTAGAGCGCCTTACCCAATTCGTTGCCGCTGTGCTGGGCCGTCAGCCCACCCCAAAAGGCCAGCAGCCCGAAGAGATGCAGCCAGAAAGCGAAATCGCCGTTCCGCCATCGCTTGAGATCGACGAGCCAGGCCACGGCGAGAACGACGAGTCCAAAATACATGCTCACCGTCGCCCGCTGATCCCATGAAAATTCTGCGACGCCCATCAGCCAGGGCGTCAGATCCATCGACATGAACCAAAGCGCGAAGGCGATGATCATGACGAGGAACGGAAAGGGAAAGGCGAGCAGCGCGACAGACGCCGCGCCGATCGTTCCAAGCTCCATGGGAAGCCAGCTGGATTGAATCCAAATGTAGAAGTCCCGGTAGGGGCGCGCCTCCCCCGCCGGACTGACGTCGTACATCGACTGCAGCGCGAAGATCGCGAGCGGCGCCATGCCGACCGCGCAAGCGATGAGCAGCCCGCCGGGCGTATGCAGGTCGCGCCGACGCCAGAGATAAGCGCCGGCGAAGGCGAACATGGCGGCGTAGACGATCGCGGTGACCAGCAGCGCCTTATCGCCCCAAAGGCCAAAGGCCGTCGTCGAAAACATGCCCATGGCGCCGAGCACGATCAGCGCGCCGGCGTACCAAAGCAGGTTGACGACGTCATAGCGCGGCGCTTGGGACGTCACCTCCGCTATCGCTGCGCGCCGCGACGCAAGAAAATGCGACAGCCGCTCGAAGGACGCCGCGTCAATTGCGCCGGCGTCGCGGGCGGCCGCGATATCGTCAATGGTGAACCGAAACTTCATGGCGCTGCTCCTTTGCGAGGACATCCATATGCCGCGCTACGGAAAAAACTTTGTGCAAACGCACAAGAGCGTAGCCGTTCCGAGCGAATTTGACAGCCGCCGCCGCTTGCGCCCATCTAACTGCGGCGCCCACGACGCGAAGGATGAAATGCGACAGAGAAATTCGGGCCTTACCTACGCCGACGCTGGCGTCGATATCGACGCAGGCAATCGGTTCGTCGACATGATCCGTCCCGCCGTGCGTTCGACGCGGCGCTCCGGCGCCGACGGCGAGATCGGCGGCTTTGGCGGCGTGTTCGATCTCCAGGCGGCCGGATTTTCCGATCCTGTCCTCGTCGCGGCAAACGACGGCGTCGGCACCAAGGTGAAGATCGCGATCGAATCCGGTCTGCATGAGACGATCGGAATCGATCTCGTCGCCATGTGCGTTAATGACCTGATCGTTCAGGGCGCCGAGCCGCTTTTCTTCCTGGATTATTACGCGGCCGCCAAACTCGACCCGAACGTCGCGACGTCGGTGGTGAAGGGCATCGCCGCCGGCTGCGTCGAGGCGGGGTGCGCCCTGCTTGGCGGCGAAACCGCCGAAATGCCCGGCCTCTATGCGCGCGGCGACTATGACCTCGCCGGATTCGCGGTCGGCGCCGCAGAGCGCAATCGCCTTCTACCCCGCGATGTCCATGCCGGCGACGTGCTTTTCGGACTCCCCTCCTCCGGCGTCCATTCCAATGGCTATTCGCTCGTACGCAGCGTTGTGAAGCGCGCCGGCCTTGCGTGGAGCGCCACCGCGCCTTTCGCGCGAGACCTCAATCTGGCCAAGGCGCTGTTGACGCCGACCCGCATCTACGTGAAGCCCCTGCTCGCGGCCTTGAAGGCGACGCCGCAAATCGTCGCCCTCGCCCATATCACCGGCGGCGGCTTTCCCGACAATCTCCCGCGCGTGCTGCCAAGCGGGCTAGGCGTCGCGCTCGATCTGTCGACGTTCGCGCCTCCGCCGGTTTTCCGTTGGCTCGCCGAGACGGGAGGCATTGCGGCAAGCGAGATGCTGCGCACCTTCAACTGCGGCATCGGCATGGTGGTGGTGGCCTCCGAGCCCGCCGCCGGCGAGGTGGAGTCGGCCTTGCGCGCCGTCGGCGAGAAGCCCGTGCGCATCGGCAAAGTCATCGAGACCGACGGCGAGCGCGTCGTTACGCACGGGACTCTGACGTTGTGACGCGGCTGCGCACCGCGATTCTCATCTCGGGTCGCGGCTCAAACATGGACGCGCTGATCGCCGCCGCCAGGGACCCCAGCTTTCCGGCTGAAATCGCCCTTGTGCTTTCCAATCGCCCCGATGCGCCGGGCCTCGCCAAGGCGAAGGCCGCTGGCGTCGCGACGGCGGCGGTCGACCACAAGATTTATGCGGGACGCGAGGAATTCGAGCGTTCGCTGCAATTGGTGCTGGAAACCTATCGCATCGAATTCATTTGCCTCGCAGGCTTTCTCCGCATGTTCACGCCCTGGTTCGTCGGCCTCTGGCGCGGGCGCATGCTCAACATCCACCCTGCCCTGTTGCCCTCCTATCGCGGACTCGACACGCATGAGCGTGCGCTGGCCGACGGCGTAAAGATTCACGGCGCCACCGTGCATTTCGTCGTGCCCGAGATGGACGAAGGTCCGATCGTCGCGCAGGCCGCCGTGCCCGTGCTCGACGATGACACGCCGCAGACGCTCGCCGCCCGTGTGCTTGCGCAGGAGCATGTCATCTATCCGATGGCGCTGCGATTGGTCGCGTCGGGCGCCGTACGGATCGAAGGCAATCGCGTGCTCGCGGCGCCGGCGCCCCGCGAGGCAGCGCTCATTGTTCCCGACGCAACCACGCCGATCCAAGGAATTTCATGACGATCACGCTTTACTGCTTCCGCCCTGTCGCCGGACTGCCGGACGCATCGCCTTTCGTGACGAAAGCGATGGTGCTTTTGAAGATGGCGGGCCTCGACTATGTCGAAGACCGCAGCGGCTTCTCGAAAGCGCCGAAAGGCAAGCAGCCCTATGTCCATGACGACGGCGAAATCGTCGCCGATTCGACCTTCATTCGCTTCCATATCGAAAAGACATACGGCGTGGACTTTGACGCGCAGTTGAGCGACGCGCAAAAGGCCGTCGGCTGGTGCGTCGAAAAGATGTGCGAAGAACATCTCTATTGGATCATCGTCCATACCCGCTGGATGGACGAGGCTAATTTCGAACGCGGTCCGGCGCGTTTTTTCTCGAGCGTGCCCGCCCTCGCGCGCCCGCTGGCGAAATGGTTCATTCGCCGCAAGATCGCCAAATCGCTTTGGGCGCAGGGTATGGGCCGTCACAGCCCGTCGGAAATCGATGCGCTCGGCGTGCGCGACATCGAAGCGCTCGCGACGTTGATCGGCGACAAGCCCTATCTCTTCGGCGATGCGCTCTGCGGCGCCGACGCTACGGTCTTCGCCTTTGTGGCGTCGGTCTTATCGCCGATGTCGGAGAGCGCCGTTCGCGACGCGGCGCTCGCGAACGCCAACCTTGTCGCCTATCGCGACAGGATCATGCAGGCGTATTTCCCTGAGACCGCGGCGGCCTAATTTCCGCGTCGGGCCGTCTTGGCCGGGCTTGGCCCGGCCATCACGCCGTCACATCTCATGCCCCCGACAAGCGCGGGCATGACGCCTTGGCTAGCCGACGATCTCGTTGCCGGAAAAGAACTGCGCGATTTCCACCGCCGCGGTTTCTGGCGCGTCTGAGCCGTGCACCGAATTCTCGCCGACGCTCAGCGCATGTTCCTTGCGGATCGTTCCCGGCGCGGCGTTCGCAGGATTGGTCGCACCCATGACTTCGCGGTAGCGCGCGATGGCGTTCTCGCCTTCGAGCACCTGCACGACGACGGGCTCGGAAATCATGAAGTCGACGAGCTCGCCGAAAAAGGGGCGCTCCTTATGCACGGCGTAAAAAGCTTCCGCCTGTTCGCGCGTCATGTGAATACGCTTCTGAGCGACGATGCGCAGGCCCGCATCTTCGATCAGCGCGTTGATCTTGCCTGTGAGATTGCGCTTCGTCGCGTCGGGCTTGAGAATGGAAAAAGTGCGTTCGATCGCCATAGGAGCGCGTCGCCTCGTCGTTGGAGCATGGTGTAGGCGTCGCGCTTATATCGGTCGCTTGGCGAGGCGGCAAGCCTAGATCGCCTCGGCCTTTTCCGCTTCGCTGCTCGTTGGCGAGGGCCGGAACCTGGTCGCCGGATCGTTGCGATCGATGCGCCAGTTCGGATGGTGGAAATGCAGGACGCGATCGCCATTATAGGAAACGACGGCATTGTCGAACGTCAGCGCGCCGATCCGCCGCCAATTACGAAACGTCCCTTTCTTAAATCCGGTGCGGCCGGTCATTTCGCCATCCTCGGTGACCTCGATGGTGAAAACAATCTCGCGCCTTGGCGTCGGATCGCCCTTGTCGAACATCATCGCGAGCAATTCGTCGCGTGAATCGAGGTCATCTCCTTCAATTCGCGGAAGACCCGGCGCAAGCTTTAAGCGCATGAAGCGCGGCGCTCGGGTAGGAATGTCGCGAGGCTTGCCGAGCTCGGCGACTTCGTGGAGCTGCCGCTCGGTCGGATCCTTATCGGTGATCGCGAATACGACGCCCGCGGTCATGACAATTGGCGAGGTCCGCCAATCATTCGAAAGCGTGACGTTCGGCGCATTGACGAATTCGACATCGTTGATGTAGCGCGTCGAGGCGCCGACGATATCGTCGATCGTGAAGAAATTCGCCGTCTGCAATGGCTCCTTATGGTCTGGGTCTGTGGTTGGAAAAAGCTTGCCGGCGATGCCCTGCCCGCGCGGTTTGCCGCGCTTCACCGCCCCGCCGTTGGAATAGCGCGCGACGACAAGCGCCTTGCTGCCCTTTTGGAAATAGCCGGTGTAGCCGCTGTCCTCGGTAATTTCCCAGACCCCCGTCAGAACGACGCCCCAGGGATGCACGATGCGTCTGAAGCCTTTCTTGTCAGGTCCCCACCTGAGGTCGCTGCGGGCGTCGACCGATCGCTCGGCGGCCTGCGTCAGGAAGTGCCTGCCCCGCCAAAGCGCGCGCAACATGTCGAAAAAGGTCGGCATCACGAAGGGGAGCGGCTCTTCTCCTGGCGCGCCCCAGACCTTTTGATAGGGATTGGAGAACACTGCGTCGCGCACTTCACTGAATCGCGAACCCGGATAGACGCGGTCTTCATCGACCAGCTCGATGACGCCGAAATCATTCTGGCTCATGGCGCGCCTTTCTTTCAATCGATTGATGAAAACAAACCCTTCTGAACGGATGACTTTATTCGAGCCCATACGATTGTCCAGCTTCGCCTGATCAGCGATAGGCGCTCGCGACGCCGATAAAATCCTTGGCCGTCAAACTCGCGCCGCCGACAAGCGCGCCGTCGACATTGGCGACATGCATCAATTCGTGGGCGTTCGACGGCTTGACCGAGCCGCCATAGAGAATGCGAATGTCGGCGCTCTTGCCGCCGCCGAGCCCGGCTTCGATCCGCTCGCGCGCGAAGGCGTGCATTTCGGCGACGTCATCGACGGTCGGCGTCAAGCCTGTGCCGATCGCCCAGACCGGCTCATAGGCGACGACGATATGCGCAGGCGCGTCAGCGGGGAGAGAGCCCTCGATCTGCGCGCCGACGACGCTCAGCGCATCGCCTGCCTCTCGCTCGGCGCGCGTTTCGCCGACGCAAATGATCGGCGTGAGCCCGGCGCGCAGGGCGGCGGCGGCTTTCGCCTGCACGTCGGCGTCGGTCTCGCCATGGTCCGAACGACGTTCACTGTGACCGACGATGACGTAGGAGGCGCCCGCGTCCTTGAGCATCTTGGCGGAAATGTCGCCGGTGTGAGCTCCGCTGGCCTCGGCGTGGCAATCCTGCCCGCCAAGGCTTAAGCCGCCCCGAGTCGCAATCTCGCGCGCGAGGGCGATCAGCGTGGCCGGCGGGCAGACGATCAGCTCGGCGCGCGCGCGCAGCGCATCGTCATAGGCGGCGCCCATCGCCTCGATCTCGGCCAGCGAGGCGCGCAGCCCGTTCATTTTCCAATTTCCGGCGACGAGCGGACGACGGATCATGCGAAATGCTCCTGACAATACGCTTGGGTAACAGAGCTATGGGCGCGCAACAATGCGGCCGCGCGCCCATAGGAATGTCATTGCGCCGTCATTTATTTCGATATATCTGGATTTATGGAAATAGAAGCGGCTCTCGCCTGTCTTTCCGCGCTTTCGCAGCCGACGCGGCTTGAGACCTTCCGTTTGCTCGTCCGGCACGAGCCCGAGGGTCTGCCGGCCGGCGACGTCGCGCGGGCGCTCTGCGTTCCGCAAAACACGCTCTCCGCCCATCTCAACGTGCTTTCACAGGCGAAGCTCGTCATCAGCGCCCGCACTGGCCGAAGCATCGTCTATCGGGCGGATCTTTCGCGGCTGAATGCGCTGGCGCGCTTCCTCGCCGAAGACTGTTGCGGCGGCGCGCCCTGCGCGCCCGCCGAATCTCTTGCACGCATCAAATGTGAGTCTCCCCAATGACAGACAGGATCTACAACGTGCTGTTCCTCTGCACCGGCAATAGCGCGCGTTCGATCATGGCCGAAGCGCTGCTGCGCGAGCGCGGCGCCGGCCGGTTCAACGTTTTTTCCGCCGGCAGCCATCCCAAGGGCGAGGTGAACCCTTACGCGCTCAAAACGCTGGAGACGATGGGCCTTCCTTCCAAAGGCTATCGCTCAAAAAGCTGGGACGAATTCGCCCGCCCTGACGCGCCCCGCATGGATTTCGTCTTCACCGTCTGCGACAACGCAGCGGGCGAAGCTTGTCCGGCATGGCCTGGTCAGCCGATGACCGCGCATTGGGGCATCGAAGACCCTGCGGCGGTCGAAGGAAGCGACATAGAAAAGCAGCGCGCCTTCGCCACCGCCTTCCGCTATCTGCGCAACCGCGTCGATCAGTTCTGCGCGATTCCGCTGCGTCGCCTCGACAAACTCGCGCTGAGCCAGCGCCTGCGCGAGATCGGCGAGATGGAAGGCGCAACATCGCCGAACGCGGTCACGGAGTAAGTCATGACCATTTTCGAACGCTATCTCTCGCTCTGGGTGGCGCTCTGCATCGTCGCCGGCGTCGCGCTGGGCCATTTTCTGCCGGGCGTGTTTCACGCGATCGGCGCGATGGAGGTCGCAAAGGTCAATTTGCCTGTCGCGGCGCTCATCTGGCTGATGATCACGCCGATGCTGATGAAGATCGACTTCGCCGCGCTTGCGGAAGTCGGACGTCACTGGCGCGGGATTGGCGTCACGCTCGCCGTCAATTGGGCTGTGAAGCCCTTCTCAATGGCGCTGCTCGGATGGATTTTCATCGGCTATCTGTTTCGACCCTATTTGCCGGCGGACCAGATCGACTCCTATATCGCCGGCCTGATCCTGCTCGCGGCGGCCCCTTGCACCGCCATGGTGTTCGTCTGGTCGAATCTCACCAAGGGCGAGCCGCATTTCACCCTGAGCCAGGTCGCGCTCAACGACGCAATCATGATCGTCGCTTTCGCGCCCATCGTGGGGTTGCTGCTTGGACTGTCCTCGATCGTCGTGCCCTGGGACACGCTGTTTCTCTCGGTGGTCCTCTACATCGTCGTTCCGGTGATCATCGCCCAGCTCGCCCGCAAACGGCTGCTCGCGGCAAGCGGCGAAAAGGGTCTCGCCAGGACGCTCGCGCATATCGGCCCGGCGTCGCTCATCGCGCTGCTCGCGACGCTCGTTCTGCTCTTTGGTTTTCAGGGGGAACAGATCATCCGGCAACCCGCGATCATCGCCATGCTCGCGGCGCCGATACTGATCCAGGTCTATTTCAACGCCGGGCTCGCCTATCTGCTCAATCGCGCGGCGGGAGAAGCGCATTGCGTCGCCGGCCCTTCGGCGCTGATCGGGGCAAGCAATTTCTTCGAACTGGCGGTCGCGGCGGCCATCAGCCTGTTCGGCTTTGACTCTGGCGCTGCGCTTGCCACCGTTGTTGGCGTCCTGATCGAAGTTCCAGTGATGCTGAGCGTCGTCTGGATCGTCAATCGGAGCAAGGGTTGGTATGAGCGCGGAGCGCTTCGATCGGCTGATCGAATCTCCGCGCCCATCGATCTGCCCTAGATCAGCAGAGGCGATAGCCATACGCCGCGAGCTGGCGGCCGGTGATGCGCATCATGGGCGCCGGAGCTCGATTGCCGTGGCGTCGCACGTGAGCCATGAAGGCTTGGCGCAGCCGGGGCTTATAATGCGCGGCGAAGACCGCGGTCATGCGCGGATCGACGACGCCCCCCTCGGGCCCGCCAAACCAGGGCGCATGGAAGCCGAAAACCGCGCCCTCGGAAACGCAGGACTGGGGATTCGCCAGATAGAGCGTGCATGAGGAATCGCATTCAGTCGGGCCAATCCGGATCGGCTCGCCCCGAGCTCGCGCCCTCGCAAGCCTGGCTTCATATTGCTCCACGCGTCCGCCATAATCCGGGGACATGACATCGAAAGCATTCGCGGGCGCAGTCAAAAGTACAAGCGTCATCGTTCCTGCAAGACCAAGTGATCGCAGCATAGGATTTCCTTTTGGGGCGCTCGTAAGGGGGCGGCCGCGCCGCCCACAGCTGTCAGGGCTCAGTCGACCGAGCGCATGTCTCGGGCCCCTCGGGAAGGGGAAGGGCAACAACTCGCGCCTCTTCCAGCTTCAGCGTTCCTTTTCTAAACAAGCGATATCTGCAGTGCAAGCAGGGCCTTAACTTTATGGTTAATTTTTTTGTAGATGACGCTTGGCAAGATGGCAATGCGCCCTAGCGCCTTCAGCCCAACGATACGTCGAGATCCATGGCGCGCGGGAGGTTCGGCGCCTAACAAACACAGCGGATCCATCTCCAGAGCTGCTAAATTTATTTTCCCGCATTTGCAAAGGAGCGAAGGTTGAAACTCCCTCCATTTCGCGTCGCGCTCGTCATTCTTCTTGGACTCGCTTTCGCGTGGCTGCAGTTTGCGGAGCCGGCCGGCCCGCCGCCCGCGCAGATCGACTGGCGCGAGGACGGCCAGCTGCATGTATTTTTCTCGCCCGACTGTCCGCATTGCCATGAAGCCATCGAGTTTCTCAAACAGCGGCGCAAAATCGCTTACGTGCTACACGACATTTCAAAGCCGTCGAGCGAGGCGCTCTTTCGTAGAGTCGTGAAGCACTACGGCATAGAGGACCCAGCCGTTCCCCTCTTCGTGCGCGGCTCGCGCTATGTCATTGGCTTTGACTCAGCGCAAACGACCGGGCGCGACATTCTCGCGCTGCTTTCCGGCCAGGAAACCGTCGCGCGACGCGCCGCCGAATCGAAAATCACCATTCCTCTCATCGGCGAAATCGATCCGACGCATCATTCCCTTCTCGCGCTGACAGCGCTCATGGGTTTGTCGGACGGGTTCAATCCGTGCGCGATGTGGGTGCTGATCTACCTGATCTCTCTCATCGTGAATATTCAGGATCGGCGAAAAATCTGGTGGCTGGTGGGCACTTTCGTGCTCGCTTCAGGAGTCCTGTACTTCCTGTTCATGACCGCGTGGCTCAACACTTTTCTTTTCATTGGATATATTCGACCGCTCACGCAGCTCATCGCGCTGACGGCCATCGGTTTCGGCCTCGACCATCTCATCGGCGTCGCAAGGGCGCGCGGAGAGGTCGTCTGCGAAGTGGGCGACCTGGAGCAACGCCAGCGCACGATGCAATGGGGACGCAAGATCGTCGCCGCGCCCGTAGGGATCGCCAGCCTCGTCATGGTGATTGCGCTCGCCTTCGCGGTGAACGCGATCGAATTCATCTGCTCTGCGGCATTGCCGGCGATCTACACGCACTTGCTTGCGTTAACCGATCTGCCGATCGCTCTGCACTATGCCTACATCGGGCTCTACGTCGCCTTTTTCATGCTGGACGATCTCATCATCTTCGGATTGGCGGCCTTCGCCGTGCAGAAAATTGTCAATACCCGCTACGCCGCCATCAGCCGCATGATCGGCGGAGTCGTTCTCATTGGCCTCGGCGGTTGGATGCTGGCGCGTTGAGCGAGGGGACACCCGTGCAACCGCAATGCAAGGAAGAGCGCGCTCATATACCGGATCGACGCTCCGCACTGCGACGGAACGCCGGGAGGTGTCGCTGTTGCGAAGCCTGTTGAAGCCGCGTTAAGACGTCGCGAACTCTCGCGTCGCTGACTTGCGCCAAAAGCCGCGCATACATCGCGGCGTTCTCGATCTCCGCCTCGACTCCCGCTTTGCACGCTTCGGCAAGACTCGAGGGCGCCAGGACCTGACCCGCCCATCTATCCTTCGGCGGCTCGATGCCGAAGCGTTCAAAAAGACCGAGAAGCGCGTTCGCGTGGCGCTCTTCGGCTTCAATGATATTCACAAAGGGTCTGACTGGCCCGAATCTGTCGATCACGCTTTGATAGGTCGCGCGAGCCTTGTATTCATCGTCGAGCGCCTCGCGCAGCGCTCCGATCGTCTTTTCGTCGACTGACATGCTGCCTTCTCCAACTTAGTGGTTTCAATTCAAATGGCGGCCATGCGTTTCAAATGGTGGCCATGAGTTCAAGACCAAGAAGGCGTGACAACAAGTAGCGACGACCGCACCAGCAGCGGGCCGTCGATTCGCCACGGCGGCGTTCGCCGCAATCGGCCAGCCGCGCGCTTGAAGTTCCGCGATCCGGGCCCTTATCCATCAGATACGGCGCGGTTTGCGGTCGCCGGACAGCCCTTTTCAAGGAGACGCGTTAATGACGATCGAAGAAGAACAGAGTCAGACGCGCGAGGTCGTTGGGGTGTTCAACGACGCTGGCGCGCTTCAAGAGGCCATCGACGATCTGATGTCGTCGGGCTTCGATCGCGCTGAGATCAGTCTGCTCGCAAGCGAGGAGGCCGTCGATGAAAAGCTCGGTCATAAATACAAGAAGGTCACCGAGCTTGAAGACGAGGAGGCCGCGCCGCGGACGCATTACGTCTCGGTGGAATCGATCGGCGATGCGGAAGGGGGCGTGATCGGCGGGCTGGTGTATGTCGGCGCCGGCGCGGCGATCAGCGCCATATTCGCGTCAGGCGGCGCCCTGGCGACGGTGATCACAGGCGCGCTGCTGGCGGGAGGAAGCGCCGGCGTGCTCGGCGCGGCTTTGGCCAGGCTGATCGGCGAACATCACGCGAAACACCTCGAAGAACAACTTCGCCATGGCGGCCTGCTCCTTTGGGTGCGGACCTGGGACGCCGAGCGCGAACGTAAGGCGAAGGAGATCTTGGCGCGCCATTCCGGGCGCGATGTCCACGCCCATACCGTAAAGCCCTAGCGGGAGCGCTTGCGCTTCTTCTCGATATCCATCGCAAGCGACTTGCCCAGAATGTGCTCGTCGCGGCCGATGACATGTGCGCTGGCGCCGACGATGAGCGGATCGGGCCCGTGTACGACGCTATGATCTTTGTTCGGATAATCGAGGCTCGATAAAAAGTGCTGCATGCAGTTCAGGCGCGCGCGCTTTTTATCGTCCGATTTGATGACGATCCACGGCGCGTCGGCCGTGTCGGAGAAGAAGAACATCGCCTCCTTCGCCTCGGTGTAATCGTCCCATTTGTCCATCGACGCACGATCAATCGGCGAGAGTTTCCACTGCTTCAAGGGATCGGTCATGCGCGAGCGGAAGCGGCGCTGTTGCTCCTCGCGCGTCACCGAGAACCAATATTTGTAGAGGCGAACGCCGGAATTGACGAACATGCGCTCAAGATCGGGACATTGGCGCATGAAGTCGAGATATTCGTTCGGGGTGCAGAAATTCATCACGCGCTCGACCCCGGCGCGATTGTACCAGGAGCGGTCGAAGAACACGATCTCGCCGGCCGCCGGCAGGTGCTGGATGTAGCGCTGGAAATACCACTGGCTGCGCTCGCGCTCGGACGGTTTTTCCAGCGCGACGACCCGCGCGCCGCGCGGATTGAGATGTTCCATAAAGCGCTTGATCGTGCCGCCCTTGCCGGCGGCGTCGCGCCCCTCGAACAGCAAGACGATGCGTTGACCGGTCTCCTTCACCCAGTTTTGCGCTTTGAGGAGCTCCACCTGCAGGAGTTCCATGTGCCGGAGGTAGACCTTCTCGCTCAGGCGCGTCTTGTAGGGAAATTCTCCTGATTCAAACGCCTTCCGGACCGCCTCGGCGTCAGCCCGCAGGCGACGGACGTCCTGATATGGCGCGTGGGGATGCGCCGCGCGCTCGGCCCCCTGAACGTCCCCGGGCTCAGCCTCGACTTTGGGACCTGGAACCTCCACGCCGGTCGCAGCGACGGCGTTAACGGTTTCATCCATTATCGCATCTCATTTCCGGCGCGCGCTCCGATCTGGAACTGCTCAGGCGGGATTTCGGCTCGGGGGAGACTGCAGGCATTCGAAACACAGGGCAATAGCGCATTTCGACGCGTCGGCGGTTCTGTGCGGAGCGCATTGCCACGCGCCCGCCCCCTCCCTATAGTCCGCCGCCAAAACCGGGGGAACCGGATCCAACGCACCCAAGGAAGCAATACCCATGCTAGAAGGCCTGCGCGTCGCCTCGCAGAACTGGATCGGCCGCACCATCATGGCGCTTGTCATGGGCGTCATCGTCATCAGTTTTTCGATCTGGGGCGTCGGAGACGTGTTTCGCGGCATGACGGCCCAGCGGCTCGCCCGCGTCGGCAGCGGCGAAGTCACGGTCGATACCTATCGCAGCGCCTATCAGAACGAACTCCGCCGCATTCAGCAGCGGATGCGGCGCGCGATCACCAATGAGGAAGCCCATCAGTCAGGACTGGATCTGCAGATCCTGGAGCGCCTGATCACCGAGGTCGCGCTCGACCAAAAGACGCGGCAGCTCGGATTGGCCGCAAGCGATGAGACCACCCAGCGACTGCTCGCGTCTGAAAAGGTGTTTCAGGGCCCCGACGGCAAATTCGACGCCGCGCGGTTCAAGCAGATCGCCAATGACTCCGGCTTCACCGAGCGCGGCTTCGTCGCGGATCAAAAGAACGCTTACCTGCGCAAGATGATTACCGACATCGCCGTCGCCGGAATCGAGCCGCCGAAGTTGATGGTCGAGGCGATTCATCGCTTCCGCAATGAATCGCGAACGATCGACTACATCATTCTGCCGCCGTCGCTGGTCGGCGCCGCGGCCACGCCATCCGACGAAGAGCTGAAAAAATACTTCGACGAGCGCGAGCAGACCTTCCGCGCCAAGGAATACCGCAAACTGACGACGCTGGTCGTCAGCCCTTCCACGGTCGGGAAGCCGGAAAGCGTGCCTGCCGAGCAGGCGCGCAAGCTTTACGACGAGGTCAAATCGAAGCGCTATGGAACGCCGGAAAAGCGTGATGTGCGGCAGATCGTGTTCAAGACCGACACGGAAGCTGAAGCCGCGCTCGCCAAGCTCAAAGCCGGCGCGGACATCGACGCGATGGCGGCCGAACTCAAACTCAATCCCAAGGACGTCAACCTCGGCCTCGTCGAGCAGCGCGACTTCGGCGACCCCAAGGTCGGAGCGGCCGTTTTTGCGCTTCCCGAGCCGGGGCTGACCGCGCCGGTGCATACCGCCTTCGGCGCCGTCGTGTCCCAGGTCAGGAGCATCGCCCCGGCGGTCTACAATAAAACTTTCGAGCAGGCCGAGCCGGAGCTGCGCGCGGAAATCGCCGCGCAGGGCGCCATGCCTGAAGTGCGCCGACTCCATGAGGCCATCGAGGATCAGCGCGCCTCCGGCAAGACGCTCGCCGAATCCGCAAATGCGGTGGGGTTAGAGACGCAGGTCTATGACGGCGTCGACGATGCAGGCAATGACCGCGGCGGCAAGCCGATCGCTGGCCTTCCTGCCGGTCCAGACCTCGTGAAGGCCGCCTTCGCGTCGGATATCGGCGTCGACAACGATACTGTCGCAACGCGTGACGGCGGCTATGTCTGGTACGAGATTAACGGCATCGAGCCCGCCCGGCAGAAGACCTTCGAAGAGGTGAAGCAGGCCGTCGCCGACGCCATGCGCAGCGACGCGGCGCAAAAGGCGCTCGCCGCCAAGGCCGACGAAATCGTCGCCAAGCTGAACGCGGGCCGGCCGATCGAAGACGTCGCCAAAGAAGTAGGCGTTCAGACCCAACGCGCCAATGAGGTGAAGCGCGAGGCGCGTCCCGACTTCAACACCAACGTCATCGTTCGATTCTTCGATGTGGCGCCGCGCAACGCCGGGTCCGTCGTCGTCGACAATGGCCGGCTGGTGTTTTTCGTCCGCGACTCGAAGACTCCCGTATTCGACCCGAACTCGATCGAAGCGAAGACGATCGCCGAGCAACTGAAGCCTGCATTTCACAACGATCTGCTGGAGCAATATGTCGGCGGCCTCGAGAAGGCGCTCGGCGTCGATATCAACCAGAAGGCCTTGGAAGCCGCGACCGGAGCGGAACCCGACAAGTGAGCGGCGCGCTGTTCGAGCCCGACGTCGACGCCTTCGGCGCCGAATACGACGCTGATCGGCCACAGCTGGTCGTGACCCGGTTGATCGCCGATCTCGAAACGCCGGTCTCCGCCTATCTCAAGCTCACGCGCGATCGGCGCGGCGCTGCTTTTCTGCTCGAATCCGTCGAAGGCGGCGCCGCCCGCGGCCGCTACTCGATGATCGGCCTCGACCCGGACGTAATTTTTCGCGTCGTCGGCGACAGAGCGGACATCAATCACGCCGCGCTCGACGACGCGAGCGTCTTTACGCCTTGCGAAGCGGCGCCGCTCGTCGCCTTGCGTCAGCTCATCGCCGAATCCGCCGTGCCGCAGGCCGTGCGGCTGCCGCCGATGGCGGCGGGAGTCTTCGGCTATCTCGGCTATGACATGGTGCGCCAGATGGAGCGCCTCGCGCCGGCCAAGGAAGACAAGATCGGCGCGCCTGACGCGCTTTTCGTGCGTCCGACGGTCATGATCGTCTTTGACACGGTGCGCGACGAAATCTCCATTGTCACGCCCGCTCGGCCAAAAGCCGGCGTTGCTGCGAAGGCGGCCTATGAAGCGGCGCTCGCCCGCCTCGACAAGGTCGTCGCGACGCTGGAGGCGCCGCTGGAGCATCGCGACGGCGGGGCTGACGCGCAGCTCCTCGCTCAGGAGCCGGTTTCGAATACGCCGCAATCGCGTTTTCTCGAGATGGTCGAGCGCGCCAAGGAATACATTCGCGCCGGCGACATCTTTCAGGTCGTGCTGTCGCAGCGGTTCACCGCGCCTTTCGCTTTGCCCGCCTTTGCGCTCTATCGCGCGTTGCGCCGCGTGAACCCGGCGCCGTTTTTATGCTTTCTCGATTTCGGCGAATTCCAGATCGTCTGTTCGAGTCCCGAGATCCTCGTGCGCGTCGCCGACGCCAAGGTGACGATTCGCCCGATCGCCGGCACGCGCTGGCGCAGCGAGGTGAAGGCGGAGGACGAGCGTCTGGCGGCGGATCTCCTCGCCGACGAAAAGGAGCGCGCCGAACATCTGATGCTGCTCGACCTCGGCCGCAACGACGTCGGCCGCGTCGCAAAGACGGGTACGGTGCGCGTCACCGACAGTTTCACCATTGAGCGCTACAGTCACGTGATGCACATCGTCTCCAATGTTGAAGGCGAGCTCGATTCGCGCCACGATTGCATTGACGCGCTCGCCGCGGGTTTTCCCGCCGGCACCGTCTCCGGCGCGCCGAAAGTGCGCGCCATGGAGATCATCGACGAACTCGAGACCGACAAGCGCGGAATCTACGGCGGCTGCATCGGCTATTTCGGCGCCGGCGGCCAAATGGACACCTGCATCGTGCTGCGCACGGCGATCGTGAAGGACGGCAAGATGCATGTGCAGGCAGGCGCTGGCGTCGTCTACGACAGCGAACCGGAGTATGAACACCGCGAATGCGTCAACAAGGCGAAGGCGCTTTTTCGCGCCGCCGAGGAAGCGGTTCGCTTCGCAACGCGCGCGCGGCGGGGGCAGTAGCCATTTCCGCCAAAGCGCACGGACAGCGAGACAGGCGGCGGCGCATCTGATGGACGGCCCAACGATCTACGACGACGGCGATGATCCCTACCGCGCAATTCGCGTCGGCGAACCGAATGGCGGCGACGCCGCCAAATGGGGCGTGCTGCTCTCGCGCTTCATGCGCATCGTCGCGTTATTTTGGCTCGTGCAAGGCTTGATGCAGTGGCGGATCATTCTCGCTGCGGAACGCTCGATTTTTGAAACCATGCCGCAGAGCGCAGCCTCCGCCGTTATTTTCTTCGCCGTGCTCGATCTCATCGCCGGCGTCGGCCTGTGGCTGGCGACGCCCTGGGGCGGCGTGTTGTGGCTGCTCGTTGCAAGCGCGCAGATTTTTCTTACGCTCAGCATGCCGGGATTCTTCACTGGCGGCTATTGGCTGATCGGCGTCAACGCCGTGCTGATCGCCATGTATTTCGGGCTGACCTTCGAGGCCGGACGCGACGTCGAGGCGCAGCACATGCGCGAACGCCGCCGTCGCCGCAGATTTGACAGGAAAACGCCAAAAGATTCCTGATCCGCAAGGTTAGTTTGAGGAATCATTAGCGTAAATCGAACCTTTAAGTTCATCCATCATTCACCGCAAACAGCCCTATCGCGGTAAACGCGGGATTCAGGCTGTTGTTTAAACCGCCTTTCATCTGCGTCGATCTAATTTGGTTTCATCGAAGGCCGATCAAGAGATGCCCGACGCATCCGCTGTGATGGAGAAGACGATGAGCGCCATGATGAAGACCGCCCCGCAGGATCGCGCCAGCGAGATCCGACCGGTTTATCTCGAAGCGCTGACGCTCGTCGAACGCCTTCACCGCCGTCTGCTCGACGTCATCAAGGACGAATTCGACCGCCGGGATCTTGGCGACGTCAATTCCGTGCAGGCGCTGCTGCTTTACAACATCGGCGACAAGGAGTTGACCGCGAGCGAATTGCGCACGCGCGGCTATTACCTCGGCTCCAATGTTTCATACAACGTCAAGAAGCTCGTCGACATGGGCTATATGCATCATGCGCGCTCGCGCCTTGATCGGCGTTCGGTGCGCATCAGCCTGACTCCGAAGGGCAAGCAAATTCACGATATCGTCGCGCAGCTTTATGAGAAGCACGCGCTGACGGTCGAGCAGATCGGCGGCGTCACCTGCGACGAATTTCGCACCCTCAATACGTCGCTTTCACGGCTGGAGCGCTTCTGGACCGATCAGGTCCGCTATCGTCTCTGACGCGATTTCGCTTTCTTCTCGTCTCTCAACTGATGTCTCTCTATCGCCGGCAAGCGTCCCAGGGCCGCTTCGCCGGCGTTTTTCGTGCGCGTCCCCCGCGCTTGGAGCAGGTTCCGAAAAAGTTGACAGACTTTTTCGGAACCTGCTCAACATTTTGATTTTGAGCGCTTCCTTATCAATCACATAATCCATGTGAGCGGGAAGCGCTCTAGCGCAAACCGCCGCTCAGTCCTATCTTACCGGCTGTTAACTACGACCGCAGGAGCTCAAATGCGATGGTCCCTCACGATCGGCTCCTTCATGGGAACCGCCGTGCGCATTCACGTCACCTTCCTGCTGCTCCTGGGCTGGATTGGCTTTGCGGCCTACCAGCGCGGCGGCGCCGTCGCAGCGCGCGACAGCGTCCTGTTCATCGTCGCGATCTTTATCTGCGTCGTGTTGCATGAATTCGGCCACATCTTGACGGCGCGGCGCTATGGCATCGTCTCGCCGGTGATCACGCTGCTGCCGATCGGCGGCGTCGCCGACATGGAAAAAATGCCCGACAAGCCCCGCCAGGAGCTGCTGATCGCGCTCGCGGGTCCGGCGGTCAATCTCGTCATTGCGGCTTTGCTGATCCTGTTTCTTGGCGCTGTCGACGTATCCGACGGGATCCAGATCAGCGACCCATCCGTCAATCTTCTGAAGCGTCTGGCGGCGGTGAATATCTTTCTTGCGGCGTTCAACTTGATCCCGGCCTTTCCCATGGACGGCGGCCGCGTGCTGCGGGCGGCGCTGTCGATCTGGATTGGCCAGGGCCGTGCGACGCGCATCGCTGCGCAGATCGGTCAGGGCTTCGCCTTCCTCCTCGGCTTTCTCGGCCTGTTCGGAAATCCACTGCTGCTGTTCATCGCGATTTTCGTCTATATCGCGGCGGCGGGCGAAGCGCAGATGACGTCGATGTCCGAGGCCGCGCGTGGCCTGAAGGCCGCCGACGCCATGGAGACGCGCATCGCCGTGATCGAACGCAGCGCAAGCGTGCGCGAAGCGGTGGACATCCTTTTGGCCACGTCTCAGGACGAATTCCCAGTCGTGGACGCCTCGCGCCGGCTCAGCGGCTTCCTGTCCCGCACCAACATCATCGAAGCCTTGCGGGCTTCCGAACCCGGCGCGCCGATCGCGCCTTTCGTTCGCCAGGAGCCTGAGACGATCGATGGTCGCGAGAGCATCGACGCCGTCCTGCCTAAGCTTACTGGGGGAGAGACGGTCGGCGTCACCGACGAGGAGGGGCGGTTCTTGGGTCTCCTGACCCGCCAGTCGCTGGCCGAGATCATGATGATCAAAGATGTTCGGCCGGACTGGCGCTTCTCGCCGCGGGACGACAGCCGTCCGACGGTTGCTTAAGCCAGCCGCCCGGCCTATTGCACTCTCAAAACCGGTCAAACCCGCGCCAGGAGGCTGGACAGCAGCCCAATGTCCAACGTCACGCTTATCGACAACTACGACAGCTTCACCTTCAACCTGGTTCACTATTTTGGCCAGTTGGGCGCGAACGTCACCGTGCACCGAAACGACGCCGTTTCGGTCGCCGAAGTGCTAGCCGGCGGACCCGACGCGATCGTGCTGTCGCCGGGCCCCTGCACGCCGCATGAAGCGGGCATCTGCATGGAGCTGATCTCAGCCGCAGCCGAGACCGTGCCGATTTTCGGCGTCTGCCTCGGCCATCAGTCGATCGGAGAGGTGTTTGGCGGCGACGTCATTCGGGCGCCGCTGCCGATCCACGGCAAGATGGCCACCATTCTCCACCACGGCGACGCCGTGTTTCGCGGCATCGAAGGGCCATTCCAGGCGACGCGCTACCACTCGCTGATCGTCAGCCGCGACACCCTTCCCGACTGCCTGCGGGTGACGGCCGAGACGCCGGACGGCCTCATCATGGCGCTGTCGCATAAGACGCTTCCAACGCATGGCGTGCAGTTCCATCCCGAGAGCATCACCTCGCAGCACGGCCACAAGATTTTACAAAATTTCCTCGATCTCGCTCGGGAGTGGAACGAGGGCCCCCGCCGGCGTGAGAAGGCGGCGTGAGGGCCGCTTCCAAGCTCGCCTGCGCCCGTCGGCCGGCGGCCCTGCCCTTGCGCAACGGCGCTGAACTGCAGTGAGCGAGGATTTCAAATCCTACATCGCCGCGCTGGTCTCCGGCGCGCCCCTCGCCCGTGACGAAGCGAGAGCGGCGTTTTCTCTGATTTTTGGTGGCGAAGTGACGCCGGCGCAGCTTGGGGCCTTTCTCATCGGCCTGCGACTGCGCGGCGAGACGATTGATGAGATCATCGGGGCCGCGGAGGCGATGCGCGCCGCGATGACGCCGGTCGAAGCGCCGGCCGGCGCAATCGACATCGTCGGAACCGGCGGGGACGGCGCCGGCACTTACAATATTTCCACTCTTGCCGCGATCATCGCCGCAGCCGCCGGCGCGATCGTCGCCAAACATGGCGGCAAGGCGGCTTCGTCGCTTTCGGGTTCGTCCGACGTGCTCGGCGAACTCGGCGTCAGGGTCGGCGTTTCGCCAGCCGCCGCCGCCGCATCTCTTCAAGACGCCGGAATCTGCTTCATGGCCGCGACGACGCACCATCCGGCCATGCGCCACGCCGCGCCGGTGAGAAGCGAGCTGGGCGTGCGCACGATCTTCAATTTGCTTGGCCCTCTGTGTAACCCCGCGCGGGTCGAGCGGCAGACGATCGGGGTCTTCTCCCGCGACTGGCTCGAACCTTTGGCCCGCGCGCTTCGCGAGCTCGGCGCAAAGCGCGTCTGGTTGCTGCATGGCGACGACGGACTGGATGAGGCGACGACGACGGGCGTGACCCATGTCGTCGCGCTGGAAGACGGCGAGATCCGCAGCTTTGACCTCTCGCCGGAGGAGGCCGGATTGCCCCGCGCGACGATTCAGGCGCTTGTCGGCGGCGACGCGGCGCATAACGCAAGAGCCCTGCGCGCCGTTCTGGAGGGCGCGAAGAACCCCTACCGCGACGTCGCCGTCCTCAACGCCGGCGTGGCGCTGGTCGTCGCCGGGCGCGCCGCAAATGTGCGCGAAGGCGCGGCGCTCGCCGAGGCGGCGCTCGATTCCGGCGCGGCGCGGGATAAGCTCGACGCGCTGATTCACTGCTCCCATCGAGACGGCTGATCGGCCTTCGCCTTTCGATCGGGATAGGATTACGCCCGTTTATCGGCTATTCATGTGCAGCCGGCAGTCGGCGGAACGAATTCGAGCGATGGCGGTCGCGGCCCGCCCGCCGTAGGCGAGAAGATGACCGACATCCTAAGAAAGATCGAAGCTTATAAGCGCACCGAGATTTCCGAGGCCAAGGTGCGCATGCCCTTCGCGACGCTCGAGCGCAACGTGCGCGATCATGATCCGCCGCGCGGCTTTGTCCATGCGATCGAGCAGAAACTGAACGAGCGTCGTATCGCGCTCATCGCCGAGATCAAGAAGGCGAGCCCATCCAAGGGAATCATTCGCCCAGACTTCGATCCGCCAAAATTGGCGCGCGCCTATGAAGCCGCCGGCGCGGCCTGTCTTTCAGTGCTCACCGACACGCCCTCGTTCAAGGGCAGGCTCGAAGATCTCGAAGCCGCGCGAAAGGCGACGCATCTGCCGGCGCTCCGCAAGGATTTCATGTTCGATCCCTATCAGGTCTATGAGGCGCGCGCTTACGGCGCCGATTGCATCCTGATCATCATGGCCGCCGTCGACGACGACGAAGCGAAGGCGCTGAACACGGCCGCGCATGATCTGCGCATGGACGTGCTCGTCGAAGTGCATGACGAGCGGGAGCTCGATCGCGCCCTGGCGCTGGAGACGCGTCTGATTGGGGTGAACAATCGCGATCTGCGCGACTTCAAAGTGTCGCTCGAAGTCAGCGAGAGGCTCGCCGAGAAGATTCCGCGCGACAAGATTATCGTCGCCGAAAGCGGCATCACGATGCATGACGACTGCGTGCGCCTCGAAAAATCGCACATCTTCACCTTTCTCGTAGGTGAAAGCCTGATGCGCAAACATGACGTGGAAGCGGCCGCGCGCGAACTCCTGCAAGGCTCGGCAGGAAATCCCAAATCTGACCCAGCAAGGTCAACGGCAGGGGCGTAAGGTGCGCGCGCCGCCAACGTGAGCGGTGAATTTAGTTACCTCCCCGCCTCAATCTTTTCCCGCGCTGCGCTCGCAAGAAAGGCCGAGCGCGTGAGGCCACGATTCTTCGCCGCCGCATCGATCGATTCAAGTAGCCCCGCGTCGAAGGTCAGATTGGCGCGCACGACGCGGCCGGAGTCGAGCAGCAGCGGAATGAGCACAGTCGTCTCTCCCGGCGCGACTTCGCCGGATGCAAGAATTTGCGTAAGCGTTCGCGCCTTATTGATCTTGAACCCGCCGCCATGCTTGTAGCTCATCACTTCGCGCAGCGCCTCCGTCGCGCTGGCGATCGCCTCTTCCGGCGTCGCGCCGACGCCGACGCAACCGTCCACGTCCGGAAAACGCACGCCCCAATTCTTTCCGGCGCCGTCGATCACTCCAACGAAATGCGTCATTCCTATTGTTCCATCCATCCGGCGGCCTTAGCGATGGACCGCGCGGTTCCGAGCGTCAATTGCCGATGGCGTGGCACAGTGATCATGACGCCGGGCCGCTTTTCGTTGACGAAACGGTCATGGCTTCCGCCACCGATGTTTATCCAGCCGTCCCTTTCCAGTCGCGCGACGATTTTACGGGCATTGGTTTCGACCTTTGCCATAAATCACCCTGTAATGCGCACTATTATACACACGACTGAGCGATTATCAATGTGATCTAACCTTGCCTCGAACCCGCCAAAAGCGCAAAACGCGAGCGATGACCAAACTCACCCACCTCTCCGCCGCCGGAGAAGCGCATATGGTCGACGTGTCGGCGAAGGCCGAGACGTCGCGCGTGGCGCTTGCCCGCGGCCATGTGGTGATGGCGCGCGAAACTCTGCGTCTCGCCGTCGAAGGTCAGGCCAAGAAAGGCGATGTGTTCGGCGTCGCTCGCGTTGCGGGGATCATGGCGGCCAAGAAGACGAGCGACCTCATTCCGCTCTGCCATCCTCTGCCCCTGTCGAGCGTCTCGGTCGAGATCACGCCCGATGACGCGCTGCCCGGCCTGCGCGTGCTGGCCGAAGCCTCTGTCACTGGCAGGACCGGCGTCGAGATGGAGGCGCTGACGGCCGTTTCGATCGCCTGTCTGACGATCTACGATATGCTGAAGGCGGCCGATCGCGGCATGCGCATCGAAGGCGTCGAACTCGTCGAAAAGCGCGGCGGCAAGTCGGGCGACTGGCGACGCGGCGAATAGTTCGACTTGGGCGGCGCCATCGCTTATCCAAGCGTCGACATTGACGCGGCGCTTGCGACGGTGATCGTACTGGCCGCGCTCGCGGCCGAGAGCCTCTGCGCTTTCATTTACCGCCGCGTCGCGAACCGGGGATAGATTTTCGCGTGGATAAGCTTCTTTCCGTTCCCGACGCCCTTGCGCGGGTGCTCGCTGGGGCTTCACGCCTTGGCGAAGAATCGACGCCGCTGGCGCGGGCGCGCGGCCGCACGCTGGCCGCCGACCTTGTCGCCCGCCGCAGCCAGCCGCCCGTCGCCGTCTCGGCCATGGACGGCTTCGCGCTGCGCGCCGCTGACCTCGCCTCCGGGCCGCTGCGCATCGTCGGCGAAAGCGCCGCAGGCCGCGGCTATGGAGCGGCGCTCCAGGCGGGTGAAGCCGTGCGCATCTTCACCGGCGCGCCGGTCCCGGAGGGCGCCGACGCCATATTGCTGCAGGAAGACGCTGTCGTCGCCGACGGCGCGTTGACGGCAGGCGCCCCGCCCGGCCCGCATATTCGCGGAGCTGGCCTCGACTTTCGCGAAGGCGCGGTCGCGCTTGTCGCCGGCGTGCGCCTCGGCCCGGCCGAACTCGCGCTCGCCGCGGCGATGAATCACGCTGCAATTCCAGTCGCGCGGCGCCCGCGCGTGGCGATCATCGCTTCGGGCGACGAACTCGTGCCGCCGGGCGCCGAGCCCGGCCCCTCGCAGATCATCTCCTGCAACAATCTGGCGGTCGCCGCCATCGCCGAAGACGCCGGCGCCGAAGTTGTCGACCTCGGCATCTTCCGCGACGATCTCGCGGCACTCGAACGCGGCATTGGCCTTGCCCGCGAGGCGCGCGCCGACGTTCTGGTGACGCTCGGCGGCGCGTCGGTCGGCGACCGCGATCTGCTGCGTCCGGCGCTGGCGCGGCAGGGCATGTCGCTCGATTTCTGGAAAATCGCGATGCGGCCGGGCAAGCCCCTGATCCATGGCGCTCTGGGCGACTCCCACATCCTCGGCCTTCCCGGCAATCCGGTCGCGTCCTTCATCTGCGCGCTGGTCTTTCTCGCGCCGCTCCTGCGCGCCCTACAGGGCGATCCGGACGCCGGCGCCGATCGGACCGAGACGGCGATTGCTGGCGCCGATCTTCCCGCCAACAAGGGGCGGCGCGACTATATGCGCGCGCGGCTCGCCCTGGACGAAAATGGCCGCTTCGTCGCAACGCCGCAGCCGCTGCAGGATTCTTCGCTGCTCACCGAGCTGGCGCAATCGCAAGCGCTGCTGATCCGCGAGCCAGGCGCGCCGCCCCTGAAGAAAGGCGACCCCTGCCGCATCCTTCGGCTGCCATGATCCATGCCGCGCGTCCGTGACTTTGGCGCCGCAACATGGCAAAGGAAACGCGCGCGCTGATCAGCCCGCCACGAAAGCAGGCCCGCATGTCGATCATCGATTCCGTCCGTAAGTCGCTCGTCCCGATCCATCCGGAAGGCTACGTCTTCATCGCCGGTTTCGCCGCCGTTTCCTTCCTGCTTGATTGGCTATCGCCGACGCTCGGCTGGATGGGCTTCATCGCCACCGCCTGGTGCGCGTATTTCTTCCGCAATCCGCCGCGGGTGACGCCGCTGCGGGAAGGGCTCGTCATCTCGCCCGCGGACGGCGTCGTCAGCGCGGTTGGCTTCTTTCTGCCGCCGGCCGAACTCGGGCTCGGGGCCGAGCCGATGCAGCGCATCTCCGTGTTCATGAGCGTCTTTGACGTGCATGTGAACCGTGCGCCGATCACCGGCCGCATCTCGAGAATCGCTTATAAGCCGGGCCTGTTTCTCAACGCCGACCTCGACAAGGCCAGCGACGACAATGAACGCAGCGGCATGGTCATCGAAGCGCCGTCAGGGCGCTTTGGGGTGGTGCAGATCGCAGGACTCGTCGCGCGGCGCATCGTCGGATTCGTCAAGGAAGGCGAGCAGATCGGCGTCGGCGACCGTTTTGGCCTCATTCGTTTTGGATCGCGCGTCGACGTCTATATGCCGTCATCGGCACGGCCCATGGTGGCTGTCGGGTCTCGGGCCATCGCCGGCGAGACCATACTCGCCGACATGACCGCCGGCGTCGCCGCACTGACATTCAAGGCGGGTTGAACACGCCATGGCCGATCCGTTCTTCTCTGGGCGTGATTCGCAAGAGGGCGTGCTGACGCCCTCCGAACAGCGTCGGCTGCGATTTCGCAACATTCCGTTGCGCATCGTTCTTCCCAATCTCGTGACGCTGCTCGCCCTATGTATGGGGCTGACGGCGATCCGCTATGGAATCGAAGGACGATTTGAAACGGCCGTGACGGCGGTGATGGCCGCGGCGGTGCTCGACGGGCTGGACGGCCGCTTGGCGCGCGCCATCAAGGGCACGTCGCGCTTCGGGGCGGAGCTCGACTCGCTTTCGGATTTCGTCGATTTCGGCGTCGCGCCCGGCCTGCTGCTGTATCTGTGGACGCTGCACGAGATCAAAGGCCTCGGCTGGTTCGCCGTGCTCGTCTTCGCCATCGCTGGCGCACTACGGCTCGCCCGCTTCAATGTGACGATGGACGATCCGACGAAGCCCGCCTGGCACGCCGAATTCTTTGTCGGCATGCCGGCGCCCGCCGGCGCCGTGACGGTGTTGCTGCCGCTCTATCTGCATTTCTCCGTTTTGGAGCTGCCGGCATCGAAGGCGATGACGCCGTTTTACATCGTCTATGTGCTCGGCATCGCCTTCCTGATGGCGAGCCGCATTCCGCATTTCTCCGGCAAGCGCATCGGGCGCATACCGCGCGATCTGGTCATCCCCGTGCTGTTCGGCGTGGGCGTCACGGCGCTGCTGCTCGCAATCTATCCGATGGAGCTTCTAGCCGTATTGAGCGTGGCGTTCCTCGCCGCTATTCCGTTCAGCGTGCGGCGTTACAACCGTCTCGCAAAAGCCGAGGCGGAAAAGGCGGCGGCGCCGAAAGAGGCGTCACAGTAAGCACAGACAGTAAGCGCTAACGTCAAAAGCGATCTGCACGGTCGCGGTAGTTTTCCCGCCCAGCTCCTTGCGCAATCCCTGCCAGTTGATCGCGTTCAGGCGCGGGAACAAGCAGCACGCCAGATCCTTTGGGGATGAAGGCGAACTCCTGGCCGGGCTGCCATTTGTGCGCCTCGCAAACCGCTTTTGGGATCGAGATCTGAAATTTTGCGGAGAGAGTGACGGCGTCGGAGTTTTTCATAAGCAACCATCGTCGATAGTCATCAAGTCAGAAATTGACTTAGGCCGTTCGAAATCAAGCTCACCGAGCGGCGGCGAGCGGCGCCAGCGGCTGGCTCTCGACCTTTTGATTGACGGGCGCTGAGGCGCGGTCCGGCTCCGCCTCGCTTCCGCGCGCATCGATCACGGCCTGCGTCTCGGCCTCCCCCGGGCGCGGCGTCGACAGTTGCGCGCCGATCTTTCGCACCACGTCGGGCGCTTCGGCGAATGCGCCGTGGCCGACGAAGTCGGTCGAGAACGACGAAATATCGTGCACGGCGACGCCCAATCGATCGAGCTCCGACTTGTCTTCAGGATTGGTGGGATTCATCGCGCCCAGGCGCGGACGGTCGCCGGCGATGCGCGACGCGAGCGACAGCGCGCGATCATTGTTGGCGACGAAGATCGACACATGCCGAGGATCGACGCGCGCGAGCTGTTGGCGGAAAACATTGAGATCGATGTCGGGCGCGGCCAGCATGACCTCGCCAAGTTTGCCGTCGAGATCCGGATGGCCGGACTGCGCGACGCCGCGCAGCGTCTCCATCGTCAGCCACGCGCCCATCGAATGGGCGAGCACATGGATGCGGCCGACGCCCGGCGTGCGCGACAGTTCGAGGACGAACTTCTCAAGCGCGTCGCGTGAGACCGTCGCCGCCTCCTTGTCGGACTCATAATTGAACAGCCCGCCTCGGGAATTCCAGGTAAAAAGCGCGGGAACGCCGGAGAAGCGTCCGTCGGCGACAATCTGCGCCAGACGATATCGCGCCTCCTCGACTCCCGTGTTGAAGCCGTGCACGTAAAGCAGCACGTCGCGCGAATTGCCGATGCGCCCCGAGACATGCGAGGCGACTTCGCCGTAGAACTCCCGCTCATCCATGTTGCGCTTCGACAGCACGGTGAAATGCCGACGCCGATCGGCGCCGCCGAAGCTTGGACGCTCAAGGCTTCCCGCACGATGGTTGAGCGGGACGCCAATCGAGGTTAGTGAAAAATGCGCGCGGCCGTCGTCTGTCGCGCCTTCGGAACGCCGCGTCGAAGCGACGAAAATCGCGACATTTGACGGCTCCCCCTGGGCTCCAGAGACAAGAGAGACGGCGTTGCCGACGTGGCCGTCGACCATGCGCATGCCGTCCGACACGCAGCCGGCAAGCGACGCCGCGATCAAGAGCGCGCTTAAGCGCGTCAGCGTTTCTTTTCCATGAGTGCGCAAATTGGTTGGCTCGATCCAGCGCCTGCTCGGAACTGAATCCTCAGCGGCGCGCTTCGACCTGAGGCGCCTTGGCCTCACCGTTCCCTCTTGTGACCTGGGAAAGCGACGAAACCGGGGCGAGACGCCCGCCGCAACAGGGAAAAAATCTCGACATTTCATGTAGCCCGCGCAAATCGGTCGCACTTGCGCGAATGTGGGTCGCCTGCGCATAGTGCTAGGAAAATAACACTCAGGGAGATCCGACGTGGCGGCGCGCCCGCTATGTCGAAAAGCCAATGCGGATCAGAATCTTGGGGTCGGGCGCCGGCGGCGGCTTCCCGCAATGGAACTGCAACTGCGCCAATTGCCGGGCTGTCCGCGCCGGAGCGCCCGGCTTTTTGCCGCGCACACAGTCGTCATTGGCGGTGAGCGTCAACGGCGCCGACTGGCTGCTCCTCAACGCCTCGCCTGATCTGCGCCAGCAAATTGCCGCCGCGCCCGAGCTTGCTCCCGCTCCCGATGACGGTCTGCGCGCGAGCCCGATCAAGGCGGTCGCGCTGACAAATGGCGACGTGGACCATGTCGCGGGTCTTCTCAACATGCGAGAAGCGCAGCCGTTCAGCCTCTACGCCGCAGGACGCGTTCTCGATGCGCTCGGCGCCAATCCGATTTTCACGATCCTGCAGACGCAGCTCGTGCCCCGCATTGAGCTGCACACAGAGAAAGCGACGCCTGTCACCGGAGCGGGCATTGATCTTGGGCTCGCGATCCGCGCCTTTCCCGTTCCGGGCAAGATCGCGCTCTATCTCGAGAACGCCAACGCGCCGAATTTCGGCACGAGCGCCGGCGACACGCTGGGGCTTGAGATCATCGAAACCGGAACTGGCGACTCATTCTTTTACATTCCCGGATGCGCCAAGGTTGACGCGGATCTCGCTGAGCGGCTTCGGGGCGCCAAGCTGGTGTTCTTCGACGGCACGCTTTTCCACGAAAACGAGATGATCGAGCAAGGCCTGCTCGGCAAGACCGGTTCGCGCATGGGTCATATCAATGTCAGCGGCGCCGACGGCTCCATCGCCGCGTTTGAACCGCTCGACGTAAAGCGCAAAATCTATGTGCACATCAACAATTCCAATCCTCTGCTCAACGAATTCTCGGACGAATATGCGATCGCTCAAGCGGCCGGCTGGGAAATCGGCGAGGATGGCATGGAGGTCGACCTGTGAACGAGATCGTAGCCATTGATTGGCGCGGCGCCGCGCCGCTCGCCCGTGACGAATTCGAAGCCTCGATTCGCGCCGTCGGCGCCGAGCGCTATCACGATAAGCATGAGTTTCATAAATTGCTGCACGGCGGCAAGCTCAAGAAGGAGCAGGTCGCCGCCTGGGCGCTGAACCGCTACTGCTACCAGGAGGCGGTGCCGCGCAAGGACGCCGCCTTCATGAGCCGCGTCCATGATCGCGAGCTGCGCCGCGAGTGGATACATCGCATCCACGATCATGACGGCCTCGGCGAAGAAGGCGGCGGCATCGAGCGATGGCTCGTGCTGACGGACGCGCTCGGCTTCTCGCGCGATTACGTGACCTCTCGGCGCGGCGCCCTGCCCGCGACGAAATTCGCCGTTGAAGCCTATGTGCGCTTTGTCGTCGAGCAGCCGCTCGTCGTTGCGGTCGCATCTTCGCTGACCGAACTCTTCGCGCCGTCGATCCATCGCGAACGCATCGTCGGAATGCTGGAAAATTACGATTTCGTTGACGACCAGGTGATGGCCTATTTCAAGCGCCGACTGACGCAGGCGCCGCGCGATTCGGAGTTTGCGCTCGGCTATGTGCTCGATAACGCCAGGACGCGCGCCGAACAGGAAGCCTGCGTCGGCGCCGTGCGGTTCAAATGCGACGTCTTGTGGGCGCAGCTTGACGCATTACATCACGCCTACGTCACGCCCGGGCTGATCCCGCCCGGCGCATGGCGGCCAGGAGAAGCCAGTGTCTGAGGCGCAGGCCGCGCGGTTCGTGATCGGCCCGGACTCGCGTCCGGCCTTCACGCGCTACGCGCGGCTGCATGAAGACCGCGCGCGGTCTCGAACGGTTATTCTCGCGCCCGAGCGCGCCTATGAACTCGATCCGATTGGGCTCATCGTGCTGCGCGCGATTGATGGCGCGACGCGCCTCGCCGATCTTTGCGCGCGCCTCGCACAGCAATATTCCGCGCCGCTCGACGTTATCACGCGCGACGTTACCGCGCTGCTGCAGGGGCTCGCCGACAAGCGGCTGCTGCGCGACGGAACCGACGAATTTGCGGCGCCGCCGCCGTCCGCCTTCGCCGCGTCGATCGCGCCATTCGCGGGCGGACCCGCGGGGCTGCTCGCCGAGCTGACCCATCGCTGCCCGCTGCAATGTCCCTATTGCTCCAATCCGCTTGAACTGGAGCGCTCGAATACGGAACTCACCGCCGATGAATGGGGCGAGACCTTCCGTCAGGCGGCGTCGATCGGCGCGCTGCAGCTGCATCTTTCCGGCGGCGAACCGACTGTGCGACGCGATCTTGAAGAGATACTCGCGCACGCGGTCGACGCGGGACTCTACACCAATCTCGTCACCTCCGCCGTTCTGCTTACGCGCGAGCGGCTGCAGCGTCTCGCCGAGATCGGCCTCGATCATGTGCAGGTCTCCATTCAGGACGTCGTTTCTGAGAGCGCCGACCGAATCTCGGGCTATCAGGGCGGCGTCGCCAAGAAGCGCGACGTCGCGCGATGGACGCGCGAATTCGGCATGGGACTGACGATCAATGCGCCGATGCACCGCCAGAACATCACGCATCTGCCGCAGATCATCGACTTCGCCGTCGAGGTCGACGCACAGCGCATCGAGATCGCGCATATTCAATATTACGCCTGGGCGCAGATGAACCGCGCCGCGCTCATCCCGACGCGCGAAGCCTTCATGGAAACGGTCGGCATCGTCGACGCGGCGAAGAAGCGTCTCGCCGGCGTGCTCAATTTCGATTTCGTCATCCACGATCATTACGCGACGCGGCCGAAGGCCTGCACCGGCGGCTGGGGGCGTTCGATCATGGCGGTGACGCCATCCGGCAAGGCCCTGCCCTGCCACGCCGCGCAGACCTTGCCGGGACTCACCTTCGACAATGTGCGCGAGAGACCGCTCGGCGACATCTGGCGACATGGCGCGGCCTTCAACGCCTTCCGCGGCACGGACTGGATGAAGGAGCCCTGTCGTTCTTGCGAGCGCCGCGAAATCGATTTCGGCGGCTGCCGCTGTCAGGCGTTCGCGATCGCCGGCGATGCGGCAGCGACAGACCCCGCCTGCCATCTGTCGCCGGACCATGCGCGCTTCGCCGCTTACGCCGAAGTCGAATCGCATATCGCGGCGCCGGACTTTGTCTACCGCCGCTATGGCGGCGCCGCGGCGTCGACGGCGCGCGCCAAGGAGCCCGTGTGATCTACCGCTGAGCCGCGCGAGGATCGTCGCGCGGATCAAGATAGGTGATGTTCCAGGGGCCGACGCCGGTCACTTGTATCACCGTGTCGTCGTCGAAGCTCAACCAATGGCCCGCTTCCGCGGGCGTCGCCGCAAAGCCGCCGGCGGAAAGCGTCTTCTCGGCGTTCGATTCGAGCGGATTTCCCTGACCGTAGCGGACAGCGCCCGTCAAGACGGTCATGGTTTCGATTCCGCTGTGCTTGTGCGGCCCTATCTTATATCCCTTCGGCGCGCGCATGCGCAGGATATACGGTCCGCCTTGCATCGGATTGCCGAACAGCATCGCGACTTCAGCGCCGCCCGGCAGTTCCGGCGGACCTGCCTGCCATTCGAGTTTGTCTTGCGAGAACACGAAGCCTGGAGCTTCCGCCATTACGGCGATGGGAGCTGCGAGGCTTATGGCCGCGCCCGCAAGAACTGCAGCAAGATTTCGCATAGCTTGGGCCTCCAAAGCGCCCCTCGCTTGAGATAGTGCGCCGAAGACACACAGAGGCGAAGAATTCAAAAATTCGATTTCGGTAACAAACGAGCAACTTCCACCGGGCATATTAAGCCTTGTCTCGCGGAGTTAAGGATTTGTTTCGCATAAGTTGCGTAATGGAGCTTGTCGCATGAAGTCGCGGGATACGCTTGTCCGTCTCAAACGGTTCCAGGCCGAGGAAAAACGTCGGCGCGTCATCCAATTGAATGCAATGATTGGCGAATTCACGCGCATGGCCAATGAGCTCGAGCGTGAAATCGGTCAGGAAGAGCGGCGCGCCAACATCGACGATCCCAATCATTTCGCTTATCCGACCTATGCGCGGGCGGCGCGCTCGCGACGCGACAACATCGTTGCGTCGATCACGGAACTGCGCGGGCAACTCGAAGAGGCCGAAACGCAGTTCAAGGAAGCCAGCGAAGACTTCGCCAAGGCGCAAAACCAGGAAGCGCGGGATCGCGGCGCCGAGCGCATGGTTGATGTCGTCGCCGAGCGGCGCCACGCCGAAATGCCGGAAGTTTTGCGCAGGGCTTAAGGCTGAAATAGCCGCCAGCGCAGCCGGCCTCGCGGCGCGCGCGCCCAAACGCCAAACGTTCTTCGGCGAACGGCGCTCACGCCTACGCCCTTCGCGAGAGCGTTCGTGATCGACACGATATCGAAGTCGAACGCTCGGAAAAAAAGCGCCGCGCCGGAACGCCCGGCATCGATGAAGGCCAATTCGAAACGCGCGAGGTCGGCGACCCAGGGCGGCTCCAATTCGCACCTTGCGACACGCCGATCGAGAAATGCAGTCAGCGCCGCCGCGTCCGAGCGATCTGTCGCCTCTCGCGCGGCGCCGCGGATCGCCTGGCGGAAAAGCGCATCGAAACGATCGCCCAATGCGCGCGCCGTGAGCGGCAGCGCCCTGCGCGCATAAAGCGCGCGTTTGCCGATCAGGCTCTGCGCAAAAGCTTCGATTTCGCGACGGTCGATTCCGGCGAGGCGCTGCGTATCACGCATGCTCAGGCCAAAGCGCGTCGCGACGGCGATCGGCGCTTCGAAGAACTCCCGCCGCAGATCACCGTCGGTGAACAGGCGCGCGAGCAGCGCCTGCGTCTGCGCTAACGCCATCGCCCGTTCTCCACGAGCGTTCGTCGCGCACGCGCCACTTCATCGATGAGTTCGCCGAACGGCGGCAATTTCTCGTCGCGCTCGAGAATGACCGCCTTGACCGGCGCACGGGCGACAACACGATCATAGAGCCGCCAAACCGCATCGCTCGTCGCGGCGTCATGGCTGTCGATCAGCAGGCCGTCTCGCTGGCGTCCGCCGGCGTAGTGGATTTGCACGAGCCTGTCCCATGGCCAGCGCTCGAAGTCGCGTTCGAGATCGACGCCGAAATTCGTCGCATTCACATGCATGTTGGCGACGTCGCACAGCCAACCGCATCCGGTCGCCTCCAGCGTACGCCACAAAAATTCAGCTTCGTCCATTTCGCCGCCTGGAATGCGCACCACGCAAGTGATGTTTTCCAAGATCAGCGGGGTCTTGATGCGCCTGCGCACAACTTCGATATTGCGCGCGACGACGTCGACCGCTTCGCGCGTATAGGGCAGAGACGCAAGATGGCCGATGCTGATTCCGCCCGCGCGCGTGAAGCAAAGATGTTCGCTCCACCAGGGCGGATCGATGCGTTCGATCAGCGCGGCGACTTTATCGAGATAGCATGAGTCGACGCCGTCCGCGCTTCCGATCGAGAGATCGAGACCATGCGCGACGAGCGGGAAATGCGCTCTTAATAGCTCGAGTTCAGCGAGCTTTTCTTTTGATGCGTCGAGATAATGATCGGCGATGATCTCGACAAAATCGACATCCTCCCGTCGCGCGAAGAGATCGGCGCGAAACTGCGGACGGTAGCCAAGTCCGGACCCCAGGGCCGGCGCGTCAATCGCGGACGCCACCATCGCTCGCTCCGCCGTCGCCGCAACTGCCGCCGCAGCTTGTTCCGCAATCGGAGCCATCGCTTCCCGAGCCGCGACTGAAGGCTTCGGCGAACATTGCTTCCGTCGTGCCTTTGAGCGGCGCGAATCCATAAAGGCCGATGAGAAACAGCGCGGCGCCGTGGAACGCGCGCGCTTCGGGTCCGGGCGATCCGATGTGACCGACAGCCTCCTTCAGACGGCTGCCATAGGCAAGCCGCATCGCGTCGAGATAGGCGTGGCCGCGACGGCTGGCATGGGTTCTGGTCAGCACATAGGCAAGCGCGAAAAGCGATGCGACAGACGCAGCTGCGAGAAAGACCAGATAGGCGACATTCACGGCGCCCGCTGTCCATTCCACATAGATCTTGGCAAGCGCCAGGCCGACGATGATCAGCGTTCCGCCGATCTGCGCGCGCCGGCGCCAGATCTTCACGGACTTGGGCTTGATCAGCTCCTCCGCGGCGAGTTTGGCGCGTAGCGGCGCGAGCTGCTCCAGCAGCCAGCGCCGCAAGCCGCGATCTTCGAACAGCGCATGCGCCTTCGGCTTCGTCTGCACGGCTTCGAGCAGGCGCGTCTCCATGGCGTTGAGTTCGCCCGGCTCCGGCTGCTTGTCTGTAGGAATCATGTGATCCTCCGCAGCGAGGACGACGAAGCCGCGCTGCGCAAGATCATAGATCAACGTTCGGATGACCTGATTGACGCCGCCCTGCAGGAAGGCGACCTCCATCGCGTCGGGGCTCTGCGGCACCGGCGGCGGCGGGCGGCGATCGGTGCGATCCGCAAGCCGAATGCAAAGGTAAGTGGTCGCCAGCACGAGGATGACGACGAGGCCGAAGACATTGAGAAATTCTGGCCCGGGAAGATTAAGGATCGCAATATTCTGCACGCCAACCGCCTCAGTTCGTGATCACGTCTTGCACAAGCCGTCGCGCCTGCAGCGTCGCGACCGCCAGCACCGCCATGCCGATCGCCTGATGCGCGAGCGCCAGCGCCAGATGCGGCGAGCCGGCGAAGGGCGGCTCGACGAGCACCAACGTCGCAACGCCAAGCGCGATCTGCATGAGCACATGGCCGAACAGGATCGTGGCGCCGCGGCGCGCGCGCCCTTCCGCGTTCATCCACGCGTCCAGAAGATGCCCGAGCGCCAGAGCGAAGATCAGATAGGCGATCATGCGATGGAAGAATTGGACGGTGACCGGGTTGTCGACGAGATTGGTCCAGAAGGGCTCCAATCGCCACAAGACGTCGGCCGGAGGAATGAAGACGCCGTCCATCAGCGGCCAAGTGTTGTTGACGAGGCCCGCCCGCAATCCAGCAACGAGGCCGCCGACAAAAATCTGCAGAAACACAAAAGTCAGGATCGTCAGCGCGACCGCCTTCAGCCGACCTGCCCCCTCGTGCACGAGAGAAACGGCGCGCGGCCCGAGGCCGCCAGCCACCCATAAACAGGCGGAGAAGATCAGCGCGGCGAGCAGCAGGTGGATCGCGAGGCGCTCCTGCGCCACCTCAATGCGGTTGACGAGGCCGGATGCGACCATCCACCAGCCGACGCCGCCTTGGAGCGCCCCGAGCGCGAGAATGCCGACAAGCTTCGGCTTCGTCGAACGCGGCAGGCGGCCGGTCGCCCAAAACCATATGAGCGGGACGGCGAAAACGACGCCGATCAGGCGTCCGAGAAGACGATGCGCCCATTCCCAGGCGTAAATGTATTTGAACCCGGCGACGTCCATGTCCGGGAACAATTCCCGATATTGCGGAATCTGCTTGTATGCCTCGAACGCCTCCTGCCACTCCTGCTGGGACAGCGGCGGCAGCACGCCGGTGACAGGCTTCCATTGCACGATGGAGAGGCCCGATTCGGTCAACCGGGTCGCGCCGCCGACGATGACCATCAAAAAGACCAGCCCCGCGACGAGCCACAGCCAGTTGCGCACCGCCAAGGCGTTCGCCGCGGTCGCATGGTGTCTGATCGCCGGAACCGGTTGGGGAAAGTGCAGCCAATCTTCCATGAGACGCCGAGGGTTGGGAGGCGGATGACGGGGCCAGTTAAGGGATGCGGCCCTCGCTTGTCCACACCCGGCGGCCGTCTCCGGCGGATCTGCCTAATTTGGCTGAAAACTGCGCCGCTGCAGATGCTAGAATAGCGCGGCTTGAGTCGAGGGGTCAGGTGTCGGGCAAGAGCGAAGAAGCGATGCGCACGATCGGCGAGGTCGCGGCGAGCCTCGACCTTCCCGCGCATGTGCTGCGCTTCTGGGAAACCCGTTTCAAGCAGATCAATCCTCTTAAGCGCGCCGGCGGGCGGCGCTTCTACCGGGAGCGCGACATCGAACTGGTGATCGCGATCCGCCGCCTGCTCTACGACGAAGGCTATACGATCAAGGGCGTGCAGCGCATCCTCAAGGAGGCTGGCGTCGAGGCGGTCCTGGCGGGCGCCGGGCGCCGCCAAGGGGACCTGCCCGGGGCTCCCTCCCCTTTCCGTCCGGGCGGGAGCGAGGGACGAATCGGGTCAGCGCGAGACGAAGACGAGACGGACGCCGCCCTCTCGGCCGACGACCTCGCCGTTCTGCGCGCGCAAAATCCAAATCTGGCGGGAATCGAGGCCCCGGACGCGGCTCCCATCGTCGAAGTTGACGAGCCTTTTGCGCCGCCTTCGGCCCACAGCGAACCGCGCGCTCTTGCCGCGCCGCAAACGCGCATCCTGCGCGAGGTTCTGGCCGAGATCGAGGAATGCAAACGCCTGCTCAGACTGACGAGGCGATAGCGAGCCGGGCGTTGCCAGCGCCGCGCCGCGTCACTATAACGGCCCCAGTCGGAGTGTAGCGCAGCCCGGTTAGCGCACTTGTCTGGGGGACAAGGGGTCGTGGGTTCGAATCCCGCCACTCCGACCATTTTCCGAAAATAAATCCGATAATGGACAATTGCGGACGGCAAGGGCTCGGACTCTACACAGCTGGGGATTCACGAGGGATTTAAGCCGCTGTAGCACCCTTTCCCCGTTCCCGCCCCTCCGGCGCGAAAAAAGCCCGGACGTCGCCGGCCGGGCTTCGATTCGCGATGGAAGGTGAACTTAGCGGTTCAGTATTTGGCGACGACTGGAGGGGCGCCCCAGTTGAAATGATAATTAACGCCAGCGCGAACGAGATTGCCATTGTAATTGGCGCGCGCTTGCGTGGCGTTCAGCCATTTCAAGCCTGCGGGAGGTCCGCCGAGACTGCCGTCATAAAACTGAGCGGTCACGCCCGCGGCCATCTGAACCGAACCAAGGTCGTAGTAGAGATACTCAACTTTGGCGCTCCAATTCGGCATGAACATCCATTCCAGACCGCCACCCGCCGTCCATCCGACCCGCGTATCCGAATATGCGCCGCCTCCAAAACCACTCGACGGCCAGGACGCACGAACGGGAAGTACTGCCTGCCAGCCGCTGACGTTAAAATTGACGCCGCCGTAGGCCAAACCGCCCGTTCCGTAAACAAGCAACGTTGGGGTGATCAGATAGCCGAGACGTCCGCGCACGGTGCCCAAGTAATCCAGGTTCTTACGGATGGATACGGCCGTCAGAACCGAATCGTTCAGGACATTGGCTCCCGTTGCTGGAATATTGGTCCAGGAACTATTGTTGCCGCCGCCGCCGTTCGCAATGCCTTGGATGTCAGCCTCGACGCCGAATACGAAAGAATACCCTCCGAAGCCAGCCTGCCAATTGTAGCCAATTTGGCCGCCTCCGATGAAACCGCTGGAATTGCCCGACGAGACGACGCCTGACGCGCCAAGCGCGGCAGTCACAGAGTAATCGGCCGGAGCGGACGGATTCGGACCCGGATTATCTCTCGACACCCAGAGCGGAGACGAGCCAAGCCGAGTGCTGTTGCTGCTTGACCATGTGCCGCCGGCGTTCAGGCCGACATAAAAACCCGTCCACAGCGGCGGCGGCGGCGGGGCTAGCGGCGGCGCCTTGAAGGACGGAAGGTCGGCGGCTATGGCCGATCCGGCCGCCAGCGTCAAGGCCAAAACGGTGACAGCTGCCTTGTTCATTTGTCTTCCCCGAATCGGATTGAGCCTTGCCTCGAACCAAAGCGATGAAAATCCGCCAGCGCTTGGGCAGTCAAACCGAATGAGGGTTATTCAGCCCACCCCCCTCCACTTGCGGCGTTACTGTGGCAGAGGCGCCACACAACGGCGCCCTGCCGTCACATCCACGGTTGGGGCCTGGCTGCGTTCAATCGCCGATCTTCGCTCTGAAGGCGTCGCTGACGTGTGGAACCGGCGCATCGCGGAGGGCGGGACCGGCGGCGATCAGTTCGGCAACTGCGAGCAAAGCCCCGCGCGATCGGGCAGACCGGAGAACGAAGCATCGAAGTTAAGCGGTCCGCTCAGCGTCACGCGCACAGCCGCGGGCTCGAGCGGCTTAAGATGGCGGTCCATGACGCCGACGCCGCAAACCTGGGTGGGAGCGACGCCGGCGACGCATTGCGCGTAAAGAGGGTCGCTTGGCAGGAGCGAGCCATAGGCAAATGTGATCTGGTCGGAGCGAGAGTTGAAAACGTTGAAGGCGTCGAACTGCAATCGCCAGCCATCCGCCCATCGATAGCCCAGTCGCGCGTTCAGCGAGCCGGTCGCCGGGGAATTGAAATAGCCATCTTCGGTTAGCGCCCTGGCGCCGAAATAGCGATATTTCAGCGCGCCGAACCAGCCTGTCGCCTCGCCGATCTCCAATCCGCCCATCGCCGTCACCGCGATGGCGTTCGACAGATAATTGCCGGGCGCATTGCCGAGATATGTTCCATAGGGCAATGCGTCAGGCGTCATCAAATCGAGCCACGCCAGAGTCTGCGCAACGTCGACGCCGCGGTAGCGCGCCTGCACGAGCGCCACATCGCCGTCAAATCTGATCCAGCTGTTCGGGGCGTATTTGTTGGCGAGTTCGAGGCCATATCTGCGACTGGGGCGACCGAAGATCGTCGTGCCGCTATCGCCGACAAACTGGTTCTCCGATTCGAGATTGAGCCAGAACAGGCTGATGCTGGAATCGAGCCCTTCGATGAATTTCGTGCGGGCGCCAATCTCGGCGCCGCGTGATTTCACCAGCAGCGGAATCGAGGCCGCCTGAACGAAGCCGTCATTGTCCGCGAGTTCAGCCGTCGAGAATCGCAGCACCGTTCCCCGCGCGTCGGTCGAATGGAAGCCTTCGCCGTAATTGGCGTAGAATTCCGTCTTGTAGAACGGGCCGACGATGATCGAGAGCTTCGGGCTGAACAGCGACGCATTCTTGACGCCCTGATTGAACGGTCCCGTGAGTAGGAAGGCCGGCAGGCCGGCGCTCGCCGCGAGTTTTGGCGCGTCCAATAGCGTCTGGCGGGAGCTTACAGCGGCGTTGTAATAGTCGAAGCGCGCCCCCGCGACAGTCTTCAGCCAGGGCGTCCAGCGCACGGCCGTATCGGTCCAAAGGCCGATGCTGCCTTCGCCGACGGCATTGTTGCTGAGCGTGTCATAGAGCTGTCGACGGACGCTCTCCTGCAATCCTAGACGAATGTCGTCGTAGCGGCCCTGAAAGCCGACGCGGGTCTCGACCGGCGCGCCATTCACATCGGCCCATCTGATCGCATGCTGCGCGTTAACGCCGACGACCGTGCGATCGTCGAACTGACGGATCTGGTCGCCCAAATTCTGATGCGCCAGGAAATAGGTGTAAGTGCTGTAGAGGTCCAAGGTCGAATGGACGACATAGGCTTCGACGCGCGTGGCGTGATCGCCGTCAATCTGACTCCAGCGCGACGAGAGCGAGAAGCGCGAGGTCGCGCCGCCGGCGGTTGGGTCCATCGTGCCCCATAGCGACAGCAACCCGGCGCTGACCGCGCGACTCGGAATTTGGTCCGTTCCATACCATTTGTTGGCGTAGCCCATGAAGGTCACGGAGGCGCCGTCTTCCTGCGTGCCGCGCGACCAGCGCAACACGCTGTTGAGGCGCCGCATATTGTCGCCGCGCTCCCAGGGTCCATTGTAATATTGCGCTTCGACCGCGCCATAAGCGGAGCCGCCGGCGAAATCCTGGTAAGGCGCGACGGCGAGCGCGCGCGCATAAGCGAAGCTCCCGCCGGTGAGCTGGAAAAAGCCTTTGTCGATCCTGTCCTTATATTGCATGTAGATCGAACCCGCCGACGAGAAGTCGCCGTCCTGCGCGTCATAGGGACCCTTGTGGGCGAGGACGTAGGACAGGAGTTCGGGAATCAGGAAATTGCTGTCGGCGTAACCCTGCGAATGACCATGGGTGCGCATATTGAGCGGCATGCCGTCGAGATAGATCGCGAGATCAGTGCCATGGTCGAGATTGAAGCCGCGCAGGAAATACTGATTCGCCTTGCCTTCGCCGCTGTGCTGGGTGACGACGAGTCCGGGCACGATCTCCAGCGCGTCGCCGGGGCGCGCGAAGGGAAGCGCGTTGACCTCCTTGCCCGTGAAGAACTTCTCGCTTGAGGCGGTGATTGGCGGCGGCGTCGGGCCCGCAGGCGGCGCGGGGCGCGCGATCGCGGCGACAATTGGCGACGGGCGGGGCGGTTGCGGCGGCGCATGGACGGGTCGTCCCGGCGCGGACGCATGGGAACGCGCCGCCGGGGCGGCCCGATGCGCGCCGACTTGGATTGTGGGAAGCGCGGTTTGCGCCAGCGCAGTGAAGGGAGGCGCCGCCGCTAATATTGCAGTCAGGACGCAGGCCAAGGCTGAACGAAATGACACTTGCAAACTCCGCAGCAAACATGGGCCATTACTGCGAAGGGTCACGCCAGTCGAGCGCGAACGCGCCATCATCGGCTTAACCGCGCCCTGCGGGAACGTCGCTGATAGTAAGCGTCAAACTTGCTTTTCAGCAAGCCGATGAAATGGCGCGCCATTCTCTGGCGCATCTTTTTCTCGGCAGTGATGCAGAAACATCACGGCGCGTCTTGAGGGAGCGCCCCTCGCAGACACGCCGCGCATTGCCGCAAGCGCGATCGAATGTTCGTCAAGACGCTCGCCAAAGCGGGGCCGGGACGTGAGCGCAGCAGCTTTTCTCGCCTGAGCGCTTTCAATTCCGGCAAGGCTCTATAGCTAGCCATCGTGTGCGCTCTTCGAGGAGCCCGACGATGACGCATTTCATGTTCAGCACAGGCATCGAAAACAGCAGTCCGACCATTGATAACGGCCGCAAGCGCGTCGACGAGATGGAGGCGTGCAGGCATTACCAATGCTGGCGCGAAGACTTTGCTCTTGTTCAGGACGAGCTTCGTATCGGGTGCCTGCGATACGGTCCGCCGCTCTACAAGGTCTTTTTGGGTCCCAATCGCTTCGATTGGGAGTTCGCCGACCTGACCTTTGGCGAACTCGACGCGCGCGGAATTATCCCCATCGCCGATCTCTGTCATTTCGGGGCGCCGGATTGGATCGGGAACTTTCAAAATCCCGATTTTCCCGAACTCTTCGCCCGTTACGCGAGAGCCTTCGCCGAGCGCTATCCTTGGGTGCAGCTCTATACGCCCGTCAATGAAATGTTCGTCTGCGCCACCTTCTCCGCCGCCTATGGCTGGTGGAACGAGCAATTGCAAAGCGACAGGAGTTTCGTGACGGCGCTCAAACATATCGTCAAAGCCAACGTCCTCGCCATGCATGCCATCCTTGCGGTGCGGCCGGACGCGATTTTCGTGCAAAGCGAGTCAACGGAATATTTTCATGCCGCCAACCCCAAAGCCATAGGGCCCGCGGAGATCTTGAACGAGCGCCGCTTTCTTTCGCTTGATCTCAATTATGGGCACAGAGTGAATTCCGAAATGTATCGATTCCTGGCGGACAACGGAATGACCGACCAGGAGTACGATTTCTTCATGAACGAACATCTCAAGAGTCACTGCATTATGGGCAACGACTATTACAGCAGGAACGAGCACATGGTCGACGCCAAAGGCAAGACCGAGTCCTGCGGTGAAATCTTCGGATACAATGAAATCACGCGCCAGTATTATGACCGGTATCGTCTGCCGGTCATGCACACGGAGACAAACACCTGCGAAGGCCCGGACGGAAACGAAGCGACTTATTGGCTTCGCAAGGAATGGGCGAACGTTCTACGCGTGCGCAATAGCGGCGTGCCAATCGTCGGATTCACTTGGTATTCGCTGACAGATCAAGTGGACTGGGACATCGCGCTGCGCGAGAAGCGGGGACATGTGAATCCTTTGGGTCTATATGATCTCGACCGAAAGCCGCGTCCGGTTGGGAAGGCCTACAAGCAGCTAATCCAGGATTGGCGCGAGGTCTTGCCGGCGCAGAGCGTGTGCCTCACTGTTCCCTTGGCGCGGCGTCCGCGCGCTTATCCCTCGCAAACGCCCAATATCAAAGCGGAGCAGTCGGAACACGCTTGATCCTCAGGGTCTCGCGGGGTGACTGATTCCGGCGCCGCCCTAACTTCTACGCCTGCACGACAATAATCGGGCTCGAGTTAGATGATGACGTCGCGCTTTGAACATTTTGCGCAGGTGGAGCTCGTGCATGACGCGGGCGCGATCACCGGCGAAAGCCCGACATGGTCCGAGCGCGAGCAGCGCCTCTATTGGATCGACATCGAAGAGCCTGCTCTACATAGATTTGATCCCGGCGCCGGCGAGGACCAGCGGTGGGTCATGCCATGCCAGATCGGCGCCTTTGCGCTTTGCCGCAGCGGCGACATTCTCGCCGCCTTGCGGCTGGGACTTGCAAGGATTTCACTGTTTGAAGGCGGTTTCGCCTCGCTCAATGCGCTTCCCTACAATCCGCTCACGCACCGATTCAATGAAGGCAAATGCGACGCTCGCGGCCGCTTTTGGATTGGCGCGAAATACGACCCGTTGCCGAGCGCGACCGGCGAGCGCAGCGCAAGCGCCGCCGGCCCCATCGGTGGCGCGGCGCCGATTCATTTTCTTGCTCATGGACAGGCGCTGAGTCCGGCGGCCGCGAGTGCGGTGATCGCCAACGGCATGGCGTGGAGTCCGGACAATCGCATCATGTATCTTGCGGATACGCCCACGCGCACGGTGACGGCTTTTGATTTCGACATTGAAAGCGGCGCCCTATCGTCTCCGCGAGCCTTTGCGCATTTCGAGCGATCGGACGGAAAGCCCGACGGCGCCGCGATCGACAGCGAGGGCTTCTACTGGAGCGCGCTGTATGGCGGCGGACGCATCGTGCGCATCGCGCCAGATGGCGCCATAAACCGCGAAATTCGTCTGCCCGTCAGTCAACCGACGATGTGCGCGTTCGGAGACGCAGATTATCGCTCGCTCTATGTCACCTCCGCGTCGCAAGGCGTTTCAAAACAGCAGGAGCCTCATGCAGGCGGCATTTTTCGCTGTCGGCCCGGCGTAGAAGGACGTTCGCCAAACCTCTTCGCGGACGAGGCGCCGTCATGAAGCCGTTGTTGCGCGCTCTGCGCCGCGAGAATGGCGCATCATCTCAAGTGGAAGCGGGCGCCGCGGCGGCCCGGCTCGACGCAAGCCCCGCGACGGTGAAGGCGACGCCACGACGCAAGTTCTACGCTGGCCACGCTCTTGAGCACGCGCGCACCATCGATGATCTCAGGGCGATGGCTCATCGCCGCTTGCCGGATTTTGCCCTCGAGTATCTGGAAGGCGGGGCGGAAGAAGAGGCGACCCTCTCGCGCAATCTTGCGGCGCTTGCCAGCTACCGCCTGTTGCCTCGAGCTTTGGTCGATGTCTCGCATCGCGATCTGAGCGTATCCTTGCTGAACCGCTCCATGCCGCTTCCGTTTGCAATCGCGCCGACCGGCCTGAACGGACTATTTTGGAGCAAGGCGGATGTGCTCTTGGCCTGCGCCGCGGCAAAGGCCGGCATTCCCTTCATACAAAGCAGCATGTCGAACGACCCGATGGAAGACATCTCCGCGATTCCGGGACTGCGGCATTGGTGGCAGCTCTACGTCTTTGGCGACCGCTGGATACGCGACGATCTGATCAACCGCGCGGATAAGGCCGGCTGCGAAGCCCTCGTCGTGACGATCGACGCGCAGTTTTACGGCGATCGAGAATGGGAAGAACGCCGTTTCGCGCATCCTGGACGGCTCTCGCTGGCTTCGCTCCTTGAAGCCGCGCTGCATCCGCAATGGATCGCGACCACATTGCGGCAAGGGATGCCCTCTTTCGCCAATCTGATCGATTACGTTCCCAAGGATCATAGGGGCTTTTTCGAGAGCGCCTTCTGGATTCGCGCGAATATGGATCGTGCGCTTGACTGGAACGAGATGGCGCGGATTCGCGCCCTCTGGCCACGCAAGCTGCTGATCAAGGGCTTGCTCAATATTCATGACGTCGAGCGTGCCATGGCGATCGGCGCCGATGGCGTCATTCTCTCCAATCACGGCGGACGGCAATTGGATTGGACGATCTCCGGATTGGACGCGCTGCCTGCGGCGCGCGGCGTTATTCGCAAAGGCAACGCGCTGATCGTGGACGGCGGCATTCGCCGTGGAACGGACGTGGTGAAGGCGCTGGCGCTCGGAGCCGACGCCGTGCTGCTTGGCCGCGCGACGCTTTACGGCTTGTCGGCGGCGGGCGAACCCGGCGTCGAACGCGCGATCGACATTTTGCGCGAGGAGATCGATCGCGATCTTGGCCTCTTGGGGGCTCCTTCCATAAGCGCGCTCGGGCCGGAGTTTCTGACCCGCTGAGCCAAGCGCGAACAAAGCCAAGGAAAATTCGATGGAAAACGCCGCAGACCAGACTGAACGAGATACATCAAGCAATGACGCCCCCGTCGCCGTCGTCACCGGCGGGTCTGCGGGCGTTGGACGCGCGATCGCCGCGGCTTTCGCTCAGCGAGGATTCCGAGTCGCCCTTCTTGCGCGGGGTCAAGCCGGTCTTGACGGCGCGCGCGAGGATGTCGAGCGGCTTGGCGGCGAGCCACTCGCGATAACGACCGACGTCGCCGATCCCAAGCAGGTTGACGCCGCCGCGCGACATGTCGCCGATCGATGGGGCCGGATCGACGTTTGGGTGAACGCCGCCATGGAGACCGTGGTCGGGCCTGTCGACACCATATCCGCTGAAGAGTTCAAGCGGGTGACGGAAGTCACCTATCTCGGATATGTGCATGGGACGCTGGCGGCGCTTCGCCATATGCGCCCGCGCGGCGCAGGAACCATCATTCAGATCGGCTCCGCGCTCGCCTACCGCGCGATACCGCTGCAATCCGCCTATTGCGCGTCGAAATTCGCCATTCGTGGATTTACGGATTCGCTGCGCACCGAATTGATCCATGATCGTAGTCCCATTCGACTGACGATGGTTCAGCTGCCAGGCGTCAATACGCCGCAATTCGACTGGTCGCACATGCACTTCGCGCATCGCCACCAACCGATCGGCGCCTGCTACGAACCGGAGGCCGTGGCGCAGGCGGTCGTAAACATTGCGCTGTCGTCCCACATCCCGCGTGAGCTGTGGCTCGGCTTGCCGACTCTGCAGGCGATTGCGGGAGCAATAGCTGCCCCGGGATTTACCGATCGCTATCTCGCGCGTCACTCATACGAACAGCAGATTTCCGACGATCCTGTCCTGCCCGGCGACCCCGACGAACTGCTGGGGCCGGCGAGCGAGGACCATGGGGCGCGCGGCCGCTTCACGGAGGGCGCCAAGAATGACCTCATCGCCGTCGATCCCTTCCATCTGCGCAGCGGAGCGTTGCTCGCGGGCTTGGGCTTGCTTGCGGGCGCATTCCTTCTCGGCCGTTCGCGCGGAGGCGTCCAAGCGCGGGCCTTGCGCCGGCCAAATGGCGCTAGATCTGTCCCGACGCCGCGAGGCTAGCGATGCGGTCAGATATCCTGCAGGCGAGCGCCTGAATCGTCAAAGACGGGTTGACGCCGCCGCAGGTTGGAAAAACCGAGCCGTCGCAAATCCACAGATTGGGAATATCCCAACAGCGGCCGTCCGCGTCGACGACGCTCGTTCGCGGATCGTCGCCCATGCGGCATGTGCCGAGGATATGGCTGGTGTCGCTGTTGATCCAGATGTCGTAGCCGCCCGCAGCCTCAAGCATCTCGCTCATGAAGCGAACCGCATGGCGCTGCAAGCGGAGATCATTTTCCGAATAGGAGAATGTGACGCGCGGAATCCTCAGGCCGAACTGATCCGTGTCCTCCGCAAGCTCGACCCGGTTCTCTTGCCGCGCCTCAGTCTCGGCGACGGGAACGAATCCGGCTGTGTGATTGTATTTCTGCATCTCTCGCCGCAGCTCGTCGCCCCACAGGCCGCGCGAGGTCGCAAGGACTTGCGCCCAGGCCATCGGCAAGGGTCCCTGGCTCATGAAAGCGTAGGCGCCGTGGAAGTCCTTGCCCTCATCCGTGTAGTTCCAATGTTCGGTGACCGCCATGTTGGGCGGCCCCTTGTACCAGCGAATCTCGTCGTCGAATGTCGCCCAGGCGCCCGGCCCCGCGTGCGTGAGAAGATGCGTGCCGACCATGCCGGAGCTGTTCGCGAGCCCCTGTGGGAACTGCGGACAAGCCGAGTTGAGCAGCAGCCTCGGCGTTTCGATCGCATAGCCGGCGACGACGACGTTGCGCGCCTTCTGAAAACGCCAATCGCCCTCGCGAAAATATTCGACGCCGGACACCCGCCCCTGTTGGTCCAGCTCGATGCGCCCCGCCATCGCAAGATCGCGCACCTCCGCGCCGGCGTGAAGCGCGCGCGGGATCCAGACGATGAGCGCGCTCTGTTTGGCGTTCGTCGAACAGCCGAAGTTGCAGAAGCCACGGTAGACGCATGGGGGAGATTTGCCGCGCGGCGCCGAAACCGTCGCAAGCGGCGTCGCGGCCCACTTCACCCCGAGCTTCTCTGCGCCCCGAGCCAGAACGAGCCCCGCCGCGTTCACCTCGTGCGGCCTATAGGGATAGCGTCGGCGCGCCGGACCCCAAGGATAGTTCACCGGGCCAGCGACCTGCAACGCCTCCTCCACTTCTTCGTAATAAAGCGCGATCTCCTCGTACGAGATCGGCCAGTCGAACCCGTAGCCGAGTTCGCTCTTCGACTTGAACCATTCCGGTCGGAACCGAAGCGAGATCATGCTGAAGTGGATCGTCGAGCCGCCGACGCCGCGACCGGAGTTGTTTCCGCCTAATGCGATCGGATCTTCTCCGCCGGTGATGCGGTCGTCGGTCCAATAGAGCGTCTGCTGCGCCAGCTCGTCGGAGGCGAAATCGTCGAGAGGTCGCCAGAACGGTCCGGCGTCGAGCACGACAACCGAGAAGCCTTTTTCAGCGAGCTTGCATGCGAGCGTCGCGCCGCCGGCTCCCGCGCCGACAATGAGGAAATCGACGGGCTCGCGTTCGGCGTATTGCCGCATCGGCGTCCAGCCGCCCGGCCTGAAAACGTCTGGCGCGCGTCCATCCTTTGCGCGCGGACGCTCGACGTTCATCGAGATTCTTCCGCTTCCCATGGATCGCGCTGGTTGAAGCCGAGACGCACATAGCCGCGCGGACTGGCCGGACCGCCAAAGCCGATGTCGCTCCACGCCGACGGATGCGCATAAGCAAGCCCCGCGATGGTTTTCAGCAGCGTATGGGAGAAGAACAGAACTGGGCGTAGACCGCGCCAGAGGGCGGCGTCGACGTCGCCCTTTTGAATGGCGCGCAACGTCGCGTCCTTTCGCGAGGCGTCGAGCATGGTGAAGCTCACTGCGAAGAAACGGCGCGCCTCCGCGTCAATCGCCGCGAGGCCTTTGCGCCAACTCTCGCGCATCGGCGGCTCGCCCGCATATCGAAAACCTTCGCCGAAGTTTTGGAACAAGCGACCGTCGATCCAATGCGCAATCGGCGGGCGAACGCCATCGGAAAAGACGGGAACCAGTCGCTCGACGATCGCGGCGAGAAGCTCGAACTCCTCTTTTGTCAGGAAGCGCCGTTCGAGACCGCCGTGCAGTCGCCGGGTCAGCTCCTCGCGTGTTCGATCGTCGAACGAAACTGTGTCCCATTTGGCGAGGACGTCATAATCTCGATACGGCGTATCCATGCGTCGGCCTCTGCGGCGCTTGCCTCAGGCGCCGCTCTCTTCCAAAAGCGATAACGCTGTGAGCGCGGAAAGCGCGAGCGAGGAAAAGGCAGGCGGCGCTGGCAAGGGCGGTCCGTCGACGACGTTCTGGCTCCAGTTGCGCCAGCCGCCCATCGCGCGCGAAACCCCATAGGCGTGAAATCCGACGCCAATAAAGCCGGCAGTCGCGGTGACCCACAGCCAGGCGCGCGTCAGCGGATGGCGCGGTTTGGACGGTCGTTGAAGGGCAGCCTTGGCCATCAACCCTGACGCCACCGGCGGCAGCGTCACCGGAATCCACATGAAGGGATTATGGAAGGCGCCCCTGAAATGCAGGAGCGCCGCCTCCGCCACTGTTCCCGCAAGCGCGAAGCTGCTGAGCGCCGCCAGCGCGCGCCCCGCGGGAAGGCCAAAGAGCCGCGTCGCGCCAGCGCCGAGGCGCTCCGCGCATAGGCCGAGAACGCCCGCGACGGAAAGCGCCGCCGGCGCGCCGAGCGGCGCGCCATAGAAGAGATTCAACCAGCTCATCCCTCCCGGTCGGCGAAAGACGTCATAGACGTGAAACCCGGCGCCAATCGCGCCAACCGCAACGGCCATGGCGAAAGCGCTTTTCCGAAAGGCGCGCGCCCGCGCCGCGCCGAACGTCGCGCCTTCACCGCCGGCAAGTAGCGTCAGCGCCGAGCTGACCATAGGCGCGAACATTCCTGGATTTTCAAACGACCCTCGATAGTGCTCGACGGCGCTGTCAGCGAGGACCGAGGCGGCGAGCAGCGCGGCCGAGCCCTCTAACGCGCGCGCCCTCTTGGGCAGTCTACGCGCTCGCGAAGGTCCAGCTGCCGGCGCGCGCTGCCGTGGAAGCACGCCGGCGAGGCGCGCCGCTTCGGCGCAAACGACTCCTAGAACGAATGCGCCGGCCAGTTTCGGCGTCGCCGTGCGCGGCTGCGGAATCATTCTTCCCGGCCGGGAAGAACGGACGCGAGAACCTGCCTCGCCGTTCCCTTTATGAGACGGCTCTGCTCGGGATCTCCCTTGAAAAGCGTCGTCGCAAAATTTCGCGCCTGTTCGAGCGAGATATGAGCCGGCAGCGGGGGCACTTCAGGATCTGTCTTGACCTCCAGCACGACCGGACGGTCGCAGGACAGCGCTTCGTCCCACGCCGCCGCAAGCCGGTCTGGATCGTCGACGAAAATGCCCTTCAACCCGATCAATTCCGCGAAGCGGTGGTAAGGGACGTCAGGGATATTCTGGGTCGCCTCGAACTTAGGATTGCCTTCCATGACACGCTGTTCCCACGTGACCTGATTGAGATCTTCGTTGTTGAATACGCAGCAGATCCAGTTCGGGCTGCTCCATTCCCGCCAATATTTGGCGACGGTGATCAACTCGGCCATGTTGTTCATCTGCATCGCGCCGTCGCCGATGAGCGCGATCACAGGGCGCCCCGGATGCGCGAATTTTGCGGCGATCGCGTAAGGCACGGCCGCGCCCATTGACGCGAGCCCGCCCGAAAGCGAGCACATCATGCCGGGCCTGATCTTGAGATCGCGCGCATACCAATTGGCGCAAGAGCCCGAGTCGGACGTGATGATGGCGCCGTCCGGAAGACGCGGCGACAAGTCCCACGCGACGAGCTGCGGATTGATGGGGTGTGCAGGCGCCATCGCCCGCTGCTCCATCAATTCCCACCAGTCCCGCACGCCTTTCTCGATGCGGTCGCGCCAGCCGAAATGGCTCTTTTCTTCGATGAGCGGTAGGAGCGCGTCGAGCGTCGCCGCGGCGTCCCCATGGAGATTGACCTCCATCGGGAAGCGAATGCTGAGCATGGATGGATCAATGTCGATCTGTACGCCCCGCGCCTGACCCTCGTGCGGAAGAAATTCCGAATATGGAAAGCCGGAGCCGATCATCAGCAATGTGTCGCACTCCATCATCAGATCGTAGCTTGGTTTTGTGCCAAGCAGTCCAATGGAGCCCGTGACCCATGGCAAAGTGTCCGGCAAAGCGGCTTTGCCGAGCAGCGCCTTCGCCACGCCCGCCTTCAGCTTTTCGGCCACTTCGACGACCTGCTTCGATGCCCCGAGCGCTCCCGCGCCGATGAGAACAGCGACCTTGCGGCCCGCGTTCAAGACCTCGGCGGCGAGCCGCAGATCCTTGTGCCGCGGCACAATCAGCGGCCGCGAATAACCCACGCCGGTTCGCACGGATCCATGCTCGCGCGGCGGTTCCTCATATTCGAGGTCTTGCAGATCGGCGGGGAAAATGACGACAGAAACCGCATGTTGGGATTTGGCGATGCGAATGGCGCGGTCGGTCAGCATCCTGACTTGCGAAGGCGTCTCCGCTTCCTGCACGAAGGCGGCGACGTCGGAAAACATGCGATCGAGGTTGAGCTCTTGCTGGTAGTGAGAACCGCGCGCCGTTCGCGGCGCTTGGCCGGAGATCGCGAGAACGGGCATGTGATCGCATTTGGCGTCATAGAGTCCGGTGATGAGATGAGCGGCGCCGGGTCCGCCGGTCGAAAGGCACACGCCCAACTCTCCAGTGAATTTGGCGTGCGCGCTGGCCATGAAAGCGGCCATCTCTTCGTGCCGCACCTGAATGAACTCGATCTTGCCTTTGGCGCGCTGCAATGCCCCGAGCACGCCGTTGATGCCATCGCCCGGATAGCCGAAAATGCGCCGCACGCCCCATTCGTGCAGCCGGCGGACAAAGAAATCGCCAACGGTGCCGCTCATGGCCGACTCGCTCTCTTTTGAAGCTGAAGGACGCTCCGACGCCCGCCTATGGCGATAACCAGCCGCCCGTCCGCATGTTCCGACAGCGCATAGGCATCGTGCGCCTATCGCAAGTGTGTGAGAACAATCGTTGAGCTTGGGGCTGTGGACGGCGCCACTCGAATTAAGAAGCGCATTTTGCATTGTCGCTTCACGCAGCCGCTCTAACTAGTTTGCCGCTTTGCAATCTGTGGTGAGGCGTCAATGTCGTCGCGGCATAGTCGAGTAGCTGAGACGTTACTGATCGTCTTTATGCTGGCGACAGTCAACGCCACCTTATTCGGCGTGATCTATCGGATGGTGCGTTAGAGGGAAGGCTGCGCGTCTTCCTGGCTGTTGAGTCGCATGCCCGTCCCCAGCGACTAAGGGCATGAGGGAACACAGAGCCTGCGCGTTCGTTTCAATCTGCAGCCGCCGTTCACACCCATTGAAGAGCGTCGAATATCCGATGAAGGTCGCTTTCGAAAGAAGTCGGTCCTTTTGGACGGACCAGCCGGTCGTCGAGGGCGCCGGCGCTCTCCTCAATGACGAACGCGCCGACGTTGTCGTTATTGGCTCCGGCATCGCGGGCATGTCAGTCGCATATGAACTCGCGGCCGCAGGCAAAAAGGTCGTTGTTCTCGATCGCGGACCGATCGGTAAGGGAATGACGGCGCGCACCACTGCGCATCTCGCTTCGGGAAGCGACGACGGATTTGACGAACTTATCCGCTTGCGCGGCGAAGAAATCGCAAGCGCCTGGCGCGAAAGCCAGCAAGCCGCCATCGATCGCATCGAGAGCCTGCAACAAACGCTCAACTTCGACTGCGACTTTCGGCGGGTCGACGGCTATCTCTTTGCGGCGAAGGAAGAAGACACAGCATCGCTCGAGCGCGAATTCAAAGCGGCAAAAAGGGCGGGACTGCCTATTATCAAGCAGATGGGCGCGCCTTTTGTCGGTCATGAATGCGCGCCAGCGCTCCGCTATCCCAACCAGGCGCGCGTGCATCCGCTCAAATATTTGCATGGTCTTGCGCGGGCAATTGCCAAGGCTGGCGGCCATTTTTACGCGAACACGACGGCAGTTGCTGTCGAGGACGAAGATGGCGGGGTCCGTGTGGCGACCTCTGACGGCCGGGCTGTGCGCGCCGATTACGCCGTCGTCGCCACGAACGCGCCAATCAGCGATCGCTTCGCCATTCATACGAAGCAGGCGCCTTACCGCACATACGCCATGGCGTTCGAATTGCCCTCGGGCGCGCTTCCTGACGCTCTCTATTGGGACACGCTCGATCCTTATCATTATGTGCGATTGCAGCCCGGCGACGACCGCCTCGACATCTTGATCGTGGGGGGCGAGGATCATCGCTCGGGCGAAGCGAACGACGCAGATCGCCGCTTTGCGGCGCTTGAAGATTGGATGCGCCGACTGTTGCCGCCGCTGGGCAAGGAGCTGCGCCGCTGGTCCGGCCAGGTGCTCGAACCTGTCGACGGCGTCGCTTTCATTGGTCGCGATCCCGGAAGCGAACGCCTTTTCGTCGCGACGGGTGATTCAGGGCAAGGGATGACCCATGGCGCGCTCGCCGGATTGATCATCAAGGACCTGATCCTGACTGGCGCAAATCGCTGGACCGAGACCTATGACCCGGCTCGCAAGCCAATCAGCGCGATCGGCGAATATTTGAGCGAGAATCTTGCCGCGCCCAAAAACTTCGCCGAATATGTCACGCGCGGCGAGATCGATTCATGGGATCAGTTGAAGCCCGGCGAAGGCGCGATCGTTCGCAGCGGCTTGAGCAAGGTCGCCGCCTTCTGCAATGAAGACGGGAAACTGTTCCTGCGTTCAGCTGTCTGCTCTCACCTTGGCTGTCTCGTGCATTGGAACGCCTTCGAGCGATGCTGGGACTGCCCCTGTCATGGATCTCAATTTGCGCCGGACGGCGAAGCGCTCAATGGCCCCGCTTTCGCGCCGCTGCAGGAATACAAGCCTTGAGAGCGGATGAGGATGGAACAGGATCCGACATTACTCTTGCTGATGTATTTTGTCGTGCCTGTCTGGCTGATGGCGGGTTTCGCCGATTGGCTGTGTCACCGCGCCACCAACATCGAAATAACCTCAGGCGCAAAGGAATCGGTCATTCATCTGCTGCTCTTTGCTGAAGTCGGCGGTCCTTTTCTCGCGGTCCTCTTGCTGGAGGTCAACGCGCTCGTGATCGCCTTTATGATCGTGATGTTCTTCGTTCACGAGGCGACGACGCTTTGGGATTTGAGCTATGCGGTTACGTTGCGGAAAATCACGCCCATTGAGCAGCACGTTCACAGTTACCTCGAACTGTTGCCGCTGACAGCCGTGCTGATGATCTCGGCCAGGCATTGGCCGCAGTTCCTGGCCCTTTTTGGACTCGGAGATGAAGCGCCGCGCTTTGATATCGCGCTTAAAGCCAATCCGCTGCCCTTGGCCTATATCATAGGCGCTGTTGTCGCAGCGCTGCTGTTCGCGATTTTGCCGTATATGGAAGAACTCTTGCGCGGCTTGCGCGCAAATCACGGCCGCTTCGTTCCGCTCGCCGCAAGATCGTCCGCGCAATAGTCGAGGCCTACCCATGAAAATTCTTGTCCTCGGCGCGACGGGCCTCATCGGATCGAGCATCCTTGCCAAGCTCCTGTCAGCCGGTCATTCGGTGGTCGCCATTACGCGACGCGCCAATGTCCGACGGCAATTTCCTCAGGCGCAATGGGTGTCGCTGGATTTGAGAGTTGTAGACTCGCCACAACAATGGCTTTCGCATCTTGAAGGCGTCGACGCTGTCGTCAATTGCGCCGGCGTGCTTGGCGAAAGCGCTGCCGATTCCACCGACGCCGCGCATAGCCGAGGTCCGGCGACGCTGTTCGCCGCTTGCGAAATGGCTGGCGTCAAGCGCGTCGTTCACTTCTCCGCCGTCGGCGTCGACCGGCAGACGCCGAGCGAATTCTCGAGGAGCAAGGCGGAGGGCGACGCCGCCTTAAAAGCGACGGCTCTCGATTGGGTCATTCTTCGTCCCTCGGTCGTTGTCGGACGCCGCGCTTACGGCGGAAGCGCGTTATTTCGCGGGCTGGCGGCGTTGCCGATGCTTCCACGCTTCAAGGACGCGGGAGAACTGCAGATCGTCCAACTCGACGACGTCGTGGCGACCGCGCTTTTTTTTCTCGCGCCCTCGGCGCCCGCGCGTGTGGAGCTGGAGATCGTCGGACCGCGGCGCCTGACCTTCAACGAGGTTGTCGCGATCTATCGCAGATGGCTCGGATGGCGTCCTGCCCAGCTCGTCGACCTCCCCGACTGGCTGATCGACGGGATGTACCGCCTCGGAGATTTCCTCGCCTGGCTGGGCTGGCGCACGCCGATCCGCAGCATCGCAAAACAGGAAATGGTCCGCGGCGCCATCGGCGATCCCACGCCATGGACAAACATGACGGCCATCAAGCCGCAAGCTCTTGAAGCGGCGCTTATGGCCGAGCCCGCCGACGTGCGCGAAAAATGGTTCGCGCGCATCTACGCGCTCAAGCCGCTCATTTTCGCCGTCACGGCGCTGTTCTGGATTTCGACCGCCTTGGTTTCTTTCGGGCCGGGATGGGAGATTGGGCTCGGTCTTTTGTACGAGGGCGGACTGTCGGGCCCAATCGTGCCGATGGCCGTGATCGCCGGCGCGTCTTCCGATCTCATCATCGGGATAGCCATCGCCTTTCGCCGCACATCGAAAATTGCGCTTGTCGCGGCGCTCATCCTGTCGTTCATTTACCTCATCCTCGGCACCATCCTCGTGCCACGCCTCTGGATGGAGCCGCTGGGACCAATGCTCAAAATTTGGTCTGTGATGGTGCTCAACGTCGTTTCTCTGGCGATCGTCGACGACCGGTGATTTATCTCCTCCTCAAATACATTCACATCATCGGCGCCGCGGTTTTGCTGGGCACCGGCGCCGGAATCGCGTTCTTCATGCTGATGGCGCATTTCTCCCGCTCCGTACCGGTCATCGCCGGGGTGGCGCGCATCGTTGTGATCGCGGACTTCGTCTTTACCGCTTCCGCCGTGGTGGTGCAGCCCGTCACCGGCGTTGCGCTCGCCTGGCTGGCCGGCTATTCGCTCACCGAAGGCTGGATCGCGCTCTCAATCGCGCTGTATCTTTTGACCGGCGCCTTCTGGTTGCCTGTCGTGTGGATGCAGATGCGCATCCGCGATATCGCGCAAGCCTCGGTAGCGGCGAACCAGCCGCTACCGCAGATCTACCATCGATTTTTCTGGTGGTGGTTCGCTTTCGGCTTTCCGGCGTTCGGCGCCGTTATGACGATCATATGGCTGATGATCGCCAAGCCGCTGATATTCTGACGCCGCGCGACCGTCCCCAAGCGCGCGACGGTTCCCCTATCGCGTGTACCAGACGTAGATGATGGAAAAGGCCAAAGCCAGCGCAAAGCCAATCATGACATTGCGTATAAAGCCCCCGCCGAACTCATCCATGTTGCGTCTCCAATTGTCGCGCGCCGCAGCGGACAATCTGGCGTAAGCCTGCGAATGGCGCAACAGCAGTCTCCCCGCGGCGTCGGCATTTTGTCTCGCCGCATTCTTCAGTATAGTCGCGCTCCTCAGGCGCTATTTGGATTCCCGCCGCGCCCGCCTATGCTAGACCCGCTGGAAGGAAGGATGCCGCGATGAAGGACGATCTCGGCGCGCTGTCCGTCGTTCTCAACCGGAGCACGGAAACGCCGGGACGCCTGTCCGGCGCGAGCTTCGTCGTCAAGGAGAACATCGACGTCGCGGGAAACGTCTCGACCAACGGCCATCCAAAATGGGCGGCGACCCACGCCCCCGCCGAGCGCGACGCCCCTGTCGTCGATCGATTGCTCGATGCCGGCGCGCGGCTCGTCGGCAAGACGCAAATGGACGAGATGGCCTATAGCCTGCTCGGCGCCAATCCGCATTACGGCACGCCGATCAATCCGGCCGCGCAAAATCGCCACCCCGGCGGCTCGTCTTCAGGCTCGGCGGTCGCTGTCGCCGCCGGCCTCGTCAATTTCGCCATCGGCACCGACACCGCCGGCTCCTGCCGCGCGCCGGCGGCGTTTTGCGGGGTTTTTGGCTTCCGCGCGTCGCATGGCGCAGTTGCGATGGATGGAATCATTCCGCTTGCGCCGTCCTTCGACGCCATCGGCTGGTTCGCCCGCGACATCGGCGTCATGGCCTCTGTCGGCGAGGCTTTGTTGCCGGAAAACGCGGATAACGCCGAGCTCAAAGAAGCGGTGCTGCTCACCGACGCCTTCTCGGGAGTCGGAATGGATTTCGCTTCGGCGGCGGCGGATCCCGTCGACGCTCTGAAGGCGTCCGGTCCCTGGCGCGAAGCGACCCTCGGCGACGACTTCTTCAAGGCGGCGCTCGGACATTTCCGAAACATGCAGGCTTTCGAGGCCTGGGCCTCGCATGGCGCGTGGATTTCGGCGAACAGCCCGACTTTCGGCAAGGGCGTCGAGCAGCGTTTCGCCTATGCGGCGAAGGTCACGGCCGACCAAAAGAAAGCCGCTGAAAGTTTCCGCGAGGAGGCGCGCAAGAAAATCGACGCGCTCCTCGGTTCGCAAGGCTTCCTCGTGTCGCCGACGGCGCCGTTTCGCGCGCCGCTGCTCACCGAAAGCGAGGAAACGCTTGACGCCAAGCGCTATCAGATGATGCGCCTGTTTCTCATCGCGAGCTTCTTTGGCCTGCCGCAGATCAGCATTCCCCTTCCGACCAGCGATGCGCCCGTTGCGCTCTCTTTCATCGGCCGGCGCGGCTCGGACCACGCGCTGATCGCCCTTGCGCAGCGCTTCTGCGCGCAGATGAAGAAGTCTCCTTAAGAGTTGATCCGGGTGCGCTGTTCGGCAGCCGCGCGTCGGGAACGGCGTGCGGGCGGTCAATAAGACGCGGCTTTACTCATCCGCTCAGCGGCGGACCGTGTCCGAGCAGATCCTTGATCCGCCCCGTCAGCCGCTCGCGCACGTCGCGATAGGCGTCGAGAATGGCCTCGCGCGAGCCCTGGGCGGCGGTCGCGTCGGGCGTCGGCCAATAGACGACCTCGACGGCCATCGTGCGCGTAAACTCCAGCGCCTTGTGATGCGCCTCGGGCGACAGCGTCACGATCAGATCGAAATTGGAATCTTCGAGATCTTCGAACGTGTGCGGCTTATGCGCTGAAATGTCGACGCCGATCTCGTCCATCGCCGCGATGGCGAAGGGGTCAGGGGCGCCGCGCTTCAGACCAGCGGAAGCGAAATAGGTTTCGCGGCCAAAATAATACCGCGCGATCGCCTCCGCCATCGGCGATCGCACAGTGTTCAGCGTGCAGGCGAAAAGAATGGATTGGGGGCGCGCCACGTTGCTCACGCGATCTCATCGCTGGCTCTGCGCCGACTGACGGTCTCGTTCAATGAACGCCGCAAGCTCCTTCGTCTGCTCCGTGAACAGTTGCAGTTCATTGATGTCGAGCGGCTCGCTCACATGCTGCATCAGCAGCAGATCTCGGCCTTCGGAGAAGGCCGGCGCCAGCCCGCAATAGAAAAATCCCTGGCGGCGCGCGCTCTCAACCAGGAGCGGCAAGCCCGGGTCGTCGACATGCGCGGAAAGCTGCACGGCGCGCGCGCCGAGCCCGCTGACGTCGCTCACCGCCTGGCTCAATTCGATGCCGGCGTTCGATCCGATCGTCTCGAAGCGAATCCTGCCGTAGCCCCATGGGTTGACCATGACGCTCGTCATCGACCGGGTCTCTGTTGGCGTTCCGCTCTCGCGTAGAGAAACGCCGATGCCGAGACGGCTGTATGTCGCCGTCATGACGTCGCGATACGCCGCAGGCGCGACGATCTCGCATGCCCGCCCGGCTTCCAGGAAGCGGAACGTCAGCAGAAAACTCTGGCGCTGTCCGGCCGTCGGCACAGGCAAATCCTTCGAATGAGAGGTTTCGGGCGCGGCGCCGAGCAGGATCGCGCATGTCGGCATGCCGGCCCGCTCGTCGTTGCGTTGTGAGAATGTATGAGTCGTAACCGGCTCGGCGTAGATCCCGACGAGCCCGAGTTTCGCCGCTTCGTCAGTCAGCCGCTCGGTCATGCGCTCGAGCAGATGACGTCCCCGGTAGGACGGAAGCACGACCGCTTCGCCGCGTTCGGCGATCGCCGCGCCGGGCTCGCGCTCGAGCGCGACATGCCCGATGACCTCGCCGCGCGCGTCGCGTGTCACGACCGGAATGAGCTCTCCGCTTTCGACCTTCCGCCAATAGCGGTGCGGGGAAAAGACTTCCCGGTGAACGTAATTGTGTCCGTAGACCGCCAGGAAGCAGCGCGCGATCGCCGCCGAGTCGCTCTGCTGAGGCACGTCGATCTGCACCGTTTCCGTCGTCTCCGCGACTTCGGCGATCGGCTCTTGGTTATGTTCCGCCGCTTCGCGAGACGGGGCGAAACCGCGATGGATCGTGATCTCCCATCCGTCGACGCCGCGTTCCCGATAGGATAATCCCGCATCTCGCCGCACCTGCGCGCTGAGCGAACCAACGACCGCGGAAAACCGGGAATGGCCGTTGAGCAGAATCCGTGCGCGCGCCTCGCCTTTGGAAGAGGACAGAAGAACCGCCGCGCGCTCGGCGTTCGTGCGCGACTCGCAAAGAATCTGCCATGTTTGCGCGGCGTCGGCGGCGATCAGGCTCGCGGTCATCGGCGGAACCCCTTCGACCAGCGACGCTTCGCGAACGAAAGCGCGGAGCAACTCGCTCCCTTCCGCTTCCATCGACAGCCGCAGCTCGGCGAAATGATCCGAATTACTTTTGCCCATGCCGATTATTCCATGACGACAATGTGACAGCGCCGAGCGCTGCGCCGCGCAGCGCTCTCATCATTGGCGACCGAGCGCGGCGCTCAGCCCTTCCAGTGCAGCGCCGTGATCAGCGTGAAGATGCGGCGCGCCGTATCCTGATCCGTGTCGATCTTGCCTTTCAAGCGTTCGAGGAGAAGCTGCGCGCCTTCGTTATGGAGGCCGCGACGCCCCATGTCGATCGCCTCGATCCTGCTTGGGGTCGCATGGCGGATCGCCGCGTAATAGCTTTCGCAAACCATGAAATAATCTTTGAGAATGCGCCTGAAAGGCGTCAGCGAGAGAATGTGCGTGACGAGGCAGACGCCCTCCGCGTCGCAAATCTTAAAAACGAGTTTGGCGTCGACGAGCGAAATTAGCAGATCATAAGGTCCGCCATGATGGCCAATCAGCGCGAAACTGTTTTCCTCGATAAGATCGTAGATCGCGATGGCGCGCTCATGCTCCTGATCCGCCGAGCCGCGGCCGATCGAGTTTTCGTCGAGCGTGACGGAGATTAGCCGCTTCGACTCGTTTGACTCCACCCTCACGCCTCGAGCTGATTAAGGCGGATCGACACCGAACGCGCATGGGCCTGCAAGCCTTCGGCCTCGCCAAGCGTGACGGCGGCGGCGCCGATGGCGCGCAGCGAGTCCGCGTCGCACTTCAGGATCGACGTGCGCTTGACGAAGTCGAGCACGCTCAGACCCGACGAGAAGCGCGCCGAGCGCGCCGTCGGCAGCACATGGTTCGAGCCGCCGACATAATCGCCGACGGCTTCGGGCGTATAGGCGCCGATGAAGATGGCGCCGGCGTTCGAGACGCGCGCGGCGAGGTCCTCCGCGTCTTCACTGATAATCTCGAGATGTTCGGCGGCGATGCGGTCGGCGAGCGGAAGCGCGTCGGCGAGCGTCTTCACGACGATCGTCGCGCCATAGTCGCGCCAGGAGGCGCCGGCGATCTCCTTGCGCGAAAGCGTCGAGAGATGCCTTTCGACGGCGGCGACCACCGCGTCGGCCAGCGAGGCGTCGTCGGTGATGAGAATCGACTGAGCGGATTCGTCATGCTCGGCCTGCGCAAGCAGATCGGCGGCGATCCAGTCGGGATTGGCGCTCGCGTCGGCGAGGATCAGGACTTCAGAGGGGCCGGCGATCATGTCGATGCCGACCTGGCCGAAGACGCGGCGCTTTGCCGCCGCCACCCAGGCGTTGCCCGGCCCGACGATCTTGACGACGGGCGCAATCGTCTTCGTGCCATAGGCCAGCGCCGCCACGGCTTGCGCGCCGCCGACGCGGTAGATCTCGTCAATGCCGGAACGTTTGGCGGCGGCGAGCACCAGCGGCTCCACATGGCCGCCGGGCGTCGGGACCACCATGACGATACGCTTCACACCGGCGACCTTCGCCGGAACGACATTCATCAGCACGGAAGACGGATAGGCGGCGGTGCCGCCGGGCACGTAGAGGCCCACCGAGTCGAGCGGGGTCCAACGCCAGCCGAGCTCGACGCCGGCGGCGTCCCGAAAGCGCAGATCCTGCGGCTTCTGCCGCTCGTGGAAGGCGGTGATGCGCTCGAGCGCCAGATCGAGGGCCGCGAGCTGCTCGGCGGAACATTTGGCTTCCGCCGCCGCGACCTCCTCGCGGGAGACGGCGATGCCGGTCGCCTCAAGGTCAATGCGGTCGAAGCGCTTGGAATAGTCGACAAGCGCCGCGTCGCCGCGGGCGACGACGTCCTCGATGATGCCGCGCACTGTGTCGTCGACATCCTGCGACGCCTCACGCTTCATGGCGAGCAGCGACGCGAAACGCTGTTCGAAATCGGGCGCCGCGGCGTCCAAACGCAAGGTCATGATCCTCTCCAGCCGGGAAGTCCGGCTGTCATGGCCCTCGGGGAGCGTGCTCGTCAAGTTCGCCGTTGAAATCATGGTTCGGCCGGGCGGCGACCTTCCAGCGCGGTCCCACGTCGCAAAGTTGCGCCTCGACGCATTCGACGTCGAGCGCGATCGACGCGCCCCCGGCGAAAAAGAGCCGGATGACTCCTGACGGGGGTTCGGGGTCGGGCTCGAAGGTGACCGCCAGAAGTTCGAGGATCGCGTCGGGCTGGTCGCGGCAAATACGCTGGCAGCGCACGCGCTGCACGCCCTCGAAATGCAGGCCGCAGCGGCAGCGCTCCAGCCGGCCGTCCAGTTCTGCGGCCCAGTCGAAACGCGACCCAACCAGGGCGAACCGGCGCTTGTCGGCAAGAAAGGCGATGTCGCCGACGCGCACCAGGGCGTCCTGCAGATGCGCCGAGAGCAGCGAAAGATCTTCGCTGTCGAGCGCGTGCAGGCGCAAGGCGAGCTCACAAGGCCGATTGGGTGGTTCCATGTCCTCTCCTCCTTCGCCCGATATGGCGAAGGAGGGGAAGGCCCGCAACCCTACGGGCGACGCCAAGCTAAGTTAATGGGATTTTCTCGTGTCCACGCTCCTCTTGGCCACGTCATCCACCTCGCCGTGCGAGGAAACGCGAAGCGTTTCCGGGTGGCGTGCGTAGAGAGCGTCAAGGCGGATCGAACGGCGATTGGACGGCGCGGCTTGAGGTCTCGGCCGACCGCTTCCGCGGGGAGGTCCCCCAGGCTGTGCCAAAGCTCGTCTGGATATCGGGTGAGGCAAAATTGCGCCCATGCCTTTCATCGCGGCGATCGCCTCGGGCGCGTCGGCGATCATGTCGTACTCGAGCGCGCCGCCCTTGCGCGCCTCCAGGACATGAACCTCAACGCGAAAGCCTTTTCCGGGCCCCACCACGACTCAAAGCCCGCCTTCGTGGTCCACAGCGCCCAACCTCGACGCCATCCGCAAGCGCAGGTCGTGGATCAAGCATCTGTTCGCCGACGGCCCTTACGACCGCACGACACTCGGCCCGTCGCTACACGCGCGCTGGGGGCATTTCCGAACCCAATAAGATCTCTGGAAGCAACCACAGCTTGCGCTGCGGCGACCTCCAATTAGACAGGAAGCTGGGTGCGGATCGCGTCCATGATTCTTTGAATAGCAGCATCGGCGTTTTCCGCGCGACACTCGGCATCTTTCATGCGCTGTTCGGATGCCGCCAACTCTGCTTCCTTGGCGGCAGTTTGTGATTGCAGCATCTCAAGATCACTGCGCGTCTGCACAATGGCGGCAATGAGGTCTTCGACTTCGGCCTCGGCTTGGCGGAGCGCCGCCTCGGCGCGCTCGGAGCGGGTCTCAGCGCGTTCCAACTTTTCCTTCAGCGCATTGGCGACGGCGTGAGCGCGCGCCACCGCTTGAGCCGATTGCTTCTCAAGTTCTCTGATCGCCGCCGCTGTTTCTAACACCAGCTCCAGCGCGGCGGCGGCGTCATCGCTGCCGCGCGCAGACTGGCGCGCCGGCGTTAACGCCTGTGCTCCTGAATCCCCCCGGGGAATGATTTCGTCCATGACGTGATTCAGATCGACCGAGCCCATCGATGCCTCCCGCCATTGCGCGGCCGAGCGCGCATGGTCATCCCTCGACGATACTTGGCCGCACGAACGTCCGACTCCGTCTCTGACGCCATCACTCCAGGGAATGAGCATTCGGCCGCAAAGACCTCACTTCGCGGCAGTACGCTACGTCAACCAAGTCGCTTAGACGCTCATAAACAGCGCGCGCGGCATGTCGTGCGTCGTCGCGTTCATAGGCCTCGGCCAGTTCCAGCAGGCTCTCTTGCGCCTCCAACGCTTGCGCCGTCTCGGAATGGTCTTCCGACAACAGCCAATACATCTCCATCGCTTGCCACAGACTTCCTTCGCTGCGGTAGCGGTGCGCCATAGCCAATAGATGATCGAGGCTTTGGCGAACGGTGTCCAATCGGCGTTCTTGCCAAAGGGCTCCATACGATACGGATTGTTCAGATTGCATATCGTTCTCCTTTGTCAGGACTTCGGTCGAGCCGCCGAAGTCACACGGCGCTACATAACAACTGCCTTTGGCTGCGACGGCCGTTCCGAAGCGCCGGCCTGCGCTGCGAGCGCGTCATCGAAGTCGCGTTGTTCGATGAGCAACGAGCCAATGTCGACCACTCCTCCGTGCGTTGCGGGAAAGATGCGGCGGATCGCGTTCAAGGCGGCGCGATCGCAAAGGAAGCGAATCTCGGCGGCGGACATTCCCTCCGTCAGGTCGGCTAAGGCCGCGAGATCGATCCGCTCGTCCACGGGTCTCTTTCGCAGATGGACCCGCAGAATCGCGGCGCGCGCATCGCGATCCGGCCGCGTCACCTCAAGGTGAAAGTCGAGCCGACCTGGACGCAGGAGCGCATCGTCGATCATATCCAGCCGGTTCGTGGCGGCGATCACCCAGACGTTCCCCAGCGCTTCAACGCCGTCGAGCTCAGTCAACAATTGGCTCACGACCCGATCGGTTACCGGCGAGCGGCCGTCAAAGCCCCGCTTCGGCGCCAGGGCGTCGACTTCGTCCAGGAAGATGATGCATGGCGCCGCATGGCGCGCCCGCGCGAAGAGCTCGCGCACGCCCTGCTCGGATTCGCCGACATATTTCGACAAGAGCTCTGGGCCCTTTACCGAAATGAAGTTGAGATTGCTCTGGGAGGACAATGCCTTCACCAGAAGCGTCTTGCCATTTCCTGGCGGGCCATAGAGCAAGATCCCGCGCGGCGGCTGCAGCCCGATTTTTTCAAACAGGAGCGGTTGGCTCAATGGCCACGCGATCGCTTCCCGCAGGGTGGCCTTGATCGGCTCGAGGCCGCCCACGTCCTCCCATCGCACGTTTGGCACTTCGACGGAGACTTCGCGTAGCCCCGACGGCGTCACCTCGCTCAGCCCCTCTGTGAAGTCCGACATTTTGACGTCCATAGCCATCAGCGCCTCATAGGGAACCGGCCCCAAGTCGAGCGACAGCTCTGGAAGTTGGCGACGCAGCGCCGCCATGGCGGCCTCGCGGCAAAGCGCGTTCAGATCAGCGCCGGTGAATCCATGTGTCGTCTCCGCCAGGTCAGCGAGGTCAATGCCTTCGGCGAGCGGCATGCCGCGCGCATAGATCTCCAATATCTCCCGCCGAGCATGCTCGTTGGGGATGCCGATGGCGATCTCGCGGTCGAAACGACCGGGGCGCCGCAAGGCCGGGTCGATGCTGTTTAAACGGTTGGTCGCCGCCATCACGATCACGTCGCCACGGCTCTTGAGGCCGTCCATCGAGGCGAGAAGCTGTGCGACGACGCGCTTTTCGACCTCGCCTTCGACGCGTTCGCGCTTGGGAGCGAGCGAGTCGATCTCGTCAAAGAAGATGATGCAGGGCGCGCGCCGCCGCGCATCGTCGAAAATCTTGCGCAATTGAGCTTCGCTCTCGCCATAGAATTTCTGAATGATCTCGGGTCCGCTGACGTAGATGAACGCAGCATTGGACTCATGCGCCACCGCGCGCGCGAGCAGCGTCTTGCCGCAGCCGGGCAGCCCATGCAGCAGGACCCCTTTCGGCGGCGTCATGCCCAGACGCTCGAAAATCTCCGGATGCGACAGCGGCAGCTCGATCATTTCGCGAACCTTCGCGACTTCACGCTCCATTCCGCCGAGATCGTCATAGGTGACGATGTCCTCGGCCTCGGAAGCCGCTCGTTTCTGCTCGCCGCCACGGGCGCCTTCGACCGCGAGCAGGGTGTCGGGATGGATCATGACCGGCCCGTCGGGTTCTGTCCGCATCACATTAAAATCTCGATGATTTCCACCGAACAAGGCGATTCGCACACGGTCGCCGGTTCTGACGGCGAGCCCATCGAGGCGGCGCGCCGTGTGTTCGATTTCGTCCTCATGCAAGGCGCCGGCGCCCAACGGAGCCACGACCACGCGCCGAGCGACGGCATAAGAAACCTTTTTGATCAGAGCCTTCTGGCCAAGCGCCACGCCTGCATTGGTGCGGCCGACGCCGTCGAGCTGAATGATCTGTTGACCCCTTTGATCCTTAAAGGTCGGCATCGCCTTCGCGACGGTCTTCGCGCGACCTTCGATCTCCAGCACGTCGCCAGGCGAAGCGCCGATCTTCCGCAAAGTTTCGGGATCGATCCGAACGATCCCGCGTCCTATGTCGTCGCGCCGCGCCTCGACGACCGTCAGCCGCAACTTCTCGCCATTGTCGGGTGCTTCGTCGGACATCGATCTCTCCACTTGTGGTCATCGACCGTCGCTACTGGCCTCGCACCGCCAAATATTCGACCTTGATGCGCTGAGGTAGAAACTTCGTGACTTTATGCAGAGCGCCTATGAACAGTATGGCGTCCTCGTCATCGCGAAGCGTTGCGTCGATTTTCTCGGCGATGAAACGGTCGCGCGCCTCCAGGAGAGCCGCGGCCTGCGCCTCCGTACGCTCGGGCGACTGCAACAGCTTATATTCATCGAGAAGCAGAGCCGGCGACTCGGTGCCGACGAGTGTGGCGCCTTCGCGCACCAGACTCTCGAGGAGCTGGTGATTGCGACTACCCTGGGACGCCAAGTCCCGCACCAAATCATTCTCTCGGCCGCAGACCGGCAGGCTGTCCTGATAGAGTTTGACGTGCTTGAGATCGAACCCGAGCGTCTTGATCGCGTCGGCGATAGCGCCCCAAATGGCGTCGAATTCAGCGGATCGCTCCACCCATTTGCCCTCGCCATAGCGAGCGACGAACGCCGCCTTGTAACCTGGCGCGGCGGAGCCCATCTCCGCCGCGCTGTGAACCACCGGAACATATATCAATCGCGCCATCTCGCAGGTTGCTCCGTTCCCAGCCACACCGCGACCGGGGGACGCTACGTTTGCTTGTTCAACCGAACCTCGAGAACGCCGTTGCGCAGATTGAGATGTGGCGAACCCGCGGCGAGTTTTTCTTCAATGAGCGTTTCCTTGCGGTAAAGTCTTTCGCCCGCCTTCGCCTCGAGCAGCAGGATATCGCCATCGAGGACACAGCGAACATCTTTGCGTTCAACGCCAGGCAATTCAAAGAGCAGCACCATTTCGCCTGGTTCGTCGAATATGTCCGTGACAGGCTCGAGGACCTCGAGCGAGCTTCGCTTGGCCGCTCTTTGCGGCGGCGTTTCCGAGCGCGTCGGCCTCTCCTCCGAGGTCCGCTTCTCCGCCGCCGCTTCGCCTAGCGTGCGCGTTCCAAAGGAATATTCCATCACCCGCCCATCCTTCTCGTGCCGGCCGCGGCGTGGAAGCTGGTCGAAATCGGCGAGGACATTGAAAAGGTCGGAAAGCCCGCGCGCTATCTTTTCGAAGCCTGCGACGCCAGTGACGTCATCCTTATCACTCGGGTCTTTCTTACTCATGAGCCGTACTCCCACGTTCGGATGGCGCCGCGACGACGGCGCCTAGCGCCTGCTCGATCCGTCCCAATCGTTCATCCATCGCCTCCAGCGCCGCATTGCGCTCGGGCGCCAGGCGGTCTGGACGTCCGGTATGGTTCCACCAATCGAGGCCGAGTTCGCGCGCCTTATCGACCGAGCAGATCACCAGGCGCAGTTGAATCGTCAACAGTTCGACCTCGACGAGCTTGATCGATATATCGCCGGCGACGACGACCCCCTTGTCGAGGATGCGCTCGAGCAAATCGGCGAGGTTCGTGCTCTCGACAGAATGCGTCATGGACTTGGTGGCGGGCATAGCGATACCTTTCATAGCGCGCCGTCGGGAACGCCGAGATCGAGGGAGACATCCCGGTCGGAAAAGCCGAACTGCCGCTGCAAGCGCAAGATTTCCTCGGCTTGAGCGATGAGCGCCATTCCGACATTATCGATCTGCGCGTCCGTGAGCCGCCCTGCCTCCATACGCCGCACGGCCTGCCGTTCGAGCACCTCATGAAGCAATTTCACGAGGGTCAGCACGAGTCGGACGAGGCCTTGCGCCGGCGATGGCCTGTCCGCGCTTCGGCGGTCATTCGGGGCGATCGGCGGGCCGCCATCGATTCTCCCGAACGCGACGTCGCGCGATCCGATCTCGGGCCGAGCAGCGGGTGTCTCCGACGGCGGGGGCGATGGGGGCGACGAAGGCGACAAAGGCGTCTGGGGACAGACCGCGGGGACGGGCGGAGCGCCATCTGGCCAGATCACGTCAACCGAGCCCAACAGCAGTCGCAGATCGAGGAACAACAGGTCGACGTCCGCCAGCCCGATGGTCAGGTTGCCTTGCACCGACACGCCGCGTTGGAGGATTCGATCGAGCGCATCCGCCAGCGACAAATGCTCGCGATATGGCGGCGCCGCGTTGGACGGGCCAAAGTCAGGAACTGGCATCGCCGTGGGCATCGCTTCCACCCTCCGAATGCAGACGATCGAGCCGGTCCAGCAATTTCTGTTCGCGCACGTCGAATTCCGCTTCTGTCATCGCTCCGCTGTCGAGCGCGCGGTGGAGCGCCGATAGATCAGCCATGACCGCCTGCTCCTCCGCCTCGATCTCCTTCTGGACAGCGTCATCGATCTTCTCGAGAACGAACATTAGACCGCGTAGCGGCGCCGCCAACAGGCTGTCGATGATGATCATGATCTTGTCCTCCGCCGAGCGATGGCGCCGATGTATGCTTTCTCAGTCGTGCTTTTCGAACAGCGCTGCCGTGTCTGACGGTCAGAATTTTCCGCAGAATCGAGACCACAACATTCGACGTCGCCGCTAACAGATCATCGAGGATGAACATTGCCTCGTTCTCCCAGATAGACCGCGATGCTCGATCTATCGGCCGCTTGGATCGAACTGCACGAAATTATGCGGCAGCCATGGACCGCCGATATTGAAGGCGATGTCTTCGTCAGTCTGCGCCGCCGATTCATGGACCGCCGCTTCGAACCGATCGAGATCGGAGCGAGACACGAGCGCCGCAAGGTTCGCAATCTCCTTCTCGCCGCGAACCGGCAATGCGATGAGTTCGGCGCAGGACGCTCCGACCACCGCCATGACCTGCGAGGTTCGCGCATCGCGGTACTGACGCAGCGCCTCGTCGACCATCTGGCCAAGGCGGATTCTGTCGTCGTACGAGGGCGTTCGGCGGCTGTGAAAAGTTCGTTCCCGCGCGGCCTTCAGCGCCGGCGTGCGTTCGACGACGTAGGCGATCGGATCGGGAACCTCAAGGCTCAAACGCAGACTCATTTCAATTGCGCCAGAGATGCGTTGCAGCTGCGCTGTAAGAGTCTCGCGATGTTCATCGAGGAAAAGGCGGAGATCGTTTTTCGATTTCGTTATGGTGCCAAACGCCATCGGCAAGAGATCGAAATTCGCGTTGAGAGCAGCGAGCACACGTTGCGTCGCGGCGATGTTACGGCGTTCGGCGCGCACCGCCCCGACGGGGCACTCGCTCACGACCGCGTAGAGGGAGCCCACATCGAGCCGATAGGCGGGCCGGTCGAAGACGCCGCGCAGCGGCGGCAACTCGCCATCGTCGGATCTGCCGACCGCATAGACGTAAAGGCCCATGAACCATCCTCCCGCGGGCCGGACCCGCCTGTCGGTTTTCTAAGACCATGACCTTCGAAAGGTTGCGGACTGTTCAACCAGGATCATGCTGGATATGAACGGATAGTTTGTATGTTCGATCCGACTGGAGATGGTCATGCCTTAGCCGTCCTCCGGCCTGACGTTCTCGTACGACCAGACAGTCAAATCTGCGTCGAGTTCGAGCGTGTAGTGCTCCCGTTCGAGAACTTCTTGGGTCAGCGGGAGGCCGAGCATCTTGACCTCTAGATTCGGCACGAGGATTTCGGCTTCAGCGGACCATCCCTCCGAGCCGCGGTCGACGGGGACGATCTTGGTGATGCGGACTTCCTGCGCGCCCAGTTCGGTCGCAAGAAACCGCTGCACCGCGGCGCGAGCCGCCGACAGCCTGCCAATGGGCGCCACCGCAGACTCCGGCGTTAAAGGAGGCGGCGTCTTGATGATCGGCGTCTTTTGATGAGGCGCCGCATGTTCGTCTTTTTCACTTTTCTGCACCATTTGTCTCGTCCCCGGCATTCAGGTCGTTCGGCTCGCCAAAATTCGCCTGGCGTAAGCGGGATCACAGGCGTCTCAGTAGTTGATTTGAAAATGTCGCGTCGCCGGCCGACGTCCGACGGGCGACCGATGCGGCGCCTGGATTGCCTGTGCTCGAGGAGCAGTCCCGTCCAGACTCGCGCGAATGCTGGCGATTTCAGCGTCGATCTCACGAAACCGGTCGCGGATCATGTCGGAGCGATCTCTGCAAGTCCGCAATTCTTGCGCTCGCCGCGCGCGCTCGAGCTCGAGAAAGCTGATACGCAGATAAGCTTTGTGTGCGGGAACCTGCGTATCCGAACGCCCAGTCAGCGTTCGTAGCTCGGCAAGTCCCCGTGATGGCCGTCTTTCAAGCGCCATTGTCATCGTCCCCTAGTTGAGCGGCGCCGCGTCGCCCACGCTCTCCAATCGCCGGAGCAGAAAATCGACGAAAGCAGACGAGATCGCGCCTTCGCTCTTTCCAGGCTTCGACGTCTGGCTGAGGATGTCCCGGCTCGACCAAACAAAGACGGCGTTGCGCAAGCTCGCTTCGCCGCCACGCGCGGCGAGCACCCGTGCAATGGCGATCGAGGCCCGCAGAGTTGGATGATGAGGATCCTCGCCCTCCGAGCGGCACAGCCTCACCAAATCGACCACCCGCGCGGCGCGAGCCATATCAAGGCCGGATTTACTGGCCGCGATGGCGATCTCTGTCTCGCGGTCATAATGGTCGAGAGGGAGCGTGATCATACGATCCAACAGCGCGTCTTGGGTACGGTAAACGCCCGCATACTCGGCTGGGTTCGAGGTAAATATAGCTCGAAACCGGGGATGGACGTTGACGTAACCTTCGCCTCGACCATGTAAGCCAGGAACATTGAGGACGCCTTCCGACAAAATGCTCAGGAAGGGATTGTTGGCTTCCGGCTTGCTGCGGTTGAATTCATCGTAAATGATCGAATGGCCGAGCCGGCAAGCCGTCGTGATGCGGTTGTCGATCCAGAGCGCGCGCCCTTCCTCTTCGAGCTTGACGACGGACGCGATGTAGTTGTCCACGACGCGCGACTTGTGATAGCCGCTCTCGCGCCCGATCAGGTCGGAGCTACCGAACTCGTGATCGCCATGAAGCAAGATGGCCGGTCGACCAAGCTGCGCGGCGACGTGGAAAGCGAGAGTCGTCTTCCCTGTGCCGGCCGGCCCAGAGAAATGAACGGCATAGCCCGCTTCGAGATAAGCGAGGGCCCGTTCCGTGATCTCCTGGACAGCCGGAGAGGTCACGAATGCATTGCTCGGGCCCAGAGCGATGGAGCCCTGATCGCCATCAGAAAATTCATCGGCGATCGGATCACGGCTTGGAAAGGCGGCGACAGCGCTCATTTGTCATCCTTTCCATGACGATCGCTCGAGCCTTTATGGCCCCAACCGCCGAACGGACGCTTTCCTGACCGAGGAGCCGTGTCCGGCGCTTGCGCAGCGGCGACATCATGCGCCGGAGCGGATGGACTCTGCGGAGCAGACGATTCTGTTTGAGCAGGGTGGGACTCGGGCGCCGACCGATGGGCGGCTTGGGCGACGTCCTGTCGCCGGCTTCCACGCCAGATGGCGACCGCTTCACGACGATCCGACGCGTAAGCTGCGAGACGTTCGCGGATCGCCGCGGCGCGATCACGACCATCTTTGGCGAAATTGTCGAGAAGGGCGGCGACGCTATTGGTCAGATCGCGCATGAAGACCGCCGCCTTGTCACGCTGCGCCACCGCGAGTTCCTGGAAGCGCTGACGACGCGCGACCCGCACGCGCCGGAATTGCCCCATAAGCGCCTTCACCTCGCTGCGCCGTCCGTTGATTACGACAATCGCCTCTCTTCTATATTCGCGCGTGGCTCTGTCCCGCGCCGTCTTCAATCCTTGCATCAATGACCGGACTTCGCCGCGGCGCGCACGCGTCGCCTGCTTGAGTTCCGCCGCATGCTCGCGGCTCGCGCTGACGCGCGACGCATTAAACCGCTGCAGCAATGAGCGGACTTCGCTCCGACGATTTCTCGTCGCATTCTTAATCTCTATCGCCAGTGTCTTGCGCTGCTGCCGACCCGACGTGATGCCGTCCGTCACGCGCGCCAAGCCTTCCGCCACTGTCGCCATGTCGAATCCTCCGTTTCAGGCCTGTCGCCGCCGGAAGCGTGAGCCAAGGACTGCTCACCCTCCCGGCAAGCATTGGCTGTATCGTTACGCGGGCGCTGCGGCGGAGGCTGTGAGGCCGACCGCTTCGGCGTATTTGAGGTAGGTCTCGACGGAGGCCACCACGACGCGAGCTTCGATCGTGATCAGCTCAATTCCCACAAGCGAAACCTTGACCCACGCATCGATGACGATGCCTTTGTCGAGGATCCGATCGACGACTTCGGCGAGGCTCGACGAGTCAGTGGATTTTTGAACGCGTGCCATGAAGTTACTCCTTGATGACGTCTTTGAGCTCTTCGCGAACTTGCCGGAATGAATCGATACTCTTCCGACCGCTATGTGCAGAGCAAACGCAATGCCATTCGGACGCACTTCCGCAAGTCATAAAGTAGCTGTGCGAAATCAGATGATTGAGAATTCAACGCCAATGCCGGCTCGCAGCGGCGTGTGCAGAATGCGGGCGAGCGCGCCCGGTATCATGGGCGATGTTTCCCGTTGCTCTTTCCCGTGAGCGCCGCCACGATCGCGTCGATCTGAAACGGCTTGGCGAGGAAACCGTCGATCGCAGACGCCTGCACAGCTTCCAATATGCGTACGTCGTCTTCGAAATAATAACCGGAGATCATGATTATTCGCATTGCCGGCCGTAAACTATGCAGTTCCTCGATTAGACGCAGGCCATCCATATCCGGCAGCCGGGCGTCGACAAAGGCGATCGGATAGGCATTGACTGCAACCGACGCGATAGCCTCTTGCGCCGAGCAGACAGTTGTCACAGCGCAACCCAAACCGGTTAGCGCGACCTCGAGAATCCAGCACATGTCTTGGTCGTCATCGACGACGAGGACCTTTTCAGGCACGGTTGGAGTCACGAACGCCGTCAAATCAGGATCACTCCTCATCGTGCGGCGAGCTGCGGACGGTCACGCTGCCACCGTGCTGGCGCACGATCGAATGAGACACGGAAAGGCCGAGCCCGGATCGGCGGCTGTCAGACCGCGTCGTGAAGAAAGGATCGAAAATTTTCGAAACATGAGCCTCTGGTATCCCCGGGCCCGTATCACTGATTTCGATGATGATCTCGGCCCCTTCGCGCCCAACGGCGATGGTCAACCTGCCGCCGCTGGGCATCGCTTGGAAGGCGTTCAGAACGAAATTGATAATGACCAGTTCGAGAAGGTTCTGCACGCCCTCGGCATAAAGAGAGTCCGTTATGAACGGCAGCTTCCACTCGATTGCGGTTCCCGCCGCGGCCTCGCCCGAAGCGAACATCAACGCGTTCTTTAGCATATCGAGCACATTGATCTTGGTTGTCTCGCTGATCGGTCCCGGCCGCGCGAAACGCAAGAGGCTTTCAACGACGAGAGACGCCCGATCGATGCCGCCGATAACCTTGTCGATGCACTCTCCGAGTAGAACCGGCGTGGCGATTCTACCTTTCATGAGCTGCGCAGCGGCGGAGCTGACTCCTAATGGATTTCGGATCTCATGGGCGATGCCGCCGATGACCATGCCAAGCGCGGCAAGCTTCTCGCCTTGGTGAATCTGCGCTTCCATGGCGCGTTGCTCGACGAGATTGCGTCCGACGACCACGACCCCCGTAACCTTGCCGGTGTCATCGGTCATCCGCGACAGCCGCCAGGACACAGGTATGCTTTCTCCATTGCGGCATCGCATCGGCCATTCGACCGAACGACGATCATCGATCTCGGCAATTCGACGGTAGCAAGCTTCAACATCTTGATTTAGGGGTTCTTCTATATGGTCCGCGAGCTTGGAGTTGCGCACGTCGACATGGGTGTAGCCGGTGGATTTCTCCGCCGCAGTATTCCAGGTCATGATCGCCCCTTGCGGGTCCGTGGAGACAATGAGGTCCCCTGCGCTCTCGACGACGCTGGCAAGATGCAGCTGCATCCGCCGCACTTCCTCTCCGAGTTGCAGCAGATCCGTCACGTCGTCCATTACTAAGATAGCGCCGCGCCGACTTCTCTGTAGCTGCAGCGGACAGATGCTATAGGAATATGTTCGAAGCGATACGCCAGGCGCTCGATAGGTCATGCGCTGGCGATGCAATGTCCTGCCGGTGGCGATAACATCTCGGATCTGGTGATCCAGCGCCGTGTCTTGGAACGCGGCGGGAAAAATTTCGTGCAAGCGGCGGCCGAGCGTCGAGCTCAAGACGCCTCGAGATTTTTCCAGGAAATTGTTGTTGACGGACAAGACGGCGAGGCGTTCGTCGAGGATCAGAATCGACGAGGGGATCGTCGCCATCACGGCATGAAAAAAGCTTTCGTAATCGAGCGTGGCGAGGAACATAATACCTCTCGAAAAATCATGATCATTTAATGGGGTGATTTGAGATCGGGTCGAAAACTGAACGGTGGCCAGGGGCCAGACAATGTGATCGTGATATCTCGGCGCGCAGCGTCCGCGGCAATCTTTTCTATGCGCGTCCGCATCGCGGCGACATTTGATAGCGGCACAAGAAGGGCATAACGGGCGATAGGCCGGCTCCCTTCGGAGTCGGGCAGGCGATGGACGTCTTGGAGGCGAATGCCTGCCGTCAACGGCCGAAGCTCCACGACGAAGTCGCGTACGAAGGCGGCGGCGTCGGCGCAGCCGAAATCGACCAGCGCGGCGCGATCCCGGCAAAGACGCATATAGCGGGCGCCCTTCGGCAGCTCCCGCCAGTCCGGCCATGCGCTACAAGCTAATTTGTCAAGGATATCTGGGCGGTCAAACTGGGCGACCGCCCGCAATTCCCACTCCTCCTTGTCCGCGACAGCCTCGAAGAAATCAGCGATCGTCGCTTCGTGAGCACGCATGAACGTCGTCAGACTGGCAATGTTCGAATAGAGGGTTCCGAAGGGGACGGGGAAGACCGGCGATCGTCGCATCGCCCAATCCATGATCTCGGCATGGCGACGAACGCGAGGCGCGAGCCAGGCGACATCGGCCAAACGACGTTCGGCGTCAGCGCCGCAATAATCCGCCGTCGGTGCGACGCCAATCAAGGCCACAACTGCTCCTACACGATGCAGCATGAGCCGCCGCTCCGGCGGTTCATCGGGCGGCTCGAGAGAGTCGGCGCACTCGATGAAGGCGAAGAGGCAGATCACTTCTTCGGCAGCCGCCAAAGGCAAATCGGCGTCGCTACCAGTGAGTGGGAACGATTCAACTTCGGCCATCGGGGACTGCTCCCTCGCGTCCCTCAAACAACTTTAGCTTCATGCGATAGGTCTTGTAGTCTATGCCGAGGAGACGAGCCGCCTTGGCTTTGTTGCCTTTTGCTTGCTCGAGCGCGCCAACGATGGCGTCGCGCTCGACCGCGCGAACATGGCGCTGAACGCGATGACGTAACGATGTAGAAGCGTCCAGCGTCTCTCGAGCAGGGACGGCAGGCGCGACGCCGTGGCCGAGACTGTCCGCGAACTGGGAAGGGTCGAGTGTGTCTGACACGGTAAGGGCGGCCCGCCGCATGACGTTGCGCAACTCTCGAACATTTCCCGGCCAATGATAGGCTCGGAGCATATCCAGGGCCGACGACGTGACTTCAACCGGCGGCCGCCCCAAGGCCTCGCGCGCTTGCGTCAGAAAGCGCTGCGTGAGGAATACGATGTCCTCCTGACGCGAGCGCAAGGGCGGAACGGTGATGACATATTCGGCCAAGCGAAAGAAGAGATCTTCGCGAAAGGCTCCTGTCTTGGCGTGTTCCTTGAGGTCGTCGTTGCTGGCCGCAATGACGCGCACGTCCAGGTCGATCAGCTCGCCTCCGCCTACTCTGCGAATCTTGCGCTCCTCGAGGGTTCGCAGCAAAGCTTTCTGCCCCGTCGAAGCGAGATTTCCAATTTCGTCTAGGAAGACAGTTCCGCCGTTGGCGGCCGCCTCGAACCAACCGCGGCGCCGGTCGCCGGCGCCGGTGAACGCTCCTTTCTCGTGGCCGAAAAATTCGCTGTCGGTCAAGCCCTCGGAGATGGCGCCGCAATCGACCACCACGAATGGGTGGGCTGCGCGACGGCCGTAGCGATGCAGGCTGCAGGCGACGAGCTCCTTGCCGGTGCCGGTCTCCCCTTGGATGACGACGGAATAATCGGTCGAGATGACGGCCTCGATCTGCGCGGCCAACTTCTGGATGGCAGGACCTTGCCCCATCGTCGCGGTGACGGCGGCGCGGACGCCAGTGGCCACGGAATGAGCGGCGTTTCTGCGCGCGACCGCCCGCTGCACAGTGTCCAGCAAATGCTCGTTGCGGAACGGCTTGGTGAGGTAATCAAAAGCGCCATCGCGCACCGCGCTCACCGCTCCGGAGATCGTTCCGTGGGCAGTGATGACTATGACCGGTAGAGTGGAGTCGAGTCGGCGCAGCCGTCGCAAGACCTCTTCGCCGCCGAGGCCGGGCATCCGAATGTCGAGAAGAACCGTATCCGGCGTTCGGCGACTGGCAATCTCAAGGCCGACTCCTCCGGCTTCTGCTTCCGCCACGCTGAACCCGGCGTCCGCCAAAATATTTCGCATGGCCCAGCGCATATCCGGGTCATCGTCGATCAGCAGAATCATAGCGTGCTGCGTGTCAATGCTATTTTTTTTGAAACCCATGGGCATCTACCCAAAGATGTCGACGCGCAACTACACTTAGGAGGTTCTCATGCCCGGACAAGCCAATTTTTCTTTATATATTATATACCTAGCGGCTTTCGGCGCGGGCGCGCGGCGCATAACGATAAGCATAATCCAATAGGGCATTTTGCCGCAAGGGAAATAATGCAAACAGTCGTAAGCATTGCAACGAAATATTCGGAAAGGCGCTTGAAGCGCCCCCGCGAAAGCGGTCCAGGATTGACGTTAGTTTTTGTAACGCCTTTCGATCACCTATGCGGCGAGGCTTGACGCGGTGACGAAGCTCAGAAGCTCATGAGTGCGCCTCCGCAACATTTTCCAGTCTTTGTGACCTGTAACCAACGCGACCTGCTCTATAGTAAACCCTGCCTCAAAGAGACGGCTCCTACCCTCCTGTCGCAAAGCTTGGAAATGCGAATCCTCTGTCTTTAGTTCAAGACATTGCCTTCGAAAGGCGGCTCCAACCGACTTTCCATCGTAGGGAAAATTTGCCCCTGCCTTTTCCGAAATATCTTGTCCTGTGTTACTTTCGAATGCAGCGACGAGCCTGAAGGTTCTCCCGATGGAGACGCACGAGATCGCCGAACGTCTTGAGATCGCCGAACGTCTTGGCGTTCTTTCGCGCACGATTGGTTGGAGAATTCACCACGATCATTCCAGCGCTCGACGTCCAGCGCTCGACGTCCAGCGCCCATTCCTCCGCGTCGCGGCGGCAGAGAAACGACTCGTTGACATATTTTCCTTTGCGCCGAACCTGAGCGCGCCAGGACCCCGACTTGAGTTCGTGAACCTCGCCATTTCGTCTGCGCTCTGCGTGCACTGAGAAGTCGAAAAGTCGCGAAAACTGTCGTATCGAGGCGTAGAACGGCGTGCATACGACGCAACCTATGCCGTTGAAAATAAAGACATGATGCTTACAAATCAAGAGATTAGATTCTCCGTGGCGCCGATGATGGATTGGACGGATCGGCACTGCCGATACTTCCATCGTCTCTTGTCGCGCCGCGCGCGCCTGTACACGGAAATGCTCACGACGGGCGCGGTGATCCATGGCGATCGGGCGCGACTGATGGCGTTCGATCCGTTTGAACAGCCCGTCGCCATGCAGCTCGGCGGCGCCGAGCCGGCTGCGCTGGCGAAGGCCGCGAGCATCGTCGAAAAGTTCGGCTATGCGGAGGTCAATCTCAACGTCGGTTGCCCGTCGGATCGCGTGCAGAACGGCGCGTTCGGCGCCTGTCTCATGCGCGAGCCTGCGCTCGTCGGCGACTGCGTCAAGGCGATGAAGGACGCCGTCTCAATTCCTGTTACGGTGAAATGCCGCATCGGCGTCGACAATCAGGAAGAACATGCGCTGTTCGCGCTTGCGGAGGCGTGCGTCGCTAGCGGCGCGGACGCGCTGTTCGTGCATGCGCGAAAAGCTTGGCTCAAGGGCCTCTCGCCAAAGGAAAACAGGGACGTCCCGCCGCTGGACTACCGGCTGGTGCATCGTCTCAAGCACGCCCTGCCCGACGTTCCCATCGCCATCAATGGCGGCCTGACGCGGATCGCTGAGATGCAGGAGCAGTTGCAATTCGTCGATGGCGTGATGATCGGGCGCGCGGCCTATCACGATCCTGCGTTGCTTCTTGATGTCGACCCACACTTGTTTGGACAGCCGGCGCCGGCGGCAGACCTCTTCGAGGCCGTCGACGCCTTTCTTCCCTATGTCGAGCGACAGTTGGCGAGAGGCGAACGGCTTGCCGCCATGACGCGCCATCTTCTCGGGCTTTTTGTTGGAATGCCGGGCGCGCGATCGTTCCGTCGACGGCTGGCGCTCGAGGCCGTTGCGCCTGGCGCCGGAGTCGAAACGCTGCTCGAGGCCGTCGGCGAAGTGCGCGCTGCGATCGCGCGCGTTGCCGAAGCGGCGAAACTCGCGGAACCGGCCGAAACAAATTGACGGATCACGCGGCCGAAAGCGCCGCCAGAATGGCGATCTCGGCGAGCTGCTGCGCGGCGCCGAGCACATCGCCCGTGTAGCCGCCGATCTGTTTTTTGGCGAGATTGGCGATGAGAGCGGCGACGGCGAAGGCGGCGACGATCGCAACGGCGATCTGGCTGACGCCGACGCCGGCAAGCCAGGGCGCGAGGCCAATGCCGGCGGCGGCGAAGCAGGCGCGCGCCCAGACATCGCGCGAGGGCGCAGAGACGGTCGCGCCCAGACCATCAGCGCGCGCTGGCAAAAGCCACATCATCGGCGCCAGTCCGGCGACGCGCGATAGAGCGCCGGCGAAGACGAGCGCGAGCGCCGCGAGCGCGACGCTTCGCTCAGAGAGTGACGCGAGCGCCGCGACGCGCAGCAGGATCGAGAAACACAGCGCCAGCGCGCCATAGGTCCCAACGCGGCTGTCGCGCATAATGGCGAGCTTCGACTCTCGCGTCGCGCCGCCGCCGAACCCGTCCGCGACATCCGCGAGTCCGTCCTCGTGCAGCGCGCCTGTGGCGAGCACGAGGACCGCGACAGCGACGAGCGCGCAGACGAGCGCAGGAAAATGGCACATGCGCGCCACCAACAGACCCGCCGCGCCCGTGGCCCCGATCACGGCCCCGGCGATCGGCAGCGCCGGCGCCATGCGCGCGAAATCAAGCGGCGAAGGAGCGCCCTCGCCGATCGGAAGACGCGAATAGAACCGCAAAAAGGTCAGGACGTCGGCGAGGAGCGCGCGCTGCATCGGTTCTATTTTCGGCGCCGCGTCCGATTTGTCGAGAAACCGATCGCCTCCAACGGCTCTATATCGTCTGATTGTAGGCGCCGACCTCGGGATTCTCGCGCAGCACGCCGTCGATCGCCGTAAACATGTCCTTCATGCGCGACTGCGACACAGGACTTTCGACGACGACGACGAGCTCCGGCTTGTTGGACGACGCGCGCACGAGGCCCCAGGTGCCGTCGGCGACAGTTACGCGCACGCCATTGATGGTGACGACGTCGCGGATCGGCTGCCCGATGATCTGGTCGCCCTGCGCGCGCATCGCCTCGATGCGCGCCGTGACCTTGTCGATGACGCCATATTTCTTTTCGTCGTCGCAATGCGGCGACATCGTCGGCGAGCCCCAAGTCTTCGGCAGTTCGGCATAGAGCTCGGCCATTGACTTCGTCGGATTGCGATCGAGCATTTCGAGGACGTGGACGGCGGTGAGCAGCCCGTCGTCATAGCCGCGTCCGATCGGCTCGTTGAAAAAGAAGTGCCCCGACTTTTCGAAGCCGGCGAGCGCCTTGCGATCGCTGACGCGGCGCTTGATGTAGGAATGCCCGGTCTTCCAATATTCGGTGACGACGCCGCGCGCGACGAGCTCGGGGTCGGTCGCGAAAAGCCCGGTCGACTTCACGTCGACGACGAATGATGCGTTCGGATGGACCTTGGAGAGATCGCGCGCGAGCATGACGCCGATCTTGTCTGCGAAGATCTCCTCGCCATGATTGTCGACGACGCCGCAGCGATCGCCGTCGCCGTCGAAGCCGAGACCGACGCAGGCGCCCGTCTCGCGCACCTTGTCGGCGATGGCGTGCAGCATGTGCAAATCTTCGGGATTGGGATTGTAGCGCGGGAAAGTGTAGTCGGGCGCGACATCGAGCGGGATCACGTCACAGCCGAGGCGCTCCAGCATCCGCGGCGCGAAGGCGCCGGCGGTGCCATTGCCGCAGGCGGCGACGACCTTCATCTTGCGGGCGAACGGCGGCCGGCGGGTGAGATCGTCGATATAACGCGCGCCGAAATTTTCGATGTAGCGGTAGGAGCCGCCTTCGGCCTCATGGAACTCGCCGGCGAGAACGATTTCCTTCAGGCGGCCCATTTCCTCTGGCCCGAAGGTCACGGGCCGACGCGCGCCCATTTTCACGCCCGTCCAGCCATTGTCGTTATGCGAGGCCGTCACCATCGCCACCGCCGCGACATCGAGATCGAACTGGGCGAAATAGGCCATCGGCGACAAAGCGAGACCGATGTCGCGCACGCGCACGCCGGCGGCCATGAGGCCGCTCACCAGCGCCAGTTTGATCGATGAAGAATAGCTGCGATAATCGTGGCCGACGACGATTTCGGGCGCGACGCCCAGTTCGCGCAGCAGCGCGCCAAGGCCCATGCCGAGCGCCTGCACGCCCATCAAATTGAGGTCGGCGCCAAAGAGCCAGCGCGCGTCATATTCGCGAAAGCCGGTCGACTTAATGAGCGGCGCCTCTTCATATTCGAACGTATTGGGGCGCAGATTGGGGACGGGCTTGGGAAACATCAACGATCCTTCGCTTTGGACGAGCGTCGCCTTAGCGGCCTTGGCATAAGCGAAAATCCGCGCCGCGCCAAATTTGGGTCCGAAAGGCCGTCGGTTTCGGACTTGCCGGACGCCGAAGGCGCTCGTAGGGTTTTCCGTTGCTGGGACGAATTGCTTTTATCTTTTTGAGGTTTCGCTATGGTCAAGAAAATTGTTATTTTGGCGGATGGCACCGGAAACGGAAGGCTGGTGCAAATTTCAAACATCTGTCGGCTTTCTGAGGCGCTTTGTCTCTCCGACAAAGACCAGGTCGTTTACTACATTCCGGGCGTCGGCACCGAGGGCTTCAAGCCGCTCGCGATGCTGGACGGGGCCACGGGCTTGGGCGTGCCGTCGAACGTGCGCAAGCTTTATCGCTTCCTGTCCTGGAATTGGGAGCCTGACGCTGCGATCTATATGTTCGGCTTTAGCCGCGGCGCATTCACCATTCGAATGCTGATCGACCTGATTCACAAGCAAGGACTGCTGCCGACGGAATTCGACGGAAAGCGGGTAACCCACCAGGAGATGGTTCGAAATTCAAACGACGCGTGGCGGGCGTTCTGCGCGCAGGACGAGGAACGGAAAAAGAATATCTGGGTTCTATTGCGTTTGCCCAAGCTGCGAGACGCCGTCCTGGGCGCTTGGAAGTGGTTTTGGGGGAAGCCGAGCTATGCTGAAGTAAAAAAGGCGGCTTCGGACCGCCAACCTTGCGAATTATCGATCGACTTTGTTGGACTGTTCGACACGGTCGAAGCCTATGGCGTGCCGATCGAAGAGATGCGCGATGTCATCCATCGCTTCGTCTTCCCGATTAAATTCGGCGGCGATCATACGATCTGGAAACAAGTAAATCGGGTTCGTCAGGCCTTGAGCCTTGATGACGAACGCCTAACCTTTCATCCAATCCGCGTATCGCTTCTCGAGGATGATCTGAAGGAACCCGAGGACGATTTAAAAACGCCAAAGCCCAAACGCATTGAGGAAGTTTGGTTCGCCGGCGTGCATTCCGACGTCGGCGGCGGTTATCCAGACGACATGACGGCGCATTGCCCGCTGGTGTGGCTGATTCGAGAAGTTGAGAACGCTGAGGCCGACAGAGCGCTCAATTTCCACGCAACGGCGCTGGCCGAATTCAGAAGGACAGCGACGCCATACGGACCACTGCATAACTCTCGAGCCGGCGCGGCGGTGTTGTATCGCTACGATCCACGACAAGTGGAGCTGGAGGATCCAGACAAGCACCCCTACTGCCGGCCAACCGTCCACCATACGGTCGTTGAACGGCTCGTTGACGGCAGCGACGATTACGCGCCGCTGGCGCTCGGCGAAATCAGCGCCGACGTAGCCGCGCGCGGAGCCAAAGGCGCCGACGTGCTCATGCCGGACGGCTCCATCACGCGCGCCGAGACCGGCCCGGATTATGCGCTCATTCGCAAGGCGGATCGCGCCTCGGAGCCGGAGAACCTGCACAGCGACGGCAACGAGCTCTACATCGCTAAGGGGGCGATGAAGAAACTCGACGCCCCCGACCGGAACGAGATGGAAATCGCTCGTGACTATGTGTGGCTGAACCGAATTGCTTATTACTTCTTCGTGGCGCTGTTCGTCACGGCGCTCGCCCTACCGGTGATTGCTCCGGCGATTGAGGATTTTAATAAAGGCGTTTGGAGCCAGATTTCGGGAATTGAGGTCCCGTTCCAGTGGCTTTTGCATGTGCTCGGCCCCATTGGCGACACTCTATCGCGATTCATGTCAGGCTTCGAAAATGTGCTGCGCGGCATGGGCGACACCATCCTGTCCTTCACGCCTTCCTTTCTTTATGCCCATGTCAAAGCGGCGCTGAATCATCCATTTTTCAGCATCGCGCTGGTGATTGGCTATTTCTTTCTGCGCCTCAAGAGCGACGCTTACGAGGACGCCACGCGCTATCATGCGCGCTTGGCGTGGAACATCCAGAACGACAAACTCAATAAGGACATTAAGCCCGAGCCGAGCGGATTATCGAAAAAAGTGCGCGCGGTGAGAAATTCGCCTAGGGCAAGGTCCGTCCTTAAGGCCGGCCGCGCATTGACGCCTATCGCTTATGCGCTCGTCTTCGTGATCGCCCCCGTCTTCATTGCGATCAACCGAATCGGCTTCAACTATCTCGAGGGCTCTGGGCGCGTCTGTGAAGGCTCTCGTCCACCCAAGTGGGTGTCTCGCGCAACCGGAAAATTTACGACCAGCGATCCCTGCTGGGCGAGCGGCTGGATGCTGGAGCGCGGTGGAGCGTATCGCCTCACGATCAGCATTGACCCGGAAAAGGACGACCCTTGGCTCGATCAGCTGATGCTCACCGATCCTTACGGGTTTGATGGAAGAGGTTTCGTTTACAGCGCCGGCGTCGCCCTGCGTCGGTGGCCTTCGGCCGCCTGGTTCCAACCCATCGGCCGAATTGGCAAGCGTGGAGACGTCGAATGGCCGCTGGTCCCGCTCGACGGCGGCGGCGCCTTGTCGCCCTATGGCGAGAAATGCTCGTCGCTGCCGTCCAATTACGCAAAGTCGCCCGAGCACGCCGACTTTTGTGCGACTCATAAGGATTTTAAATCCTGCATCGGCGGCGACCTTTCGCTTCGAGTGAGCGATCCCTTGCCGCGCGAAGAACTGGAGGCGGCGAAGAAGGCATGGACGCAGGACAGCTTCGTCTATGACGGGAGAAGCTGCACGACGACATTCCCGCGCAAAACCTTCGTGTCTGAATTCGTCGCAAGCGACACGGGGGAATTTTTCCTCTTCGTCAACGACGCCGTGCACATCGCCTGGCCGGCGCGCGATCAGATTTCCTATCGAAACAACACCGGCTCCGCGACCGTCTCGATCGAACGGCTCCCGCGTGCGGAAGCGCCCGCGGCGACCGCAAGCGCGCCATAACGTTCCACGCTCCGCTCGGCCGGAAGGCTCACGAGCCCCGCGGCTTGGCGCGGGTCGTCGGCTGCGCGGCCGCCGGATCGTCCGGCCAGAGATGGCGCGGGTAGCGTCCTCTCATCTCTTTCTTCACCTCGCTCCAGGAGCCTTTCCAAAAGCTCGGGAGATCGCGCGTCGTCTGTATCGGCCGATGCGCCGGCGAGAGCAGTTCGAGCGTGAGCGGCGCGCGTCCGCGCGCAAGCGTCGGGTGACTCGAGAGGCCGTAAAGCTCCTGCACGCGCACGGCGAGGATCGGTCCGTTCTCGGTCGAATAATCGAGCGCATGGCGCGATCCGGCGGGCGTTTCGAAATAGGCCGGCGCTTCCGCATCGAGCCTGCGCGACAACTCATAGGGGAGAAGCTGAGCGAGCGCCGCCTCGAGGTCGTCGGTCGCAATGTCCGCGAGCGACGTGCGCCCCTCAATGAACGGCGCAAGCCAGTCGTCGACGCTTGCCGCCAGAGCGGCGTCGGAGAGGTCCGGCCATTCGTCGCCCTCGGCGCGGCGCAGAAAGGCGACGCGGTCGCGCCGCTGCATCTGCGATTTCGTCCATGGCAGGCGCGCGACGCCAAGGGCGGCGACGCCGCGCGCGAGCGTCCTTGCATTTTCTTCCGACGCCTCGACCGCCAGATTGCGCTCGGTGAGACGTATCGCGCCGAGACGCCGAAACGCGCGGCGCCGCAGGCTGGCGCTCGCCGCGTCGAAATTCGTTTCGTCGCGAGTCTCGATGCGATCGCCGGCGATCGCCTCGACGTCCTCGGCGGTGAGCGCGCAAGCCGCGAGGATGCGCGCCTGCGCCGCTCGGCCGGTGAGTTCGGCGACGGCGAGAAATGGCGCGCGTGACAGAGGATCTTCGAGCGGCAATATCGCGGCGCGGCCGTTCGCCATCAGGAACTCGCCGCGCGCGGCGCGCGATTTGGCGATGCGATCGGGATAGGCGAGCGCGATCAGCGCGCCGTCTGATAGCTGCCCCCTCCCTGTCCCTCCCCTGCTGCGCGGGAGAGGGGACGCTAACGATCGGCGATTTGCGACAGGACGCCCCGGGTCCGCTCCCTCTCCCGTGCCAGCGGGGGAGGGCTGGGGTGGGGGCGATCCACCAGCAGCCCCATTCGCCTGCCGCGCCCATTGCGCCGCGAGGCGCAGCGCATCGCGCGCGCGCTTGGAGTTTTCGCTCCGCATGCGCTCGAGCCGATGCGAAAGGTCGGCGTCGGCGCCGCCGATCCCCCGCTCCGAGAGCAGCATGGCGAGTTCGGCGGCGCGCTTCGCCTCGGCGTGACCCGCCGCCTCGACCACCATTCGCGCCAACCTGGGCGCGAGCGGCAGCGCCCGTACGGCGCGGCCCATCTCGGTAAGTCGCCCGTCGTCGTCGAGCGCCCCGAGTTCGCGATCGAGCGCGACCGCCTCCTTCCAGGCGGGCGCCGGCGGCGGATCGAGCCATTTGAGTCGCCCCGGATCGCTCACCCCCCAGGCCGCGAGATCAAGAGCCAGTCCTGACAGATCGGCGTCCAGAATTTCGGGCGCGGCGAAGGCCGGCAGCGCCGCCGTCTGCGGCTCATCCCACAGGCGATAGCAGACGCCCGGCTCGGTGCGGCCGGCGCGGCCGCGGCGCTGATCGACGCTGGCCCGCGCGGCGCGCACGGTCTCGAGCCGCGACAATCCGAGATCCGGCTCGAAGCGCTGCACACGCGCCAGCCCGCTGTCGACGACGATGCGCACGCCTTCGATCGTCAGCGAGGTTTCCGCGATCGATGTGGCGAGCACGATCTTGCGACGGCCGGGCCGCGCCGGCGCGATGGCGAGGTCCTGCTCGCCGCGATCGAGCGCGCCATAGAGCGGCGCGACGTCGATGTCGTCCGGCAGGCGCGACTCGGCGAGGCGTGAGGCGACGCGCGCGATCTCCCCCTGCCCTGGCAGAAACGCCAGGATCGAACCCCGCTCTTCGCGCAGCGCCAGCATGATCGCGCGCGTCATCGACTCTTCGATGCGGGCATTGGCGTCGCGGCCGAGATAACGCGTCTCCACGCCAAATGCGCGCCCCTGGCTCTCTATCGTCTTGGCGCCCATCAGCGCGGCGACGCGGGCGCCGTCGAGCGTCGCGGACATGGCGATGAGCCGCAGATCCTCCCGCAGTCCTGCCTGGGCGTCGAGCGCCAGCGCGAGGCCGAGATCCGCGTCGAGCGAGCGTTCGTGATATTCGTCGAACAGGACGCCGGCCACGCCCTCCAGCGCCGCATCGTCGAGGATCATCCGCGCAAACACGCCTTCGGTGACGACCTCGACGCGCGTTCGCGCTGAGATTTTCGACTCGAGGCGCATCCGCAGGCCGATCGTTTGGCCGACGGTCTCGCCGAGCGTCGCCGCCATGCGGCTCGCCGCCGCGCGGGCGGCGAGACGTCGCGGCTCCAGCAAAATGAGCTTGCCGCCCTTCACCCAGTCGGCGCCGAGCAGCGCCAGCGGCGCGCGCGTGGTTTTACCGGCGCCGGGCGGGGCGACGACGACAAGGTTGCACGACGCCTCAAGCGCCGCGCAGATCGCCGGCAGCACATCGTCGATCGGCAGCGCAGAAAGATCATGCAGCATCGGAGGCGCGCGCTTCAAAAGTTCCAAATTCCATAGCGCGACGCACATTGCGGACGTCGATCAAAGGGTCAAGGCGCTGCGTCGCGCCGGACCGGCAATGAAAAAAGCCCCTCCCTTGCGGGAGGGGCAAAAGATTGCAGCCAATGGTGAACTTACGCCGCCTGCTGGATCGCCGAGAGCTTCCACTCCTGCGGCCCGGCGCCCGCCGGTCGACGGAAAGTCCAGGCCTCGGACGTCTCCGTTGGCCCCGGCGAACCGGGCGCGGGCTTGCCGGTGGCGCGATCCTCGATCACGTCATTGAGCGCGAAGCGCATGGCGACGGTGGCGTATTCGTCGACGCCTTCGCGCCACGCCTCCGACAGATCGCCCTGAAGCAATTTCACGTCCGAGACGCGGTTGATGACGCCCCTGCGGCGGTTTTCCTCCAATTCGTCGTCGAAATAGGAGGCCATTTCCGGCGTCGACATGCCGCGCAGCGCGCCAAGATCCTCGCGGCTATAGGCGCCCTGCGTTTCTCCGAGCAGGCGTTCGAAGGCGTTGAAGTCCTCCGCCGCAATCTTGATCGGCGTCGCCATCGCCGCTTCCGGAGAAGCGCCGGAGCCGAAACCGGCCGCGCCAAAGGGCGCGCGCGCGGTAAAGGGCGAGGTGAAGCCCGGGCTCGGACGGTGACCCGCCCCAGCCATGGCGTTCGCATTGCGACGCGTCCACCAGTTGAAGGCCATGCGGGCCAGGAAGACGATCAACGCGATCTGCAACAGCAGGCCGATGACCGACATGAAGCCCATCATGCCGCCGAAAAGGCCATGGCCCGTCAACAGGCCGAAGAGGCCGGCGCCCAGCAGGCCGCCGGCGAGACCGCCGAGCATGCCGCGACCGAAAGCGCCGCCAAAGGCGCCTTGCTGCGACATCGGCCCAGCCGCGCCCGGGATGGCGCGCGGCGCGGCGCTGCGCCCGAAGGGCGAGGCCTGGCCCGGCATCGTTCGGGTCGACGGCGGGGCCGACCAGCTGCGCGAGCCGCGGCTGCCAAAGCTGCCGCCGCCGCCCATACGCGCCTCGGCGATGGCCGGCGCGAGCGCCAGCAAAGCGGCGAGCGCGAGAGAAAACAGCGATCCGCGCCTCAGCGCGAAGAAACGCGTCATGTGCATCCCCCATCTGTTGGGAAGCGACGCTCCCCCAGCGAGGCAATATATAAGGGCCGCGTGACGCGTCCGCAAAGGCTCGGGCGCGGGAATCGGCGCGCAAGCCCTCTCCCAAAGGGAGAGGGTGGAGCGAGGCCGCGGCGCATCACCCTCCGCTCCGAGGGGGAGGGCCGCATGGCGCAGCAATAAACCGTCCCCATCCTTTCGCGAAACGTGCAAGACATCGGAAACCCGAAAGACTAAACCGGCGACATGCGTCAGTATCTCGACCTTTTGGATAAAATCCTCCGCGAAGGCGTGCGCAAGGACGATCGCACCGGCGTCGGAACGCTATCGCTTTTCGGCCACCAGATGCGTTTCGACCTTTCGCAAGGCTTTCCGCTGGTCACGACCAAGCGCGTGCATCTGAAATCAATCATTCACGAATTGCTGTGGTTCCTGCAGGGCGACACCAACGTCAAATATCTGCGCGACAACGGCGTCACCATCTGGGACGAATGGGCGAATGAAGACGGCGACCTTGGTCCGATCTACGGCATGCAATGGCGGCGCTGGCCCGACGGCGACAGGGATATCGACCAACTCGCCCATGTCGTCGAGGAGATCAGGCGCAATCCTTTCTCGCGCCGGCTGATCGTCTCGGCATGGAACCCGGCGCAAGTCGACGAGATGGCGCTGCCGCCCTGCCATTGCCTGTTCCAGTTTCATGTCGCCGAAATCGACGGGCGGAAACGTCTCTCCTGCCAGCTCTATCAGCGCTCGGCTGATGTTTTCCTCGGCGTGCCGTTCAATATCGCGAGCTATGCGCTGCTAACGCATATGGTCGCGCAGGTCACGGACTGCGTTCCGGGCGATTTCGTGCACAGTTTCGGCGACGTGCATCTTTACTTGAACCATGTCGAGCAGGCGCGACTTCAGCTCTCGCGCGAGCCAAAACTCCTGCCCCGCCTGAAACTCAATCCTTCGGTGCGCTCGCTCTTCGACTTCAGATACGACGACGTGAACGTCGAGAATTACGATCCCTGGCCGGCGATCGCCGCGCCGATCGCGGTGTAGACGGCGATGGAGCCCAAAATCGTGGCCGTCGTCGCACGCGGACGCAATGGCGTGATCGGCGTCGCCAACGGCCTTCCCTGGCGGCTCTCGAGCGATCTCAAGCGCTACAAGGCGCGCACCTGGGGCAAGCCGATGATCATGGGACGGCGCACTTACGAATCGATCGGACGGCCGCTGCCGGGGCGCGAAAGCGTCGTGCTTACGCGTGATCCCCATTTCAGGGCCGAGGGCGTGCATGTCGCGGCGAGTCCGCCGGAAGCCTTGGCGATGGCGCGTCGGCTGGCGGCGCTGCTTAGCGTCGACGAGATCATCATCGCGGGCGGCGAGGACATCTATCGCGCTTTTCTCGATCTCACCGACGTGATTGAACTGACGGAGGTCGCGCTCGATATCGCTGGCGACGCGCATTTCCCGGCGCTCGACCCCAAAGACTGGCGTGAGATCGCGCGCGAAACGCCGCCGCGGGGGCCGAAGGACGAAGCGGACTTCGCTTTTGTCACGCTTGAACGGCGCCGTGGCCAAGGCGCCTGAAACCAGTTGCGGCGCAATGCGGCTATCGATATAAAACGCCTCGAAAGCGGCTTCGGCCATTTCTGTCGGAGTGTAGCGCAGCCTGGTAGCGCACCTCGTTCGGGACGAGGGGGTCGGAGGTTCGAATCCTCTCACTCCGACCATTACTCAGACTTTCACAAATCAGTTTGCGGCGACATCTCGCAGGCGGACTTACAATTAGTCTTACAATTGCCCGTCGCTCGGGCCGGGCCGACGTCCGATTGCGTCGCGGACTGCCGCCGCCAATCCACGCGCTGAGAAAAAGAAAGCCCAGCCACGAGGGCTGGGCTTTCCTGGATGCATCTGGCTCGAACGATCGATCAGTATTTCGCCAACACCGGCGCCGAAGAGCCGAAGTGGAAGTGGTAGTTCACGCCAAAGCGGATCGTATGGAAGCGGGTGCGGTTGTTGACGTTGTTCAACCCCAAGCCGAAATTGAAGCCGTTGTTGTTGTTGTTGCCGCTGAGCTGCGTATAGAGATACTCGGCCTTGACCGACCAGTTCGGCAGCGCAACGAACATATACTCGGCGCCGCCGCCGGCGGTCCAGCCCGTCTGCACCGTGCTGTTCTGGTTCAACCAGCCGTTGCGTTTCACCTCGCCGTAAGCGAATCCGCCTGTGCCATAGACCAGCAGTTGCGGGCTCAGCAGGTTGATGCCGACGCGGCCACGCACGGTGCCGAACCAGTTCAGAGTCGCGGTGGTTACCGGAGGGAGGCCAAAGAGCCAGGCGAAGCTGTTGCCGCCGGCGCCAGAGCCGATGCTGGTGCCCTGGAAATCGGTCTCGACGCCGACGACGAACATGGGCGTGATCTGGTAATTATAGCCAATTTGACCGCCGCCGACGACGCCCGCCCGGCTACCGCCGTGATTGTTTACGCCCCACCCCCAAGCGTTGGACGAATTTTGGGCGTAAAAGCCGACGCCGAAGTTGAGACCGGCATAAAAGCCCGTCCAGGTCATGATCGGCGGCGGGGGCGGTGGCGGCGGCGCCTTATAGGACGGAAGGTCGGCGGCCATCGCCGACCCTGCCGTCAGCGCGAGGGCCAAAGCGGCAAAAGTTGCCTTATTCATTATACCTTCTCCTAAAGGTTAAAGACGCCTTGGGCCGAATCCCTTGCGCCTAAGGCGATAGAAGGCAAGGAAATCGCAAACCCTTGCACAGTCAAAGCAATTAATAGGCTATTCGGCCCTCCCCATACGCTTTCCGGGCGACTGTGGCGGGGGCGCCACAGCGCAGAGATCCGCAAAAAAACGCCCGGCCGATGGATCATCGGTCGAGGTCTCTGTGGCTCCGTAAATGGGACGCCTGGTGAGCCGCTTTCATCACGATGACAGCGCTGTCGGCAGATCGACGTTTATCGAACCCGCCGTGGCCGGTCGACACGCTGAGCGTCGGCGAGTGGGGCGCGAGCCGAGCCCAAGTCCGGCCCGCGCCGATTCGATCGCTGATTAGAAGAAAAGTCCCAAACTGCCGCCCGCTAGCGCGCCCACAACGGCTGCAGCGATGGTGTTCGGAATGCCGCCGAGGGCTGCATAGGCGAGGCCTCCCAAAATGACCGCGCCGACGCCGGCGAAAATGTAAGTGTTGGGCGTGATTTCCCACTCCTTTTCCCCAGATGGCCTTTGATCAGTCATAGCGGATCCTCCATTTTTGCGAGTTGCCCTCAGCCCATCGGAGGGCCGCGTGCTGCGCTCGCGCAGTTTTGGATGAGGCGTCATTTGGCTCCCCGACCCGACGCGTCAATGGTCGCCGCGCACATTGCCGATATAAAAGCAGCTCGTCGTGACGGAGGAGATGGCTTCGGCGGGACTCTCACCGATCGGAAATGATCGACAGAAGGCCGGCGCACCGCTCACGCCGCCCCGACCTTGACGCCTCAGTGTCCGTCGTTGGAAAAGTGCTGATAGTCGATGCTTCTTTTCCAATGTCCGCCCCAGCGCCAGCCCTGTCGCGCGAAAGCCCTGGTGACGACGTCGCCGTCGACGATGATCCCGACGATATCTCTCCTACGCTTGGAGGGCTCGTCATAGGCGCGCCCGGCTTCAGGCTCGGTTAGGTTTCCTTCCCGGTAGGGATTTTGAACGGGATTGATGTCGACGGCCATGCCATAGGCGTGTCGCGACATCGCGCCTCGATCGGTCGTTCGGCAGTTAAAGGCGCTCGTATTATTCGCCGCCATCGATCGCGCGTCGTCGCCGCCGAATTCATCGATCAGCGACATTCGATAGATTCGAAATTTCCCGCTGTCGTAAATGTCCTGAAAGGCGGCTGCGACCGCTTTTGCGACCCTTCTTGCGACGATCAGCGAGCCGGTCTGCGCGTTACCGTCGAAATCCCGGTAAGGAACCCTCAACAGAATAAGTTCGTCGCGTCCCGGACATCGAAGCTCCGCCCGCCACGATCTTCCCTGCATGTAAGCCCATACCGCATCCGGAATTGGTTCAGCCGCCACCTTGGCGCCCCGCGCATGCGCTTCTGCGCCCGCAAGAAGCAAAAACAGCAGCGCAGCCGCTCGGACCCCTGAGCGGCGCATCGTCAAAGTCACTTGCGCGCCAATCCGCATCATCGTTCCGCCAAGGTCGATCATTCGCTTAAAGGCTGAGAGCCCGCGCCAGCTCCGACGTCATGAATGATAGGCAAACCGCGCACTCATATGCTTGAGCAATTTGAGCTTAAATGTCGTTAGAACGCTTGTTCTAATAAACTGTTTGGCGGCGTTTAGCGCGGCTTCATTCACCCAATCGTCTCGGAGTGCTGTCAGTGGCCTTGGATCATAGAGACGGCAACACGATTGAATTGGCATATTCCGATGCACGCCATCGTAAGAAAGGCGGCGCCTCGATCGTCAGCGCCGCGATGCACACAAATTCGCCGACACCATCTGCGATCACCATGTCGCCGATTGTGAGTATCGCGAGTCCCTTGCAGATTTCCGAGACGGCAAAAATGCGGTTTGCTCTAGCCATGCAGACCAACTTGCCGAGCGGACGAGCCGTCCGAGCAGCAATTGCATTCGCCGAAGAGAAGGCGATCTCTTTTTTTCCGGGCGACAGCCCGACAGATGAAGGCGCCCGTGGAAAGCCCATGCCTGCCCTTCATAGGTGGAGGTGTCGTTCCTCTACCTTGAATTGGGAACGCCAATATGGCCGACATGCGGCCCCACCTAGGCACAAGGCGTGATCGAACGACGAGCGCTCCCGGTCCCTGCCGCTCAAAAGCCGCTCAAAGCGGCGTTGGAGGATTTCTAAGTTTGTTTTGCTCGAAAGCCAGATCGCGAATTCCGGCGATCTTGGACGTGGTGGCGGCGCGAGGTCATGAGCGTACAAAAGAAACGCCCGACTGAGGCGTCGCAGCGGGGCGTTTCCTGCATCTCAACGAACTGGCGTGTTTCTCAGCACACCCATACCCAGTTGCCGACGTAATCGCTCCATTGCCAGCACACGCCAGGGTTAAGAGGCCGCCAGGGCGTGCTCCAATCCCTCTTCTGATAGCGCCAGAGCCCCCCGTAGGACTGGACGTTGCCATCAGGGTAAGATCGCTGCGCTTGAGCCAACGGAGCGAAAGCCAAAGTCGCCCCGATGATCAATAGCACGAGCTTGCGCATTTTTTCCTCCAGATTGATTGGCTGTTAGCCAGTTCAACTGGGACAGGCGCAAGATCATTCAACCTGCCGGCGAACGCTACGCAGTCAAACGTATCCGACGCAGCTTATACTTCAACCCTAAGCTTGCGCGGCCGAGGCAATCGCAAAGCTTAATGTTTTGCAAGACGCTCTATGGCGTTGATAAACGCCTCCGGCGAAGCGGCAATGCGTCGAACGATAAGCATCGGCAGTTGGACGAGCATCCGAACGGTCGAGACGGTGGCGATGACTTTCGACGCGGAAACGAGACGCTGCATTCGGCTCTCCATACTTGGTCTGCGCGGCGCTGCGATGCGGGGAGGCGTTCGGCGGCGCTGAGCGTGCGATCCTGAGGTATTGCGAGCGCATACTTTAAACATGCCAGCGTTTCGGCCGGGTTGCCGCAATGTTGCCGGTTGTTTCGGGCTTGGGGCGAATTTGTGCGGCGCACCGCCCCGCTTCGGTTATTTGCCGAGAATGTCCGTCCGCAATCGGCCGGCGACGATATCGACCGCCGCCGCGACCGCCGGCGACATCGGCGCGCCGATATCGAAGGTTCCGCCTTCGATCGCATAAACAATGCAGCGCGCGGGCAATACGCCCAGCGCGCGGGCGAGCTCCAGAGCTTCGACGAGACCGAAGCCATGCGTCGATGCGCCAAAAGCCGCTCGCGGAAGCGGGCCTGCGCTGGCGTCAAAGCGGCGGACTTCGCCAGGCTCCGCCCCGCAAACGCAGGCGTCGACAATGTAGGCGGCGTCCGCGCCGTCGAGCCGCGCCAGCACGCGCGTCGCCTCGCCCTCCTCCTCGATGATTTCGGAGTCGGCCAGCAACGCTCTCAGCGCTCGCGCGACCGCGCGGCCCGCCGCGTCGTCGCCGCGATCGGGATTGCCGATACAGAGCACAATGATGCGCGGCGCTTCGCGCGCGCTATCCGCCCCGGTCGACATCGAGCCGCAGAAAATGCGTCGCGCAGGAAATGCAGGGGTCGTGATTGCGAATGGTCTGTTCGCATCGATGGCGCAAAGCATCGTCCGGCAGATCGAGCCAAGCGTTCGCGAAAATCTTCAGATCCTGTTCGATGCTCGGCTGGTTCTGCGACGTCGGCGGCACGATGCGGGCGTCGGCGATCTTTCCATCGGCATTGAGGCTGTAGCGATGATACAGCATGCCGCGCGGCGCCTCGGTCGCGGCAAAGCCGATTCCCGCGCGTGCCTCGATATCGACCGCCGGGCGGTCAGGCTCTTCATATTGTTCGATGATCCGTAGCGCCTCGTCGCAGGCGTAAAGAACTTCGACGGCGCGAACGATAATGCTGCGGAAAGGATTGGCGCAGACGGGCCCAAGTCCCGCTTCGCGCGCCGCCTCGCGCGCGATCGGCGAGAGCGACGCGGCGTTCAGCGCGTAACGCGCCAAGGGCCCGGTGAGATAGGGCCCGCGCGCCTTGAGGTGCGCGTGCAGCGCGGTCGAATGTTCGACGTGGCTCTCTTCGAAATGTTCATCATATTCCGCGGCGGCGATGTCGAGCCCGCAGCTTGAGACAATGCGGCCCTGGTTGAAGGGATATTCGCCGTCGCCACGCAAGGCGACGAATTCATAATCGCGTTCAACATCCGGGAAATCGAAGCCAGCCGTCCAGCGCACGGTCGCGAGCGCCCCGTCTCGCGCACGCTTTAACTCTTCAGCGAGCGGCTGAAGTTCGCGCCGGCGCGGCGCACGATAAAAGCCGCCGACGCGGACATTGATCGGATGAATCTCGCGGCCACCGAGTAGCGCGATGATCGCATTGCCGGCCTTTTTGAGATCGAGCCCGCGGCGAACGATGTCGGCGTGGTCGCGCGCCATCTCGATTGCGCCCGCATAGCCGAGGAAATCCGGCGCGTGCAGCATGTATACGTGCAGCGTGTGGCTCTCGATCCACTCGCCGCAATAGAGGAGCCGTCGCAGGTCGCGTAAGGGTCCATCGACGACGACGCCGAGCGCGTTCTCCATCGCGTGTATCGCGCTCATCTGATAGGCGACCGGACAAATGCCGCAAATGCGCGCGGTGATATCGGGCGCCTCGCTATACATGCGGTCGCGCAGGAAGGCCTCGAAGAAGCGCGGCGGTTCGAAAATATTGAGTTCCGCCGATTGCACGACGCCGTCGCGCGCGACGACCTTGAGCGCGCCCTCGCCTTCCACGCGGGCAAGCTGCTCGACCTTGATCGTCTTAACGCTCATGACGTTCGCTTTCCTCGCGGAAGGCGTCGGCATTGGCGTTGAAAGTACGATAGACGCGCTTCAGCGCATCCTCATCCATGCCGAGCTTGCCCAACCATGCCGACAGCGACGGCGCGTTGGGCGTCTCCATCGGGCCGTAGCAGCCATAGCAGCCGCGATTATAGGAGGGACAGAGCGCGCCGCAGCCCGCATGGGTGACAGGTCCCAGACACGGCGTTCCGTGACCGACCATGACGCAGAGATTGCCGGCGATCTTGCACTCGACGCAGACGCTATGCGGCGGCGTTTGCGGCTTGCGCCCGGCGAGGAACGCCGAAATTGTTTCGACGAGTTGCCGCGTGCTGATCGGACAGCCGCGCAGTTCGAAGTCGACCTTCACGTGATCGGCGATGGCGGTCGACGTCGCCAGCGTTTGGATATAATCCGGCCGCGCATAGACGATCGCCGCATATTCGCGCACGTCGGCGAAGTTGCGCAGCGCCTGTATGCCGCCTGCGGTGGCGCAGGCGCCAATCGTTACGAGGAACCGCGACTGTTTACGGACCTCCTGGATGCGCGCCGCATCATGCGCCGTCGTCACCGAACCTTCGACGAGCGAGAGATCGTACGGGCCTTCGACCGTGGCGCGCGTCGCTTCGAGAAAATGCGCGACCTCGATTTCACCGGCGATCTCTAGCAATTCGTCCTCGCAATCGAGGAGGCTGAGCTGGCAACCGTCGCATGAGGCGAATTTCCAGACAGCGAGCTTTGGTCGAATACGCTCCACGTCAAAGCTCCCGATAGGCGAGAAGGTCGCGCACGCGATCGTAGCGATGCACCGGTCCGTCCTTGCAGATGAACAGCGGACCGAATTGGCAGTGGCCGCAATGGCCGATGGCGCATTTCATATTGCGCTCCATCGAGACGAAAATGCGCGAATCTGCGACGCCCGCGTCTTCGAGCGCGAGCGCCGTCGCCCGGATCATCACTTCCGGTCCGCAGATCATGGCGATGGCGTCCGCCGGATCGTAGCGGAGCTTGGACAGCAAAGGCGTCACATAGCCGACGTCCCCGGTCCAATCTGGTCCGGCGCGCTCCACAGCGACGCGCAGCTGGAAATCGGGCGTCCGCCGCCATTCTTCAAGTTCGCCGCTGAAGATGAGGTCGTCCGGCGTGCGCGCGCCATAGAGAACGCCGACGCGGCCGTAGGCGGCGCGATGGCGCAACAGCCAGTAGATCGCCGGCCGAAGCGGCGCCAGACCAATGCCGCCGCCAATCAGCAAAACATCGGAGCCTTTGGCTTCTTCGACCGGCCAGCCGACCCCGAAGGGGCCGCGCAAGCCGACCTGATCGCCAGCCTTCAATCTGCCGAGCGCCGCGCTCACCGGCCCGACGGCGCGGATCGTATGGGTGAGCCGCTCTGGCGCGTGCGAGTCGCCGCTGATGCTGATCGGTATTTCGCCGACGCCGAATGCGTAAAGCATATTGAACTGTCCCGGCGTGAACGGCGCGGGGCGTTCGGGGGCGAGATCGAAGGTGAACACCTCCGCCGACTCGCGTATGAAGCGGGTCACAGGCGTCATCGTCGGCGCCATCGGATAGGGCGGCGACGCGCAGGCTTTAAGCGTTTGCGGCATCATACATCCCGAGCGCCTGCATGCGCGCCGACTGCAGACGTCTGACGAGCGGCGGAATGAAGCGCTTCATCATTTCATAGCCGACGCGCGGATCCGCCTCGCATTTGCCGCGCAGACACTTCCCGTCGAAAACGATAGCGCGCGTCAGTTCGATGGCGCGCGCGTCGAAGGACGACCGATAGGGCGGAATGAGCCAGTCGGCGCCGAGGATTTCTCCGCTCTTGACGGTGAGAAAGGTGAAAGCCCCGCGCCCCGGCACGAAAGTCTCCAGCGCCACGGCGCCGTGTCGCACGAGATAAAAGGAATCCGCCGCGGCGCCCTCGCGATGCAGATAATCGCCTGGCTGCAGGACGACATTTTTGGCGCATCCGGCGACAAGCGCCAATGTCTCTTCATCGAGCCCCTCAGCGAAGGGATGATGACGCAGCAGATCGGCAATATCCTTCATCGCGATTCCTCGGCGCAGGCGTCGCCGCCACGGATGGCGCGCACCTCCTCGGTGATGTCGATGCCCACCGGACACCAGGTGATGCAGCGCCCGCACCCCACGCACCCCGATGAGCCGAACTGGTCGATCCAGGTCGCAAGCTTGTGAGTCATCCATTGGCGGTAGCGCGATTTTGCGCTGGCGCGCACGCTGCCACCGTGAATGTAGGAAAAATCCATGGTGAAGCAGGAATCCCAGCGGCGCCAGCGTTCGGCGCGCGCTCCGGTAAGATCGGATGTGTCTTCCACCGACGTGCAGAAGCAGGTCGGACAAACCAAGGTGCAATTTGTACAGCTCAGACAGCGCGTCGCCACCTCGTCCCAGCGCGGATGTTCGAGATTGCTCATCAGCAGTTCGTTGAGATCGTCCGAACGCATGTGCCGTCCCATCGAGGATGCGGCGCCTTCGATGACAGCCTCACCGGCTTCGAGGTCGCGGCTCGACGCAAGCCGATGCGGAACCTGCGCCAGGAGCGCGCGCCCCTCGTCGCTGCCGGTCTCGACGAGAAAGATGTGCTCGGTCCCGTCGAGAAGCTCGGTCAGGGCGATGTCGAACCCCTGCTCGACGCGCGGACCCGCGCGCATCGAAACGCAGAAGCACGTGCCTCCCGCCTTGCCGCAATTGACGGCCACGATCAGCGCGCGCTCGCGCAAGGCCTGGTAGTGCGGGTCGACGTACATGTCGCTGACGAGAACCCTGTCCTGGATCTCGATCGCGCGAATTTCACACGCCCGCACGCCGATAAAGGCGAGACGATCGGTCGGCGGCGCTTCGGGCGTAACGCTGGCGTTCGCGCCATCGCGCTCGGCCGTCCACAGCCGCAGCTTCGGCGCGTGCAGATACGCCTTCCACGACTGCGGCCCGACGGAATATCCAAAGAGCGCTCCGTCATCGCGACGGGCCAATCTGTAGCGACCGCCGTCCTGCTCATCCGTCAACCCGCGGGGCAGATCATCGACGGATTCGATATCGTCGTAAACGATCGCCTGATTTTGCACGGTGGGGCCGATGGCGCGATAGCCGCCCGCCCGGATCGCCCGCAGCAAGGCTTGCAGGCCCTCGACCGTGATGATCGCCGCCGCTTCGTCGGCTTTGGCCATGAGCGCTCCTAACCCGGCTTCCTGCCCGCCAATATCAAATCGAACCACGCCGGATGTTTCGTCAAGTTTAGCCTTTGCCGGCGCCCTTGTGACGCGAGGATGACATTCGGCCGACGTCCCGCATCACGCGCTTATCGTCTTTCCCCGTGACTTCAACCGCCTCACGCGAGCCTGGAGCCCGAGTTTACCAGCAGCCGGACGAGCCGGCCCAATTCCCATCTCACCGGTTGCTCGGTCCCCGCGCACGAACTATCTTGACCTTCTAATTCGGCCAACAGGCGCGAGGGACAAGCGGGGATAGTCGCCGCAGCGTCATTCGCGCCCGAACCAGTAAGGATTGCTCATGTCCAATAGCTCCGACCCGGCCGAACCCAAATTGCCCGATGTCTCGCCGGAGCCGGAGAGCTGGGCGACGACGCTCGAGCACGGCTTCGAAGAAATCAGGACCCAGTCCGCCGGCGTTCTCTTCCTCGACGTCATCAAGATCGACCTGCCCTATATCGTGATGCTGTCGACGGCCGTGCTCGGCATCGGCATCGTCACGTTCACGGGACAGCCGGTCGCTTACTACTGGGAGTTCCTGACGCCGGTCTATTGTGCGATCTGCATTTATGTCGGTTGGCGGCACACCGAAACGACGCGTGAACGCACGCGGCTGGTCTGGACCCAAATACTGCACTGGGCGGCGTTTCTCTTCGGCATGTGGCTGATCTATTCGCCGCCGCTGCGAAAGCTGATCGACGTCAACGCGGCCGGGCTCAATCTGATGGTGCTGCTCGCTGTCGCAACCTTCGTCGCGGGCGTTCACGCGGCCGCATGGCAGATCTGCGTCGTCGGCATTATTCTCGGAATTTTCGTCCCTGCGGTGGCGATCGTTCAGCGCTCGTCGCTGTTCATTTTGGTTTCCGTTCTCGGCATATCCTTCATCGCCGCCAGCATCTACATCACGCTGCACTCCCATCGCCGAAAAGCTCGCGAGGCGGAGGAGACCGTCTAGAGCCGGTTCCGAAAAAGTTGCCGGACTTTTTCGATGAGAACCTGCTCCAACATTTTGATTTTGAGCGATTCCTTATCGATCACATGAGTCCATGTGCCGATAAGCGCTCCAAAGAATTGCGCGCCGAAGAGCCATTCGGCGCGCAGTCCGATCAGGCGGAGGTCGGCTGCGCCGCCAGCGCGGCGCGGATGGCGTCTTCCTTAGACTTGTCGAAGGACGTCCGCAGCACTACGCCGCCGACGCCTTTCAGTCCTTCGAGAACCTTGTCGGTCGTCATCTTGCGCACGAGCAGGAACAGTGCGGCGCCGCCGGGCGGAACCGCGGCCGCCACGTCCTTCATGAATTTGTCGTCAATGCCGAAGTCGGTCAGCGCGCCGGAGACGGCGCCGGCGCCGGCGCCGATCGCGGCGCCTGCAAGAGGCATCATGAAGATCAATCCGATCAGAGCGCCCCAAAAGGCGCCGGAGACTCCGCCAAGGGCCGTTGTGTTGAAAAGCTGATTGAGCTTTATCGCGCCATCGGCATTCTTTACGGCGACGACCGCGTCGCCGAGTTCGATCAAATATTCCTTTTGCATGGTGAAGAGCTTCTGCCGAACTTCTTCGGCCTTTTCTTCCGACGGAAACGCAATCACGAGAAGATCGTTCATTGGCCTCTCCTGTTCTGCGCGCGGATCTCGCGCGCCGCCATTGACGATCTAGTTCAGTAAAAAAAGCAAGACAATGCGCCGGTGAACGGCGGAGGCGGAATGAATAGACCGAACGGCGGTCGGCGGACGCCGCCTTCATCGCCTCCACAGCGACGCTGGCGGGCCAGCCTTTCATCAGACATTAGTTTTCGCGACGGCGGCGCGACGGCGCGACCTCGCAGCGGGCGCGCTGCGGGATACGATGCGGCGCGGCATATAGGAAACAGAGCGGCGACAGCGCCGCGGCCAGCAGTAGCATGACGATCACCATAGGAGTTTCTCCCGGTTTTTTGTGACGCCGCCCGCCGCGAAGCGGGCGGCGAAGTCTCGGATTACTCGGTCAGGAGGGCGACGCCTTCCTTGCCGATCAGACGCTGAATGTTGATCAGCAGCTGAAGCACGACGCCGAACACGCCGAGCGCCATCCAGCCGAA
>NZ_JBPFDU010000098.1:0-10827 GCF_051062815.1 Methylocystis sp. | reverse complement strand
TCACAAGATAACCGATCTCGCCGCCTTGCTACCGTGGCGCTGGGCCGCCGACCTACAAGCCAAAAAGCTCGCCGCCTGATCTACGCGCAGCCGTCCTTGGCTGAAAATGATCAGCCCACGTGCCTCACCGGATGCTTACTCTGATTATCGAAAAGCGAATCAAGGAACTCCATCCCGATGGGACGGATCACTATGAGATCTACAAGTTTCGAGGTGCCACATTCAAGATAACAGAGACATTGTCGCACCACGTCTACAATGGTGTCGGGCATCACACCTTCTTTCCCGGCGGCAAAGTCGAGGATCCGACTGAGAGAGATCCCATTGGAGACGTCGTTGTGGGAGCGGCACGCACGGCAGCAACGATCCGCGTTCCTGCGCCGTTGGCGCTCGCCGGAAGTCAACGCGCATTCTCTGTGGCGTCCAAGGCCGTAGAATCAGTGCGGGGTATATACATGGGGCTCGCATACACCAACGTCGAGCGGCTGATTTCCCAGGGTATGAAAATTGGTCCCGGCGAGGTCCAGCTGATTGACCCGCACCATCCGAAGGTTGGCAACCTAACCAATACCTTCCTATCAGGAACATTCAAAGGAAAGCTGTCAGACCTCGACGGCGACGGCCTATTAGATGTTAACACAGAGCGCTGCCACGGGACTACGGACGGCTACCTAGACTACTACCTGACCGGCGCAGAAAGCGCCGATCCATTTGATCCGCTCCAGCGCATTCGGTGAAAGGGCAGCTGTTATGGCCAGCAAGTTTGAAGAACTTGGCAAGGATCTCGCCGGGATCCTACGCGGAATGATTGGGTCGAGTCCAACCGCACGTGCAGGAGACGAGTGGGGCACGGATAGACATGACGCCGAATGGGGTGGTGGAATGGAACGGAGAGACCCTTGGGGCCCAAGCGATAACCCTAACCTCTTGTTTCCGACCGAATACAAACTGTGGGCGGACATGAATAACGCTCCCAAACTTGTACCGGGACACCTTCTTGTTGTGCATCTCGCGACAAGTACTTGCTATCAAGTCGATCCCCGAACGGGAGACGCAACTCTCCTATTCACCTTGAAGTGGGGGCCGCGCACCTTTATGTGGCGAGCGATCGCCGATGCTGACGGCACAATCTATTGCTCTGTCTCCGGAACTCTTCAGAGTACTCGAGGGGAAATACCTCCTGGATACGCTCCGCCTGCAGCTCGATTTAACTATTGGGGGGCCATCGTACAAATCGACCACCGGCGTGGCCGAATGCGGACGCTGGTAGAAACCAAGTTGCCGGGCGTCGGCAATGTGATCGATCCGCATGGCATGCAGATGCTTAAGGACGACAAGCTCTTGGTCTCCGACTTTCAGGGCTTTGAGCCAGGGGGATGTGTGTACACAGTCGACAAGAAGACTGGCGACCTCCAAGTAATCTCGAAGGACGGTCTCTTCACTGTACCGGTAAGCGCAGTCGAGGACGCGGATGGCACCATATGGGTTGCGAACGCAGATATGACTGAGCAGAACGACGGCGAGATCATCAAAGTTGATAAGGGCGGGAAGCAGTCGGTATTCCTGCCCTGGTCGGGCAAGAATTCCGGTCAGATAGTTGGAATGCTTCAGTCGAATAAGCCAGATGAACTCGTTGTTTTTCGCTGCGAGTGGCCGAACGTAAGAGGAAATAGCGCTGTATTCATCATCAACAAGAAATCAAAAGATATGCGAAAGATATTTGAATCAAGCGCGGACGATCCGCGCTTCTACAATACGAACGGTGATGTCGCGGGCGATATGCTCTGGTTTGGGGAGTCGGTTCGCAAAGAGATCATTGGTTACAATCTCGACACTAACAAAATTGTGGCGACGCTTGATTTCCGGCCGGTGGCGGGAGGCTGGCGTGGCATGCTCGACTCATACGATGGCATCGAGAGCGTTACGGTAGTACCCCCGATCGGAGTCGAACAGAACGTCATTTAGTCAGAGGGCATCATGGCTATCGAGTTTCCAGATTTGCAGGGAAACGTCATGCCAGGTTTCGCAAAACCGAAGCAGGTGTTTCTATTTTTCGAGTTGCGACGCTCTCATGATTGGCTGGTGAAATTGTGCCGATCCGTCACCTCGCAAAAGGATGTATTGCAATTCCGAGCCGAACTGCGGGTATGGAGGCAGGAGCAAGTCGGATCGCGTCCCACCTCAACTTGGCTAAATATTGGCCTTACATCGAGCGGCTTGCAAAAGCTCGGACAGGACCCTTCTCTGTTGAGGAGCGGAGCCTTCACAAGCGGACTAGCAGCAAGGGCACACATTACGGACGGCCCCACTCAACCAGGAGACCCAGCAAATCCGAACAGTTGGCTGGTCGGAGGAGCGGGCACGGCCGCAGACGTCTTATTGCATTTAGGATGTGATGACCAATCCGATTTGATTCAAGCAATGCGCCAGATCGTTGGTGACATTGGAGATGCGGCTCGCTTGATCCACTATGACATCGGCAGTGCCCTTGAAGGACCATTGGCCGGAAAAGAACATTTTGGTTACAAAGATGGAATATCACAACCGAAGTCGATCGGTACTCCTACTCCCGGCACGATAACTGATGTGATCGCGCCGGACGAGCTATTCGCGTTCAGCGAGCACGGGAAGACGAGAGTAACCTTCCCCACCTGGGCTAGCGACGGCACTTTTGCCGTGTATGAACGCCTCGCTCAAGACGTTGGCGCTTTTCGTCGTGTCTGTACCTCGACCGCCGAGGCTCTAACCCGTCGGTATGGTACCAGGGTTTCGCCATCAGCGATTGGAGCGCGAATTTTCGGCCGCTGGACCAGCGGGGCACCGTTGTCCTTGAGTCCCAATGCGGATGATCCGGCACTCGGCCGAGACGACGAAAGAAACAACCTGTTCGGATATCAGGATGATCCGATGGGTGTGAAATGCCCGATCGATTCTCATGTTCGGTTGGCGTTGAGGCGCGACGATGCAATAGGTAAGGGGCAGCCCCGACGAATTCTGCGTCGCGGCATCCCGTTTGGCGCGCCATACCCCTTGCCTGGCGATCGCGGGCTGCTCTTTCTTTCATTTCAGGCCTCGATCGAACAGCAATTCGAAGAGTTGCTGGGCCCTGACGAGACTCCCTGGGAACAGATATCTACGGCTGCAACGCCGCTATTCGGATTGAACGAACGACCCTTTAATTTTTCATTCGCCCGCGATAGCGGTGGGTTCCAGGAAGTATCGGTGCGGATTAAGGACCGATTTGTGGTCACCACCGGAGGTGCGTATTTGTTCTATCCTACCATTTCCGGCCTTCGTGCACTCCTAGAGGCAGACCACCATGCTCGACATAGACGGGTTAAAGATCAGAGGCGGAAGGAATATCGCGCTCAAAATTCCTGACCACTCGTACTCGCAAACTGTCGCGTTCTATCGCGATGTTCTTAAGCTTCCGCAGGTTGAAAGGCAGGATGGACAGGTCTGCTTCCGGTTCGACGATCGGCAGCCGTTCACTTATCTTTGGCTCGACAAGGCCGAAGGATCGGCTCGACCGGATGTTTGGCTTGAACTGAATACCGACAATGTCGAACAGGCCAAACGATACCTGCAGTCCATGGGCGGTACCGTCCCATCCCATCTCGAACGTCTCCCGGATGGTTTTAAGGGATTCTGGTTCGTTGACCCAGCCGGACTGGTCTACCTTGTCTCGCTCCACGGCGAATAGATTCCGCATTTAATGCTACCATAGCTCGGACAAGCGCTCGCTCTGGCCGAACTCGGTCTTCCCGACTTGCGCAGACGGGCCTGAGATCCTGCAGGACTACACGGCGGTATCCCCGCGCCGAGTTTCAGCAGTGAGACCATTAGGCGAACGCTGCGGGAGTATTTCCGCTAGGCGACGAGCGAGCCGATCGTTGCCGAGTTTTTGCCGTCGCATTCACAACGAATTTAAGATTGGGACTACTGGGTTCATTTGAGACACTTGCGAACTGTCGCCTGGACTTAGTCGTTTCCTGCGTGATCTTCTCGTGATTGCATGGGCATTCCCTGACCATCGCTCGCGTTATCATGTGGCGATCGAGAATTTCGTTCGAGACGGATTGCAGTACAGCGATTGTCGGGAGAACGTCGAATGGTAAAGCCTATTATCTCGGGTCCATATCGTACCTTTCGTCGACTGAACCAGGAGGAAAGCTTCCTTGAGTTCGAGGGCTCGACGATCACGATCCCAATGAAGGCGCGCGCAACACCGAGCGGCCCATGGATGTCCCAGGAGATCAAGCTGAAGGCATTCATGCGTCTTGAGATTTATCCGCCATACTATAACAACCTTGGCACTCGCGAGTTTCAATTCACCATTCGAGACTGGGACCTTCATGGAACAAGCGAGATGCTGAACATCTTGTTCTTTGAGGATCCGCGCGGAAGGCTCGTTACACTCGACAACGGCTTAGCCGACTATGTTCCGGCCACGGTGACATTCAACGTCGCCAACCACTACCGGGTCAGACTCGATCCTCTCCTTAAGGCACATGCCGCCGACCTGTTCGGCGATGAACGCGATATCGATATCCGCAACTTCACGAGCCATTCTCTCCGGACCTGGAACGAAATTGCCGCGCGCGGCACCGACAGCTGGTTTTACGGGCACCCCCACCAACTCCTTTACTGGGAAATTCTGCTGCCGGAAGACCTGAAGGGCATTCAGAAGGACATCGACTATCTATACGACGCCGCGACCAAACGTGGAGAGAATAAGCTTTCTAAAGACGCGTCCCTGATGATCTTTCACAAGAAACAGCCAGATATTCATGGCGCTTTCAATCTGAGCAGCGCCGAGGACCGAGTACGATACCTTGTGGCCGTCACGACGTTCGATCCACTGATTGAGCCTGGCACCGCCAGAGCCCTGCCAGGAACCTTCAGGGCGACGCTGCCGGTGCGAGGGTTCGAGTCAAGCCTCACCCAGCTGCGCGGAAATACAGTCCTCTCATCTCTCTACCGTCCCCGCGAGCCGCTCGAAATACGATGGCGGCTAAACGATGAGTTTCGCGACGCCTCAGGCGTCACGAATTACGTGAGTGACGTTCTTAGGCGCACCGGAAGCAAACGATTCAACGGGTATCTCGAGCTCAGTAGTCCGGCGCGAAGCCTTGGCACCGCAGATCAAGCGCCGGACATCGGGTACCCGTTTGATTCAGCAGACTTCCCGGCAAGGATTACCTACGCCATCAACTACAACATCGGCATAAACCATCAGCGGGTCGTTGAAGATAATGCCGGAATTGCCATAGCTGTCGGCACAGTCGAAGTGCCCCCTCGGGATGTCACTGTCGCGTTCGACAAGCCGCATGTCGGACACGTGATTGAGAAGTACCTGGAATTCGGACCCGGCCATTGCACCGGCATGCACGAAATAACGTCGGCGGAGTACAGGGCAGGAGTAAATTTTGCGCGCTACTGGCGAACTGTGCCACTGAAGCACGATGACCCGCGCTGGGACCCCCCCCATTTCAAACCTTACGACCCTAATGTTGAGTATTAACGCGAGCTGCGATTCGAAAGGGATGAAGCCAAGAAGATGCCTTTACGACACGCAAGCGTAGCTATAGTCGCGATGAGAGCTTCGCAGATTCTTTTCGTCGTTGCACGAGCGTTTGTCGTGGTTGCAGTACAGCTTGCTCTGGCTAGGCGTAGCCGCGAACAACACAGATGGCAGACTTTCGTTGGCACGGCGCTGGCGAAGGCAGCTGAAGGGCTTGGACCGGTTTTCGTGAAGTTCGCCCAGATCGCGAGCTATCGCTGCGATGTATTCCCTCAAGCTATCCTGACGCCGCTTTCCCGTCTTCAGGAAGGTGTAGCATCGCCGCGTATTCAAGATGTAAGGAAGGTCATTGAAGAAGCCTTTGGCAGGCGAGTGAGCGAGATATTTCTGCGATTTGATGAACGCCCAATCGCCTGCGGCAGCATCGCGTCGGTGCACGTTGCACAGCTTCTCAACGGTGAAGTCGTTGCCGTAAAGGTTATTCGCCCTGGGGTTCAGGATGCGATCCAACGCGACATTATGTGTCTGCGCCTGATGGTGAAGTGGATAGCAAGAACGAAGTACGCCGAAGGGCTTCCGCTCGAAGCAGCTTTCGAACAGATTTCCCAGTTGATCACCGCACAGACTGATATGGTGGAAGAGCTGGCGAATCTGCGAGATTTTTCGCGCATGCTGGCTCAATGCAGGAATGTCAAAGTCCCCGCTCCTGGCAGTGGCTTCAGTCCGATGCGCAATGTCCTTCTCATGGAGTATATCGACGATAGTCAAACGATTGCGGAGCCATCCATTTCCGAAGAGGTGCTAAAGACGGCGTCAGTTCATCTGCTACGCCAGCTCTATCGCATGATTTTCTCCGAAGGATTGGTTCATTGCGACCTTCACCCAGGCAATGTCCACCTACGGGCGAACGGAACCATCTGCTTGTTTGATGCTGGTCTCGTATCGCGACTTTCGCGGGAGGATCGCGAATGCTTCAAAGACTTCTTTGTGGCGCTCGCCACTGGCGACGCGAATGCAGCAGCTGCAGCCATTGTCCGCAGTGCATCAACGGTTCCGACCGATCTAGATCAAAGACAACTGCTTTCCGAGGTGAGGAACCTAGTGAATCGCAACACCGGCCTGCCGGTCGGGCAGTTTCTTGTTGTTAGATTTGTGCACGAGGTTCTTGAGCTTCAACGACGCAATCGGCTCTACGGATCTCCAGGCTTTATATCTGCGATTTGGGCGCTGGCGATGTTCGAAGGCTTAATCAGACACCGCTTGCCGGATCTGGATTTTCAGGAAGAAGCACGACCCTACATATTGGGCACCCTTATTCAACGTCTCGGCAGCTCCTACCGCTAGGCAAAATAAGTTGTATTACGGTAGTCAACGATCGCATTTGGTTCGTCAGCTTCAAGCACTATCATCGGGGATCTTTTCGACTCTGAGCAGATAATCTTTGCCACCCCTCGACAACCCGTTCGGCACGAGGTTGTGTCTTTCGTCGAATGATTTGAGACAGGCGGGGCTGCGATTTAACGGAGGACGCGGCTCATCTGACGATTGAGTTTATGCGGCGGTCATTTGATGTTGCAAGCGTCGATTTTGGATGGTGATACGTTTGATCCTTTCTCGTTCACGCAGGATTTTTGCGCCGCGTCCGCAGTAGACGTCGGCGGGCGCGAGGTTGTTCAGGCTCTCGTGATAGCGGCGATGATTATAGTGATTGACGAAGGCGGCGATTTTCGCCTTCAGGTCGCCGGGCAGATAATAGTTTTCGAGCAGGATGCGGTTCTTGAGCGTCTGATGCCAGCGCTCGATCTTGCCTTGGGTCTGCTTGAGCTGATTGGGCGCCGTGGTCTTGTCCTTGAAGTCATCCGCCGCCTTGACGACGATGAAGGCCGGGCTGGTGATCAGGTCATGCGCCTTGAGCAGGCGATAGACCGAGGCTTCCGAAACAAAATAGCCTTTTGTGTCGACGAAGCGCGCCGCGAGTTCTCGCGGCGACAGGTCCGGCTCATCGAGCGCCAATTGCACGATCTCGTCGCGTCTCTCATCGGGGATGCGGTTCCAGACGCGCCACGGTCGGGACGGCTTGTCGGCCAAAGCTTCCAAGCCGCCGGATCGGTTAAGATCACACCAGCGATAAAAGCTGGCGCGTGCGACGCCGAGCTTTTCCAGCGTCTTCCTTGCCGGCAGATGCGACTGCTCAACAAGGCGGATGATCTCCAGCTTCTCCGAGGCGGGATATCTCATTCCTCGCCTCCCCCATCCGCAATCATGCTTTTTTTAAGCAATCGCAGCTCGAGCGCCTGTTCGGCGACGACTTCTTTCAGCTCCTTGGCCTGCCGTCGCAGACCCTTGACTTCGTCCGTCGTCGCCGCCCGCTCGGTGTCGTCGGCGAGGCGCCGCTTGCCGGACTCAAGGAACTCCTTCGACGAGGAATAATACAGGCTTTCGGCGATGCCTTCGCGCCGGCACAGCTCGGCGATGCTGTGCTCGCCGCGCAGATCATCCAGCACGATGCGGATTTTCTCCTCGGCCGAATAATGCCGACGCGTCGCGCGGCAGAGTGTCTCTCACAAGCCGTTCAGACGACTATAGGATTTCTGGTTCATCTTCACTCCCTGACGGTTACGATGAGCCAGAAATCCTCCTTTCAGCAATTCGCCCAGTTTGTCTCAAAGGCCCTGACGCCGGACAGACAGGGTTCTTCCGTCACCAGTGCGAAAGCTGTTCCAAAGCTGACCAACGGGAGACAAGCGCCGGCTTGTAATCGCATGACCGTTGCCATCGATTTCGTCGCAGCTCGGATCGGCCTGCGGCCGTCCCAAGCTCTCCGGGATCACTCGGATGTCTTCGGTTGCCAATTCATTGAGTATGCAAGTCGCCTTCTCGAGCCCGCGATGCGTTCCACGTGCCCATTTTCGCAAGCGAAAAACTGAAGTAGCATCGCTTGATTGCGCTGAACCAGCAGTCGGAGCAATCCCAATCGTCAAAAGGCACTATTGCACCAAAAAGCAAAGTTCAATTGGAGGGGATTATGGCTAAGCGAACACTTGATGCCGATTTGGGGGCGGACGCGGATGGCGAGCGCATCGCAGCGAAACGTCGCGCTCCGAAAGCGCGCGCTGCTAATGTGCACACGGAGACCATCACGGAAGAGAAGAGCGGGTTGCTGTTCGACCTCCGGAGAGTGGGTCCTCGGCAGAACGTGATGCAGATTGTCCCTCCGCGGGGCTCCATCCGACATTCCGTTCGTAGCGAACGACCGGCGGAAGAACTGGAGTTATTGACCCAATCTCTCGAAGCTCCGACGGGGCCCCTAGGAGCCAGGAACTTTCGGAACGTAGCCGGCAGCCAGATAGCCGTTCCTCATGTGACCAATTTATATTTGGGCCAATTTTGGGGCGATCAAAAGCGTTTCGAAGAATTTAGCAGGGCCATCGTGGAAAACGGTTATCTCGACCCGCTCCTACAACTCGGCTATGGAACGGGCTCAGGCGTGTATTTGGGATCGGCGCAAGCGTCGCGACCTGCGGGCCCCGCTTTTTCTGACGAAGATGCCCGTGAGACCATACGCAATCTTCTAGACAAAGGCACACTGCATGCAGACGAACACACGCTGATCTTTCTGATTTTGCCTGCTGGCATCCCATCGAAGTTCTCAGACGGTCCCAGCTCTTGCGGATCATTTTGTGGTTACCACGACACGCTTACGCACGGGCGTGTTGATGTCGCCTACGCAGTGCTCCCCGCCCCCGAATCTCCCGACGGTGGAGACCGCGACTTAGATATGTTCACCGCTACCTACGCTCACGGGCTCGCCGAGGCCTGCACCGACAAAATTCCAGGCAAGGGCTGGATTGATGACGAGGGCAACGAAAACGGTGATCTCGAGGCATGGATCCTCATGCCCTGGGGCCCGCCCTCCGAACCTAAACGTTACGTCGTGCAAGGCTACTACACAAATGAAAGAGGCAACACGATCGGTGCTTGGCGGGATCGACCGCTAGTGGTGGCGGCACCCGTTTCCGCTCCATCCGGCCCATTCGCCATGTCCGAACGCGCCCTTGCGTCGGCGCGGGGAACCCCATTACCGCTTGAGTGCGATTGGAAGTTAATTGGTGGCAAGTGGGTGTGGTATTGCGAGTAGTCAAACTATCATCGAGACGGAGAGGGCCCGCCGCACTGCCGGTAGCTCCGTCTTTCGTCGCGTGTGGAGAACTGTGAAGGTTCCGGATATCGGGGCCTTCTGGAGTAGGGGGCTCGACCCAGCGCTCGCACGAAGCCTCCTCAGATAGGTTGTGCGTTTCAAGATCGCGAGCCCGGCTATCAGACGCGTGGCAAGGGCGGACGACAGGGAACGTCGGCGTAGACTGCGCCGAACCGCGCTTCGAGAAAGCGCCAGTCGATCGCGCGCGAAAGCTTTGCCAGGGGATGGTTTGTGTCTGCGATCTGATCGAGACGCGCCTTGAACAGATCGTTCTCACAGCTGTCGCATCGCTCCTTCATCGCATGGCGCGAAACCGCCTCGCTTAGCTATTGTCCCAAATTAATTTGAACGTGGTTGGAAACTGAAATCCCTATTTGTTCAGCGAGAACCGTGTTTGCAGCAGGTGTAGTTAGTTGCTTAGTTTTACTATCCGTTGGTCCAAACGTGAGTAAGAGGTCGTGAGTACGAGCTCTTTGGGTGTTAAACAGGTTCCCCGTCGGATTTGCAGAGACGCGAACGAGCTTCCACGTGGGGGTAATGTTTCCGCTCGAAACAACTTCGAATTTTATATGATGAGAAATAACGTTTTGCTTAAATGGACCAGCCGGATCAGTAGGGTATTTTACTCCCGCAACGGCTCTGTCCAACTGTGTGCTAGCTTCGAGCCAATCTCCGATTTTCAAATCGCTGTTGGAGATGAGAAAGCTAGCTGCCGCCTCTAGGTCTGGGCCATGCTCTCGGAACGCACATGGCCGATGATCGTTTAGCAGTTCCTGTACTGTGTAATAATAGCTTACAATTCCTATTCTGTTTGCATCGGAAGAAAGCGAGCCTCCAATTCCGAGACTGTATTGTTGAGATGATGTCACAACGTTTCTGATGAAAGCTCCCGGAGCCGCGGAAATAGCCGTTGCCGGTGCCAAGGCCCCCGGGAAAGCTGTAACGGCAGTTTGCATAGGTGTGATGTAAGCCTCCGCCGAGGGCCGTCTGGCGATTGGGGCTGACGGCGGCGATAGTCGTGCGCGTGGCGCGGGGATCGTGTCCACTATCGATGATGGACACTATCTCCGATGACCGAGGCGGAAAAAGACGAGGCTGCGGGTTC
>NZ_JBPFDU010000097.1:0-24714 GCF_051062815.1 Methylocystis sp. | reverse complement strand
GCGGTCAGCGATGTATTGGGCGATCGCTCCGACTCGGTCGGCCCTGGCGTGCTCCAGCTCGTCGAAGACGCCGCCCGTGAAATGGAAAGGCTCTCCGAAGCGTTTGACGCCGAGCGCTGGATCGCACGCCATCAGGAGCCGCAGTCATGACCGACATGAGCAACGCCACCATTCGCCAGCTTTGGGTTCGCATCTGGCGCATGAGGCTCGCGCGCTGGTCGCTCCGCGCCTCTCGCCGCTTCACCGACCTTGCCGAATGGCTCACGCCCGAGGATTTGCGGACGCGGCTCTGATCCCTACATTGCGCGAGCGCCGGCATTCGTCGTCGTCGCCAAGAACGCCCCGACCGTGGATGTAACGGCGGGGCGTTTTTTGTGGGCTAAAGCGCGGCTATATTGGTGGCGACATCGTGGCGATTTTACCATTTTGCCGCCTAGCGCTTAACAGCTAAATATTTGATTTAATTGGTGCCGGTTGCAGGATTCGAACCCGCGACCTACTGATTACAAACCAGATTTTTGCCCTATTATGGCTCTTTCTCGCTCTTCCTCTGATTATATAAGCATAAGAAAATCAGGCGCGCAAGACGGCTGTTGCTTTCTCCCTTTTTCTGGCATTATCCCCCAAACGCTTATAGAACGCTTATACATCGCGCCGTCAGTGGCGGCGGGGGTTCATTTTCAGGCGGTCGGGGGATGGCTCGCTAAAAGATCAATAAGCGGGCGGTCGACGCGCTGAACTGGCGCCCGCCAGGGCCGCCGCAACAATTTTTGTGGGACACGGCGCTGCGCGGCTTCGGCGTCTATGTGCTGGCCTCCGGCCAAAAGACTTATGTCGCCCAGTTTCGGCGCGAGGGACGTTCGCAGCGGGTGAAAATCGGACCCCACGGCGCGTTCACGCCGGACAAGGCGCGCGCCGAGGCAGCGCGCATCCTTGGCCGGGTCGCGCATGGCGAAGACCCGGCGGCGGAGCGGCGCGAACGGCGCGCGGCCCGGACAGTCAACGCGGTCGCCGATGAATTCCTCGCGGATCATGTCGACGAACTGCGCAAGCCCAGAACGGCGATCGAATATCGCCGGCTTATCGACCTTCACATTCGGTCAGCGCTTGGCCGGTCGCTCATGCGCGATGTAAAGCGCGCCGAGTTGGCGAGCCTGCGCGCGGATCTGCGCGAGACGCCGATCATGGCGAATCGCGTGCTCGCGGTCTTCGGTTCCTTATGGAGCTACGCGGCTCGGGTCGGGGACGTCGAAGCCGACGCGAACCCGGTTCGCGGAATCGAGCGTTATCGCGAACGAGGTCGCGAGCGATTCCTGACGACGGCGGAGCTGGCGCGACTCGGCGCCGCGTTGGAAGAGGGCGAGACCGTCGGCTTGCCCTATGTGGTCGACGAAACCAAGCCCGCCGCGAAACATGCGCCCAAAAGCGAAAACAGGCGCGTGAAGCTCGACGGGTATGCTGCAGCGGCGATTCGCCTGCTGCTGCTGACCGGCGCCCGTTTGCGCGAAATTCTCGGCGCGAAATGGGAGCAATGCGATTTCGAGCGCGGCATAATCTTCCTTGCGGACTCGAAGACGGGTCGTAAGCCGATCTATCTTTCGGCAGCGGCGCTCGCCGTGCTGGCGTCGCTTCCGAGAATTGAAGGCAATCCGCATATCATCGCCGGGGCGAAGCAAGGCGCGCCGCGCGCCGATCTTGCGAAGCCGTGGGCGGCCGTGAAACGCGCGGCACGGCTTGAAGGCGTCCGGCTTCACGACTTGCGCCATTCCTTCGCCAGCTTTGGCGCCGGCGCGTCGCTGGGGCTGCCGATCGTCGGAAAGCTCTTAGGACATTCGCAGGCGGCGACGACCCAACGCTACGCGCATCTCGACACGGACCCGCTGCGGCGCGCCGTCGACACGATCGGCGCGACGATCACGGCCGCGATGGACGGGAGCAAGGGGCTTCCGTGACCACCGCGCCTCGCCAAGCGCCGTCCGTGGAGGAAATTGTCAAGGCTCTCGCGAGCGGCGAAGCCGCCGCCGTTCTGCAAAGGCACGCCGCTTTTGTCATTCCACACCTTTGGCGACGGCGTTTGCCGCCCGGCGTGTCTCTAAATGCACGAGGTCGGCCGTGGAGCAAATGGTATCTGGACGAGAGATTTTATTGCCTGGTGGAGGATCGCGGCGGGGGGCCGGAAGAGGAGTTAACTCGGGCTCTTTCTACTGGAAGAGCTGAATCATATCTGCAAAAACTGGCGGCAAAGAGAATAGTTCAAGCTATAGATATCCACCGGCTTTACGAGGCCAAAGCAAAACCGAAAAAACTCAAGGAATCATCATGGGGCATTTCTTCATCGGTTATAATGATGGCTGCAGAGTATGAACTTCGGGACTCGAGCAGCCCGATCCTCGACGCCATGACGGAGTTTGCAGCTTTGGACGGACTTACGATGGATCAGATCAAGAGGATGTATAGAGATGGCTTCAAAGACAATATCCGCAACATTGCGCCCTTCGTTGCGGAAGTCGATGCAGCCTTCGCCAGCGGTGAAGATCCCGACCAGGCGCTCGTTAGAGCCGGTCAACGACGTTTCGACAGTTGGACTGTCTCAGAATTGAAGATGCTCTATCGCCATGTAAAAAAAGGGAAAATTAATTAGGGGTATTTTGCACCTTACAAGAGAATCAATATGTTTAAATTGCAGGGCTGTTCCCCGCCTGACGGGGCCGATTGATCGGGAATAGCTCATGAGCAACGCGCATTTTCTTCGCCGCAAGGCCGCCGGCGAATATCTGAAAGCAAAATTCGGATTCGGCTCGGAAAAGACGCTAGCCAAGCTCGCCTCGGTTGGCGGCGGACCTGAGTTTCGCAAAGGTTTCGGCGCCGCGCTGTATGAACCCGCGAAGCTCGACGAGTGGGCTATCGCGAAAATCGGCGAGCCGCAGACCAGCACTTCCGACACGCAGGCCGCGTGATCGGCCATGCCTCGGACAGCAAAGAGCCCGCCGGCGTCGACCGGCGGGGCTCCAAATACGCAATGCTTGGCGGCTTGCGGTTCGGACCATAACCCCACGTCCTTGCCCTCGCAAGCGGCGCTACCGAGCAAAGCGACGCTGGCCCGGAGATGGCCGCGCCTTCGCGTGAACCGCCTAACCGGGCGCTGGCGCGACGACGCGACGGGCGCGAACGGCGGTGAACTCGAACCGCTCCTTACCTACCTAGCAGCCGCCGGGAGAATGGACGCGCGGCGAACGGAGCGCGTCCGATGATGTCGGCCGAACGTCGCCAGTTCATTTCGGAGCGCACGCGCGCCGCGATGGCGTCGCCCGAAGTGCGAAAGCGAATTAGCGAGCGGACGAAGCTGGGCATGGCCGCGCGTGCGCAGTGGGCGCCGGAACTGCTCGCGCTCGAGAAGGCATGGCGCGAAGCCGGCCTTACGGCGCGACGACGCTTCTTCGAGAGGTTGCTCTGCTTCCTGGTGGAGCGTGCGTGATGAGCATTGATCCGCCGAAGCTGGCAACCGCGAAACTCAGTCTCGTCCGTGACACAGCTCTTGATGGCAAGCTCAGCAAGCTCGCCTTGCGGCTTATAGGCATATTCGTCGGGATTCACATGCGCCCCGAGCACGACGGCGTCGCGTGGCCATCGACAAAATTTATATGCAAACAGCTCGGCGTTTCCAGCGAAAGCAAGGTGCGAAGCGCGCTGTATGCGCTCTTGGAGCGCGGCTACCTCGCGGCAGAGCGAAAGGCCGGCGAGACGACCCGCTATCGGATCGCCGACCGTTACTTCGATCGCAGCACCCCGCCCCGTATAGGGGCTACCACCCAGCCCCTATACGGGGCTGGGTCAGATGATACCCCGCCCCCTATAGGGGCTAACCCCCAGCCCCTATACGGGGCGGGGAGGGCGCCCCCTATAGGGGCTACAAATACCGTAAATAGAAAACCGTTAATTGAAGACCGTAAACCCCCTCTCTACTCCCCCAACAGATCTGGAGCGGACAGCATTTGGCCTGGCGATGAGGCGGTTTCATCCTTCGGCGCGATGCCCAGCACATTCGGACGCTTCGAGGCGGCCTGGCAGTGGAGGCAGGGAGAGAGCGTCAGGGCGGCGCGAATTGCATTCCACCGGCTAAGCGAGAGCGATCGCGAGAGCGCCATTAAAGGCGCTCCAGCTTTCCAAGTCGCAATGGCCTACAGGCAATATCCGCCGCATGCGTCAACCTATCTCGGCGAGCGCAAGTGGACATTTACGCCGAGATCGCCGCCTCGGCCGGCGAAAGCGCCGCGGGGCGGAGTCGGCGCGTTGCTGGCGGAATCTTACGGATTTGACCATGCGCACTGCCCACAGAAAACAATCAATCTCGTAGCTGCTCGATTGGGCGATGATGCGCCTGCGCGGGAAAGCACCGTCGAACGCCTGAAAGATGGGCGATGCAGGCTGCATCCAAACTCTGAGCAGATGCTTCGCTGGCGCGAGCACGAACGACGCACGCTGGGCAAGGCCAGGCCTGGACTGACGCGGCCAAGCGAATGGCCGCCCGGCACGAGTTCTCCGAATGAGCCCTTCGTCGACGGGGCGGAGGCACTGCGATGACGGGGAGGGGGGATCAAATCTCTAACGCCCGAAGGGGTCTACACCACATAGGTTCTCATGCGCGCGAAATTTTTCTGCGGCGTATTTGGTTTGATTAGGGGTGTGAAAAATCAATGCAATCAAACGAATCTACAAAGAAAAATGGTCGCGGCGGCAAGCGCGCCGGCGCAGGTCGCAAGCGCCAGCAACGCGACGAAGAGGTGAAGCCGAAAAATGGTCGTGGGGGCGCTCGGCCTGGCGCGGGACGCCCACCAGGCGCTCGCACATCGCCTTCCGCCGAGCAGCTCGGTCTCCCTCTGGAAGGGCCGGGAGGATGTGCATGACGGATCGCTTATGAGCTCGCCGGAAAACACTGATCTTGAACCGGACGTGTGCGCTTCACTCATCCAGGCGCCACTGCCGTCGCCCGCAACGGTCGCCACGATGCTCGAAGAGTTGTGCGCCGAGGCGACGGACGAAACCGATCGAGCAGCCTACCAGCGCGCGCGTCGCGCCCTCGCACAGGCCGGCGGCGGCCGCCCGCCGATCGACGACGCGGCGGCGCTTTACGAAGTGCGCGAGAAGATGGCTGCAGGCCGACTGTCGTTGCGCGCGGCCATCCTTCACGTCGGCCGCGCTCGCGCGCCATACGCGCTAGCCGCATTCGAACGGCGGATGTTTAGGAAGTTCAGCGCCGCCAAGGCGGTAAAAAAAGTCTGACAGAATGATTTTTGTCAGACGAGCGCCGAGTTATTTTTGTGATTGTGCATGGAGGCAATCATGTTGGCGGCGCTGAGGAACGAGAGAATGGCAAGGGTCGAAACGACCAATGATTTGGCAATCGCTGAGAGCGTATCGCTTGACCGAGCAAATCCCGAATATGCGCGGGTGCGGGCGCGGCGTGACGAGTTGCAAGGCATGGCCGTCGCAGTCGAGCGCGAGGTGATCGAGATCACGCGCGCGCTGCACAGTCTCTCCCTCAGCGAAGAGACCAGGCATAATCCGATTGATCGCGCGGCTGAGGCGCGCGTGTCGGATCTTATCGGAGATGTTGCTCCCAGCGCCGTGAAGAGCGACGATTTTCTGCTGAAGCGAGAGGCGCTCAACACCAAGCAACGCGACCTGGGCGATCTCAAACAGGCAATAGACGCCCTGAATGCGCGGCTTCGTGTGCTTCACGGCCAGGCGTCGGCGGCTGTGCGCGAGAAGATCGGGCCGCTGATCCGCGTGCGGATCGCCGCCATCGCCAGATCTTTGATTGCTGCCAGCGAGGCGCAGCGAGCCTATGACGAGCTCGCCGACATGCTGAACGGTGAGAACGTTTGGTGGAGCGATCTCGCACACCCGCCGGTGTTTCTCGATAGCCCGCGCGATCGGTGCGGCCGCGTCGCCTATTATCTCCGCGAAGCTGTGGAGAAGGGCGCAATCGGCGCCGAGGAAATTCCGGAGGCGCTGCGATGAGCAGATTCACCGGCGATATGGAGTTCAAATTTGTTCGCGAGGCTGAACGGTTTGACCTTCGTGATGTGGGCGTCTCTGCGCCGGCGCTCCAGGGCTACGCCTGTCTCTGGAAGAAGGTCCATTGGTATTCCCGATTACGGCGTTGGGAAGCGTTCGCGACAGGCGCTTTCGCAGCTTCGCTGATGAGCGGTAAGGCGATCTCGGCCTATACTGAACACGAAGAAATCGGCCTGTTCAGCACCACAGCCGACCGGCTTGAACTTATACAAGATCAATGGGGCCTTGCCTTTCGGGTCCAACTTCGTAAAGGCGACGACCATCAAGAACAGCTTGCTCGTAAAGTCGCAATTGGCGAGTGGTCCGAGGTGTCTGTAGGCTACCGAACCGTTCGCGAGCACACTGTCACAATCGAGGGAAAGACGGTCCATGTCCTCGACGAGTGCGACCTGAGTGAGATCTCTATTTGCAAGCGTGGCGCTGTCCCCGGAACGTCGTGCAGGCTGATCGATGCACGCGGCCGAAAAACTCTTCGTGAGGACTTGCGAGGCGGCAATCTTTTGAAGGGCGCCGTGACAGCGAATGCGGCGCGTAAAGCGGCTTGCGACCAGGCATTCGAGAACGTGAAAGCATCGACGGAGTTCATGTATGACCGGCTTGGCGCAATCGTCGCCGACGCGCGCGCTGCTGGTCTAATGTGATTCGATGTTTGTCCGCCTGGGTTTTGATCTCAACACCGCAAAATTTCTTGCTGTGATGCTAGAGGCACGCATGATCAATGATGAGCCTGGCGCCGCGCGTTCCGACCAAAACGAAAAATCTGCGTTTTGCTCTGAAACCTCGAAGGCAACTGGCAAGAGCCGCCGCAGCGTCATGGCGGGCCGCGCCTAATGACCGACGCAAAAGGCCACAGCGCAGTTCGGGCGATGAAAAAGCCGACCAAGCTCTCAAAAGACACGGTCTGGGAGAAGCTGGAGCTTTTCCCCACGCCGCCTTGGGCGACGCGGGCGCTCATGGAAATCGCCCTACCGCGCGTCGTCTCAATGCGTCCGTCCTCGATATGGGATCCTTGCGCCGGTCTCGGCCACATGGAGGTGCCGCTGTCGGAATATGCCACCGTCCACGCGAGCGACGTTCACATCTACGAGCTTGCGCCGCTGTCGGCCGAGTATGATCCGCGCGACCGTGAGTTTCGCGATGCGCCGTTGACGACGGCGGCCTTTGGGATCGAACGCGTCGATTTTTTCGACGACGCGGCTGCTTGGCCGTTCGATCGCCGCGGCTGGATCATCGGCAACCCGCCTTTCGTGCCGGCGGCGCGCATGCTCGCCAAGGCGCTGGCGATCGAGGGCGTCGAGGGCGTCGCGCTGCTGCTCCGGCTGCAATGGCTAACGACGGATGAGCGCTGGCGCGAAGTCTATTCGCACATGCCGCCGAGCGTCGTCGCGCCCTTCGTCGAGCGCGTGCCAATGTGTCTCGGAGGCTACGATCCGGACGGGTCGACGGCCACAGATTACGCCTGGTTTATCTGGAGCGAGCCGAAGCGCTGCAAGCTTCTCGACGGCGCTGATCCTTCGTTTCCGTTGCAGCACATTCCGCCCTGCCGCGAGCGGCTGACCAAGCGCGAAGATCGCGCGCTCGCCCTGCGCTGCGTGCCGGGTTTCGTCCCCCCGTCGGTGCTGAGGAAACAATCGCCGTTCCAGGCGGCGTTGGAGCTTGGATAATCCGCGCGGGACTTTTGCGTGACCTGGATCCTCTCCATGCCAAGAGCGGTTCGTCAAATCGCGAATCGTGTGCTAAAATTAACAATTGCATATAAAGAAAACTTTATATGCTTATGGAGTTTAGATGAGGAGCGCGCCACGGGGCCAGCAAGCGGCGGTCGCAAACCATTTGGGGAGCGCGGTAGATGCTCTAACAAAGGAGGAACGGCCAGCTCTCGCCAAAAAGGCGGTTGCGCGCCGTTGTCGCTGATGCATTCGTCTTTAGCAATTGCTAACGAATTCCTGATGCGAGCGGCGGATGAACGGCGCCAATTGACGCATATGCAGCTGCAGAAGCTTGTCTATCTGGCTCACGGCTGGAACCTTGCCGTGAACGGCCGAGAGCTTATCGAAGATGAATTTGAAGCTTGGGAGTTCGGCCCAGTCGTTCGCAAGCTTTACAATGCGTTGTCAAAGTTCGGTAAGTCTCCAGTCGGGCGTCTAATTCGATGGGGCGACGACACGCCGTTTCCGTCGGACGACGGAGGCGCTGCTCTTACTTCCCTCGATCCGCATGAAAGGGCTGTCCTTGATAAAGTTTGGGAGCAATACAAGGGATTTGAAGCATTTAAGTTGTCTGCGCTGACACATGCAAAGCGGAGTCCGTGGGAGAAATTCTACGAAAAGGGAAAAAATAAAGTAATAGATACAAATTCGATTTGGGATTACTTTGCAGACCTCGCCAACGCCACATAGGCCCACGGTTCCCTTAGAAAAAATTGCAGCTGGCGTCCCGTCGGTCCGCGAAAAGGATTCTGAGGACGACAAAGATAAACTAGAAAATCAGTCGTTAGCAAACCGAGCTGCAAGAGCTCAAATTAGTTCTGTTGAGCAATCGAACCGAGACAAACGCGTAAATCGCAAATTGCGTTGGCGTTATGCTTCTTGGGTCTTTAGATACTTGGTATGCTATTCGATCGCTGTTTTCTTGTTGTTGCTTTTCACAGGACTTGGATGGCTGAACATCCCAGAGCAATCACTTTCTGCATTGGTAGGCAGCACAGCCGTTTCAGCCATCGGTCTGGTGGGGTTTGTAGTAAGCGGCTTGTTCAAGAATTAAAGAATTCGACGCCCGCCTTCTCGGAGCGGCGCGGATCGCCGCGGTGCCTGCCTCGGTCAAAATGTAGCCTTCGATCCGATCCGGTGCACTCCGTCAATGCCGCCGCAAAAACGGCCCGCCACTCGGCGGGGGGTGACGGGCCGCCCGAGGCTTGAGGCTGCGGCTCCCCAAGCCCACGCAAAACGATAGAGCCAGTTTTAGCGATCGAGCAACCGCCTGCAAAACGCTCCAGCTTATTCGTCGTTCTCCGCGTTTAAATCCTCAAGTGGAATAGTCGCGCCAGAGTCTCTTTTGCGCAGCTTCACCCCAGGCACCTCGCCGTTTGTGAGCCCGACGCCGGCGTTTTCGAGCGCGGCGCGAACGGCGGCAATATTGTTGGGCATTCCTGGCACCGGCCCCTCGCTCGCTTCCATCCGGCCCAAAGTCTGAACAGAAACCCTCGCGGTGCTCGCAAGTTCGGCCTGGCTGAGCCCGGCGAGGGACGCCAGCCGGAAGCCTTTGTTCCGTTGCCGGACGGCCGCTCCATCCCGGTTGCGATGCGGGGTAACGAGCAGAAAGTCATCATTCAAAACTTCGCGCCGGGGATCGACATTCAACAGCAAGTCACGCCGCAGGGTGTCGTTCTCACGGTGCAGAGTATGCTCAAGGATTACAGCAAACAAATGCCCGGCATTCTTGCCGACGCGCAGAGGCGGGGAAATCGATGACCGATCCCGTCGCCGCTCTGCTCGGCCTTGATGGCATCGAGAGCAGCATCAAGCACACGATCGACACGGTTGCGCTGGCCGCTGCCAACGGCGGCGACGTCGTTCGCGCTGGTGCTATTCGATGGTTTCGGCAAGAGTTGATCGACGGCCTTCCGGGCAACCCGAGTTCGCCGGCAAGGACTTGGGCGCGCTCGTCGACAGTCTCGCCGAACGGCTCGTGAAGCGCATGGCGGAAATCGAGGCTAGCACGGCAGGGAGCGCTTAGCGGGTCCGCCCCAACGCGGTTGCTCTGATGTATTGCGTCTTCGGGCTTCTTCGGCGGCGACTGCTTGGCGGCGTCTGACTTACGCACGTGCGTAACTTGAAACTCATTGCGGAAAACATACTCAATAGACCGGCGCTCCGTAGCTGCCAGCACGTCGCGTGCGCGAGCCATGTCCTGCCCCATAGCGACGAGCGCCGCGCGTGTGTCGGAGTTCATCTCGAATCCCTGCGCGTCCCACTAGGCGCCGAAAGCTTTCGTGCTCGGATAGCGCGCTTTCGCGGCGGCGACGCTGATCCGACGTTGGTTGTGCCGGGGTAGGGTGCGAGACCGATTTTTCAATGAAATTGTGGAACGAAACCGCCGCGCATCGGTTAGCGCTTTTGGCGGGCCGCGAAAAACACGAGGGGCGGGACGTGATGAACGAACTACGGCCAGATGAATGGCGACGCGTGCTTGCGCGTGAGTTTCAGGAGCAATCCGTTACCGCCACTCTCCAGATCGGCAAGCAGCTGCGATTTAAGCTCGCCAAGATTACGGTCGAGCCGTTGCCCGGTGAGCTTCAGCTCTTGTTGGGCGAATTAGAAGCAAAGACCGCACAAAAGATCGGCCCCTCTCCCATGCAAGAGGCCGGCAACTGCATGGAAGGAAATTAGCCGCTGAGCAGTCAACTATGAACTGAGGGCTGATCGTCAATGGTCGCGTCGAACGTAGCCGACATAAAAGCAGCTTGTCATAATGGCGTAGATTGCTTCATCCGGATCTACTTGATCGGACATGATCGACGCCGATCCATCCTCGCAGCCGCTGCAGTCAAAAATCAGGTAGCCGTCGGATTCTCGATCGGCGGCGAACGGGGTGAAGATGTAGTCGCGAGCCGTCCTACCCAAGCTCTGGTCCAGCAGACGCGCCGCGGTGGCGGCCAGTCCGGCGGTATCATCGTCAAGCTGAGCGACGATCCCAGCCCAATTTCGTGCATGCGTTCCGGGAGCCGACGTGTCGCCGCAAACTCGGTTACTCGTCCTATCAACGAGAACAAGGCGCTTCATCGAGCGCGTCTCCAGAAATCCCCCGCCAACAGAAGATTAGCCTTTGAGGCGACCGAGCGCCAGCTCGCATTTTTCGGGCTTAGCGGCTACGCTTGTGTTATAATCGTCGCCGCCCGACACGTTACGATTGGCAGGATAATCAGGGGACGACATGGCGCAAAAGAACCTCGCCGACTACATGCAAGAACAACTTGCAGGCGCTCGCCGGAATCTGGCGTTGTCCGCAATCGACTTCTCGATCCCCGACGAAAAAATCCTTGAAATCCGGGAGTCAGTTCGTCGTGAAGCCGCAGACGTTCAACGCCTCAAAAAGAAAAAGGGCTTTCTGGGTTTCTTGGGACTCTGACGGTAGGCCGCCGCTATCCTGGCCGAATGCGGCCCTTCGGAGACAGCGCAATTCTTGCGGACGCTGGCCGACGTGATTGACGCGATGCCGAGAGTGCCGATCGGGAGGCACAAAAGCGCGGCACGCGCATGTATGCCATAGGCGCGTCCGCAAGCGAGCACCCGAGTCTGTCGACGCGCCAATCAAGGCGGCTCGCCTCTATACCATCACAAGCTGGACAATCTGCGCCAGTAATCTCTGATCCCGCTGGGGTGCCAGTCGAAGGCAGCCACAATGCCAGGCATCAATCGATCGGCAGAACCTCGATATGCGGTCATCGTCTTTGAGGGGGCGAGGTGCATCGCGAGGATGACCTAATTCGAGCGCGCGAGATTTTTGAGTATGCCGTCGTTGACGAGTCGAAGGTCGATCGCCGCGTCGAGTTTTACGACAGGCTTTACCTGATCGAGGCTTGGTCTAGCGAGGATGAATAGGACAGGTGCCAGGCCTGTCGGCTGGCAGGTTAGTTCTGTCCGCCGTCATGTGGGGGCGGGCGATGAATCACGCAAGCGGTAGGGCTTCGCGCCTTCGGCCAGCGCGGTGCGGCGCTGGAAATCAGAATGGTCTGCGGCCTCGCCGAGAGGATGAGGCCCCAATGCCCTTGCCCAATAGCTCCATGGCATCCTCTGCAATTTCCTCAGGCTCGTTCTGCCCCTCGCCTTCCCCGGCGACAGCAAGCACAGCCCGCATCAGTGCAGTTCCGTCGAGGCTTATCCCGCGATCGGCGGCCATTCGATTGGCGGCCCGGAAGGCCTCATCGATCAAATCCTGATGCACACGAGCTCCTTCCACGTTTTTTTCAGGTCTCGCCCTCGGATAGAAGCCTGACTGCAGATCGCCTTTGGTCAAATAAGGCGCTATGAGCAGAATTGAACCGACAATAGAGCGGCTAATTTGAATTTCCGTCATCCAAATTCCATAGCCGATCCAGCAGGATTTTCAGATCGGTGTGGCAGCGTTCGATATGCTCTCGAATGACAACTCGGTCATCATGCGTCAGAGTTTCCAGCCTGATGTTGAACCACTCGCGCCGGATAGTCTCACGCAGCGATTCTATTCCTCGTATTAGCTTCTCAGCTTCGGTCATCCGTATGGGTCCTTGCGGCGCTCGGCCTGCCACGCTTGCCTCGGCGCTATCTGGCCGGCGTCGCCTCTCTAGCGACTCCTGTCAACTACTTGTCCGCGGTTCAGAGCCGCGGGCTTTTTATGGTTCATCCGCTGGCTTCGAGCCTCGCCCGTCGTCAGCTTTCCGCGCCTCTTCGATCAGGCGCGCAAGCTGCTTCTTTAGGACGGAACCTTGGATCTGACGCCCGTCGTATCCTTCGCGGTCAAGGCGTGCGACGATATCGCCGACCCTTCTGCAGTCTCCGGAGCGAGCAAGTTCGAACGCTCGCTCAATTGTTGTCTTGTCGGCATCCATGGCAGTTATGGCTACCTAGCGCCGTTGTATGGGCGTCGATCGGTCATGGCATTGCTCGCCCTTTGTTGCGGTTGGGCTATCCTGCACCCCGTAGCTGCTACTGCCGCACGACGAGCACTGAGCATTTTGCGTGGTATACGATGGCGCCGGCGTTCGAGCCAATGAGAAACCGATCCATTCCTGGCCGGTGGGAGCCTACGACGACGACTTCTGCGCCCCACTCCTCGGCCTCCGCCAGAACCTTTTGATAGACGGGACCGAACAGCACAACGGTCGAGATTCGGCCGGTCGGATGAGCGATGCTAGCCGCTAAGGCGGCGATCTCCTTCTCGAGGCCTTGCTGAATATCCTTGTCGAAATTTCCCTTGACGTAGTCGAGGAAGGCGACGGGAATAAGGGTCTGCACATTGACCAGCCTGAGTTCACTATTGAAAGCCCTGGCGAGGGCCGCTGCTTTGTCGATCGCCTGCTTGGTCATCTCAGATTCAGTGAGATCGATCGCGACAAGAATCTTTTTGAGCATCGTCGCCTCCCTGGCTGACCCTTTTAGGAAGTAAGATGCGGAGCTTTAGTGCCGAGGCAACGGTCTCTTACGCACATCTTTGCGAGCATCGTGCTCTCGGACGTTCGAAGGCGGCGGTCCAGGAACATTGCACAGGGTCATGCGTTTACGGTGTGAATGGCGCCGCTGGCCTTTGCCTTTGATGCGAGGCGCCCGATCCGTCTCAAAGAGCGTGAGAAGGAGTGTTGCTGGAAGGCGGCGGGCGGCGTCCTACGCATAGGAGAGCGCAATGGCGACTGCAGCCTCAAATCCGAAAATCAACCTGATATCGAGCCAGCACATCGATGGCGCGGCCGTTTACGACAAGAGTGGCAAGGAAATCGGCAAGATCGACCATTTCATGATTGATATGGAATCGGGCCGAGTTCTTTACGCGGTCGTCGAATTTTGCGGCTTCATGTGCCTGCATCCCGGCCATCATCCATTGCCTTGGACATCGCTGAAATACGACAGAGACTGTCGTGGATACTTCGCGGATGTCACCCAGGACTTGGTCGAGAGTGCGCCAGACTACACCGACGAAAGCTGGATGGACCGCGAGTGGGAGACGCGTGTGCACCAGCATTATGCTGCTCAGCCTTATTGGCAGGAAAGCGGCGGGCCATCCGTCGCGTGAGGGAGAGAGCGGCCAATAATTTCGGATTGTCCGGCAGCAAATGAAAAACGCCCCGCCGTTACATCCACGGTCGGGGCGTTCTCTTTGCGCCCGGTAGGACTGAACCGGCGCTTGCAGCGAATCTTAAGCGGTCACGGCTGGCGCCGCAAATCCTCTGGCAAGAGCCATTCGGCGAATTCGTCGAAAGCGCGCGAGGCGCGCAGAGCGCAGCATGCGAGTCCGATGCGCCAAAGTCGAATGAAGAGTGCGCCTTTCGCGGCGTTCGCAGGAGCGCTCATGCTCGGATCTCCCATTGCTCCAACGCCGCGGCCAGATTTTTTAGCATTCGCCTTTGCAAATGCGGGTCGTGGTCACGGATGTTGCGATCAAGAAAACGGACCAATGCGACGGCACCTCTTAAGGTTGTCGGTTTGGTCGACGCCAAACGCCTTTTCGCGTCCATCAAGCGCTCGCGAAGCTGGATCACCGACAAGCTCAAGTCCGCAATTCCCGCTCTCTTATCCCATTGCCGCCCGAGGCGGATGGCAGCGCGCTCACGCTTCTTAGCGTCGAGATATTCTTGTTCGATCTTCGCCGGATCTTCTTCTTGCGCTGCGAGGAGCGCTTGTCGCCTTAGCTCGATCTCATGCCCGCCGATAAAATAATCGCGCCAAGTGATCAGCTCTGTTGGGCGACATTGGCCGAGCCGATCTTCGGCGGCGTCTCCCGCCTGGGCAAGCTTCGAACTCGCTCGGTGGAAAGCGCGCTCCAAGGACTCGGCTTCCTTGAGAGCCGTTAAGATGGGGTCCGGCTCAGGGGTAGCGCCCGCGACGATTGAAGGCGCCGCAACCGGCGCGGCGGCAAGGGCGGGCGAGCCTACGCGCCGGATGGTGTTGAGGCCTGGGGCGCTCATGACCGTCCCCCCAGGTCGGCGAGAACCGGCGAATGCAGTAGCGTCATAGCGAACTGCCCGACATGCCTCAGCGCGCAGCCGCGGTCATAATCGGCGAGCCAGTCGATAGCGGCGCGGGCGCCCGCTTTCGACGTGGGCGCGGTATCGATCAGCGCTTGCAGCGCAGCCTCTTCCACTTCGCGCGCTGAATCCCAGGCCGCCTCATCGGCTTCTGTCACTTCGCGGCCTTCCTGCTCGGCTCGCGCTTCGTCCGTGAGATCGCAGGTGCGTATGAACGCGCGCTCGGCGGCCTTATGGCGTTCGAGCGCAGCGAAGATCGGATCGGCGTCAGCCGGAATTTCGCTGGCGATTGCGGGAAGCCCTGCGACGGGCGCAGCGGCGAGGCCGGCCACGACGGCGCGGCGGGTGGTGACGGTGACGGTCATAAGGGCTCCAGATGCTTATAGGGCGCTTATATCGGCCCCGTGGCTGCGATCAGGAAGCCGAGAAATATCGTGCAACTATCTGATTTTACTGGTGCCGGTTGCAGGATTCGAACCCGCGACCTACTGATTACAAATCACATTTTGCGCCATTTCCGGCCGTTGACGGCTATTCCGCGCTATTCAAAAACCCTTGTTTTCCGGGGGATTCGCGTTCATAGCTATTCCAGCCGGTTCCTGCCGATATCTTTACGGTGGCGACATGGTGGCGACACAAGCGACCGAGTGACTGGAAAATGATTTCCGACAGGCTCACCAAGCGCGTGGTTGACGCGCTCCAGCCGAGAGACAAGCCATACGTGGCCTATGACGTCGATCTGACCGGCTTTGGCCTTCGCGTCATGCCGAGCGGCGTCAAGAGTTGGATAGTCGAATACCGCCCCGATGGCGGCGGGCGTGGCGTCGCCAAAAAACGCGTTACGCTTGGCAAGGTGGGCGCGCTCACGCCAGACCAAGCGAGGCGTGCGGCGTCCGAGCTCCTGGCCCGCGTGCGGCTAGGGGCCGATCCTGCAGCGGAGAAGGCCGACAGGCGCGACGCGCCGACCGTTGGCGGCTTGATCGACGCCTTCATCGCCGAGCATGTAGACGGCAAGCTGAAGCCCGCCAGCGCCATATCGGCGAAGGCCGGTCTAGAACGCCTGCGGGCGGCGCACGGCGCCCTAAAGGCCGAGGCGCTGGCCCGCGCCCAGCTTGCCTTGCTCCATTCCTCCATGCGGGCGACGCCGTATCTGGCGAATCGCCATCTGGCCGCATGGCGCAAGATGTACGCTTGGGCCGAGACGCGCGGCCTTGTCCCTGAAGGCTACAACCCGGCAAAGAAGATCCAGCCTTTTCGAGAGCAGGCGCGGGAGCGTTATCTCTCGACGGATGAACTCGCGCGGCTCGGCGATGCGCTGCGGCTCTGCGAGCAAGAGGGCGTCGACCCCGGCGCCGTCGCCGCTATCCGGCTCTTGATCCTGAGCGGCGCCCGCCTGCAGGAAATCCTTCAAGCCAAATGGTCGCAGATAGACGGGGAGCGCGGCGTCCTTTGGCTGGCGGACTCCAAGACTGGCAGGAAGCCGGTCTATCTGAGCGCCGCAGCGCAAGCCGTTCTCGCCGGTCTGCCGCGCATCTATGGCAACCCCTACATCATCGCTGGCGCACGGGCAGGGCAACCGCGCTCAGACCTGAATAAACCCTGGAGCCGTGTGAAGCGCATTGCCGGCTTAGACGGCGTCCGTTTGCATGATTTGCGACATAGCTTCGCGAGCGTCGGGGCCGGCGCATCGCTCGGGCTTCCCATCATTGGCCGGCTGCTTGGTCACAGCCAACCGGCGACAACGCAACGCTACGCGCATGTCGGCGCCGATCCATTGCGGCGCGCCGCCGACACCATAGGCGCGACGATCGCCGCGGCGATGGACGGCGGACAGGGCGCCAAGGTGACGCCTATGCGAAGGGCGCAGCGCCGGAAAGGCGCCGGCGAATGAGCGATGACGTCGGAGCGAGAATCTTCGCCCAAATCTATGACGAAAAGGCTTCCATGCGGGAGCGCGTTGCGCGCCTTGTTGAGCTCTTGCGTTCCGATGAGCCGATACCGCCGGGCGCAAGACAGTTGCTCGCCGACCTTTTCGACGAAGACGCCGGTTCAAGGTTCTGCGTCGAATTGAAACCGCGTCGCGGTAAAGGGGAGCGCAAGGACGAAGCGCTGCAAATCGTTCGCAGCGTGCGCGACTCGAATATCGCGAATGCGCTGATTGAAAGAATCAACGCGGGGGAGGCTCGGAAGGCCGTCGTCGACGATCTATGCGCGGCGTTTTCGGTCAGTCGGACGCATGTCCAAAACATCGCGAAGATGTACAAGCGCCGCTTGTCCCCGCCATCCAGCGAAATGGAGTGATTTCGCTGGATCTTTATTTGTTGCGTATCACGGATTCCTGCATTCTATAGACGGCTATTCCGCGCTGCTTTGGCGCAATAAAGGGGGATAGCCATGCCGAAAACCGCCGACATCGAGGATGCTCAAATCCTCTGGACGCCGCATGACACGGCCGGGCGTCTGCGCGTCTCTGAATCGACGCTGGCCAAATGGCGAATGACCGGCGACGGGCCGGAATTCGTGAAGATGGGCTTCAAAGTGCGCTATCGGCCGGCCGCCGTTGAGACCTTCATCGCGAAGCGCACGCGCCGCTCGACCTCCCAGACTGCGGCCGCGTGAAGCATGGCCCAGAAACGAGAGAACCCGGACGCGGGCGGCGTCCGGGCTCGGAATTGTGATCAGTCTGGCAAGGCGATCGCTTCCGAAAATAGCATTTCGCAGCGCCTCGACGCAATCGCAAACTCGATTGATCCACTCGCCGCCGACCTTGACCTCCTCGACGCGCTCGTTCAACTCGCCGACGAAATGGAGGCGGGCCAATGAACGCGCCCGTCTCCTTTCCCATCCCGAGCGCCGCGCAACAGTGCCGCGCACACATCGCCGAACTTGCCGGCGTGATCAGCGCTAACGCCGAAATCGTCGCGCTCTACGCCGAGACAGGCGACGACGTCGGTCTTGAATATCAGATGCGGCGATTGATCCTGCACGTTCGGGCCGCAGCCGCGACGTTCAGGGATATGGCCGAAATTGAGAATGCGCGCCGCGCAGAAAGCGAGGCCGCTTGAGCGATAGATCGCAAGTCGACGAAGCCATTGGCGAATGGCGCCGCGAAACGCGCCAGCGCCCGCCTGGAGCGAGCTACGAGGCGATTTACGACGACGCGCCACTGCCCGTTGAGCCGCCGGGCATGTTTGATCCGCCAGGCGAACGGCAACCCAAATTCGAACCTCTCGCCTCGCGTGACGAGCTTTTGGTCTCGGCATGGCTGAAGCGCGAATTGCCGCCTCGCGACTATCTGCTCGGCGACTTAATGTGCACGACTTCGCGCATCGTCATTATTGGCGCGACCGGCATTGGCAAGACGCTCTTCGCCATGGGCTGCAGCGGAGCCATGGCGGCCGGCATGGATTTCCTCGGATGGAAAGGACGCCGACGCGCCCGCGTCATGTATCTCGACGGCGAGCTTCCAGCGGAAACCTTTAAGGAGCGCCTGGAAATCATCGCCGACCGCTACGGCGAGGATATTGAGCTCTTCGGCTACAACCGCGACGTGCTTGGCCCCGACGAAATGCCGCCGCTGAACGCTGCCGCTGGCCGCGCATGGCTGTTGCGTGAAATCGAGACAGTAAAGCCGGATATCGTCTTCTTTGACGCCATCATGTGCCTGCTCACGGGCAGCATGGCCGAAGAGGAAAGCTGGGCGCCCGTCAAAGACCTTGTGCGCCTGCTTTCGGCGCGGCGCATCGCCCAAGTCTGGCTGCATCACACCGGCCACGACGCGACCAAGGGGTTCGGGACGAAAACCCGCGAATGGGAAATGGACACCGTCATCATGCTCTCGAGGCTCGAAGACGGCGGCGACGATCCCTCGGCGGCCTTTCAGCTCGAGTTCACCAAGGCGCGGATGAAGACGCCCGAGAACTACAAGCAGTTCGCCACGCGCATCGTTCGCTGCACCGAAGACGGCTTCGTATCTGAGGACGCCCCAGTGTCGGCGAGAGGCAGGGGGAACAGCGAACAGGATATCGTCCGCCGACATTTCCTCGCCGCGTATGACGAGATCGCCGATGGCATCACGCCTTCGCAGGGGTTCGATGGCGCTCCCGTCCGCAAGGTCAAGACCGACGCTGTGCGAGACCGGCTCAAGAGCCGCGGCTTCCTCGACACGAACGAGAAGGGGCATCTGACGGCGACGAGCAAGTCGCACTTCCGACGCGTCAAAAGTCAGCTTTTGGACAAAGGCGGATTTGCCGAGGACGAGGGGCTGATATGGCGAACCACCCCCTAACCGAACCGGGTTGCACGTGCACCCTCTTAGAGAGGGGTGCAACGCAACCCTGGTTGCAGGGCCAGAGTTGCATGCATCCCGGCTGCAACCCTGATGCAACCCGCCCAGCGCCCGGCCTTGCGCCGCCAGTGTTGGGTCAGCAAACCGCCTTTGTTGATTTTCCCTCAATTTCGCGGGCTTGCGCGCGAATGACCCTGTCCGGTTGGCGGTCCCTCTCGCGCAGAGCTTTCACGATGCCCCCCCATCCATTGGCCGGGGGGCGCCTCAGAAAATCCGATCTCCGAGGGCCGCTGACCGGTTGGGTAGTCGAATTTTTTCGCGTGCAAAATCGGGACAAAATGCAAAATCGGAATGAAAGATACCGCCCGTGAGTCCAGCTGAACGCCAACGCCGACGACGGGCGCGCCAGCGCGCGGGTCGGCGCGTGATCCGCGTTGAGGTTGATGAAGCCGCAACCGAAGATGCGCTGACCCGCCTTGGCTACCTCTCGCCTCTCCGCACGGACGATCCAAAGGAAGTCGAACGCGCGCTCGCCGCTCTGATCGATCGCGCTTGCGAAGCTGTCACGCGTGACGCCGCCGACATTTGAAACGTGTCACGATCGCGCAAATCACGATTTTGAACGAGGAACGAGGAATTGTCGAAACATCACATCATCGAGGCGCTGCGGGCGCCTTCCGCCGATCGCGGCAAGGCCGTCACGACGGCCGCATGGTGCGCCTGCCTTAGCGCGGTTCACAAAGGCGAGGAAGCCCAGCGCGTTCTCAAGGCCGACGATACGGCGCGGAGATTGCTGCTTCCGGCGGTCGTGCGCGCCGACCAGAGCGTTGGCACGACGACCGGCTCCGGCTGGGCCGACGATCTTGTGCAGACCGCCGTTGGCGGCTTCGTTTCGAGCATTGCGCCATTGAGCGCAGGCGCACGGCTTATCGCCGCTGGCGAGCGCGTCCCGCTCGGCGCGACGGATAGCGTTTCGTTCCCCGTCGTCGATACATCGCTGGGCGCCGCCCCTTGGGTTGAGGAAGGCGAGCCGATCGGCGTGACGAACTTTGACTTCGACGCCGCCACGCTCGGACCCTCAAAGAAGGTCGCGACGATCCTTCCTGTCTCGCGCGAACTCGTCAAGCGTAGCGCCGGCCGCGTCATTTTCGATCGGCTGTTGCGCGAGACCGCAGCGCATGCGCTCGACCTCGCGATTTTTTCCGCCGACGCCGCAAGCGCCGCGGCCTGTGCGGGCCTGCGCGCCGGCTTGACGCCTGTCGCCGGCAATGGCGACCCAGAAAGCGATATTGTCGCGATGTTGACGGCGCTCGCCACTCTCGGCTCCGGCGGCGTCGACGCCCTGATCTGTAATCCCAGAGAGGCCGCTGTCCTCGCCGTGCGGCTCCCGTTGCTCAAGACGCCCGTTTTCGCTTCGCGCGCCATGCCGGCTGGAACGGTCCTCGCAATCGACGTTTCCGACTTCGCGAGTTCCGTCTCAGATATCGAAATTTTCGCATCCGAAGAGGCGGTCATTCACATGAGCGACACGCCTTTGCCGATCGTCAGCGGCGCGCCCGTTACGGCCGATCCCGTGCGCAGTGCATGGCAAACGAACTGCATCGCTCTGCGGATGATCCTCGAAATGAGCTTCGTTGCGCGCGCCGGTCGCGTCGCGGTCATGGAGAGCGTTTCATGGACCTGATCGACGACGAAGAGCTTGCTGAGGCGACAGGCGAGGTTCCTGAGTGCCCTGTTCGGGCTCGCGCGCTGGAAACCCTCGCCAGCGCCGATGCGACGCTCAGCGTCCCTCGCCCGGGCAGGGAATCGGCTGACGAGTATCACCGCCTTCTCGCCGAGCGCACCGCGCGCGTCATCCAAAAGCGCGCGCCGGAGGCTCCCATCCGTAAGGTGACGATGCAACCGGCGCCTATTGCGGACGATAACGCAAAATCCGTCTCAATGGGCGTCTTCACAAAAGTCCTTCAAACGCTGATCTTGGAGGAACGCGCGCGAACGCAGAAAACTATCGACGAGCTTCAAACGCGCCTTGCGCAGACCGAGGCAAGGCTCGCGCAGACCGAGGGGCGTCTCGCCGGGATCGAAACCAAAGGGGCGAAGCGAAAATGAGCGACACTCAGCGCCACGAGTTGGCGGACCTTGTGAAGAGGCTTGTCGACGCCGAGATGGCCCCGCTTATTGCCCGCATCGCCGATCTTGAGCGGGAGATCGCTGACATGCAATGGCGCTCCGCGGCGATGACGGCCGCCGAGATGGACGCCGATGGAACGCATCCGCCGTCGCTGACGGCGAACTGACGAGGAAGTTATGCCCGAAGCCGTTCGATCACGCATTGAAATCGACGTCCGAACGTCTGGCGCCGACGCGGCGAAGAAGTCCCTCGACGCGCTAGTCGGGTCCGAAGAGGCGCTTGTCAAGACGACCGATCGCGTCGTCAAGGTGCAGGAACGCAATGAAATCGCATTAGAGCGCCTGGCGCGTAAGCATGATCAAGAATTCAGGTCAACGCAGGATGCGGCGCGCGCGCAGGGCGTGTTGGAGCGTGCGCGCAAGTCTGGTCTCGCTGGGACTGAGGCGTATCAGCGCGCCCTTTCCGGATTGAATCGCGTCACGAACGACAACGCCAAATTGTCCGCGCTCCAACGGCATGAATGGATAAATCTTAGCCGGCAAGCGCAGGACGTGGCGGTCTCGCTCGCGGGCGGTCAAAAGCCGATGACTGTGCTGCTGCAACAGGGTAGCCAAATTGCGGACGTCTTCAGCAGCAGCCGCGGCGGCGCGTCGGCGGCGCTACGCGAATTTGGCGCGGTCGCGACACGGGCACTGTTCTCGCCTATAGGAATCGCCGCCTCGCTCGCTGGAGGGCTTTTGGCGGTCAAGGCGGCTGGCGACGCTGCGGGCGCTTCCTTAGCGGCGCTGGGCGAGAAAGCCCGATCGACTGGTCTGTCTGCAAATGAAATCACGGGCGCGCGAATTGTTGGAGCGCGCGCAGGGCTCGACGACAAGGAATCCTTTGGAGCGCTTCAGAATGCGACACGTGAATTTGCGGCGTTCGGGCGCAACAGCGGCGCCGTTAAATCTTTTCTTGAGACGGTCGATAAGGGTTTCCTTGGCGTCGCCGATCGGGCGCGCTCCGCTGGAGAATGGATAGACCGTATCGAGCAAAAGATTCGCGCGCTGCCGAAGGCGCAGGGTCTCGAATTGAGCAAGGCATTGTTCGGCGATGACGCTGGGCGGAAGCTTTTCGAGCAAGTTCAGCAGGGCGCCGTCAGCATGGCGTCGCTTCGCGCCGAGACGGAAAAGGCCGGCGGCAATTTCGACGTGGTCGCCGAACATGCCGAGCGGATGAAGCGCGAGATTGCGGAGATAGACGCCATCGCATCGACGCGCCTTCTCTCGACCTTTGGCGCGCTCGCCGATCCCGTTCTCGCGCTTGAGCGGGCTTGGGCGAATATGAAGCTCGGCATTCTCGACGTCGAACGCAGCGCGCGCCAGCTCAAAGACACGTTGCGGTTCAATGCCGGAGAGGCGCTGGGCGTTCAGGGCGAAGCGGCGAGCACTGTATTCGCGCGGATGCGCCAGCAACGTCTCGGCGACCCGTTTGCCGGCAAGACGATGGCGGACGTCGACCCGCTGACCAATCTATTTACGCAGGGCCAGAAGCCTCGCTCTGTCGGCGAAGACCGCGCGCTATTCACTAAGCCGGAAAAGGCGCGGCACGCCGGACTGACTGATGCTGAGAAATCGGCGTCCGCATATCAGCGAATTTCGCGCGAGCTTGAAAATCAGATCAGCCTCGCGACTGCGCTCGGCGCCGAACACGACAACGTTGCGCTGAAGATCAAAATCGAGAACGAGCAATTGAAACTCGGCTCGGCGGCGACTGCGGAGCAGAAAGCGCATATCGCCGAACTGGTGACACACCTTAGCGAAGCCGAGCGCGCGCAGAAAAACGCTACGAAGGAAGCTGAAGCGTATCGCGACACAATGAAGGAGGCGAGTTCAATCGCAAAGGACTCGATGAAAGGCCTGGTCGCCGATCTTCGCGAAGGCAATTCGCTCGGAAAGTCGTTGCAAAACACGATCGCAAGTATCTCCACGAAAATCCTAAACAAAGGAATCGATACGGCCATCGATTCGGCATTCAATATGCTCGGCGGCGGAAGCAAGAGCGGCGGCGGCGGTTTTGGATTCGGGCCTGTCGGCAAGACCGTCGGGAGCGTGGCAAGTTCTCTCGGCGCTTCGTCCACGGTCTCGACTGTCGCCAGCACATTGGCGAGCGCGGCGAGCGCGCTCTTTTCTGGCGGCTCGATGTTTCGCAGACGGCGGCGTTATGACGTCGCGAGGCCCTGTGCCGTTGCGTCGCTACGCCGCCGGTGGAGTCGCCAACTCTCCTCAACTCGCCATGTTTGGAGAAGGTAGCGGCGCGGAAGCCTATGTTCCTCTCCCCGACGGCCGGCGTATCCCCGCAGTCGTGGACATGCGCGGCGGGGAGCAGGCGCAGCCGAATATTGCCGTTCACAACTATGCGGCCGGCGTCGAAGTGACGCCGCAGATGACGCCTGACGGTGTAGCCATAATCGTGCAGAGCGCTTTGAAGGGGTTTAGCAAGCAGGTGCCGGGTTTGGTGGCGGACTCCCAAAGGCGGACGAACCGCTGATGCGCGCTGTGGACGAACCGCTGCGAAATTTGCTCATCGATTTGATGGGCGTTGCCAATATCGAGGCCAGTTTCCAGAACTTGGTGGATACATGCGCCCTCGCTGTCGCGGGAAAGGGCGACGACGATGCCGGAGCGCTCGTCGCCTGGTTGCAAATCGAAGCGATGGAAGACTTTTCGAAATCTGACGCGCTTCGCGGCAAGGACCTTGCGCCTCTCGCCGATTTGCTCGCGGCGAGGCTTGAGAAACGCATTAAGGAGATCGAGGCGGGACAGGTGGGCAGGGCTTAGCTCGCCTTGCCGAGCGCCTTTTCAATCAGCCGCCGGATGGCCTCCGGGCGCGTCGGTTGCGGTTCCGGCTGCTTCGCTATCCATGAGTCGAGGGAGCCGAGCGCGTCCGGCTGCATTCTGACGACAATCTGAGCGCCTTTGCCTGTCGCCGGCGGGCCGCGTTTCTTTTTCTGTGCTATCACGGTTTGACGAGCCATAACAACCGTGCTATCACAAAAACGTCGGGCCGCCAAGGGACTGGAACTCCCGCGACGGCCCTAACCAAGCCGACTAACAGGAGTCCGCAATGGCTGATTTTGGAAATACCACAACCGAGACGGGCGAGCGCCCTGGCGCGATAGTCGAGGCGCTTCGTGAGGCTGGCGTTGACTGCGATCTTACGATGCGGGTTTTCGGCTGCATCGAAAACGAACGCGCCCTGGTCATCGCGAAGGCGGCGCGGCTTTTCTACCATCCCAACGACGAGCAGAGGCCTATGAAGCTCGGCGATTTCTCGGACCAATTCAACAATATGAACCGTCGCATGTGGGGACTCGTCGCCGCGGTCAGCGATGTATTGGGCGATCGCTCCGACTCGGTCGGCCCTGGCGTGCTCCAGCTCGTCGAAGACGCCGCCCGTGAAATGGAAAGGCTCTCCGAAGCGTTTGACGCCGAGCGCTGGATCGCACGCCATCAGGAGCCG
>NZ_JBPFDU010000096.1:0-64533 GCF_051062815.1 Methylocystis sp. | reverse complement strand
CCGGAGCCGAGCAGGCGAATGTCGCAGGCGATCTTATAGAGGCCCGAGGCCAGCGCGTTGAGCGCGCCATGGGCGAAGACGATCGCATCATGAGTCGCGAGCGCCTCGAACTTATTGGGCGCCGATACGAAAGGCAGTCCTGTCTGTTCGGCGATGTCGGCGGCGACTTCTTCGCCAAAGCCCTTGAAGGTGTTGACGCCCGTGCCAACCGCCGTGCCGCCCTGCGCGAGCTGCAGAAGATCGGCGAGGGTCGTTCTGATGCGCCTTTCCGCGTATTCGGCCTGCGCCGCATAGCCGGAAAACTCCTGGCCGAGCGTCACCGGCGTCGCGTCCTGCAGATGGGTGCGGCCGATCTTGATGATATCGGCGAATTTCACCGCCTTGGCGTTGAGCGCGATATGCAGCCGCTCGACGGCGGGAATCAGTCGGCCGGAAATCGTCGTCGCGCCGGCGATATGCATGGCGGTCGGAAAACTGTCGTTCGACGACTGCCCGAGATTGACGTGGTCGTTCGGATGCACCGGCGATTTCGCGCCGCGCGGCGCGCCCAGCATTTCATTGGCGCGATTGGCGATGACCTCATTGACGTTCATGTTCGTCTGGGTGCCGGAGCCGGTCTGCCAGACGACGAGCGGGAAATGAACATCGAGCTTGCCGTCGATCACCTCGCGCGCGGCGGCGACGATCGCGTCGGCGATCTTAGGCTCGAGCAGGCCTTTCCTGGCGTTGACCTTGGCGGCCGCGAGCTTGATGCGCGCCAGCGCATGCACGATCTCGATCGGCATGAGATCGCCGCCGATCGGAAAATTCTCGCGCGACCGTTCGGTCTGGGCGCCCCAATAGGCCCAGGACGGCACGGCGATATCGCCGAAGGAGTCGCGTTCAATTCTGTGATCGTCGGTCATCGGCTGGCTCGCATGGAAAGGGGCGCTTGGCGCGCCTCCCTATGCGGCATTTCCGAGCAGCGTTCAATCGCGCGCGGCTGCGGAGAGCTGCTCGGCCGAGGACCATTCGCGCGGCTCGCCGGTCGGCGGCGCCGACATCAGCTCCGAGAGCCGATTGCGGGCGCGGTTCACCCGGCTCTTCATCGTGCCCGGCGCGCAGCCGCAGATTTGAGCCGCTTCCTCATATGACATGCCGGAGGCGCCGACGAGGATCAGCGCCTCGCGTTGATCGAGCGGCAATTTTTGCATCGCGTCGCGGAAGTCGAGAAAATCCATATGCGCGTGCTGCGATTCCGGCGCGACTAATCGTCCGGCGATCAGCCCGTCGGGATCGGGGGCCTCGCGTCGGCGCTTGCGAAATTCGCTGTAGTAGATGTTGCGCAGAATCGTGAACAGCCAGGCGGTGAGATTGGTGCCTTCCGAAAACGTCGCGAGGCTGCCCCAGGCCTTGACCAGCGTTTCCTGAACGAGGTCGTCGGCGCGATCGGAGTTTCCACAAATCGACACCGCGAACGCGCGCAAGCTCGGGATGGCTGAGATCAGATCAGCCTTCAATCCCTGTCCCGCTGAATGCGCTGCTTCGCTTGCCTTCACTCACTCTTCCTCGGCGCGCTTGACGTCGCCGGGGAGGATAGCACATTCGTTTCGAGTTGGTTCAAAAGTTTCAGAAATCGATCGGGAACCGGTTGAGCCACGACATCGTCGTAGAGATTGCGGAGCTCCTTTCCGATCGAGTCCTGGAATTCCACCGGCCGCGGTCGCTGGGCCGGCTGTGCGCCGCAGTGCGCCTCCCCTACTCCTCGGCGACGCTCGCCGAATTCGTCACGTGTCATCACCCACCCTGCAAACGTCTCCACCCTGCGAGGGCCCGGTCTCGAAGAATACCGCCCGTCGCCCGCGAAAGCATCGTCGTCTGCTTTCGCCCGCGCAACTATATTCTCCGGATTCTTATTCCCCATGGAGCCCTCTATTTTAATATGCATGATTTCTGGAGCCGCCGCGTTATACTGCGCCGCAAGGACGGTAGGCAAAACGCACCGCTGAAGGATTGGTTCCCTAAAATGCCGAGCAGTTTTGACGTATTGTCCAAGTTTTGAATCTGCTTAGCCCGCACTCCTCTCCTCTGCGAGGCTCGATGCTGCTGGAGTTGTAAGACATGTCGGCGTCAAAGGAAATTTCAGCGCATATTCCCTATTTGAGACGTTTCGCGCGCGCATTGGTCGGCGATCGGGAGGGCGGCGACGCCTATGTGCTGGCCACTCTCGAAACCGTCGTCGCGGAACCCAGCCGCATCACAGATTCCGATGACCTGCGCATCGCTGTATACCGTCTGTTCCTGGATGTCTGGGCGGCGACGCCGATCAACGCCCACACGGATCATTCCGGCGCGCTGTCGGAAAATGGCCGACGCAATCTCGACGCTATTTCGCTGAAGCCGCGAATAGCCTTTTTGCTGCAGGCGCTCGAAGGCTTCGATCTCGACCAGATTGGTCAGACTCTAAAGGTTTCGGAGCTCGAGGCTGGCGCCCTGATCGAGGTGGCAAACGGCGAGATCGCCGACCAGATCGCGACCGACGTGCTGATTATCGAGGACGAGCCCCTGATCGCCCATGACCTGAGGAGCATCGTCGAGGAGCTGGGACATCGGGTGGTCGGCATGCCGCGCACCCACGCCGAGGCGCTGGCGGCCATACAACAAGGCAACCCGGGACTGATTCTCGCCGATATCCAGCTCGCGGATGGCAGTTCCGGGCTCGACGCCGTAAACGAGATCCTCGTCTCTCTGTCCATCCCGGTGATCTTCGTCACCGCCTACCCTGAGCGGTTTTTGACCGGCGAGCCGCCCGAACCGGCCTTTCTGATCGCCAAACCCTTCAACGTCGAAAGCCTCAAGGCCGTCATCAGCCAGGCGCTGTTTTTTGAACGACGCGCCGGTCGCCGCGAACAAAGCGCGCCGCGGGTCGGCATGTGAGTCGCTGATCTCATTGCAAACATTATTTTTTTTCGCCCTCGCCTTCCCAGCGGGGGATCCTTCGGGACTGCGAAGATAAATCGCCGCCACCCAGAAACATTGGCCGAGCCGGCGAGTTATAGCCGAAGGCGCTGGGGGAACTTTGAGAGGCGGCCCATGGAGGAGAACAAAAAATCCAGTCGCGGTTTTGCGTCTATGGATCCCGAAAAGCAGCGGGCCATCGCACGCAAGGGCGGCCAGAGCGTTCCTGACGAGAAACGAAGCTTCTCGCAGAACCCCGATCTTGCGGCCCGGGCAGGGCGCAAGGGCGGTCAAAGCGTGAATCCGGCCAAGCGGAGCTTCTCGCGCGATCATGCGCTCGCTTCGGAAGCCGGCCGCAAAGGCGGACACGCCTCGCATGGAGGCGGCGCCCAAAAACGCAGCGCGCCGCTCTAAGGAGCGGCGCAATTTATGCCGCAAACGGCTTCGAGCGCTGCGCGATCAGCGAATAGAGCGCATCGTCGTCGCGCGTCCCGCGTAGCGTCGCCACGAGGCCTTGCTCCCTCAGCATCCGGGCCGCGCAGGCAAGCGCCTTGAGATGATCAGCGCCCGAACTCTCGGGCGTGAGGATCATGAACACGAGATCGACCGGCGCGCCGTCAAGAGACCCGAAGTCGACAGGCCGGTCAAGACGGCCGAACACGCCGTAAATCCCCTTCAATTTCGCAAGCTTGCCATGTGGAATGGCGATGCCTTCGCCAATTCCCGTCGAGCCCAGCCGCTCGCGGTGAAGAAGCGCATCGAAGATCTCGCGCGCGGGAAGCCCGCAAATCTTCGCGGCCTTCTCGCTGAGTTCCTGGAGAAGATGCTTCTTCGTCGTCGCCTTCAGCGAGGCGCAAACCGAATCCGGCGAAACCAAGTCCGTTGGCCGCATGCGACGATCATCCTGCTTCTCATGGGAGGTCTAGGGCCGCTGAAGGCGCAGACCATCCTTGAAATTTCAACGTCTCGCTATTTTCGCCAAACCCGAAGGGACGTGGGAAAATGGCAAGATACGTACCGAGAAGGCCGTTATTATGGCCGTCCCACGACGTTTTTGCTGTCAGCGCGCGTCGCCTTCCAACTCGGGGGTGTCGATCCAGCCGATATTTTCGTCGCCGCGCCGATAGACGACATTCACGCGGCCGGTGTTGGCGTGCCGGAACACCACGACGGGCGCGCCAGTGAGATCGAGGTCGAGAACCGCCGCCGAAACCGACAGCCGGCGCAATTGCGTGGTGGATTCGGCGATGATCGCGGGGCTGAACTCCGCCGACGCCTCATTTTCCTGATCGGGCGCCTCAAGCACGTGATAGGCGACGACCTCGGCCTGAGCGCCGTCGCCGTGGCCATGCTCGTGATGGCTCTTGAGCCTGCTCTTATAGCGGCGCAGGCGCTTTTCGATGCGCTCGGCCGCCTGATCGAAGGAGGCGTAGGGCTCCTGTGCGCGGCCGTCGGCCTGCAGCACGATTCCGGAGGCGAGATGCAGGCTGCAGTCGGCGCGAAAGCCCGAGCCCTCGGGCGTGATGGTGACGTGGCCGCTGACTCGGCCGTCGAAATATTTCGCCGCCGCCGTCTCCAGCCTCTGCGTCACATGAGCCCGAAGCGCTTCGCCGATGTTGATGTTCTTGCCGGAAACCCTAAGAGACATTTTGCATTCCGAACTTTCGTTGCGAGCGAAGTTTCGGCGCGGCAAGGGCCAGCCGCGCGCCTGCCGCGCCGCCGTCAGACCAACCGCCAACGCGCCCCCATCCGCCCTGGAACTCCGCCTGAGGGGTCAGCGAATCGCCCGCCATCTAACCAAAGAGCGGAAATTCCGCGCAGCGTTAGAAGCCTCGGCGTGCGAAGTCAATGGACTCTTCATCCACAGCGAAGCGTCAAGCCTCGGGACGACATAGGTCAATTAATTGGTTGTCATGCGCGCCTGCGCAAGCTTGGCGCGGCGGCGATCGACCGAGGATGGAATGCGCAAACTGTCGCGGTATTTCGCGACCGTGCGCCGGGCGATTTCGATATCGCTCGCCTTCAGCCGTTCGACGATCGCGTCGTCCGACAGGATGCCGTCGGGCGTTTCCCGATCGATCATCTGCTTGATGCGAAAGCGCACCGCCTCGGCCGAATGCGCGGCGGCGCCGCTCGTCGTGGCGATCGACGCGGAGAAGAAATATTTGAGCTCGAAGACGCCGCGCGGCGTCATCATGTATTTGTTCGACGTCACCCGCGAAACCGTCGACTCATGCATGCCGATCGCATCGGCGACGGTGCGCAGGTTCAGCGGACGCAGATGTTCGACGCCATGCGTGAGGAAGGCGTCCTGCAATCGCACGATTTCAGAAGCGACGCGTAGAATGGTGCGGGCCCTCTGCTCGAGACTCTTGGTCAACCAGTTGGCGTTCTGCAGGCAGCTCGAAATGAAGCTTTTGTCGGCGGGGCCGGTGGCGACGGCGCTGACTTGCGCCGCGTAACTGTGGTTGACCAATACGCGCGGCAGCGCGTCAGCGTTGAGCTCCACATGCCAGGCGCCGTCCGCCGCGGCGCGAACGATGACGTCGGCGACGAGCGGCTGAATCGGGGCGCCGCCGAAGGCTCGGCCGGGCTTGGGCTCCAGCCGGCGCAGCTCCGCCGCCATGTCGGCGACGTCTTCGTCGTCGACGCCGCAAACCTTGGCGAGCTGCGCGAAATCGCGGCGCGCGACGAGCGGAAGATTGGCGACGAACGCCTGCATCGCCGGATCATAGCGGTCGCGCTCCTTGAGCTGAATCGCGAGGCATTCTGCAAGATCGCGCGCGCCGACGCCGGAAGGGTCGAAGGTCTGGATCGTCGCCAAAATGCGCTCGGCTTCCGCCATGTCCGCCTCGAGACGCGCGGCGATCTCGCCAAGCTCCTCTCGCAGATAGCCGCTCTCATCGATCGCATCGATGATCGATTGGCCGATGATTCTGTGACGTGGATCGGGGCAGGCGAGCGCCAGCTGTTCGGCGAGATGCTCGTGGAGGCTCTGACGATCGGCGACATAAGCTTCGAGATTGGGCGCTTCGCCGTCGGCCGGCCCGCCGCCGGCGGCCCCGGTCCAGGAGGTCGCCGAAAGGCCGGCGCCGTCGGGGGCCTCATCCCGCGCCCGCTCCCCGATCGAAGGGCCCTCGGGCTCAAAAGCATTGCTCATGTCGGCGCCGAGATCGGCGGAGAGCGTCGCGGAGTCGACGGCGAGATCCTGCTGGGCCCAGTCGCCCTCCTGCGGCCCTTCAAAGGGCTCCGCCGCGCTCGGCTCCGCGCCCTGGGAACCATGATCGGCCGCGTCGACGCCGCCATCGCCTTCCTGCGCTTCCAGCAGCGGATTGCGCTCGAGCTCGTCATGCAAAAAGGCGGCAAGCTCCAAATTGGAAAACTGCAGCAGCTTGATCGCCTGGAGCAGCTGCGGCGTCATCACCAGGGCTTGGCCCTGACGCATCATCAACTTGGTGGAAATCGCCATTTCGCTCGGCCCACTCGAAACGCCATCGGCCGCCGCTGTGCGGCGCGGTTCTTGCTTATATCACTTCAGACCAGCGCGCACAGGGCCAAAAAAGCAGCGCGCCGCCGAGCAAAACGCCCAAGCCTTAATCACCAATTTGTCGAACGCGAAGACGCCCGAACGGGCGACAGGCGACCCTTCTTGGAGAACGCCCGTGGGGCGCCGAGAGCGCAACCTTGGCGCTGCACGACGCGGGCTTCGCCGCCGCGCGAAAAACAACCAAACTCGCCTGCGCGAAAGCGCCCTTTGCCGCCGCGCCAAGAGGCGCCCCGCCGTCTCTGAAGAAACGGCGCCTGCGGCGTTACATGCGGAAATCTTCACCGAGGTAGATGCGCCGAACGTCCGGATTGGCGACGATTTCGTCGGGCGTTCCTTCGGTCAGCACATGGCCGTTGTAGATAATGTAAGCGCGGTCGGTGAGGCCCAGCGTCTCGCGAACGCTGTGGTCGGTGATGAGCACGCCAATGCCGCGCGCTTTCAAATGCCGCACAAGGTCCTGAATGCCGCCGACCGCAATCGGATCAATGCCGGCGAAAGGCTCGTCGAGCAGCATGAAGGACGGGTGGCCGGCGAGCGCGCGGGCGATCTCGCAGCGACGCCGTTCGCCGCCGGAAAGCGCCACGGCCGGCGTGTGGCGCATGCGGGTGAGGCGGAACTCTTCGAGAAGCGCCTCCAACTCCTCCTCGCGCTTTTTGGCGTCCGGCTGGGTGATCTCGAGCACGGCGCGGATATTGTCCTCTACCGAGAGGCCCCGGAACACCGACGCCTCCTGCGGCAGATAGCCGATTCCGAGCCGCGCGCGGCGATACATCGGCAGCGGCGTCACATCATAGCCGTCGAGCGAGATGACGCCCTTGTCGGGCTTCACCAGCCCGGTGATCATATAAAAAACGGTGGTCTTGCCGGCGCCGTTGGGACCCAGCAGCCCGACCGCCTCGCCGCGCGCCACATGCAGGCTCACGTCTTCGACGACGCGGCGCGCTTTGTAGGACTTCGCCAGATTATGGATGGAAAGCAGGCCCTGGCCGTCGAATCCGGCGGGTTCCCGATAGGCGGCGCCCGGCTCGAAGGCCGGCGGCGGCTCAGCTTGTTCGTTCGTCGGCGCGGGTCCCCAGAAGTTTGCGTCGCGCGCCGCCTCGTCGGAATCGGCGCCTAAGTTTTGGGCGCCCGCGTCACGCCATTGGCCTTCCGCGATGTCGTCGGGCTTTCGCGAGCGCCTCACGCCGTGCGCGAGCCGCGCCAGCGATTGGCCGGCGGCGCGAAAACGCATGGAAAGGGCGGAAAGATAACTCAAGCGCGCCTTGTCCGTCGCTCTGGGCGTCCAGCGGTTGGAAGCGACGCTCGCCGCCCCGTCAGGGGTGCTCTATCCCATAAGCGCCGCTTCGGAAACATTAGCCCGGCGCCGCGCTGCGGCGCCGACCGAGTCGCAGTCACGCCCAAGGGCGCTTCGCCGCGGCCTGCTTTTCATAGTCGTCGATCTTGTCGGCCTTCTGGAGCGTCAGCCCGATGTCGTCGAGCCCGTTCAGCAGGCAGTGCTTGCGGAAGGGGTCGATGTCGAATGTGATCACGCCGCCGTCCGGCCCGCGAATCTCCTGCGCCGCGAGATCGACGGTCAGGGTGGCGTTCGCGCCGCGCTTGGCGTCGTCCATCAGCCTGTCGAGTTCGGCCTCGCTCACCGCGATCGGCAGGATCCCGTTCTTGAAGCAATTGTTATAGAAAATATCGGCGAAGCTCGTCGAGATGATGCAGCGGAGCCCGAAGTCGAGCAGCGCCCAGGGCGCGTGTTCGCGCGACGAGCCGCAGCCGAAATTGTCGCCGGCGACGAGGATGCGGGCGTTGCGGTAGGCCGGCTGATTCAGAACGAAATCGGGATTCTCGGAACCGTCGTCGCGATAGCGCATCTCCGAAAAGAGGCCCTTGCCGAGGCCGGTGCGCTGAATGGTTTTGAGATACTGCTTGGGGATGATCATGTCCGTATCGACGTTCATGATCGGCAACGGCGCCGCGACGCCCGTCAGCGTGGTGAATTTGTCCATGTTTCTTTCGGTGTGGCGCGAGGAGGTCTAGCGCCCTTTACCAAATCGCCGCAGCAAGGGCAAAGCGCCAAACGGATGAGGCGCGGCTCAAACCTCCTGCGGCGCCATCTCCCGCCTCGAACCGCGCAGAAGCAGAAAGCCGGCGGCGGCGGTCGGAAAAGCAGCCCGGGCGCGGGCGGGACGAATGCTGGCGGACTGCGTCATGGCGATTCCTGCTCCACCCCCGTAGACCTTTGCAACGCCCGGCGCGGCGACGTGTTCCGCCCTCGCATTTTTACAAAGTCTTCTGCTAAAGGTGTTGGGCGAAGCTGAAGTCCGAGCGATCTCGCCATGACGCTGCCCACGACGCTGAACGGTCTGCTTATCGAAGTCATCGGCTATCTCGCCGCGGCGGCGAGCGTGTTCGTTTATGTGTCGAACACCATGATCCCGCTGCGGATCGCGGCGATCCTCGCCAATGCGCTGTTCGCCGCCTATTTTTTCCTCAAGGGTCTCTACCCGCTCTTCGCGCTCAACGCCTTTCTGGTCCCGGTCAACATCGTGCGGCTCCGACAGATCCGGCGGCTCGTCCAGGACATTCGCGCCGCCGCCTCCGAGGATTTCGATTTCGAATGGCTGCGTCCCTATATGCGGCCCTTAAAGCTGTCCGAAGGCTTCGTCCTGCATCGCATCGGCGATCTGTCCGAGGAAGCCTATCTCTTGGTGCGCGGCGAGATCCATCTGCGCGAACCCGACGTCACCCTGAAGCCCGGAACGCTCTTTGGCGAGATGGGCATGTTCACCAATGAAAACCGCCGCACCGCCACCGCGGTCGCCGCGACCGACGTCGAGCTTCTCTGCGTGCGCTATGACGATCTCTTGCAGCTCGCGGCGCAGACTCCGCAATTCGGCTTTTACCTGATGCGACTCATGGTTCAGCGCATGCAGCATAATGTCGAGCTCGCCCGCGCCCGCAAAGGATGAGCGCTCCCCATTCCGCGCCGGTAAGCGTCCCCTTTCCGCGTCATGCCCGCGCTTGTCGCGGGCATCCACGCCGAGACAATGCGCCATGTTCTCCCGATCTGCGTCGCCATAAAGACGTGGATGGCCGGGACAAGCCCGGCCATGACGGGCGGGCGTTTACGGAATGCGTCGATGGAGAAATGAATGTCGCAAAAAATCTACCCCGTCCCGGACGACTGGAAAAAGCGCGCGCGCATCGACGAAGAGGCCTATCGCCGGCTCTACGAACGCTCCATCAAAGATCCGGACGGCTTCTGGGCCGAACAGGCGCAGCGCATCGACTGGATCACGCCCTTTTCAAAAGTGAAGCGCACCAGCTTCGACACCCATAATGTTTCGATACGCTGGTTCGAGGACGGCACCACCAATGTCGCGATGAATTGCATCGACCGGCATCTGCCGGAGCGCGCCAACAAGACCGCGATCATCTGGGAAGGCGACGATCCTTCGGTCTCACGCCATATCACTTACGCCGAACTGCATGAAGAAGTCTGCCGCTTCGCCAATGTGCTCAAGACGCACGGCGTCAAGAAGGGCGACCGCGTCACCATCTATCTGCCGATGATTCCCGAAGCGGCTTTCGCCATGCTCGCCTGCGCGCGCATCGGCGCCATTCATTCGGTGGTGTTCGGCGGCTTCTCGCCGGATTCGCTTGCGGGACGCATCGCCGACGCGGAGTCAGACGTCATCGTCACGGCGGACGAAGGCCTGCGCGGCGGCAAGAAGATTCCTCTCAAGGCCAATGTCGACGCGGCGCTCGACAAGGTTTCCGCGAAAACGGTCATTGTCGTGACGCGCACCGGCGGCGACATCGACATGCAGCCCGGCCGCGACTTCCGCTACGAGGAAGAAGCCGCGCGCGTGCACGCCGATTGTCCCTATGCGGAGATGGACGCGGAAGATCCGCTGTTCATACTTTATACGTCCGGCTCGACCGGCAAGCCGAAGGGCGCGCTGCATACGACGGCCGGCTATCTCGTCTACGCCTCGCTCACCCATGAACTCGTCTTCGACTATCGCGAGGGCGACGTCTATTGGTGCACGGCGGATGTGGGCTGGGTGACCGGCCACAGCTATATTCTCTACGGCCCGCTCGCCAATGGCGCGACGACGCTGATGTTCGAAGGCGTGCCGAATTATCCGAGCGTGTCGCGTTTCTGGGAGATCGTCGACAAGCACAAGGTCGATATTTTCTACACGGCGCCGACCGCCATTCGCGCGCTGATGGCGGCGGGCGAGGCGCCGGTGAAAAAGACCAGCCGCAAATCGCTGCGCCTGCTTGGCTCCGTTGGCGAGCCGATCAACCCGGAAGCGTGGGAATGGTATCATCGTGTCGTTGGCGAAGGCCGCTGTCCCATCGTCGACACATGGTGGCAGACGGAAACCGGCGGCGTGCTGATCTCGCCGCTGCCCGGCGCAATTGATCTGAAGCCCGGCTCGGCGACGCGGCCGTTCTTCGGCGTCGCGCCGGAGATCGTCGATCCGCTCGGCAATGTTCTCGAAGGCGCGTGCGAAGGCTTGCTCGTGATCTCGGATTCATGGCCGGGGCAGATGCGCACCGTCTATGGCGATCACGAACGTTTTGCGCAGACCTATTTCTCGGCTTTTCCGGGCAAATATTTCACCGGCGACGGCGCCAAGCGCGACGCCGACGGCGATTACTGGATCACCGGCCGCGTCGACGACGTCATCAATGTCTCGGGCCATCGCCTCGGCACGGCGGAAGTCGAGAGCGCGCTCGTCGCGCATGACAAAGTGTCGGAAGCCGCCGTCGTCGGCTATCCGCACGACATCAAGGGGCAGGGCATCTACGCCTTCGTCACGCTCAATCAGGGCGTGACGCCGAGCGAACATCTACGAAAGGAGCTGGTGCATTGGGTGCGCCATGAGATCGGGCCGATCGCGACGCCCGACATCGTGCAATTCGCGCCGGGCCTGCCGAAGACGCGCTCTGGAAAAATCATGCGGCGCATTTTGCGCAAGATCGCCGAAGGAGAGTTTGGCGCGCTCGGCGATGTCTCGACGCTCGCCGATCCGGGCGTGGTGGAGGAGCTGGTGAGGGGGAAAGCGGGGCAGTGAGGCTCTGTCTCGTGTAGACTTTGCACCTAAGCCTTGCGCGAGATGATATTAAGAATTCGAAGCGGCCTGATTCGTGTAAGAACCCTGGGATTTGTACATTCGGTGCTACCGAGGAAGCCACCCGATTTCCTCCACGGGGGAAAGGAAGGTACCGTCGGGTTGCACCATGTCGATACGTCGCAAACGGATCAGGTCGAACTCCGCAGCCAAACCCTGCTTCTCATGATCCTTCGGCCCCCAAGAAATGAGCCCCACGGGAAACCAACGATGCAGCCCGTTTCTGGAACCGTGCACAAGCACAGGCCCACCGCTACACCCGCTTAAATTGAACCCCACCGGAGGAAGGTCTGGAGCCCACGCGGTAGGTTTGACGATTGCCGGATCGTAGGTGATCAAGATTTCATGCGGCGTCACACCCTCGACAGCAGCTAGTGCGCCCCAAGCCCGAAACTCCGCCGTTCTGTCGGACCTCGTCGTTCTCATGGATTCGGGGAATCCGCAAACGCTGAGCAGCCATGTGTTTTGCGGCTCTGGTGGTGGCCAAGCGCCTCTGCAATCAAGAGGAATAGCCTCGATAGATGACACCAGCTCCTCTGGCACTCTAAAAGTTGCAATGTCGCGCTCCGCGTCTCTCGCGATGATAGCCTCGGTGAGTTCAAAGATTGGAGAATTCCGTAACTGACAAACTGTATTCGCGTTTATTGCGACAGCGCTTTCATAGGCGGCGATAACGTGGTCAGCGGTGACTCCAATCACTCCCTGCCCGAACCGAAGGAAGAAACAGGTCGCGCCATTAACTTCCTTTGGCCACCTCTCAGTTCGGTCGTGCCAAATTAGGGGCCGCGCAACTCGGAGAGTTAGTGCAGCGATTTCATCATGCAGAGCGTTGATGTCCGAGGTCATAGTGTTCGACCTTTCGTCAAAGCGTGTGTGCTGTACCGACGCATCAACTGGATCGTTTGTTCCTTAGGCCCGCATTTCGATGAGTTACGCGCGAGAATAGATACGCCTCGGCGGGCCAGCCATCAGCGACGGCTTTGCGCCTTGCGGGAGAAGGCGGCGAGCTCCGCTCACTTCTTATCAAACAACGCAAGCGCTTCCGGCGCGAGAACGCCGCCAGTGATTTCGACCGTCAGAAAGGGCGCGGCCTCCGCCACCGCCATGCTCGTGATCATGATCTGGCCGATTCGCTTCTCAAGCTGCTCGACCGACGCGGCGTAGACCACCCGCCCGAGTCCGCACCAGACGATCGCGCCCATGCACATCGGGCAGGGCTCGCCCGACGTGTAAAGCGTCGCGCCCTTAAGATCCTTGGCCGGATTGTCGGCGACGAAGCGGCGAATGGCGACCATCTCGCCATGCGCGGTTGGATCATTGTTCGTCACGCCGAGATTGCGCCCGGTCGAGACGACCTTGCCGTCGCGCACGATCACGGCGCCAAAGGGAAAGTCGCCCTTGGCGGCTTCAGCGATCGCCAACCGCATAAAGCCTTCGTCTTCCGGCCGGACGGGCGCGCGCTTCGCATGGCCATGCGCCGGCGCGGCGCCAAAGGCTAGCCCAAAACCTGCGCCCAGCGTCGCCAGCGCGGCGCGCCGATTGAAGCGGCCGGCGTCGCCGCCGCATGTCGTTTGGCTCATCTCCCGCTCCAGCCCGCTTTTCGATGTCACGCGCCAACTTGACACAGCGAACCCCCCGGCGCCACACGCGGCGACCCAAACAATAATAAGCAGGGACGGTTACGCATGGAGAAGGCTTTCATTTTTCCCGGTCAGGGATCTCAGGCGGTCGGCATGGGCAAGGCGCTGTTCGACGCCTTCGCGCCCGCGCGCGCGGTTTTCGCCGAGGTCGACGATGCACTGTCGCAGCCGCTCTCGAAACTCATGTTCGAAGGCCCTGAATCGGAGCTGACGCTCACCGCCAACGCCCAGCCGGCGCTGATGGCGGTTTCGCTTGCGACGATTCGCGCGTTGGAGGCTGAATGCGAGCTCAATCTTGCGCGCGAGGCGGCCTTCGTCGCCGGCCATTCGCTCGGCGAATATTCCGCTCTCGCGGCCGCGGGCGCGCTGACGATTTCCGATACGGCGCGGCTGCTGCGCATTCGCGGCGACGCCATGCAGAAGGCGGTCCCTGTCGGAGAAGGCGCCATGGCGGCGCTGCTCGGCGCCGACCTCGATCAAGCGCGCGCCGTCGCCGAGGAGGCGGCGACGGCGGCGAACGGCGTCTGTCAGGTCGCCAATGACAATGGCGGCGGCCAGGTGGTGCTTTCCGGCGCCAAAGCGGCCGTCGACAAGGCGATCGACATCGCCAAGCAGAAGGGAATCAAGCGGGCGGTGCTGCTGCCGGTCTCCGCGCCCTTCCATTGCGCCTTGATGCAGCCCGCCGCCGACGCCATGCGCGAGGCGCTCGCAAACGCGTCGATCAGCGCCCCGTGCGTCCCCGTCGTCGCCAATGTGACGGCGGCGCCGACGCAGGACCCGGAGGCGATTCGCCGACTGCTCGTCGAGCAGGTCACCGGCGCGGTGCGCTGGCGCGAATGCGTGGCCTATATGGCGAGTCACGACGCGACGAAATTCGTCGAATGCGGCTCGGGCAAGGTTCTCGCCGGGCTATTGAAGCGGATCGCGCCGCAGGCCGCCGGCATTTCGGTGGGCGCGCCCGCCGATTTCGACGCCTATCGCGGCTTCGCGTAGAGGCGCGGAAGAGAAACGGGAGAGCCAAAAGAAAAGGCCCGGTCGCGAGGACCGGGCCCATTCTCTCGACCATAAGGCCGATCGGTAGGATTAGTACTAGGATTAGTACTTGGCCAACACCGGCGCCGGAGAGCCGAAGTGGAAGTGGTAGTTGAGGCCCGCGCGGATCGTGTGGAAGCGCGTGCGGTTGTTGGTGCTGTTGAGGCCCCAACCCGGGTTGAACGCCCACAGCCAGTTGTTGTTGTTGTTCCCGGTGCCGCTGATCTGCGTATACAGATACTCGACCTTGGCGGACCAGTTCGGGAAGAACATCCACTCGGCGCCGCCGCCAGCGGTCCAGCCCGTCTGCACGGCGCTGTTCTGGTTCCACCAGCTGTTGCGCTGCACTTCGCCATAGGCGAAGCCGCCCGTGCCGTAGACCAACAGTTGCGGGCTCAGCAGGGTGATGCCGATGCGGCCGCGAACGGTGCCGAACCAGTTCAGACGCGCCGTGCCTGCGCCGCCGCCGCCGAAGCCGCCGCCCAACAACCACCAGTTGTTGTTGCCGCCGCCGCCGGAGCCGAGGCTGGTGCCCTGGAAGTCGGTCTCGACGCCGACGACGAACATCGGCGTAACCTGGAAGTTATAGCCGAGCTGACCGCCGCCGATCACGCCGCCGGTGCTGTTGTTGCCGTTGTTCCAGCCCCCGTTCCAACCCTGATTGGAGGAATTGCTGGCGAAGAAGCCACCGCCGAGGTTAAGACCGGCGTAGAACCCGGTCCAGGTCATGATCGGCGGCGGGGGGATGTACGGCGGAGGAGCCTTGTGGGAGGGTAGATCGGCGGCGTTCGCGGCGCCGGCGAAAAGCGCCGTCGCCAGAGCCAGGGCCGAGATCGCTGTCTTCATCTCTCTATCCTTCATTTCGAGCCAACTTAAATTAATAGGTGCGCGTCAGTCCCGTGACTCTCTCGGACGTTTAAGGACGCTGACCCCCAAGCACGGCGGACTGTGCGCAAATTTCGCGCGGGAAACAACAAACAGAAGGTAAAATCGGGCCCAAAAGACCCAAAAGATTTCGACTGTTGCAGTTGCGCCACAATGAAATTTAACGCCGATTCCGATGCGTCGTTGAGCAATTCAGTCTCGAATCCGTCGCTTGCGAAACGAAGCCGGACTGGCGCCCACTTTCTCCCAGTATCCGACCGGGCATCGGTGGCGTCCGCCGTTGTGAAGGCGGTCGTTTGAAGTTGAACCGCGGCTGAAAAAAGGCCACTCCCCCGAACTAAGCTATAAAGCTCGCGCCATCGGCGCGAGGGAGGAGAGGGAAGATATGTTTGATCTTAACGGCAAGACTTCGCTGGTCACGGGCGCGAGCGGCGGAATCGGCGCGGCGATCGCGCGCGCGCTTCACGCCGCCGGCGCGACCGTGGCGCTTTCCGGCACCAGGAAAGACGCTCTTGAGGCGCTTGCCGGCGAATTGAATGGCCGCACGCATATTCTGCCCTGCAATCTTTCGCAAAAGGACGAGACCGAGAAACTCGTGCCGGCGGCGGAGACGGCGATGGGCGGTCTGGACATTCTCGTCAATAACGCCGGCATCACCCGCGACATGTTGTTCATGCGCCTCAAGGACGAGGACTGGGACGCCGTCATCAACGTCAATCTGACGTCGGCGTTTCGCCTGTCGCGCGCGGCGCTGCGCGGGATGATGAAAAAACGCTTCGGCCGGATCATCCAGATCACTTCGGTCGTCGGCGTGACCGGCAATCCCGGGCAAGGCAATTACGCCGCCGCTAAGGCCGGCATGATCGGCATGTCGAAGTCGCTGGCCGCCGAGGTCGCCTCGCGCGGCGTGACCGTCAATTGCGTCGCGCCCGGCTTCATCGAAAGCCCGATGACCGAGGCGCTGACCGGCGCGCAGAAGGAGGCGATCCTGCGCATGGTGCCCACGGGAAGGCTCGGGACCGGCGCCGACGTCGCCGCCGCCTGCGTCTATCTGGCCAGCGCCGAGGCGGGCTACGTCACCGGCCAGACCCTGCACGTCAATGGCGGCATGGCCATGATCTAGGAGCGGCGAATCGCCTGAAAAACGCGTCCGCGGCGACCTTTCGCCGCGTCCGTGAGAACGCGGGGGCGCCTCTCGCCATGCTCTGGGAAGTATGCTACCAGACCTCGCCGCTGAGGGGCGGCGTCGCCGCGATTTAAACCCGGTGGAGCAAGCCGCAACGCGTCTTGCACACATCAGGGCGATCGGCGCGCGATTGCACGTTACAAGGGATGAAGGGCGATCATGGAGCGCGCCAGCAGGCCTGCTCCAAATCGCCACAGGGCGCGTAAGGCGCCAAACGCAGACAGGGATCAAAGAAGATGAGCGATGTCGCCGAGCGCGTGAAAAAGATTGTTGTCGAGCACCTCGGCGTCGAAGCCGACAAGGTCGTCGACAAAGCCAATTTCATCGACGATCTGGGAGCCGATTCGCTCGATACCGTCGAACTCGTCATGGCTTTCGAGGAAGAATTCGGCGTCGAGATTCCCGACGACGCCGCCGAGACGATTCTCACTGTGGGCGATGCAGTGAAGTTCCTCGAAAAGGCGAAAGCCGCCTGACGAACTTAAAGATCCAAGCGCGCGGCGAATCCTCTCGCGAGGCTTCGCCGACGCCGCCATTCCGACAACAAGAAAAAGTTCGAGAGTAGAGCCATGCGCAGGGTGGTCGTCACCGGTCTTGGCGTCGTATCTCCTTTGGGCTGCGGCGTGGATGCCAATTGGCGCCGTCTCGCCGCCGGAGAATGCGGCTTCAAGCGTATCGATACGTTCGAGGCCTCCGACCTCGCGTGCCAGATCGCGGCGGTCGTGCCGCGCGGCGACGGCAAAGACGGCACATTCAATCCTGACGATTGGTTCGATCCCAAAGAGCAGCGCAAGGTCGATGATTTCATCATCTATGGCGCGAGCGCCGCGACGCAGGCGTTAAAAGACTCCGGCTGGGTGGCCGACACCCCCGAGAAGCAGGAATCGACTGGCGTTCTGATCGGCTCCGGCATCGGCGGCCTCGGCGGCATTTACGAAACCTCCGTCACCTTGAGGGAGAAGGGACCGCGCCGCGTGTCGCCTTTCTTCGTCTCGGGCAGAATCATCAATCTCGTGGCCGGCTATGTCTCCATCATGCATGGGCTGAAGGGCCCGAATCATGCGGTGGTGACGGCCTGCGCCACCGGCACGCACGCCATCGGCGACGCGGGGCGCATCATCGCGATGGGCGACGCCGACGTGATGGTCGCCGGCGGCGCCGAATCGCCCGTCAATCGCATTGGCGTCGCCGGCTTTGCCGCCTGCCGCGCGCTGTCGACCGGATTCAACGATCGTCCTGAAGCCGCCTCCCGGCCCTATGACAAGGATCGCGACGGCTTCGTGCTTGGCGAAGGCGCGGGCTGCGTCGTGCTTGAGGAATATGAGCACGCCAAGGCGCGCGGCGCGAAAATCTACGCCGAACTTATCGGCTACGGCATGTCGGGCGACGCCTATCACATCACCGCCCCGTCGCCCGATGGCGACGGCGCCTATCGCTGCATGAAGGCGGCGCTGAAGCGCGCCGGCGTTTCCGTGACCGACATCGATTACGTGAATGCGCATGGCACGTCGACGCCGCTCGGCGACGAAATCGAACTCAAGGCCGTCGAACGTCTTCTCGGCAACGTCGAACCCAAGCTCGCCATGTCATCGACGAAATCTGCGATCGGCCATCTGCTCGGCGCCGCCGGCGCCGTCGAAGCGATCTATTCGATCCTGGCGATGCAGGCGAATGTCGCGCCGCCGACGCGCAACCTCGACAATCCCTCCGTTGCAACGACGATCGACCTCGTGCCGCACAAAGCCCGCGAGAAGGAAATCAATATCGCTTTGTCGAACTCGTTCGGCTTTGGCGGCACGAACGCCTCGCTGCTGTTTCGCCGCGCATCCTGAGCATGGCGGCTCATCCGGCGCATCCTAGCTAAGCGCCAAAGCCTGCGAACCGAAGCGGCGCTTTCCTGAATTCGCCACAATGAGGCATAGTGTAAGTCCTCGGCGATAATCGGCGTGAGATCTTCGACGTTTGGTGGGCGTATTGCGATGAGCGAAGCGGACGAAAAAGGCGCGCCCGGAAAACCAACAGACGCCGCAGCGGCGGCGCCGACCGAGCCGACCTCGGCCAAAAACGCCGAAAACGCCGCGCTGCAGCGCGAAGACCTCACAGCTCAACCAAGCTTGAACGCCCCCGCAGAGGAATCTGGCGCGCCGCCGACGGAAGTTTCGCCGTCCGACGCCGCGCCGGTGAAAGAGCCGGCCACGGTCGCGTCCGCGCCGGAACCGCCAAGCCAGCCCACTGCGGCGAAGGCCGAAGCGCCTTTGCCCGAGCCGCCCGAAGCTCCCGCCCCGCCATCGGCTGAAAGCGCCAAACCGGTTCCGACGCCGTCCATCGAACCGATCCCAGCGGCGTCTGCGCCAAACCCGCCAACTGCCCCAAGCCAGCCGCACATCACGGCAAAGGTCGAATCGCCACTCACCCAGCCGCCCGTGGCTCCAGCCCCTTCGAACGCGCCGCCGCCCCTGGCGCAGGCGGCCCCAGTGGCCGCGCCGAACGGCTACGTCGCGCCCGCCATCGAAACCGCAAAGCCGTCTCCAGCGCCGCCGCCGGCACCAGCATCGCCAGCTCCCGCGCCTTCCAACGCGCCGCCGCCGTCACCCGCAGCCAAAGCTGAAACACCGTCGCTCCAACCGCCCGGCCAGCCCTCGGCGAAAAAGCCCGACGCCGCGTCCCCCGGCGCCGGCATGTTCGGGCGGCGCGCGACGCGGCAAAGCGCTAAGCAGGTAGAAGCCGCGCCTCCGCCCAAAAAGCGTAAGCGCCGTGAAGGAACGCTTTCGGTGGCGAGCGGCTTCCTGAGTTTCGTGCTCGTCGCGCTTGTCGCCGGCGTCTTCGGCCTCATCGCCGCCATGCACAAGCTGAAAGAGCCCGGACCGCTCGCGGCCGACAAGGTCGTCTATATTCCGCCGCGCAGCGACTTGCTTGAGATCATCTCCCAACTCGAGCGCGAAGGCGTCATCGCCAATTCGACGCTCATGCAGCTCGGGATCGTTCTCGAGGGCAAGCTCGGCAAGCTGAAGCCCGGCGAATATGGCTTCAAGAAAAACATCAGCCTGCGCGACGTGATCAATCAGATCGCCTCGGGTCGCCAGATCATGCACAGCGTGACCATTCCGGAAGGTCTGACTTCGGAACAAATTGTGCAAAAGCTGAAAGAGGCCGAACTGCTGGCGGGCGATGTCGTCGACTTGCCGAAGGAAGGCGCTCTGCTGCCCGAGACCTATAAATTCCCGCGCGGCTACCCTCGGGCGCGTCTCCTCGCGAAGATGCAGGAGGATCAGCGCAAGACGCTCGATGCGATCTGGGCGAAGCGCTCACCGGAGCTGCCGTTGCGCACGCCCTACGAACTGGTGACGCTGGCGTCGATCGTCGAAAAGGAGACCGGCAAGGACGAAGAGCGGCCGCACGTCGCCGCCGTATTCGTCAATCGGCTGCGCAAAGGCATGCGCCTTCAGTCCGATCCCACGATCATCTACGGCCTCGTCGGCGGAAAAGCGACGCTCGGCCGGCCGATCATGCGCGCCGAGATCGAGAAGTGGACGCCTTACAACACCTACGCCATCGACGGTCTTCCGCCGGGACCGATCGCCAATCCCGGCCGCGCAGCGCTTGAAGCCGCCGCGCATCCGGCGCCGACGCGCGATCTTTATTTTGTCGCCGACGGCACGGGCGGTCATGTCTTCTCGGAATCGCTCGATCAGCATTCGCGCAACGTCCAGAACTGGCGGCGACTGGAGAAGGAAAAGACCGATGGCGCGGTTGACCGCGCCACGCCCGGCGTGCCCGCGCCGGCCGCGCCCAAACCCGACAAGCGCACGCAGGCGCCCATCGGACGTCTCGTCACGCTTGCCGAGAGTCACGAAGACTTTCCGCCGAACCGGGCGATGGCGCCCGATGACGGCCCGACTCACCGGCTCGGCAAATTCGCTTATGCCGAAGCCGATTTTTTCCTCGGCGGCCATGGCGACCGCACGCAGGTCCAGGCGGCTGAATTTGCCGCCTTGAGGCGGGCGCGGCCCTTCTTTACCGAGGAATCCGTGCAGCTGCGCGCCAGGGCGCTGTTCGACCCGATGCTTCTCGTCGGCCGCCGCCCGGCGCCCCGTGCGGAGGAGGAGCGGCTTAACCCGGATATGACGACGATCGCGCGAGAGAGTCCGGACGCTCAGCCTGACGACGGCGGCGGGATCGTCGCCTATCCCGTCTCGCCGGCGCGGCGCGCCGAACAGAGGGCCCGCGCGGCGCGTCTCGGACTTGCGGCAGGCTCCGACGAGCTTCCCAGCGAAGCGCTCGGCGGACGGCTCGCCCAGGACGCCGCGCCGCCGGCGGTCGCCACGGCTTTGGCCGCGGCAGGCGGTCGGCCCCTTCGTCCGCGCGCCTTCGACGCCTCAGAAGGCACGCCGCTCGACCCGCTGCGTGACAAGAGCTGGGATCTCACCTCAGCTAAGACGGTCCCTGTGACGAGCGATTTGCGGTAAGGCCGACTCGGCGATAGTCAGGCGCGGCGCACGTCGGCCTCACGCCGATTCGCCGTCTCGGAGTCGCCGCCGCAAATGAGCATTCACAGCATGACGGGATTCGCCCGCGTTCAGGGCGCCGTCGCCGCCTTTCGCTATGCGTGGGAGCTCAAGAGCGTCAACGCCAAGGGACTGGACCTGCGTCTGCGCGCCCCTCCCGATTTCGACTTCGTGGAGATCAAGGCGCGGGAAAAAATCGCCGCGCGGCTCGCCCGCGGGGCGGTCTTCGCCAATCTTGTCGCAAGGCGCGAAGACGAGAGCCAGGTCGCCCGTCTCAACCGCGCCGCTCTCGACGCCCTTCTCGCCGCGCTCTCCGAACGCCCGCCGCCCGCCCATGTCGGACCCGCGACGCTCGACGGTCTGCTCGCGGTACGCGGCGTGGTCGAGATCGTCGAGCCGGAGCTATCTGAGGCAGAGCGCGCCGAGCTCGACGCGCGTATTCTCGGATCGCTGGACGAAGCGCTTGACGCGCTGACCGCCTCGCGCGCAGCGGAGGGCGGCGCCCTGGCGGCGGTTCTTCGTCAGCGGCTCGACCGCATATCGATCCTCGCCGTGCAGGCCGACGCGGCGCCGGCGCGCCAGCCCGAAGCGATTCGCGCGCGGCTGAAGCAGCAGCTCGCGCGCCTCTTGGAGAACGCCGACTCCCTCGATCCGGCGCGACTGCATCAGGAGGCGGCGCTGCTTGCGGTTCGAGCCGACATTCGCGAGGAGCTCGACCGATTGAAGGCGCATGTCGAGAGCGCTTCCAAACTGCTCGTCGCGGGAGGGCCGATCGGCCGTCGTCTGGATTTTCTGGCGCAGGAGCTTGGCCGCGAGACCAACACGCTATGCGCCAAATCGAACGACGCTGGACTCTCGGCGATCGGGCTTGAACTGAAGATCGAGGTCGAGCAGCTGCGCGAGCAGGTTCAAAACATCGAGTGAAGAGCGAGTGGACAGCGAGGCCGCTTCTCGCTAACTCGCTACTCACTATTGGCTACTCGCTCTTGAAAAGTCATGCTTCCGACTCCATCCAGCCGCCGCGGCATTGTCCTCATCCTTTCCTCGCCCTCCGGCGCGGGCAAGACGACGCTGACGCGAATGCTGCTGCAGGACCGCGATCTCGATCTGACGCTGTCGATTTCGGTGACGACGCGCACAAGACGTTCGAGCGAAGTCGACGGCATCCACTACAGCTTCATCCCCGAGCGTCGATTCGTCGCCATGCGCGACGCCGGCGAACTGTTGGAATGGGCCGAGGTTCACGGCAATTTCTACGGCACGCCGCGCGGTCCGGTCGAAGACATCCTTGCGCAAGGCCGCGACTGCCTCTTTGACATCGACTATCAGGGCACGCGCCAGGTGCGGGAGAAGATGGGCGCTGACGCCGTCACCGTCTTTATCCTGCCGCCGTCGATGGATGAACTGCGCGCCCGACTTGAGCGGCGCGCGGAGGATTCGCGCGACGCGATGGCGCGGCGGCTTGAGAATGCGCGAAAGGAAATCGCGCGCTGGAAAGATTACGACTATGTGATCGTCAACGACGATCTGCAGCGCGCCTTCGATGATCTGATCGCAATCCTGCGCGCCGAACGGCAGAGACGGCCGAGGCGCGACAAGGAAATCGAACAATTCGTCGCCAAGCTTTTGAGCGAATAGCTCTTCGCGCGCGGCGCGCTATTTCCTCGAAATGGCCGCTGTCGCTCTCAAGCGCGTGTACGAACCCGCCGAGCCGGAAGACGGAACCCGCGTGCTCGTCGACCGGCTTTGGCCGCGCGGCCTGCGCAAGGACAAGGCGGATCTTGATCTCTGGGCGAAGGACGTCGCGCCAAGCGATACGCTGCGACGCTGGTTCGCGCATAAGCCAGAGCGCTGGGAAGAATTTGAAAAGCGCTATCGCGCCCAGCTTGCCGCGCCCGAGGCGCAGCCGCAGGTCGAGGCGCTTCGCGCCATGACGCGCAAAGGCCGCGTTACATTGCTCTATGCGGCGCGCGACGAGTCGATGAACAACGCCGTCGTGCTGCGAGACTATTTGCGCAAGCGTCACTGAGCCGAAAGCGCATTGGCCAGAGCGACGAAACCGGCGACGTCGATTTCTTCCGCGCGTTTGGTTCCTTCTATTCCGGCCGCCGCGAGCAGCGCCGCCGCATCGACGCCAAGCGACTTCAAACTTTGCCGCAACATCTTGCGGCGCTGTCCGAAGGCGGCTTGCGTGACGCGCGACAATGCGTGTGGATCGCAGTGAAGCGGCCTGGGATTTGGCGTCAGCTCAATGACGGAAGAGGTCACTTTGGGCGGCGGCGTGAAGGCGGCGGGCGACACATCGAAAAGAATGCGCGCCTTCGTGCGCCAGCCGCACAGCACGGCGAGCCGACCATAATCGGCGCGCTCTTTCGGCGTCGCGACGATGCGCAATGCGACCTCTTTTTGAAACATCAGCACATAGCGGTCGAAGACCGAGGGCCAGGGTTCCGCTGCGATCCACCTCGTCAGCAGCGCCGTCGCGACGTTGTACGGGAGGTTGGCGCAGATGCGCGCAGAAGCTCGGTTGTCATTCCCGACAGGCCGAAGGCCTGACTGGGAATCCAAAGCAATGGCGTTGTTATCGAAATTTGCCCTGGATTCCCGATCGCTCGTTTCACGAGCGTCGGGAATGACAGGCGCGTGGGTCCGCACGAGCGCTGCAATGTCGATCTCCAGCGCATCGCCTTCGACGATCGTCAGCCGGCCTGGGTAATGCGCCGCGATCTCTTCGAGCGCCGGCAAACAACGAGGATCGCGTTCGACGGCGATGACTCGCGCGCCTTGCTCGAGCAGCGCGCGCGTCAGCCCGCCGGGACCGGGACCGATTTCGACGATGGTCGTGTCGTCGAAGGGTCCGGCGGCGCGGGCGATGCGCGCGGTGAGATTGAGATCGAACAGAAAGTTCTGTCCAAGCGATTTTCTTGCGTCGAGACCGTAGCGGGCGACGACGTCTCGCAAAGGCGGCAGCGCGTCGATCACTTAACTGATGCGTCCTGCAAGTTTGATCGCCTCGATCAGGCTTGTCGGATCGGCGATTCCTTTGCCGGCGATGTCGAAGGCCGTTCCATGATCGGGCGACGTGCGAACGAAAGGAAGGCCGAGCGTGACATTGACGCCGCGCTCAAAGGCGAGCGTCTTGATCGGAATCAGCGCCTGATCATGCGTCGGACACAACGCCACGTCATATTTGGCGCGAGCGGATTCGTGGAACATCGTGTCGGCGGGAAAAGGTCCAGACGCATTGACGCCGCGCGCGCGCAAGTCGGCGATCGCCGGCGCGATGGCGTCAATCTCCTCGCGGCCGAGCGCGCCCTCTTCGCCTGCATGAGGGTTGAGGCCGGCGAAAGCCAGGCGCGGCTTACTGATGTGAAAGCGCTCTCGCAGATCATGGGCCACAATCTCTCCCGTCTCGACGATCAGTTCGCGCGTCAGGTTTTTCGAGGCGTCGGCGAGCGGAATGTGAATCGTGATCGGAACGACGGCGAGCTCGTCCGACCACAGCATCATCACCGCGCGGTAATCGCCGCCATAATGACGATGCGCGAGCTCCGCCAAAAATTCGGTGTGCCCGGGATGTTTGAATCCGGCGTCATAGAGGATCGATTTCGCGATCGGATTGGTGACGACGGCGCGCGCTTCGCCCTTTGCGACGCACTCCACCGCCTTCTCGATCGAGCGAATTGTTGATTGAGCGTCGTGACAATCGGGACGGCCTGGCGCGCCGGCGACAACATGACGCCCCGTATCGACGACAGGCAGCGCGCGCGAGAAGACGTCGCGGGCCTGCGCCGCCGTTGTGCTTTCAATCTGGATTTCGAGCGCGAGAGTGGCCGCGACTCGGGCGATAAAGGCGGGATGGCTGAGCAAAAAAAACGGTGGCAGATCGCGTGATTCGCGCAAGACATAGGCCATGAGCGCGAGCTCCGGCCCGATGCCTGAAGGGTCGCCTTGAGTGAGGGCGATGGGCGCTGTGGCGTTCATCTCGCCGCGAAACGCAGCGAAGCGCGAAGGTCAAATTGGCGCCGAGACGACATTGCGCGAAATTGGCGCAATGCAGTCAGGAAATCAAATCCGTTCCAGCGCTAATCGCGTCCTGGCGGCGTTGGAAGCCAGGACGCGCCGATCCGACTGCTCAGTCGTACATCATGCCATGTACGCCGTAGTAACGCTGATCCGGCCAAGCATAGGTCTTGCGGCGCGGAGCTGCGGCGGACCACTGCGCAGGGCTTTGATCCGTGATCGCCGGGTCGCTGGGATGGGCAGAGCGACGAGCGCGAGCGGAGCCATAATTGTCTTGGGCGACGGCGGGCGCGATTGATGCGGGCGCAACGAAAGCCGCCAGCGCGACAACCGTAAGCATGCGTTTCATGGGAGCGCTCCTTCAGTCGAAGCTCATCCGCCTGAGGCGCCGGTACGCCGGACGCTCGGATGCTCGACCCTTACTGTAATAACACTGTCATAAAACCGTGGTAGGGGCGCCGCCCGAAATTGTCATAGGTCCACGCACGCGCAAAAAATCCGGCGCGCGCCTGCCAACAGCGCGCCGGATTATTCTGAAGAAATATTCGACCGAGATGTGTTGCGACGCGCGCTAGGCCTTGCTGGCCTGAGCGCGCGGCACGCCTTCCTTGTCGAGCAGCGCGACGAGTTCGCCGCTCTGGAACATTTCCTTGGCGATGTCGCAGCCGCCGATGAATTCGTTCTTCACGTAAAGCTGCGGAATCGTCGGCCAGTTGGAATAGGCCTTGATGCCGTCGCGTATCACTCCATCGGCGAGCACGTTGATCGCCTTGTAAGGCACGCCGAGGTGGTTGAGGATCTGAACCACCTGCATGGAGAAGCCGCACTGCGGCGCCTGCGGCGTGCCCTTCATGAAGAGCACGACGTCGGACGACTCGATCTCGTTCTTGATGCGCGTGTTCGTATCTTCCGTGCTCATGTGCCTCCTTGCAGCGCCTGTTCGGCGCCCGTCAGTTGAACATCATCCCGTGACAGGCGCGCCTTGCGTCGACATCATCGCCGTATTTGTGTAGCTGCCGCAAATAGTTGCAGCCTAGAAAATAGGCGTTGGCCCATTGCTGATACTGCACCCACGCCGGCGCGGCCGGCGCGCAGCAAGGCTCGCGCCAACGCTGTGCAAAAGCGTTGCCACTTGAGAACGCGCAAATAAGGGCGAGAAGCACGACCGTCAATGTCTTCCTCATGACCTATCTCCGACTCTTGAGCGCGCCTTCGCCCCAAGCGGATCAGTCCAGCGCCATTCCGTGATGCCGGCGCCTATCATGGTGATAGTAGTAGTGAGTGCTGTCTCCATAGTGGCCGAGATGGGCGCAGGACCGATGATTCCATCCGCTGCGCTCACAAGCGGCGTGGCTCGGATGTCGGTCCGGCGACACATGACGCTTGTGATCCGCAAGCGCGGATTGACTCAAGGCGGATAGTCCCAAAACTGCCGCTAACACCACGCGTTTGATCATCCGAAAGCTCCCCAGCTGAGCGAAGGCTACGTGTCACACATATGTCACACGCAGTCCGCTTCAACGGGGCTAAACGCTTTCCGGCGCCCGCGTCGTCAGCTGCAGCGCATGCAACTCGCCGCCGAGCCGGTCGCCGAACGCGGCGTTGACCAGTTGATGCTGCTTGACGCGGGTGAGACCGCGGAAGCTTTCGGAGACGACCGTCGCCGCCCAATGATCGTCGTCGTTGACGAGCGCGGTCAGCTCCACCTGCGCGTCGGGTATCGCGGACTTGATGAGACGCTCGATTTCAGCGGAGGGCATGGGCATTTTATGACACCTGTGTCGGGAAAGCGCCCGAAAGCGCATCGTCATCTCCAGCCATGAAGGCCGGCAGCGGGGCTTCATGCGCCTTGCGCAGCTCGGTCAGCAATATCGGCGCCTCGCCGGGCAGGATCAAGGCGTCGCCCCCGGCGCGGCCGATCGCCAGAATGGGCACGCCCGCCGCCGCGCCCTCTCGGACCACCTCGGCGGCGTCCTCGCCCTGTGGAATGGTGACGAGATAGCGGGCCTGGTCTTCTCCAAACAGCGTCGCGTGTCCAGGACCCGATGGGAGCTCCGCGATTTCGGCTCCCCTGTCGCCGCAGAGCGCCATTTCCGCCAGCGCGACGGCGAGGCCGCCATCCGAGAGGTCATGCGCCGCGCTGGCGCGCCCGGAAAGAATCAGTCCCCGAACGAAGTCGCCGTTGCGGCGCTCGGCGGCGAGATCGACCGGCGGCGGCGCGCCGTCCGTGCGCCCGCATAGATCATGCGCATAGGCTGATTGGCCGAGCCAGCCTTTCGTCTCGCCGATAAGCAGGATCGCGTCGCCTGCTCTCGCGAAGCCGGTTTGCGCCGCCTTGGCGACGTCGGCGATCAGTCCGACGCCGCCGATCGCCGGGGTGGGCAGAATACCGGCGCCCTGCGTCTCGTTGTAGAGCGAGACGTTTCCCGAAACGATGGGGAAATCCAGCGCGCGGGCGGCTTCGCCGATCCCCTCCAGGCAACCGACGAACTGGCCCATATATTCGGGCCGCTCCGGATTGCCGAAATTCAGATTGTCGGTGAGCGCCAGCGGCGTCGCGCCGCGCACGGTGATGTTGCGCCAGCTTTCAGCGACCGCCTGCTTGCCGCCCTCGTAAGGGTCGGCGGCGCAATAGCGCGCGGTGACGTCGGTGGTCAGCGCCAGACCTTTCGGTCCCTCCTTCACCCTGACCACGGCGGCGTCGCCGCCGGGCGGCCGCACGCTATTGCCGAGAATGAGGTGGTCATATTGCTCCCAGACCCAGCGCTTTGAGCAGAGATTCGGCGTCGCCAGGAGTTTCAGCAGCGCTTCGCGGTTCGACAGGGGCGATTTGATCGACGCCGCGTCGATCGCCGGCTGTTTCGGCGTTTGCGTCCAGGGACGATCGTAGAGTGGCGCTTCGTCGCCCAGTTCCTTGATCGGCAAATTGGCCTTCACCTCGCCCTTGTGCTTGACGACGAAGCGCAGCGAGTCGGTCGTCCTGCCGACGATCGCGAAGTCGAGTCCCCATTTTTTGAAGATCGCCTCGGCTTGCTCTTCGAGTTCGGGCTTGAGAACCATGAGCATACGCTCCTGGCTCTCCGAGAGCATCATTTCATAGGCGGTCATCCCCTGTTCGCGGCAGGGAACGGCGTCGAGATCGAGCTCGATGCCGAGATTGCCCTTGGCGCCCATCTCCACCGCCGAAGATGTCAGTCCGGCGGCGCCCATATCCTGGATGGCGATGACCGCGCCCGACGCCATGAGCTCCAGGCAGGCCTCTAACAGCAGCTTCTCCGAAAAAGGATCGCCGACCTGCACGGTGGGGCGCTTTTCCTCCGCGTCCTCCTCAAAGGACGCCGAGGCCATGGTGGCGCCGTGGATGCCGTCGCGGCCGGTCTTAGAGCCAAGATACACGATCGGATTTCCGACGCCGGCGGCGGCCGAATAGAAAATCGAGTCGGCCCGCGCGAGCCCGACCGCCATGGCGTTGACGAGAATATTGCCGTCGTAGGAGGGATCGAATTCCGTCGAGCCGCCAACGGTGGGCACGCCGAAACTATTGCCATAGCCGCCAACGCCGGCGACGACGCCCGCCACGAGCCGCCGCGTTTTCGGATGCGAAGGGCGGCCGAAGCGCAGGAGGTTCAAGCAGGCGATCGGCCGCGCGCCCATCGTGAAGACGTCGCGGAGGATGCCGCCGACGCCGGTCGCCGCGCCTTGATAGGGTTCGATAAAGGAAGGGTGGTTGTGGCTCTCCATCTTGAAGACGCAGGCGTCGCCATCGCCAATGTCGATGACGCCGGCGTTCTCGCCCGGACCGCGAATCACCCAAGGGGCTTTGGTCGGAAGCTTGCGCAGATGCACGCGCGACGACTTGTAGGAACAGTGTTCGTTCCACATCGCCGAGAATATGCCGAGTTCGGTGAAGCTCGGCGCGCGGCCGATGAGAGTTAGGATGCGCGCATATTCGTCGGGCTTGAGGCCATGCGCGGCGGCGAGCTCCGGCGTAACGGCGGGTTCGGTCGCGCTCACTTAACCTCGCATTGATGTGAAAATCTCGGCCGCGCTTCGAGGGTCTTCGCCGCGCTGCGGCGGCGCAAGGATTACTGCGCGCCGTCTGGCGCGGCAAGCCGCGCCTATGCCTAAAGTCGCATCCAAAACGCTCTGCACGGCAGCGGTTGCAGCAAAGCGATGTTCGTTATCCCACATGAATCCCAAGGGAATGTTGCCCGAGAGCCACAGCGGCCAAGAATGAGCACGCCACAGCCTAATTTTGCATCAGACTTAGTTGCATTACAAAAATTTTATAGCAACGTGAATGGGACTTCGGCGCCTTCGTCGTCGACCGTCTACCGCAGAATTTAATCCGGGGGTTCCGATGAAGAATTTTGTTCGCGGCGCGCTAGCCGCTCTTATGGTCGGGAGCGTGGGCGCCGCCGCCCAGGCCGCCGATCTGCCCAGCTATAAGGCGCCGCCGCCGCCGCTTCCGCCGGTGTTCACCTGGACGGGTCTCTACGGCGGCGTCAACATTGGTTACGCCTTCGGCGCCAGCTCCTCGGAAACCGGCGGTCTCTCCTACATCAGCGCGGGCGCCCTCGGAGTGGCGCCGATGGGGTCGGCCTGGACCACCGGACAGAATCTGCAAGGCGTCGTGGGCGGCGCACAGCTCGGCTACAATTATCAGTTCAACCCCTGGCTCGTCCTTGGCGCCGAGGCGGATATCCAGGCCGCCGATATTGGGTCCCACGGCAACGCCGCGGTCGGACTCGTCGACGCCATAGGACCCCATGTGCAGTCGGTTAATTCGACGAAGAAGGTCGATTGGTTCGGCACGGTGCGCGGCCGGATCGGCTTCACGCTGCCGTCCATGCCCAATCTGATGGTTTACGGCACAGGCGGCTTCGCCTATGGCCAAGTCGTCCACAACGCCGGGTTCGCCGACAATTACACCTTCGCGGGCGCGACGGCGTTCGGCGGAGGCCCGCTCGGCCATGGCTATTATGACAACACCAGAGTCGGCTGGGCGGCGGGCGGCGGCCTCGAATGGTCGCCCTCGATGTTCCCGGCGTGGTCGCTCAAGGCCGAATATCTCTATGTCGATCTGGGATCGACGAACGCGAATTCGGTGCCGCTTAACGGCGGCGTTCCGGCGATCCTCCAGGGGGCCCTCGGCCCCACAATGCCGCAGTTCGCAGCGACGCAGAGTTCGCCGACCCGCTTTCATACGGTTCGCGCGGGCATCAACTGGCACTTCGATCCCTTCGCGGTCGTGGCGCCGTCGAGCGCGAGCGGCGCCTTGCCGTCCGTCAAGGGACCCCCGCCGGCTTTCGTCGACAGCTATCAGCCGTTTCAGGTCCGCCTGAAGGTCGGCGGCGTCATTCCGCTGAACGGCCATGGCACGACTTTCGACTCGGGCGCGGGATATCCCGGCTTGGGTTCGATCGGCGCGCTCTCGGGCCTGACCGGCGCGAATGGCGTGATCGCCGGCGCGAGCACGAATACGTCCACGTCAATCATTCCCATGCTCGACGCGGCCTATTACCTCACCAAGAACTGGGCGATCGAAGCGATCTGCTGTGTCGCTCCGGCTCACATCCAGGGCACCGGCACGATCGCCAGCGACTTCGCTCGCACCTGGGTGTTCCCGCCGTCGGTCATGTTGCAATACCACGCCACCAATTTCGGCAAGTTCCAGCCTTATGTCGGCGTCGGCGTCAACTTCACCACCTTCTGGAACACCCGCGTCAACAACGACGTGTGGGGCATCCCGATGATGCCCGGCTCGACGCTTTCCGGTTTGGGCATCCCGGCCGTGCTCAGCACGTTCCAATACGCCACGGTCGCGCCGTCCTGGGGCGTGGTCGGCCAGGCTGGCGTCGACTATATGTTCAACGAACATTGGGGCGTGAACGTCGACTTCAAATATATCGGCATGCACCCGATGGTGCACTCCACGGTGGTCTCTTTTGTGCCGGGAGCACCCGGGCTGGGAGCGATCTTCATCCCGGTCAAGGTGTCGCTGCCGATCAATCCGATCGTCATCTCCGCGGGTCTGACCTATCGCTTCGGCGGCAGCCTCCTGTCGCCGCTGTTCTAAGGTTAGCAGTCATGTGAAACCGGCCCTTGCGGGTCGGTTTCAATTACAAAAAACCCCCGGCTCACGCCGGGGTTTTTTTTTCGCCAGGGCATCGCTGAGATGGCGCGCCAACAGCGATCGAGGAGCGACGCCCGCTCAGCTTGATCGCACACGTTCGCAAGATAGGGCGGGCGATCTTTCATTCATTCGAATCATGGGGCAAGGCGAGTGCGGACGCGATGGCGGGCCGCCGGGTTCCAGCTGGCTGAAGCTGACGGAGCATCGTTCGATAATATCGGTAGGCGGATACTGGCGATCGAGGAAAGCCGCGCCGCGTCTGGCGAAGCTCCATTGGCGCTGAAAGACGGCGCCATCCAACTGACTCTGTCGCCGGACGCAGTTTGACGTCGACGTTGTGCTCAAGGGGAAATCTATTCCGTCAGCAGCCGACAAATCGAGTCGAGTTGCTCCAACGATTCGTAGCGAATCCGAAGTTCGCCCCTTTCATCCTCGGCGCGAAGTTCGACACGCATACCGAGGGCGTCGCTCAAGGTCTTTTCGATCGCGCGCGCGTCGGCGTCCTTGGCGAAATTCTTGGTGGAATTCTTGGCGGAATCCTTGGCGGAACGCGGCGAGCGTCCCGACCGGCCCGCCTCCTCGGCGTGATCCTTCGCCAATCGCTCGACGTCGCGAACCGTCAATCCCTTTTCAACGATGCGCCGCGCCACCGCCGCCGGATCGGCGACGGCGAGGAGCGCGCGCGCGTGACCGGCCGAAATCGCGCCCTCGGCCACGAGCTTTTTCGCCTCCTCCGGTAAATTGAGCATGCGAATCGTATTGGCGATGTGAGACCGGCTCTTGCCGATGATTTTCGCAATGTCGCCGTGGGAATATCCAAACTCCGCGCCGAGCCGCTCATAGCCCTTCGCCTCCTCAACGGCGTTGAGGTCGGCGCGCTGCACATTCTCGATGATCGCGAGTTCGAGCGCTTCCTTGTCGTTCGCCTCGTGAATGACGACCGGCACGTCGGAAAGGCCGGCCATCTGCGCCGCGCGCCAGCGCCGCTCGCCCGCGATGATTTCATAGGCGTCGGCGACGCCGACGATGACGCGCACGATGATGGGCTGGATCACGCCCTTCTCGCGAATCGATGCGGTCAGTTCGGCCAGATCCTCTTCGCGAAAAGAAATGCGCGGATTGCGCGGGTTCGGGCGCAAAAACTCGATCGGCGCCTTTCGCGGGCCGCGCGGCCGCTCGGCCGGGGTGGCGTCCGCGGCGGCGTCGCCCAGAAGCGCCGCCAATCCCCGGCCCAGCCGGCGCCGCGATTCATCCGCCATCTTGAAAGGCTCCTTCTTTGCTCTTAGGATGCTTGGCTCTTGGGCTGCTTGGCTCTTGGGCTGCTTGGCGCTTAGGCTGCGCGCAACCGCTTCTCGCGCTGGATCACTTCCGAGGCGAGCTTCAGATAGGCCTGACTGCCCGAGCATTTGAGGTCATAGAGCAGCACCGGCTTGCCATGTGAAGGGGCCTCCGAGACCCTGACGTTGCGCGGGATCATCGTCTGATAGACCTTCTCGCCCATGAAACGACGCACGTCTGCGACGACCTGATTGGCGAGGTTGTTGCGCGGGTCGTACATCGTCAGAACGACGCCGTGGATGGACAACTTATGGTTGAGAGTCTGTCTAACCTGCTCGACCGTCGAGAGGAGCTGGGACAGCCCTTCCAGTGCGAAGAATTCGCACTGCAAGGGCACGACGACGGCGTCGCTGCTGGCTAATGCGTTGATTGTCAAGAGATTTAGCGACGGCGGGCAGTCGATCAGAATATAGCTGAAGCGCCGCTCATCATCATGATCGGCCGCCAGCTCGGCGAAGGCGCGCTTCAACCTGTAGGCGCGATCCTTATCATTGGCGATTTCGAGTTCGACGCCAAGCAAATCCAGAGTCGACGGCGCGATCGAGAGCCGCGGCACCGCCGTGGCGATGATCGCGTCGGCGAGGCTCGATTCGCCGAGCAGCACGTCATAGGTCGAGATCGTGCGATGATGACGGTCGACGCCGAGGCCCGTCGAAGCATTGCCCTGCGGATCGAGGTCGATGACGAGAACTTCCTCGCCGACCGCCGCGAGCGCGGTGCCGAGATTGATGGCGGTGGTCGTCTTGCCCACGCCGCCCTTTTGATTGGCCAGCACAAAAATGCGCGGCGAAGAGGAAGCGGTCACTGGGGAGCCTTGTGCTTGACGACGACGACACGCGCGCCCTTACGGGTGCGGCTGTCCGCCGATTCGCAGCTCAAGCTACCGAGCGCCTCGACCGCGGTCAATTCGTCTCGCCACTCTTCCCCCTTTAAAAACACGCCAATGGCGCCTTTTTTTAGCGGCCCTTCGGCGAGCTGCACGAGGCGAGAGAGCGGCGCCAGGGCGCGGGCGCTGACGCCGCCGACTTCGGCGGCGATATTCGGCAGAACGCTTTCGATCCGCTCGGCATGAATGACCGCAGGCGCTCCTGTTTCACGTGAAACAGCGCGGAGGAATCCAGCCTTGCGTTGATCGCTCTCAATCAGGTGCACGACTGCATCAGGCGTCGACTTCATCAAGAGCGCCGTCACAAGCCCCGGAAAGCCTGCGCCGGACCCCAGGTCCGCCCAACATCGGATGTGAGGCGCGACGGCGTGAATTTGCGCCGAATCGGCGAAGTGCCGCAGCCAAATTTCGTCGAGCGTCGCCGAGGAGACCAGATTGATTTTCGCCTGCCAGCGGCGCAGCAGGGACTCGTAGATCTCAAGCTGCGCTTCAATCGGTTTGAGTTCCGGGAACAGTTCGAGCGCCTCCTCCCGGCAAGATCTGTCTCTCACGCGCGGCGCGCCCGCGCCGCAAGCAGCGTCAACGCTGAAGGCGTCATGCCGTCGATCCGCTGCGCCTGGCCGATCGTGCGCGGCCGCAGGTAGCTCAATTTTCCGCGTAATTCCGCCGAGAGCCCGGCGATCGCCGCATAATCCAATCCGTCCGGCAGCGCCAGGCGCTCATCGCGTCGATACGCGTCGATATCGGCCTGCTGGCGGTCGAGATAAACGGCGTAGCGCGCCTCGGTCTCCAGCCGCTGGGCGGTATCGGCGTCAATTCCGCTGAACTCTGGCCAGATCGACGCCAGGCGATCCAGCGTGATGTCCGGAAAGGCCAGTAGCCCGTAGGCGCTGCGGCGCAGCCCGTCCTGATTGACCGGCAGACCGTGCCGGCGCGCCGCGGCTGAGGTCAATTCGCGCGCCTGCAGCATGGTGCGCGCGGCCTGCAGGCTGCCCGCGCGAACTGCGTGATGCGACGCCCGAACAGCGCCGACGCAGCCGATCTCGATCCCGCGCGGCGTTAGGCGCTCGTCGGCGTTGTCGGCGCGCAGCGACAGGCGATATTCGGCGCGCGAGGTGAACATGCGATAGGGCTCGCTGACCCCCCGGGTGACGAGATCGTCAACCATCACGCCGAGATAGGCTTCCGCCCGATCGAAGACGATTGCGGCCGTTCCGGCGGCGTGGCGCGCCGCATTGATCCCGGCGAGCAGCCCCTGCGCCGCAGCCTCTTCATAGCCGGTGGTGCCGTTGATCTGCCCGGCGAAGAAAAGACCGCGAAAACGCTTGGTTTCTATGGTCGCCGAGAGTTCACGCGGATCGACATAGTCATATTCGATCGCATAGCCCGGCCGCAGTATGCGGGTTTCCTCAAGTCCAGGAATGGCGTTGATGAAGGCCTGCTGGGTCGCGAGCGGCAGCGAGGTCGAGACGCCGTTCGGATAAACGGTGTCGTCGTCGAGCCCTTCTGGCTCCAGAAAGATCTGATGGGCGTCGCGGTCGGCGAAACGCGTCACCTTGTCCTCGATCGAGGGACAATAGCGCGGTCCTGGGCCGGAAATGGCGCCCGTTCGCATTGGCGAGCGATGCAGATCGTCGAGAATGATCCGATGCGCGGCCGGCGTCGTGCGGGTGACGCCGCAGGCGATCTGGCGGTTCGCGATCGCCGTCGTCAGATAGGAAAAGGCTTCCGGCGTCGGGTCGCCCCATTGTTCTTCGAGCGCCGCCCAGCGGATGCTGCGCCCGTCGAGCCGCGGCGGCGTGCCGGTCTTGAGCCGCGCGACCGCAAAGCCGGCCTCGCGCAACCGTCGGCTTAATCCGTTCGACGGCGCATCGCCCATTCTCCCGGCCGGCGTCCGCGCATCGCCGATATGGATCACCCCGCCGAGAAAGGTGCCGGCGGCGACCACGACGGACGCGGCCCTGATCTCGCCCTCGGCGGTGACGACGCCGCGAACAGTTTCGCCCTCCATCAGCAGATCTTCGACGCTGGCTTCGACGATCGTCAGATTTTCAGTCTCATTCAGCGCCGCCTGCATCGCCGCGCGATAGAGCTTGCGGTCGGCCTGGGCGCGCGGACCGCGCACCGCCGGGCCCTTGGAGCGGTTGAGCACGCGGAACTGGATGCCGGCGGCGTCGGCCACCCGCCCCATCAGACCGTCGAGCGCGTCGATCTCCCTTACCAGCTGGCCCTTGCCGAGCCCGCCGATCGCCGGATTGCAGGACATTTCGCCAATTTTTGCGCGGTTCTGGGTTACGAGCGCCGTGCGCGCGCCTAGACGCGCCGCTGCCGCCGCAGCCTCGCAGCCCGCGTGGCCGCCGCCGATCACAATGACATCGAATTGCTTCATCCCGGAATTCATGGTCTGGCCTGTTTCACGTGAAACATATCATTTGCCAATACAGAAGCGCGAGAAAACCGCATCGAGGATCTCCTCGACGTCGACCGCGCCGACAATCCGGCCGAGCGCCCTGCTGGCGCGGCGCAATTCCTCCGCCTGAAGCTCGAGCGCTTCGCCGTCAACCAATATAGAATCAATGCTTTCAACGGCTTGCTCCAGCGCCTGGCGATGCCTTTCTCGCACGATCACCGACGTCGCGCCGTCACCGAGTCGCGCCCGGGCGCGCGCTTCAATCGCTGCCGCCAGCGTCTCAAGCCCCTCGCCGCTCAAGGCGCAGACCCCAATCGCGCCTTCAGGCGCCGGCGTCAGATCGGTTTTGGTCGCGACGCGGATCGTCTCGACGTCCTGTTCCGGCGGCGCCTCTGCAGAATCCGAGAGCCACAGCGCCAGATCGGCGGTTTCGACCCGGGCGAGCGTCCGATCGACTCCGATCCGCTCGATCGCGTCGGCCGCCTCGCGCAGACCTGCCGTGTCGATCAATGTCACCGGCAAACCGCCAATATCAAGATGGGCTTCGATCATATCCCTCGTCGTGCCGGGAATCGGCGAGACGATCGCCAGATCGCGGCGCGTCAGCGCGTTGATCAGAGTCGACTTGCCGACATTCGGCCGCCCGAGAATCATGACGAGAAAACCGTCACGCATACGCTCCGAGGCTGGCGCGAGCCGCAGCTCCCCCCGCATGTCCTCGGCAAGCGGCGAAAGCAGCACGCGGAGCCGCGCCGGCGAAAACGCGCCGACATCCGCCTCGTCGCTGAAGTCGAGCTCGGCTACGACAAGCGCCAGCGACTCCACCAGCGCCGCCCGCCAGCCCTCGACTTTTCGGCGCAACGCGCCGCCTGCCACCCGCAACGCCTGCCGCCGCTGCGCCCCGGTTTGCGCATCGATGAGATCGGCGAGCGCTTCCGCCTGAGAGAGATCGAGCTTGCCATTGGCGAAGCTGCGGCGCGCGAATTCGCCGGGATCGGCCGGCCGTAGGCCGGGGAGGCGATGCAAGGCGGCGAGCGCGCCCTCGACGACCGCGCGGCCGCCATGAAGCTGCAGCTCGCCGTAATCTTCCCCGGTTGACGACGCGGGACCGGGAAAGAACAGCGCGATCCCCCGATCAAGCATTTCCCCAGTTTGAGGATCGCGGAGAATCGCAAAACTCGCCTGCCGCGGCGCCGGGAGCTTGCCGGCGAGCGCCTTGATCGCCTCCCCCGCCCCCGGCCCCGAAATCCGGATGACGGCGATCGCCGCTCGCCCTGCGCCGGTGCCAAGCGCGAAGATGGTGTCCTGCGCCGTCATTGGCCGGCGGTCTCTCGGCGCTCCGGCGCAGCTATGAAAATTCCCGATCGCCTGCTCCCGTTCAACGGGTCGAGACCAAAAATGCTGCAGCGCACAAGCGGCGGGCTCCGGTCGATGAACGCGCAGGACTCGCCGGCGTCGCGCTCCAGATCGCGCGCAACGCCGACCATCATCCACACATTGGCGAAATCCTTGAACATGCGCGCCGCTTATTTCCTTCGCCGCTGGCATTCGCAAGGCCTGTCCGGCACAAAGACATATGCGAACGCGAGCAATATGTCGCCGGCTCAACGGCTCGGACGCGGACCGCTTTCAGACGCTGCGACTTGAGAGCTTTACGTTGGAGCCTCGCGCCTTTCGCTTCGCGCCGGAAGATGAGGCGCATATCGCGCCAGACGCGGTCGCAGCGCGCCTGCAGCGCGACTTTGTCGTCGGCGCGTTCAACGCTGAAGACTCGCAAATGATTGGCGTTGGCGGACTCGCTTGGAGCGACGGCGTCAAGACGCGCCACAAGGCGCTGCTCTACGGCATGTATGTGAAGGCCGCTGAGCGCGGATCGGGCGCCGCCGACGAGATCATGAAAAGACTGATCGACGAGGCGCGCGGCAGCGTCGAGATCGTCACGCTTACCGTCGTCTCGACGAACTTTCGCGCGCTGCGCTTCTACGAACGGTGGGGATTTCGCGCCTATGGCGTTGAAGAGCGCTCAGCGAAAAACGGCGACGGCGATTATCTCGACGAAACGCTGATGGCGCTTCGTTTCGCTGATGAGAAGAGGCGACAAGACGAGAGCCGATGACTCGGCCCGAACGCTGATCGCCGTCACGTATTCATCGAATCGAAGAAGCCCAGATTGTTCTTCGTCTCGCGCAGCTTTCCGAGCAGGAATTCGATCGCGTCGACCGTGCCCATCGGATTGAGGATACGGCGCAGCACGTACATCTTCTTGAGGATGTCGGGCGCAACGAGCAGCTCTTCCTTGCGGGTGCCGGAACGGGTGATGTCCAGCGCCGGGAAAATACGCTTGTCGGAAACCTTGCGGTCGAGAATGATCTCGCTGTTGCCGGTGCCCTTGAACTCTTCGAAGATGACTTCGTCCATGCGCGAACCCGTGTCGATCAAGGCCGTCGCGATGATCGTCAGCGACCCCCCTTCCTCGATATTGCGCGCCGCGCCGAAGAAGCGCTTGGGCCGCTGCAGCGCGTTGGCGTCGACGCCGCCGGTCAGCACCTTGCCGGACGACGGCACGACGGTGTTGTAAGCGCGCCCGAGCCGCGTAATCGAATCGAGCAGGATCACCACGTCGCGGCCGTGTTCGACGAGACGCTTCGCCTTCTCGATCACCATTTCGGCGACTTGCACGTGGCGCACCGCCGGCTCGTCGAAGGTCGAGGAGACGACCTCGCCCTTCACCGAACGCTGCATGTCGGTGACTTCCTCGGGCCGCTCGTCGATGAGCAGCACGATGAGATAGCACTCGGGATGATTGGTCGTGATCGACTGCGCGATATTCTGCAGGAGCACGGTCTTGCCGGTGCGCGGCGGCGCCACGACCAGCGCGCGCTGCCCTTTGCCGATCGGCGCGACGAGATCGATGATGCGCGACGAGAGATCCTTGCGGGTCGGGTCTTCAATCTCGAGCTTGAGGCGCTCGTCCGGATAGAGCGGCGTCAGATTGTCGAAGGGCACCTTGTGGCGCACCTTCTCGGGATCTTCGAAATTGATGCTGTTGACTTTTAACAGCGCGAAATAGCGTTCGCCCTCTTTTGGGCTTCGGATCATGCCCTCGACCGTGTCGCCGGTGCGCAGGCCGAACTTTCGGATCTGCGAGGGCGAGACGTAAATGTCGTCGGGACCGGCGAGATAGTTCGCGTCGGGCGACCGCAGGAAGCCGAAGCCGTCCTGCAGCACTTCGACGACGCCGACGCCGACGATTTCGACGTCGCGACTGGCGAATTGTTTCAGAATCGCGAAGAGGAGCTCCTGCTTACGCAGGAGCGAGGCGTTCTCGACTTCGTGCTCTTCGGCAAAAGCGAGGAGTTCGGCAGCGGACTTGGCCTTCAAGTCCGAAAGTTTAATTTCCCGCATTCAGGAGGAACCTTGGGTATTAGCTGGCGCGCAGGTGGAAACGAGCCGGAGAGAAGAGGTGGGGCGGGGGAGACGGCCTTCGGGGAGCGCCGGCGAAAATCCGGCGATGCCGCTACAAGCAGACACGGGCCTCAGAGGGATAGGGTTCACTTAGACAATTTCCAGACATGAATCAAGAGTTCCGTTAAAGCGGCGCTAACGCGCCAAACCGGCCGGCGCCGCTGGCGCAGCCGGACTGGCGCAGCCGGACTTGGGCGCCGCATAATCTTTTCTGCTTTGCTCATCTCACCCCTCTTTTGCTCATGGGACTTCAGATGGCCGCCATCAATCTCGCTCGCTATCCGGTTCGATTGGACGGCGAAAGCGCCGACGTCGGCGACGCCGAGGAGCTTGTCGTCCTTCTCGACGTTCTCAACGGCCGCCGCGACCGGGACGTTCTCACGCAGCTGCGCCCGCATTTGCCGCAAATCATTCGCAAGCCTTCGGACCTGCCGCTACTGATGCGCGGGCTCGATCGCGACGACCAGATCTTCCTCGTCGAGGCGATGGCCGATTCCTTGGCCGACGCTCTGCAGACCGCGCGTCACCTGCGCGAACTGCTGGCGACGATCGCGGAGCCGCAAGTCCGATTGAGCGTCATTGACACTCTAAAGGGACCAGGATTGCGCAAGCTCATCGTCAGCGCGCGGGACCTTTCAGGCGCTCTGGAATGGACCTATGCGCAACGCAGCCGGCGGCTTCTTGAACTTCTCGGCGCCGGTTATTTGCGTCGCCTCATCCGCCATGGCGACGATCTGGCGCTCACGCTAAACGCACTTGCCGAAGACGCTCAAAGCGCGCTGCTCGACAGCATCGGATTCGCACGCGTCGCGGAGTTGACGCGCAACGCGCGCGATCTGGCGCTGCTGCTGCGCGCGCTCCCGCCCACCATCAGCGCGACTCTGCTTGATCAATTCGATCGCCGACAGCTCGTCGAGATCATCGGCGATCGCCGGGCCTGGCTTTACCTCTACAATCGAATCAGGCCGGACGAGGCCGTCCAGTTGCTCGCCAAGCTCGGAGCGGACAATGCCCTATGAACCATCGCGTATTTCGCGCCGCAAAACGCAAGACGTCGGTTCGCTTGCGCGGCTTCGCGGCAGCAAACGCCGGATGATTGACGCGCATCTTCACGTCGTCGATTTCGTTCAGGAGACGCCAGGCGGACCGGCGCTCATCGATCACATGGATCGCGCCAACGTCGATAAGGCGGTGATCTTCGGACTTCCCGTGCGTAAGCTTTGGAACGAATACGACCGCGAGCCGCCGGACTATTATCTCGCCAATGACGCGCACTGCTATTATTACGCCTATACGGACGTCATCGTCGCCGAAATGGTGCGCGCTCTCCCCGCAGAGCATCAGAGCCGACTCTATCCGTTGATCTGCGGCTTCAATCCAGTCGATCGCTACGCCATTCGTCACGTCGAGCGGCTATATGCGCAATATCCCGACGTGTGGAGCGGCATTGGCGAAATGCTGTTGCGCCACGACGATCTCACCGCCTTCACCTTCGGCGAAAATGCGCGCGCCAACCATCGCGCGCTCTACCCAATCTACGAATTTGCCGGCCACTACGACCTTCCCGTGCTGTTGCATCAAAACGTCACAGCGGTTTCGAAGGGCGATCATCCCGTCTATCTCTTCGAACTTGAAGAGGCGCTGCGCGAATTTCCGCGCACGCGCTTCATCTTCGCGCATTGCGGCATGTCGCGACGCGTGAATGCGCCCTTCTATTATCAGATGGTCGAGCGGCTGCTCGACCAATATCCCAACGTGTGCGTCGATTATTCATGGGTGATCTACGACGTCGCCATCTGCCCTGATTGCGCGCCTGACGAAAATTGGCTGGCGCTCACCGAACGCCATAGTAACCGAATTTGTCTCGGCTCGGACCTCGTCGCCAAGTTTGAACGCTTGGGACCAGAACTCCAACGCTATGATGTTTTTCTTGACCGCTTAAGTGAGAACGCTTGCGCAGATCTCTGCTGGCGAACCGCGGAGCGCATCTATGGGGCCAATAAGTGCAAGGTGAATGGCGCCGCGCGGCCGATCGCGCCCGACTGGGAGAAGATCGTCGCCTAAAGTCAGAACGGCTTGACGATCACTAGAATAACGACGCCAATCATCAGCAGGGTCGGCAGTTCATTGAAGATGCGATAGTAGCGCGGCGAATGAACATTGGCGTCTTCCGCGAAACGGCGCATCAGCGCGCCGTCATGAATATGCGCGGCGGTCAGCAGCACGACGAGCGTCGCTTTCACATGAAACCATCCTGACGACAGCGCGCCTCCCTCAACGGCCAGATAGATTCCGGTCATCCAAGCGACGAGCATCGCCGGCGTCATGATGTAGCGATAGAGCCGCCGCTCCATGATCTTGAACGTCTCAGAGAGCGTCCCCTCGCCCGCGCTGGCATGGTAGACGAAGAGACGCGGCAGATAGAGAAGCCCCGCCATCCACGAGATGATGGCGATCACATGCAGCGCCTTGATCCAGACGTACATCGTCAGACTCCCCGTCGCACGCGGGCGACAAGGCGCTCGACGTTTTCGATCGGCGTCTGCTGCAAGATGCCGTGACCAAGATTGAAGATATGCGGACGGCCTTCGAAGGCGGCGAGAATCGAATCGACTTCGCGGTCGAGCGCTTCTCCGCCGGCGACAAGCACGAGAGGATCGAGATTGCCCTGCAGCGGCACATTCGATTCGGTTTGCGCGACGGCCCATGCGGGATCGAGCGCCGTATCGATCCCGTAAGCATCGGCGCCGATCATTTGCGTGAGCTTGGGCAAATGCGCGTCAGCGCCGCGTATGAAGGCGATCACAGGCGTTTGCGGATGGCGCGCTTTGACGCCTTCAACGATCCGCCGGACCGGCGCCGCCGACCAGCGCTGAAATTCATTTGCCGGCAAGACGCCGGCCCAGCTGTCGAAGATCTGCACGACCTCGACGCCGGCCTCGATCTGACGCGCAAGATAGTCGATCGACGCCTCAACGACGCGATCGATCAGCTGCGCGAAAGCGTCGGGATAACGATAGGCGAACAGACGCGCCGGCGCCTGATCGGGCGTGCCCTGCCCGGCGATCATATAGCTCACGACCGTGAACGGCGCCCCGCAAAAACCGATGAAAGCGACATCCGAAGGCAGCGCCGTTTTTACAAGATCGATTGTCTCGAATACCGGCGAAAGGTGCTCAATCTTGAATGCTCCGAGTCGCTGCGCCTGCTCCGGCGTTTCAATCGGTTCAAGCCGCGGCCCGGCGCCGCTCTCGAAGGAAACCCGTTGGCCCATGGCGTCGGGCACCACAAGAATGTCGGAGAAGAGAATCGCCGCGTCGAAATGAAAGCGCCGGATCGGCTGCAACGTCACGTCCGCCGCCTTCTGCGGCGAATAGCAGAAATCGAGAAAGCTTTTCGTCGTCGCCCGGACGTCGCGATATTCGGGAAGGTAACGACCCGCCTGACGCATCAGCCACAGCGGCGGAACGCTTCGCACCTGTCTGCGCAGAACCGAAAGAAGCGCCTTCTCGTCCGCCATCGCGTTCGCTCCGTCTGTCGTCCTCGGCAAGCGGCGTAGCGCGAAACGCCATTAAAACAAAATTCATTTTAATAAGAACTGATTCTTCATCTATATCGCGGAGGGGACGAAAGTTAATTTTCATTAACCAGTCGCCCACAGGCGAGCCGCGAAGACCCGGTCCCGCCGGCCATTACGGGAAAATTCCAGTCAGCGAACGGAATCATGGATATATCGCGATTTCTCGGTGCAAGTGATTGTGGATGGCCTGTGAATCCCTTCTGTACCGGCGTCGGCGGGAATCCGTTCGACAGGGCTTCTCCTGTTGAGCGTTGGGGGACCCTATGCCCGCTAACCGAAGCGGAGCGTTTTTTGAGCGCGCTTTATCCCCGCTCTTCGGCTTTCGCGGGAGGGCTGTGGACGTGACCGCGAGATCAACATCGACCTTCTGGCGCGAATCGGCGCCGCTGATTCTCGCCTCGAAAAGCGCCGGCCGCCGGCAGGCGCTGCTGCATTCGGGTGTTCCTTTCGAGATAATTCCCGCGAATGTTGACGAACGGGCGATCGAATCGCGGCTCGACGGCGCCGACGCCGACGCGATCGCTTTAGCGTTGGCCCGCGCCAAGGCGCTCGCCATTTCCGCCGAAGGCCGGCTCGTGCTCGGCGCCGATCAGGTCGCAAGCTGCGAAGGCAGGATATTCGGCAAGCCGGCGAATATGCAGGAAGCCGAAACGCTCCTGCGGTTCCTCTCCGGGCGGCGGCATCGCCTGCATTCGGCGATCGCCCTGGCGCGCGACGGCGCCGTCGTCTTTGCGACGGTCGGCGTCGCTGACCTCACCATGCGCACGCTGAGCGAGGACTTCATTGCCGCTTATCTGACGGTGGTCGGAGAGAATGCGCTGACTTCGGCCGGCGCCTATCAGATCGAAGGCCTCGGCGCGCAACTCTTCTCCAAGGTCGAAGGCGATTGCTGGACCATCATGGGGCTTCCGCTGCTGGAGCTCCTTGAGGCGCTTCGGCGTGAAGGGGCGCTCCTTTCGTGACAAAGCCAAAAATATTGCGCGTCGGGCTGACCGGGTCGATCGGCATGGGAAAGTCGACGACGGCCGACATGTTTCGCGCCGAAGGCATCGCGGTTCTCGATTCCGATCAGCTCGTGCATGATCTCTATAAAGGACCGGCGGCGGCCGAGATTGACCGTGTGTTTCCCGGCGTCGTCGTCAATGGCGTCGTTGACCGTCGCCGGCTTGCCGCCCGCGTTCTTGACGATCCCGCTGCGCTCAAGCGGCTGGAAGCGATCGTGCATCCGATGGTGTGGGCGGCGCGCGACGCTCTGATCGAAGAACGTCGCGATCAGGGCGACCGCATCGTCGTCTTCGACATCCCGCTGCTGTTCGAAACCGGCGCCGAAAAGGATTTCGATGTCATCGTCGTCGTCACCGCGCCGGAAGATGCGCAAAAAGCCCGCGTTCTTGCCCGGGAGGGCATGACGACCGAGAAATTCGCGTCCATTCTGTCGAAGCAGACGCCTGATTCAGAAAAGCGCGCCCGCGCCGATTTCGTGGTTCATACCGACCGAGGTCTGGACGCAGCGCGCCAAGAGGTGCGAAACATCGTGAAAGCGCTTGAAGCGCGGCTCGGGTGAAAAATGCGCGAGATCGTTCTCGACACTGAAACGACGGGGCTTGACCCCTCGAGCGGGCATCGCGTGGTCGAAATCGGCGCCGTCGAGATTTCCAATCTCATCCCGACGGGCAGGCATTTCCACTGCTACATCGATCCCGAGCGCGACATGCCGGACGAGGCCTTCCGGGTGCATGGCCTCTCGCGCGAATTTCTGGCGCAGCATAAGGTCTTCAAGGAAATCGCGGCCGAATTTCTCGACTTTATCGAGGATGCGCCGCTCGTCATTCACAACGCCGAATTCGACACGCGCTTTCTCAACGCCGAATTCGCGCTCATGAATTTGCCGCCGCTCGGCGGCGCGCGCATCATCGACACGCTCGCCATGGCCCGACGCCGCCATCCTGGCGGCGCCAACTCGCTCGACGCCTTGTGTCAGCGCTACGCCATCGACCTCTCGCGGCGCGAGAAACACGGCGCCCTGCTCGACGCTAATCTCCTCGCCGAGGTCTACGCCGAGCTTTGTGGCGGACGGCAGTCGGCGCTGTCGCTTCAGACGGTTCACGCGGTGCGCATCGCCGCGTCGAACGATCTGCTGCGCCGTCGCCCCGAGCCGCTCCCGCCGCGGTTAAGCGCGGCTGAAAAGACGGCCCATCTTGTCTTTGTCGCGACGATCAAATCGCCGATCTGGGATCGCTATCTCGCAAGCGACGAAGATACAGCGCCGAGCGCCGCTGGCTAATTGCCCTGAGTAGCGCTCTGGGCGCCCGCTTCGGCGGCCTTTTGCTGATAGAGCGCGACGAAGTCGATCGGATCGATATAGAGCGGCGGATAGCCGCCCTTGCTCGTCGCGTCGGCCACAAGTTGGCGCACGAAGGGAAACAGCATGCGCGGGCATTCGATCATGACGATCGGATGCACCTGCTCTTCGGGAATGTTCATCAGTCGGAACACGCCGCCATATTCAAGGTCGAGCTTGAAAAGGAGTCCGTCTCCCTCGCCGGCCTTGCAGTCGAGCATCAGACTGACTTCGAAGTCGGTCGGCGCCAGTTGCTTGGCGTTGACGTTGACCTGAATCGAGATGTTTGGCGCCTTCTCCTGCGCGCCGAGCGAGCGCGGCGCATTGGGATTCTCGAAGGAGAAATCCTTCAGATATTGAGCAAGCGAATTGAGGGCCGGAGCGCCGCCCGGCGCTCCTTGCGCGCCGTTGCCATTGGTGTCGGTCATCTAGGATCTCCAGCAAAGCCGTTGTCATGAGAATTCGCGCCCGCCTAACACGTCTGTCAGAAGCGAACAAGGCGTTGCGCCGGTCCTACTTCGCTGTGCTTCGGCGCGGCCTTCCCCCGGAGCTGCGCGCTTCGCGCCGCCATTCGCGCGGGTCGAGGTCGATGATTCGCGGGTCCGCGCTCCCCGACCGCGCCCGCAGCCGCCGCGCCAGGCTCTGCCGCACAGACGGGGACTTCAGCGCCAGCCCGACGAAATCCGAGGCGAAGCCTGGAAAAATGAGCAGGATCGAGGCGAGCGCCTGCATCGCGCCGTCCAGCATGGCCCCATCGAGCATGGCGGAGCTTTCGCCTTTCGCCTTGGCGGCTAATCCGGCGCGGACAAAATCGAGGAGGCGCCGCACGTCGGAGAGGCCAAGCAGCGAAGCGCCGATGGCGAGCGCGATCGCCGCGAGAAGCCCGACGGCGCGGACGACGAGCGCGAAACAGAGAATTTCCAGCACGATCCATGTTGCGAGGACGGCGCCGACAAGCTTAGATTTCACCGAATCATCCGATCTTTGGGGCGCTACCCGCCCGCGGCGATACGCCCGCCCCTTGATTCGTGACATGTACGAAGCGACATGATAGCCGACGACAAATTTATTCGGGAGTTGCCAATGCCGGCCTCCGGCGATCTCTTCGATCCCAGCCTTATCGTTTTCGCGGCGCTCGCGGTTTTCGTCATCTGGAAACTGCGCTCGGTGCTCGGAATGCGGGTGGATCGCGATACGCCGCCCCCGGCGCGCTTCGCGCCCCGCGGTCCGGCCCCCGCGGCGGTCGCGCCCGCGTCGAGCGTCGCGCCGCTCGCTGAAGCGCGCTCGCGCCCCACTGGCGCCGACCGTTGGGAGGGCGTCGCCGAGAAAGGCGTCGCCTCCGCTTGGACCGGCCTCGACGCCGTGGCGGCGTCGGATCCCAATTTCGACGGCAAATCCTTCGTGAGCGGCGCGCGCCGCGCTTATGAACTCATCGTCACGGCCTTCGCCAAGGGCGACCGGGAAACCTTGAAGCCGCTCCTGGCGCAGGACGTCTTCAATGGATTTTCGGCGGAGATCGCCCGGCGTGAGCAGCAGGGCGAAAGCATGGAGACCGCCGTGGTCGCGATCGACTCGGCGACGGTCGACGCCGCCCGCGCCGTCGGCGGCCGCAATGAGGTGACGGTGCGTTTCGTCGTTCGGCTGATGAGCGTGCGGCGTGACAAGGCCGGCGAAACGATCGACGGCGGGCAGACGCGCAAAGTCGTCGAGCGCTGGACCTTTGCGCGCGAAGCGAAGGCGAACGATCCCAATTGGAAGCTCGTCGCGACGCAAACCGAAGACTGAGCATGTCGCGGAATGCGCCGCCGTTTTCCGCTTCCGATCTGCTGCAAAAGATAGAATTTGAAGAGATCGACGGCTTTGCGGCCGACGATCTCGCCACCGCTTTCGACGCCTTCCGACGCTCCGCCGAGATCATTGGCGCCAAGGCGCAAGAGCAACGTAGCGCCGTCGCGCCTCCCCCCGCCCTCGCCGCCGCCGCTCGCGCGGCGCTCGGCGCCATTGATCATCCTGGCCGCTTCTTTCAGGATTGGTTTCGCCCTCACGCCATCAAGACGCATGGCTTCGTCACCGCCTATTACGAGGTGGAGGTCGACGCCAGATTGTCGCCCGCGCCGGGCTTCACGACCCCGGTCCTGTCGCGTCCGCGCGATCTCGTCACTTTGAACGAATCGCCGCTCTCGCTGCCCTCCGGCGAGACGCTGACGAGCGCGCGACGGCAGGCCGATGGCGCGCTCGTGCCCTATCCGGATCGGCGCGCAATCGAAGAAGAAGGCGCGGCGCCGAGCGCGCATCCTCTCGCCTATGTTCGCGACCCGGTCGAATTGTTCCTCATCCAGGTGCAGGGTTCGGCGCGGCTGCGACTGCCGGGCGGCGGCGTCATGGCGCTGACCTATGCGGGGCGCAACGGCTGGCCCTATACGTCCGTCGGCCGGCTGATGATTGAGCGCGGCTTGGCGACGAAAGCCGAGATGTCGCTCGATCTGATGAAGGAGACATTGCGGCGGCTCGGCGCCGGTCCCGGCGAAGCGGGACGCCGGTTGATGCAGGAGAATCGTTCCTATGTGTTCTTCCAGATCGATGCGTCGGAGCGGCGCCGGATCGGCCCGATCGGCGGGCAGGGCGCGCCGCTGACGCCGTTCCGGTCGATCGCCGTCGACCGCTCGATCTGGTGCTACGGCCTGCCGTTCTGGATTGCTGCGCGAATTCCATGGCAAGGAGAGGCGGAAACGCCATTTCGTCGACTGATGATCGCGCAGGACACCGGATCTGCCATAATTGGTCCTGCGCGCGCCGATCTTTTTTTCGGCGCGGGCGAAGCGGCGGGCCGGCGCGCCGGCGACATTCGGCACGCCGCCGAAATGATTGTGCTGCTGCCGAAGGACGTTGGGGACGATCCGTGAGCGAGGAGAATTCCCGCCGATATGCGCGCCGGCTGTCGCAGGCCGAAGCCGAGCTTTGGATGATTGCGACGGCTGACGTTCGACCTGCTCGGGCGCGTCCAAGAAAGCCCGCGCCGCCGCCGCCGGTGGCCGAAGGCCCCGCGCCCTTGTCGCCTTCGGGGCCTTCGGCGGTCTGCGATCGCCCAGGGGCTCCCAAGCCTCCGCCGCGGCCGATCGACATCGACCCGCGCACCTTCGTGAAGATCAAGCGCGGCAGGATTGACGTCGACGCCAAGCTCGATCTTCACGGGCTGCGGCAGGCGGAGGCGCAGCGCTCGCTAACGGCTTTCCTGCGCAGATGTCAGGCGAATGGCGCGCGAATCGCGATCATCGTGACGGGCAAGGGGCTGACGCGGGACGAAGGCGGCGTGCTGCGCCGCGTCGTGCCGATGTGGCTCGAAGCGCCGAATCTGCGCGACGTCGTCGTTGGGTTCGGCGAAGCCGCGCGCCATCACGGCGGCGAAGGCGCGCTCTATGTGCGCATCCGCCGCGCCGATCGCGGACGCTAGACCTCGGCCGCTGGCAGCGCCACGGGTTCGGCGGGACGGGTCAAAAAGGCGGCCGGAATGTTTGGCTTGCCTTCTTCGGTCAGATGTTGCGCGGAGTCCGGCGGCGGCTTCCATTCGAAAGCGTCGAGCCGTCCGGTGACCGGCGACATCGGCAGCCAGTTCTTGGAGACGACGCCATCAGCGATCCAGACAGGGTCGCGCGGCGCGCGCGATCCGCGGGCGAGCCATTCGCGCACCGGACCTGACGGTCCCTGCTCTCCGTCTTCGATCTCCGCCATCATCAGACAGGTGTGCGCCGTCGGATGACGGCCGGCGGCGATGAGCGGCGCGAGCGCGTCGCGGGCCTTGGCGAAGTCGCGCGCCGACAGCGCGACCTCCGCGACGATATGCCGGCTCTCCGGCGCGTTGGGGGCGGCGCGGGCGAGCCTCTCCACCCGCGCGAGCTTCGTCATATTCGATTCGCCCGACAGCGCCTCGAGATAGGCGGCGGCGAGGTCCGGATGCGGTTTCGTCGCCCAGACCGTTTCAATCATCTTCAGCGCCTGCTTCCGGTCGCCATGGCGGACGAGCACCCGCGCCGCGGCGACGGCGGCGGGCGCAAAGCCCGGCCGGCGCTTCAACGCCTGGCGTGCGAGATGCAGCGCGTCATGCGGATGGTCGCGCTCCTTCTCCATCGCCATGGCGGTTTCGATCACGGCGCGGAGGTTCTGCGCCGTCGGCGCGTCGATCGCCTTGGCAGTCAGACTGGCCTCGATCGCCTCGCGCGCCTTTTGCCAGTCGCCCTGCGCGGCGAGATGTTCGAGCATCGCGGCGCCCGCCCAAGGCACTGGCGCGATGTCATGCGCCTCCTTGGCGAAATGATGCGCGGCGTCGGCGTCCTCGCGTCGGCGCGCCTCGATATGCAGCCCGCGCAACCCGAGCAGCTTTGTCTCCGGCTTCAACGTCATCTTGTGGAAGGTCTCTTCCGCAACCCGCCGATCGCCGGCGAGCTGCGCCGCCTGGGCCTTCAAAACCTGTGTGAGCGGCTCGCTCGGCAGCAGCCGTTCGGCGACATGCGCGGCCTTGCGGGCGCGGGCGGCGTCGCCGGAGCCGACGGCGATCAATCCCTGCGAAAGCGCGTCGAATCCCTTGTCCCGGCGCTTCAGCCGCGACCCGCCGCTCCAACGGCCAGGTAGCCGCAGCAGCGCCATGGCGATCGCCCAGAGGACGACCGTCGCGGCGATGACCAGCAGTAGACCCGCCACCGCCACCGGTATCGACGCTTCGAACTGATAGCCGGCGAAATCCAGCGTGAGCGACCCGGGCTGTTCGATCAGCCATTCGAGTCCATAGGCGACCGCGGCAAGCGCGATGATGAAGAACAGGAGAAACAGCATGGCGATGGATCCCGCTTACTCTTTCGTTGCGCCGAGCGCGGCGATCGCGCCATGCAGCAGATCGTCGGCCGCCCGTCCTGCGTCGACGCGGGCGCGCAAGGTCGCGCCGAAGTCCTTGGCTTCGTTCTGGGCCGCTTCGGGAAGCGCCGCGAAAACGGCGCTCGCCTGAGCGAGATCGCCATGGGCGAGCGCCGCTTCGATGTGAGCGACTTTTTCTTCCACCGTCTGAGCCTCGGTCGTCGGCGCTTGACCGGAGGGACGAACGCGCACGAGTTTGCTGGCGCCCTTCATCAGATGCTCTGTAAGATCGCCGGATGCGCCGCTCTCAAGCGCGTGAATGCGCTTGGCGGCCGGCGCGAAGTCCGCCTTCAATTGCGCCGCCGTCGGCGCGCCCTTTTCCGCTAATGGCGAGAGGGCCGCCAACGCGGCGGAGTCGGCGCCAAGCCGCGTCAGCGCCTTCGTCTCGACAGCATAGGGCCGGCCCGCCTCCAACTCGCGTTGAAGCGCATAGGCGACGACGACAATCGCCGCCGGTCCGTCTGGCGTTTTGGCCGCCGTAGTCTCTGGCGCCGCGCGCGTCTCGCCCTTCGGGGACTCGACGCGCTCGCGCAGCGCCTTGATTTCTTCGCCGAGCTCGTCGATGCGGCCTTCAAGCGCGGTCACCTGCTCGCTGGCGGTTAGCGCCCCGCGTTCGCCCTGTTCGGCGGGAGCCGTGGGAGTTGTGGGAGTTGTGGGCGACGGGCTCGCCTTCACCGCCGCTTCGGCGGTGGTCTTGGCGGCGTTGGCGGCCGTCTCGGCGGCTTCGGAGGCGCGCAAGGCGCGTTGCGCCAGGTCTTCGGCCGAATCGACGCGGCCCTGCAACGCCGCGACCGCCGCTTTTTGCGATTCTATGGCGGCGTTCTGCGATTCAATGGCGGCGTTCGGCGCCGGCGTGGACGGCGCCAGCGGCGCCTGTTCGACCGCCGTTTCAGCAGGCTTCGCCGGCGCGGAGGAGGGCGGAGGCGCTTCCGCGCCGCTCGTGGGCGAATCGGTTGGCGGAGGCTCAGGCGAGATCGCCGTCGTCTGCGTCGGTTCGCCGCCGCCCACCAGCGAGCGAACCCGGTCTTTCAGCCCTCCTAAGGCCCCGCTCGCCTGATCGACGTAAGGCTCGGCATAGTCCGCGACGACCTTCAGCCGCTCGTCTCGGTCCTTGAACGCGATGGCCGCGTAAAGAGCCGCGCCCGCGATGAGGACGAGCAGCAGCAGCGTCGACGCCAGCCGTCCGAAGAAGGAGCGCCGCTTGCGTCTGACCGGCGGCGGAGGCGGCGGTTCAGACGGCGATTCTGTATAATCGATGGGCGCTTCCGAAGATTCGACGCGCTTCGGTTCTTCGTCGTTCGGCAAGACCATTGGCTCATCCTTGCTGTCCCGCATCCTTATAGTTGATGCGTTCGGCGCCCGCAAAACAGGCGGCCGTCAGCCTGACGCCTCGACAAGCTGCAACGTGCGGCGCGCAATGTCGAGATGCAGACGTTCGACCATCTTCCCGTCGATCTGCACCACGCCCTTGTCGGCGTTTTCCGGTTCGTCGAACACGGCGATGATCCGGCGGGCGAAATCGACCTCCTCGGCGCTCGGCGCGAAAATTTCATTCACCGGATCAATCTGGCCGGGATGAATGAGCATTTTTCCGTCGAAGCCGAAGTCGCGCCCCTGCTCCGCCTCGCGGCGAAGGCCGTCGAGATCATTGAAGTCGTTGTAAATCCCGTCGATGATCTCGATGTTGTGGACCCGCGCCGCAAGCACGCCGGCCGAAAGCCAGGACAACAGCGCCGGCCGTCCGGGCGTGAGCCGCGCACGCGTCGATTTGGCGATGTCATTGGGGCCAAGCACCAGGACCTCGAGTCGCGAAGCCCGATCGTCTGCGGCGCTGGCGATTTTATCGATGTCCAAGACGGCGCGCGGCGTCTCGATCATCGCCCAGAGGCGCGTCTTATACGGGGCGCCGGCGGCGACGAGATCGGCGGCCGCCTTCAAAATCTCGTCGCGCGAACTGACCTTGGGAATGACGATCCCGTCTGGGCCGAGCGGCGCGATGGCGGCGATGTCGGGCTTATACCACTCGGAGCCGCGGGTGTTGACCCGCACGACGAGTTGCCGCGCGCCATAGCCGCCGCCGGCCACCGCCGCCGCGACCTGCGCGCGCGCCGTCGCCTTGGCGGATTCCGCGACCCCGTCCTCAAGCTCGAACATCAGGACGTCGGCGGCGAGCGTCTTACCCTTCTCCAGCGCTCGGGCGCTCGAGCCCGGCATCGCCAGCACGCTGCGCTTTAGTCGGGAAATCATTCAAAACTCCAGCATCGAAACGATTCGGCCTTCTCTTGACCCCGCCGCGTGATCTACACAATAACCCCGGGGTCCGCCATCCGCTTGGCCAAGGTGAACTTAGCCAAGGTGGACCTGGCCGAGGCGGAGGCGCGCGAAGGGAACGTTGAATGGCGGATCACGAGCAGTCGTTCGGCGCGGCCGGTCTGCCGGAAACGCTCATAGAGGGCTATGAGTCCTTCATTCGCGGGCGTTTCCTGGCCGATCACGACCGATTCGAAGAGTTGGCGGTCAGGGGCCAGACGCCCAAAACGATGATCATCAGCTGCTGCGATTCGCGCGTCGCGCCCGAGACCGTCTTCAACGCTGGCCCCGGCGAGCTTTTCGTCTTGCGGAATGTCGCGGCGCTGGTGCCGCCCTACGAGCCCGACGATCATTATCACGGCGCTTCCGCGGCGCTCGAATACGCCGTCATGGCGCTAAAGGTTTCAGACCTCGTGGTGCTCGGACATGGGCAATGCGGCGGGGTGCGCGCCTATGCGGAAATCGCCGCGGATCCCGACGCGCCGCGGCTGAGCCACAGCGACTTTATCGGCGACTGGATCAAAATGCTTGGCCCTGCGGCCGATCGCCTGGGCGTTCGGCCTAATCCCAAGGACGCCGACTATGTGGAGCGCCTGGAGTTCGAGTCGGTGAGGCAGACGCTGCGCAACTTGCGCTCCTTTCCCATGATCCAGGTGCTCGAACATCACCGGCATCTGCGGCTGCACGGCGCCTTGTTTCGCATCATGGACGGGCGATTGTTGCTGCTCGACGAATCGACGGGGGTTTTTAATCCCGTCTGCGACGGAGCCTACGCCGCCGCATTCGCCGAGGCGCGCTTTTGACGGCGGGCGCCTCGGCAGACCGCGGCCGCATTCCGTTCATCGCCGGCCTGCGCGACATCGCCGACGCATATGACGCGATTCTGTGCGACGGCTGGGGCGTGCTGATCGACGGCCGGCGCCACTTCCCGGAAGCCGCTGAGGCCCTGCGGCGCTTTCGCGCGCAGGGCGGGATTGTCGTACTGATCACCAACGCGTCGCGCCCGGACGAAGAAGTGCGCCGCCAGCTCCTGGGCCTCGGCGTTCCGCACGACTGCTTCGACGATCTGCTCTCGGCGGGGGAGCTTGCGCTGCGCGAGATCGTCGCGCGCGCCGGACAGGCGGTCTACCACCTGGGCCCCGCACGCGACGACGGTCTGTTCCGCGCGGCCGCGCGGCGTCTCGGCGCGCCGATCATGCGCGTCGGGCCGCAAGCCGCCGATTACATCGTCTGCACCGGCCTCTTTGACGACCGCAACGAAACGCCCTCGGACTATGACGAACAGCTCGCGGCGCTGAAGGCGCGCGACCTGACGATGCTGTGCGCCAATCCCGATATTGTCGTCGCCATCGGCAATGATCTCGTCTACTGCGCCGGCGCCATCGCCGAACGCTATGCGGCGATCGGCGGCCGCGTTCTGACCTTCGGCAAGCCCCACGCCCCGATCTACGCCGCCGCCCTGGAGCGGCTCAAGAATTTGCGCGGCGGCGAACTCGACAAGACGCGCACGCTGGCGATCGGCGACGGCGCCTTCACCGACCTTGCCGGCGCGGGCCGCGCCGGGCTCGACTGCCTCTTCATCATTCATGGCGTGCATCGCGCCGAGCTGCATCCCGGCGGCGGCGCGCTGGACGAAGCGGCGCTCGAATCGCTCTTCGCGCGCGCCGGGGCCCGTCCTAAGGCTTTGGCTCGCGAGCTTTTCTGGTAAAAGGGGGCTGCGCAGGCCTCTCCTGCGGTCACGATCCGCGACGCAACTTTCCGGTGGCTCCATGTCGACGCCGTTCAAAATCTACTATTTCGAGGATCTGAGCGTCGGCATGCGCGAGACGCTGATGAAGGCGGTGATGGACGACGACGTCATCGCCTTCGCCGATCTTTCCGGCGACCGCAATCCGATTCATCTCTCGGATCACTTCGCCTCGAAGACGCGCTTTGGCGAGCGCATCGTCCATGGCCTATATACGGCCTCGCTCATTTCGACGGTCATCGGCATGTATCTGCCTGGCCCGGGCGCCGTCTATCTGTCGCAGACGCTGAATTTCCGCGCGCCGGTGAAGATCGGCGACGTCATCACCGTCATTGTCGAGGTGGTGGAGCTGATCGAAAAAGGCCGGCGCGCCAAACTCAAATGCGAATGTCTCGTCGACGGCAAGGTCGTGCTCGACGGCGAGGCCTTCGTCATGGTGCCGAGCCGCGAGCAGGCGATACGCGCCGCAACGCCAGCGCCAGCAGAGGAAAGACCGGCCTCGGCTTAATTCTTCCGGCCCGGGCCGTGTCCGCCTCCTTCATCTTTGCGCGCGACCCTCAAGCGCCGCCGCCTGGACTGGAAGGCGCGGTCGCGGCGGTCGGCAATTTCGACGGGTTGCACAGAGGCCACCGCGGCGTCATCGCTCGGGCCCAGGCGCTCGCCGCGAAACTCTCGCGTCCCTGCATTCTGCTGACCTTCGAACCCCATCCGGCGGATTTTTTTGCGGGGCGGACGGTGATTTTTCGTCTCACGCCGCCAGACGCAAAGGCGGCGCAGGCGGCGCGGCTCGGCCTCGACGGGATCGTCGTGCTCACCTTCGACAAGGACTTCGCGCAGAGCCCGGCGCGCGTCTTCACGCAAGAGATCCTGCACAAGCGCCTGCGGCTTTCGGCGGTCGTCGCGGGCTATGATTTTCGTTTCGGCGCCGGTCGCGAAGGCGGACCGGAGTTCCTGCGCGCCGAAGGCGAACGGCTCGGGATGATCGTGGAGATCGTCGACCGCATCACCCAGGACGAAGAAGGCAGCTTAGAGGCCGTCTCCTCGACGGCGACGCGGGAGGCGCTCGAACGCGGCGACGCGGCGTTGGCCCGCCGGCTTCTCGGCCACCCCTATTTCATTCGCGGCGTCGTGCGCCACGGCGACAAGCGCGGGCGCGCGCTCGGCTTTCCTACCGCCAATATTTCGCTCGATCCCGCCAACCGGCTCAAGCACGGGATCTACGCGGTGACGATCGAGGTCGATGGGAAGGTTCATCAGGGCGTCGCCAGCTTCGGTCGGCGGCCGACCTTTGACAATGGCGCGCCGCTGCTTGAAGTCTTCCTCTTCGATTTCGATGGCGACCTCTATGGCAAGGAGGTGGAAGTCGCCTTCTACGGCTTCATACGGGCCGAAGCGAAATTCGATAGCGTCGAGGCGCTCGTCGAAAGAATGTGCGTCGACGTCGAAGAGGCGCGAAGACGATTGGCCGAAAGCGGCGCGGCGACGCTGGGCGAATGATCTGTTGCCATAACTTGCGCGCGATCTAGCTTGGAGACATCGTCCTCGACAGGAGGGAGCCGTTATGAACGAAGAGCCCAAGGGACGGGTCGAAATCATCTTGCCGGGCGAGGAGACGGACGCCTCCCGGATCTGGGTCGCGACGGGCGCCGGTCGCGTCAAGGTCGTCAAGCTCTCGCCATGGCAGAGCCTGATCGTCACCGCGGCGCTGCTGTTGTTGCTCTTCATCGGGTTCACGCTGCTGTCCGGGGCGTTTCTGGTGTTGCTGGTCATCGCCGTTGTGGCGGGAGGCTTAGCTTATCTCGCCGGACTGCTCGGGCTGAGGCGGCCCCGCTAGGGGCGCCGACCGTCTTTTCCCGTTCGGTTTGCGCTGCTATTAGGGACCAGATGCCTTTCCTGACCGCCATTCGAATTACCGGCCCGGCCTGCGCGAGATCACGCTGCATTTGGGCGCGATCGCCCAAATGCAGATAACGTGATCGATCTAAATAGTTTCGAGCGCGCACTCTGCGAAAAACCGGGTTCCACTTTTTCGCAGCGCGCTCCTGAGCTAAAGGCTCGCGCAGGGTCCGGGTGCGGCGCGATTGGCGCTCTTTCCACAAATCCTCTAATCAGCGCGGCAATAGCGGCGCTTATGGCGCCCGCGTCCGCCCCAGCCGGTTTTCACGACGATGAACGACGACAGCCCGAAAGGGCCCGACTATTCGAAAAGCCTCTATCTGCCGGTCACGGATTTTCCGATGCGCGCCGGCCTGCCGCAGCGCGAGCCGGAAATCCTCAAGCGCTGGGAGACCATCGGCCTGGAGCGAAAGATGCGCGAATCGGGCGAAGGCCGTCCGAAATTCACGCTCCACGACGGCCCGCCCTACGCCAACGGCAATATTCATATCGGCCATGCGCTCAATAAGATCCTCAAGGATCTCGTAACGCGCAGCCAGCGCATGACCGGCAAGGACTGCGTCTATGTGCCGGGCTGGGACTGTCACGGCCTGCCGATCGAATGGAAGATCGAGGAGGAGAATTATCGGGCCAAGGGCAAGCAGAAGCCCGATTTCACCGATCCAGGCGCCATGATCGCCTTCCGGCGCGAATGCCGCGCCTATGCGGAACATTGGCTCGGCGTTCAGCGCGAGGAGTTCAAGCGCTTAGGGGTCGCCGGCGATTGGGGCCATCCCTATTCGACGATGGCTTTTCCGGCGGAAGCGACGATCGCGCGCGAGATCATGAAATTCGCCGCCAGCGGCCTGCTCTATCGCGGCTCCAAGCCGGTGATGTGGAGCGTCGTCGAAAAGACCGCGCTCGCCGAAGCCGAAGTCGAATATGAGGATTATACCAGCGATCAGGTCTGGGTGGCGTTTCCGATCCCGCGGGGCGCCGAGGGCGAACTGAGCGACGCGCGCATCATCATCTGGACGACGACGCCCTGGACGCTTCCCGGCAATCGCGCGATCTCCTTCTCCTCGAAGATCGACTACGGCCTCTATCACGTCACCCATGCGCCCGCAGGCAACTGGGCGCTTCCGGGCGCGACCTTCGTCATCGCCGACAAGCTTGCCAGCGACGCCTTCAAGGCGGCGAAGGTCGATGGCTACGAGCGTTTGCACGACGTGCCCGCCGCGATGCTCGCCGAACTGATCTGCGCGCATCCGCTGGCGCATCTTGGCTATGATTTCGACGTGCCGCTGTTTGATGGCGAACATGTCACCGACGATGCCGGCACGGGCTTCGTGCATACCGCGCCGGGCCATGGCCGCGAGGACTTCGACATCTGGATGGCGCATGTGCGCGCGTTGCAGGCGCGCGGCATCGAGACGCGCATTCCCTATACGGTCGACGAGGACGGCTTCTACACGAAGGACGCGCCGGGCTTTGAAGGCAAGCGCGTCATCACCGACAAGGGCGAGAAGGGCGACGCCAATGAAGCGGTCATCGCCGCGCTGGTTCAGGCCGGCAATCTCATCGCGCGCGGAAAGCTCAAGCATCAATATCCGCATTCGTGGCGCTCGAAGAAGCCGGTGATCTTCCGCAACACGCCGCAATGGTTCATCGCGATGGATAAATCCATCGCGCCGGTCTCGGAGTTCTCTCAGTCGAACCCTCATCCTGAGGAGGCGCGCAGCGCCGTCTCGAAGGACGAAGGTTCGGCGGCCGCATCCTTCGAGACGCGTGCTTCGTACGCTCCTCAGGATGAGGTTCGTGGAAATCAATCGACGCTCCGCGAGATCGCGCTCGAAGAGATCGCCCGCACGCAATGGACGCCGGCGGCGGGCGAGAACCGCATTCGCGGCATGATCGCCAATCGTCCCGATTGGGTCGTCTCGCGCCAGCGCGCCTGGGGCGTGCCAATCGCGGTCTTCGTCAAGAAGGGGACGCATGAGCCGCTTGTCGACGCGCGCGTCAACGCCCGCATCATCGAGGCGTTCGAAAAGGAAGGCGCCGACGCCTGGTATGAAGCGAAGGCCGCCGAGCGATTTCTTTCGCCCGACTATAAGGCGGAAGATTACGAGAAGATCTCCGACGTTCTCGACGTCTGGTTCGATTCAGGCTCGACCCACGCCTTCACGCTCGAAGATCCGCAGCATTTTCCGATGCTCGCCGGCATCCGCCGCAAGCGCGACGGCGGCGAAGACGAGATCATGTATCTTGAAGGCTCCGATCAGCATCGCGGCTGGTTCCATTCCTCGCTCCTCGAAAGTTGCGGCACGCGCGGCCGCGCGCCCTACGACGCCGTGCTGACGCATGGCTTCGTGCTCGACGAGCGGGGGCGCAAAATGTCGAAGTCGCTCGGCAATGTCGTCGCGCCGCAAAAAATCATCGCCGATTCCGGCGCCGACATCATGCGATTGTGGGTCGCCGCGTCCGACTATGCCGACGATCTGCGCGTTGGACCTGAAATCCTCAAGACTTTCGTCGAGCTTTATCGCAAGCTGCGCAACACGAGCCGCTGGATGATCGGCGCGCTGGCGCATTATCAGCCAAATGACGATGCGGCGATGCGCGAGGCGGGAGAGCTTGAACGTCTCATGCTGCATCGTCTGCATCAGCTCGACGAGTCGATCCGCGCGTCCTATGCGACATACGACTACAAGCGCGTCGTCGCGCTGCTCACCCATTTCATGACGAGCGAGCTGTCGGCTTTCTACTTCGACGTGCGCAAGGACGCGCTCTATTGCGATCCGCCCTCGAGCATCAAACGCAAGGCGGCGCTCGCGACCATCGATCGCATCTTCCGCAGCGTCGCGACATGGCTCGCGCCGATTCTCGTCTTCACCGCCGAGGAGGCGTGGCTCGCCCGCTATCCGAATGCGCTATCCGTGCATCTCGAGCATTTTCCCACCATTCCCGACGCATGGCGCGACGACGCGCTTGCCGCCAAATGGGAGAAGATTCGCAAGATCCGCTCGGTCGTCACCGGCGCGCTCGAAATCGAGCGCGCGCAAAAGCGCATCGGCTCTTCGTTAGAGGCGGCGCCGATCGTCTACATCGCGGACGAGTCGTTGCGCGCGGCGTTGGAGGGCGTCGATCTCGCTGAAATCTGCATCGCGTCCGACATTCGCGTTACGCCGGGAGAAGGCCCGCCGGAGGCCTTCCGCCTGCCGGAAGCGCCGGGGGTCGGCGTGGTTTCGCAACGCGCCGCCGGCGTCAAATGCGCGCGCTCGTGGAAATATTTCGATCCCGCGACGGCTGACCCGGATTATCCCGACGTGACGCCGCGCGACGCACAGGCGTTGCGCGAGCTTGTCGCGCTCGGCCGCTGGAGCGCTTTGTGATCCTGGCAAGAGAGACATTGCGCCGACCCGTCGCCCCCTCCCTGTCCCTCCCCCGCTCTCGCAAATCGGGTGTTCCAGATTTGCGCATCGACTCCGAAGTCGGCGACAGCCGACTTCGGATGGGAGAGGGGACGCAAGCGATCGGCGGAGCGCGCGTTCCTTGTCGCGACCCGAGCCTGAATCCCTCTCCCGCGCAGCGGAAGAGGGTTGGGGTGGGGGTTACGCCTAAGTGAACGTTCTTCTCGCATTTCTCGCCAATACGATCGTCAATTTCGTCATCGGCCTCACGGTGGCAAAATTTCTCGGCCCCGAGGAATATGGCCGCTTCGCGCTCGCCTTCTCCATCGCCGTGGTCGTGCAGACGGCGCTCTATGATTGGCTGCGTCTTTCGGCGACGCGCTTTTACTCAAAGCGCACGCGCAACAAAGAGCCGGTGGTGCGCTCGACGCTCGACGCGGCCTTCATCGGTGTCACGCTCTTCCTCACATTGGCCACGGGCATTTATGCGCTTGCCGGGCCGCCGCTCGACTTCGAAACCAATCTCATTCTGCTTGCGCTGCTGACGTCGGTGGCCAATGGGCTTTTCGATTATTGTACCGCTTTGGTGCGCGCGCGTTTTCATGACCACGCCTATGTGCGCCTCATGCTCGTCAAGAATGCGCTGTCGCTTGTCCTGATTGGCGGCGGCGCCTTTATTTTTCACTCGGCCGCCGTGGCGCTCGCTGGCGGCGTCGCGAGCCTGTTCGGCACGGTCATTCTCGGACGTCGCGCGCTGCTCGATCCCGGCGCCGACATTCGCGCCGCCTCGAGTCAGAATGCGCGAGCGCTTGCGGCCTATAGCGCGCCGATCGTGACCGCGCATCTTCTCTATCAGGCGATGCCGCTTGTGGCGCGCTCCATCGTGGCGAGCGTCTTCGGTTTCGCCGAAACCGGCCAGTTCGCGCTGGCCTATGATCTTGGCGTGCGTGCGGTGCAGGCGCTCGGTTCGGCGCTCGACGTGCTCTTGTTTCAGATCGCCGTCGCCGCGCATGAACTCCATGGCGTCGACCGCGCCAAGGAGCAAGTCGCGCGCAACATGGGCATCGTCGTCGCCTTTTTACTGCCGGCGTGCGCCGGCCTCTGGTTCGTCATGCCGTCGATCGAAGCGCTCATCGTGCCGGCGCAATATCGCGGTCCCTTCGGCCATTACCTCGGCCTGCTGCTTCCGGGCCTTTTCGCGATGGGAGTCATTCTATTCGGCGTCAATCCCGTCTTTCAGATCGAAAAGAAGACGGCGCCATTGATGGTCGCGGCGCTTGCGGCGGTCGCCTTCGGCCTGGCGCTGCTCTTGATCCTGCCCTGGGGCGAGGACGCTTCCAATCTCGCGATCGCGCAAGCCGGCGCCTACATCGCGGCGCTTGTGGCGACGGTCTATTTCGCGCTGCGCACGCAGCCGGTCTGGCCGTCGTTCTGGGACATGTTCGCTGCGCTCGTGGCGACGGGCGCAATGTCGCTCGCGCTTACGCCTTTGCGCGAGATGAGTCCGGGCATTCTCACGCTCATCGCTCAGGTCCTGGCCGGAGCGGCCGTTTACGGGCTGCTGACCGTCGCCTTCGACATCGCCGGTCTGGGCGTGCTCGCGACGACGTGGCTCGATCGGCGGTACGTGCGGTCGTGACGCGGCCCGTGGGCGTCGCCATATGTTAGGCTAGCGATTGATAAGGAGCGCGCCAATGGTCATGCCGATCTATGACGACGCGCCGCTGCGCTATTTGCGGCGGCCGATCGTGAATTGGACGCTGATCGCGCTCAATGTCGTTGTATTCCTGGTGGTGCAGAGCGAGATTTTCGGCGATCCGCTGACCGTCGTGCGCGGCTTCGCGATCATCCCGCGCGTGCTCTTCGGCGAGGCCCAGCTCGCCGACTGGATCGTTGGACCGCCGGCTGCGCTGACGCTTGTCACCGCGCTGTTCTTTCATTCGTCGGTGATGCACCTCGGCTCGAACATGCTGTTCCTTTACGTCTTTGGCGACAATGTCGAAGACGCCATGGGTTCGCTGCACTATCTGCTGTTTTATCTTTCCTGCGGCGTCGCCTCCGGCGTGTTCTACATTTACGCAACGCCGCATTCGATCTTGCCGCTCGTCGGCGCGTCGGGCGCGATCTCCGGCGTCTGCGCGGCCTTTTTGCTGCTCCATCCGCGCGCGACGGTCGCCGGAATCTTTCCGCCGCTCTCCTTGGCGCTCGCGCCGATCTGGCTCGGCGCCTGGCTCTCGGGGACGCGCCTGAAGTCGATCCTGGGGCTGCGGGCGCCGCTGTTCTCCTTCGTCGCCTCGGGCTGGCTCTTCGTCGGCGCCTGGATTTTGATGCAGCTCATCAACGCGTCTATGGGCGAGGGCGGCGCGGTCGCCTGGATGGCGCATGTCGGCGGCATCGCCGCGGGTCTGGTGCTGACGCCGATCTTCAAGCGCCGCCGGCACAGGCTTTTTGACCGCGGCGGCGCGTTCGCCCCCGCGCCGCGCGCGCCAGACGTCGGCGACGACGGGCCCTAATCGCGTGGCCGCGGGCGCTTTGTTTGACTTGCGCGCGCCCGCCCGCTACCAGACCGCGCGACGGCTTTAGCCAGAGTGGCGCGCGCGCAAGCGGCGCTCCGACACCGTCTCGCCAAAGGGTCAGAAGGACCAAGGGGTCGCGCGATGAAGATTCTCGTGCCCGTCAAACGGGTCGTCGATTACAACGTCAAGATCAGGGTGAAGGCGGACGGTTCGGGCGTCGATCTCGCCAATGTGAAAATGTCGATGAACCCCTTCGATGAGATCGCCGTCGAAGAGGCGCTGCGGCTCAAGGAGGCCGGCAAGGCGACGGAAGTCATTGTGGTCACGATCGGTCCGGCCAAGGCCGACGAGACCTTGCGCACCGGCCTCGCCATGGGCGCCGACCGGGGCATTCTGGTCAAGACCGACGAGACCGTCGAGCCGCTCGCCGTCGCCAAGATTCTCGCCAAGATCGTCGCAGAGGAACAGCCGCAGCTCGTCATCATGGGCAAGCAGGCGATCGACGACGATTGCAATCAGACGGGCCAGATGCTCGCGGCGCTGCTCGGCTGGGGCCAGGGCGCCTTCGCGTCGAAGGTCGAGATGACAGAGGGCGCCGTCGACGTGACGCGCGAGATCGACGGCGGGCTGCAGACCGTCAGCTTGAAGCTGCCGGCGGTCGTCACCACGGATTTGCGCCTTAACGAGCCGCGCTACGCCTCGCTGCCCAACATCATCAAGGCAAAAAAGAAAGAAGTCGCCGTGAAGTCGCCCGCCGATTATGGCGTCGACATTTCGCCGCGCCTTGAAGTGTTGAAAACCTCCGAGCCAGCGAAGCGCAAGGCGGGCGTCAAGGTCGGCTCGGTCGTCGAACTCGTCGGCAAGCTCAAGGAAGCGGGAGTGCTTTAAAGATGACGATTCTGCTTCTTGCCGAAACCGCCGGCGACGCGATCGCCCCGGCGACCGCCAAGGCGCTCACCGCCGCCAAGGAGATCGGCGGCCCCATTCATGTCCTCATCGTCGGGCCCGGACTGAAGGGCGCGGCCGAGCAGGCGGCGAAGCTCGCCGGCGTCGAGAAGGTCCTGGTCGCCGAAGACGCGTCGCTCGATCATGTCCTGGCCGAGACCGTCGCCGCGCTGATCGTCTCGCTCGCCGGCGCTTATGACGTCATCATCGCGCCGTCGACCTCGGCGACGAAGAATGTGCTGCCGCGCGTCGCGGCGCTGCTCGACGTGATGCAGATCTCGGACATCATCAAGGTCGTGTCGGCCGACACTTTTGAGCGGCCGATCTACGCCGGCAACGCCATCCAGACGGTACGTGCGAAGGACGCAAAGAAAGTGATCACCGTGCGCACCACCGCCTTCGCGGCGGCGCCGGAAGGCGGCGCGGCGCCCGTCGAGGCGATTTCTGCGCCCGCCGATCCCGGCGTTTCCGCCTTCAAGAGCGAAGAGCTGGCGAAGTCGGAGCGCCCCGAGCTCACCTCGGCGCGGATCATTCTCTCCGGCGGGCGCGCGCTCGGGTCGGCGGAGAATTTCCAGAAAGTGCTGGATCCGGTCGCGACGCGGCTGAACGCCGCGATCGGGGCGTCTCGCGCCGCGGTCGACGCCGGCTACGCGCCAAACGACTTGCAGGTGGGGCAGACCGGAAAGGCGGTGGCGCCCGATCTCTACATCGCCGCCGGGATTTCTGGGGCGATCCAGCATCTCGCCGGCATGAAGGATTCGAAGGTGATCGTGGCGATCAACAAGGACGAGGAGGCGCCGATTTTCCAGGTCGCCGACTATGGCCTCGTCGCCGACCTCTTCACGGCCCTGCCGGAGCTCGAGGCCGAGCTGGCGAAGATCGGCCGCTGACTGCGAAAAACGGCCGTCGCTTCGGTCCACATGGTCCGGCGCGGCGGCTGTGAGTTTGGCGGAGCGTCGGGCGCTCGGGGCTCCGCAGTTTCTTTTCTTTGTTTTCTTTGCGAAGGATCGCAAGTTATATTGCACTGCGGCACGCACTCAGCGCGGGCGGGCCGCTTGCTATCCGGCGCGAGCTTGGCTGACGGTGGTAAAAAATGGGCTTCGAAATTCGCAAGATCGGCGTCATCGGCGCGGGCCAGATGGGGAAGGGGATCGCCCATGTCTGCGCGCTTGCCGGCTATGACGTCGCCCTGAACGACATTTCGCAGGAGCGTATCGACGCCGGCATCGCCGATGTCGCCGCGCAGATGCGCCGCGCCGTGGAGCGCGGCCAGATCGACGCCGCGGCGGTCGAACCGGCGCTGGAGCGCATCTCCGGCGCGCCAACAATGGCGGACTTTGGCGACGCCGACATATTGATCGAGGCGGCGACCGAGGTCGAAGACGTCAAGCGAAAGATTCTGACCGAGCTCGCGCAGTTCGCGAAGCCCGGCGCGATCATCAGCTCCAATACGTCATCGATTTCGATCACCCGCCTTGCCGCCGTCACCGGTCGGCCGGAGCGCTTCATCGGCATTCATTTCATGAATCCGGTGCCGCGCATGCAGCTCGTCGAACTCATTCGCGGCATCGCGACCGATGACGTCACTTTCGAGGAGACGAAGGCGTTCGTCGCCAAGCTCGGCAAGACGATCAGCGTTTCGGAGGATTTCCCCGCCTTTATCGTCAACCGCATTCTGCTGCCGATGATCAATGAGGCGATCTACACGCTCTACGAAGGCGTGGGCTCGGTCGACGCCATCGACACGGCGATGAAGCTCGGCGCCAACCACCCGATGGG
>NZ_JBPFDU010000095.1:0-36962 GCF_051062815.1 Methylocystis sp. | reverse complement strand
GCAGGTTCTCATCGAAAAAGTCTGTCAACTTTTTCGGAACCTGCTCAGGCGGAGAGCGAAGGCTCGACGATGAAGGGAAACGCGCCCTCGACGATCGCGCCATCCGTCGCCAGCACACGGTAGTCGACCTCATAAAGTCCGGGCTGCAGAACCGGCGTGTCGAGGATCAACTCTTTGGAGGCTTGTTTCTGGGTCGCTTTGGCGATCACCAGGCCGTTTCTGCTCTTGAGCGTGATCGTTGAGATGACGGCGTCCGCCTTCCCTTCAAACACCAGCCTAATCTGACGCACAGGCTTAACGACCCGCTGCCTCGATGCCGGGAACGACTCGACGAGGAACTGATGATGAGCCAGCCCGGCCGTCGCGGAGCACAAGCCCAGCCCCGCGGCAAGGACCGCCGCCCAAGCGCATCTAATGAGCTTCATTCGTCTATCTCCCGACCGGCTAAACGCCCGCCTCGATGTCTGGAGAAATAACTTTCCGACGCGCGATTTGTTCGAGCGCAAGCGCACGCAAAAGGCGCGGCGCGGCGACAGGAATTTTGCGTAGAATTCGCCAAAGGCTGCGCCGCCTTGCCCTTTGGGCTGCGACCTCCTAAAACGCATGAGCGTCGACGGCCCGCCGGGCGGCGCCCTTTGCGTCATGCGCCAAATGCGCGACGCGCCGTCAGCGGAACCCAATCTTGGCCGACAAGAACGCCCTCTCCTGGCCGAATTTCGCGGTGTCGATTCTCGGCGGCGTCGCAGCGGCCGTGATCTTCGCCGTCGTCGCGCGCGGCGGCTTTGGCGGGCTCCTCTTAGCGCATCTTGCGCCCCTGCCGATCATGATCGTCGCCTTCTCCTTTGGCCTGATCCACGGGGCGACGGCGGCGATACTCGCAACGATCATCCTGACCTTCTGGCCGCATCCGGTGATCGGCATGGGATATGCTCTGCTGATCGCGGCGCCGGCCTGGTCCGCCGTCTATGCGGCGCTTGGCGCGCCCCGCGGCGGCCGGGACAGGCTGACGCGTAATCTGCCGGGCTGGGCGGCGCTCGCGCCTGCGACCTTTCTGGCGACGGCGATCATTCTCTGGCTGATCGTCGCCACCCTCGCGTTCGGATCTCTCGATGAAGCGCTGAATCCGATCCGGGCGCGCGCCTTCATCCTGCTCGACATTATGGTGAAAGAGCGCGACCTTGGCGATAAGATCGATCCGACGACGCTTTCCGGGTCCGTCGCGCGCGCCGTCCCCGCCTTTCTCGCCGGCTATGGTCTGCTGATCCACGTCATCAATTTGTGGCTCGCCGCAAGGATTGCGCAAGCGTCCAAGCTGCTCAGCCGCCCTTGGCCGGACATCGCCAATGAATTCCGCCTGCCTAAGCCGGTGGGCGGCCTCTTTCTGAGCGGAATCGCGCTGATCTTCTTCCAGGGCCTCGCCGGCGCGATTGGATTGGTGCTGACGACGACCATGGGGTTGCTGCTTGCGTTTCAAGGGCTCGCCGTGGCGCATATCTACCTGCGCGGTTCGCGCTCCAGCGCCCTGGTGCTGGCGATCATCTATTTCACCCTCGGATTTTTGGGGTGGCCTCTCCTGTTTTTCGCCGCACTCGGCGTCGCCGACCTGATCTTCAACTATCGCGTCCGAAAGACGGACGCCGGGCCCACCGCGATGCAAAAACCGGATTGACTTTCGCCCGGTTTTTCTCGACATAGCCCGCAATCTCGGAGAAGTAGCAAAGATGGACGTCATTCTGCTGGAACGCGTGGCCAAGCTCGGCCAGATGGGCGAGACCGTGCGCGTGCGCGACGGCTACGCCCGCAATTTCCTGCTGGCGCGCGGCAAGGCGCTGCGCGCGACGGAAAACAACAAGAAGCATTTCGAGACCCAGCGGGCGCAGATCGAGGCGCGCAATCTCGAGGCTAAGAAAGAAGCCGAAGCCGTCGCCGAAAAGCTCAACGGACAAAGCTTCAACATCATTCGTCAGGCGGGCGAGAGCGGCCAGCTCTATGGCTCGGTTTCGGCGCGAGATATCGCCGAGGCGGCGACCGCGGGCGGCTTCTCGGTCAATCGCGATCAGATCGTCCTGGTGCACCCCATCAAGACTCTCGGCCTTCATCAGACGCCCGTGCATCTGCATCCGGAAGTCGATGTGAAGATCACGATCAACGTGGCCCGTTCGGAAGAAGAGGCCGAGCGGCAGGCGCGCGGCGAAAGCGCTACGATCAGGGAAGAGACGTCGATGGACGATCTCGGCCTGGAGGTCGGCGCGGCTCTGGCGGAAGCCGGCGACGTCGAGATGTAAGCTCCCGTAAGCGCGCACGCGTCCATCGCCGGCGGCCCTTCGGCCGCCGGTTTCGTTTTCCCGGGCCCATCTCTGATTCTCTTTTAAATGCAAGAAGAGTCGGACACGCGCTGAACGAATCTTTTTCACCATGTGGAAAAGACTCGCTTCTCGCCGCGGCGGACAAAAGGCTATGGCGGCGCCGACGCGTTAATGTATTGTTAACGGCGTCTCAGGCTCGCGCGTCGCGTTCGCAGCCCGGAACAGTCTCAAACAAGTCCGATCATCGATGCCACCAATCGAACAATTGGCGGGCCGGCGCGCGTTTCAGGTCGCGCAGCCGGACGCGCCTGCCTATCGCGCGCCTCCGCATAATATCGAGGCCGAGCAAGCCCTGCTCGGCGCAATTCTCGTCAACAATGACGCGTTCGACAGAGTCTCGGACTTCCTGAAGCCCGAGCATTTTTCCGAGGACTTGCACCGGCGCATCTTTGAAATTGCGGCGCAACTCATTCGCGCCGGCAAGCTCGCGACCGTCGTGACGCTGAAGACGTTTCTCGCCGAGATCGAACTGCCGGCCGGCGTGACGATCCAGGCCTATCTGGCCCGCCTCGCCGCCGAGGCGACGACGATCATCAACGCCGAAGACTATGGCCGCACCGTTCACGATCTCGCGGTTCGCCGGGATCTCATCGTCATCGGGCAGGATATCGTCAACACCGCCTATGATTCGCCGATCGATTCGCCGCCGCGCGCGCAGATCGAAGAAGCCGAACGGCAGCTCTATTCGATCGCCGAGACAGGTCGCTACGACGGCGGCTTTCAGCGATTTGCCGAAGCGCTCACCACGGCGCTCGATATGGCGAGCAGCGCCTATATGCGCGACGGGCATCTGTCCGGCGTCGCCACAGGCCTGCTCGATCTCGACGAAAAGATGGGCGGTTTGCAAAAATCCGACCTCATCATCGTCGCCGGGCGACCGGGCATGGGCAAGACCGCTCTCGCCACGAACATCGCCTTCAATGTCGCGCGCGCCTATCAATTCGAAGCTGAGCCCGACGGAACGCATAAGACGATCAACGGCGGCATCGTCGGCTTCTTCTCTTTGGAAATGTCGGCCGAACAATTGGCGACGCGCGTCATCGCCGAGCAGTCTGGCGTGCCGAGCTATAAGATTCGCCGCGGCGACATCAATGAGGACGATTTTCGCCGCATCGCCGACGCCGCGCGGGAAATGCAAAGCATTCCCTTCTACATCGATCAGAGCGGCGGCATCTCCATCGCGCAGCTCACCGCGCGGGCGCGGCGCCTCAAACGGCAGAGAGGCCTGGACCTGCTCGTCGTGGACTATCTGCAACTGCTCGCCGGATCGCGTTCCCGCAATGAAAATCGCGTGCAGGAACTCACGGAAATCACGACCGGCCTCAAGGCTCTTTCCAAAGAGCTCAATGTGCCGATCATCGCGCTGTCGCAGCTCTCGCGCCAAGTGGAGAACCGCGACGACAAGCGGCCGCAGCTTTCCGATCTGCGCGAGTCAGGCTCGATCGAGCAGGACGCCGACGTCGTCATCTTCGTGTACCGCGAAGAATATTATCTGCGCAATCGCGAGCCGCGCGAAGGCACCGAAGAACACATCCAATGGATGGCCGAGATGGAACGCGCCCATGGCCGCGCCGAAGCGATCATCGGCAAGCAGCGTCACGGTCCGACGGGAACGGTGCAACTCGCCTTCGAGGCGGAAGTGACGCGCTTTTCGAATCTCGCGGACGAAGACAAGCTGCCGGCGCGCATGTAAGGCCTCGCCGCCATGCGGCGAGGCCTACCGCGCGACAGGTTCTCATCGAAAAAGTCAGTCAACTTTTTCGGAACCTGCTTTAGCATCAAAACAGATCGAGGAGTTTACTTGCTGCCGAGGGTCCAAAGCCCCTTGTTCTTATCGAACCGGAAGCCCGTCGCATTCTTCAGATCGTCCTTGGTGGCGTTCATGGTCAGCCACCATTTGTTGTTGCGCTCAGTGGCCTTGATGTCGCTGAAGGCGACCGCAACGTCCTTTTGGCCAATGCCAAGGAACCCACCCACCGAAATGATGGCGGCGCTGATCTTGCCGCTGCGATCCACCACCAGATCCTTGACTTCGCCGATCTTGTTCTCCTGCTGATCGTAAATGTTCTGCTCGTGGATGTTCGAGACGAGCAGCGCGTTCTGAGGAAGCGCGGTCAGAAATTGCGGCGCGCCAGTCGTTCCCGTGGTCGAACGTTCCATGGCGCCGGACGGGCGGTCCGTCGTGCGATTCATCATCTGTTCGGCCAAAGCCGCGCCTGACAGCGTCGCGATCAGCGCGCCGGCGAGGACATAGGACCTGAGCATGGCTGTCTCCGTACATGTTGTTAGCGCCACAACGAACGGCCGTTCGTGTGCGCCTAGAACAGGCATCGGAGACCGATGTTCCAAGCTTCGCGGCAGTTATCCAACGGACGACCGGCCGCCGCGCGCGTCTGAAACAGATCAGCCGATCAAATCGGGTCCCACAGACCGGTGGCCTTGTCGAACTTATACGCGAGGGCCTTCTTCAGCAGCTCCTTCGTCGTATTGAGCGTGAGCCAGGTCTTGTTGTTCTTCTGAGTAATGGTGATCGCGGATACAGGAATCGCAATATGCTTCACGCCGATGCCGAGAAAGCCGCCGACGTTCAGCATCACGGCGTTTATGGAGCCGTCGGCGGAAAACAGCATGTCCGCAATCGAGCCGAGCTTCTTTTCATTGGGATCATAGACCGGCTGCTTGTACCAGGCGGAGACCACCGAACCATAGACCGGCAACCTTTCGAGCGGCACGACCACATCGGTTTCGGTTTGAGCCCCCTGCGCGCCAGCCGGCAGCGGCGCGAAAGCGGCAAGAGCGAGCGAGGCTGCGACGATGACGCGTTTCAGCATGAGAAAAATCCTTTTTGGAACGAGCGGCAGCCGGACTGCGCGCCGCCGCGCGAAACTTTCACGGCGCGGCGCCCTTGCTACTTCGCCTTCCAGGCGTGTTCGGCCGCATCATATTTGTAGCCGGTCGCCTTCTTCACGATGTCCTTCGTCGTATTGATGGTCAGCCAAGTCTTGTTGTTCTTTTCTGTGACCGTGATGTCGTTGGCCGGAATGGCGACATGCTTCGCGCCGATGCCGAGAAAGCCGCCGACGTCGAGCATGACGGCGTTGATCTCGCCGCCTGAAAACAGCATGTCGGTAATCACGCCGACCTTCTTATCGTTCAAATCGTAGACCGGCTTTTTGTACCAAGCGGAAACCAGCGAGCCATAACGCGGCAACGATTCCAGAGGCACGACGACCTTGCTGTCCGGCGCCGCGGTTTCCGCGCGGACAGGATGGGCGACGGCGATGGCCATGCAGAATGAGAGCGCAACAAGCAAAGTTCTATTCATTCGACCAATCTCCCCAACATCCCTGATACGACCGCGATCATAGCTGATTCATCGCGGCAGCACGCCCCAATAATCAAGATCAAGCAGCACCGCCGGATCGGGCTTGCCGTCAGCGCCGTGGAGCGGAAAATCGGCGCAGGGCTTGTCCTTCGTCGCGACGAGCCGCAGGCGCAAAGCGCCGATATCCTGGCGCCCGGGAATCTCCGCCTTCTCCAGAACCTCCGACCAGGCGAAGACCGTGCCCCCGGCGAACAGCGGGTTGACGTGGCGTCCGCCGTTCACGGCCGAGATATGGAAGACGTTCTCCAGGCCGTTGAAGGACAGCGCCCGGGCGAGGGAAATCACGTGGCCGCCGTAGATGATGCGCTTGCCGAACCGGCCCTGCGCCTCATAGTATTGATTGAAATGAACTTTCGAGTTGTTCTGGTAGAGCCGAGTCGCGAGTTGGTGCTCCGCCTCCTCGACCGTCATGCCGTCGATATGGTCGATTTTCTCGCCCTGTTCGTAATCCCCCCAAATATAGCGGGAGCCGGCGAGCGCCTTGTCATAGGCGGCGACATTGATCGGCGGCGCGGCCTTGCCAAGTTCGGAAGGGGCGACGGACTTCGGCAGATCGGGCACGATCTCCGGTCCCACAGGGGCGTCCCTGTCGCGCTTTTTCACCATCACCCAGCGCGCATAGCTCAGCACGGTCTCGCCGCGTTGATTGGCGCCCGTCGTGCGCACATAGACGACGCCGGTTTCCTTGTTGGAATTCTCCTTAAGGCCGATGACCTCCGAGGTCGCCGACAGCGTGTCGCCCGGATAGACGGGGATCAGAAACTTGAAATCGGCGTAGCCGAGATTGGCGATGGCGTTGAGCGAGACGTCGGGCACGGTCTTGCCGAGCACGAGATGAAAGACGAGCAGATCGTCGATCGGCGCGCGCTCATAGCCGATCGCCTGCGCGAAGGCGGTCGAGGACTGCACGGCGAAGCGCGGCAAATACAGCGCCGTATACAGAGCGACCTCGCCGACCGTGACCGTACGCGGCGCCGCGTGGCGAATGACCTGGCCGATTTTGAAGTCCTCGAAGAAATTGCCGACGTTGATCTTCGACTTGCTCATGTCCTAACCGTTTGTTGGCGCCAGCTTCGCCAGCGCGTCGAGAAAAAGCGCGGGCGCGCCCGCAACGAAAACTGTTTTGACGCGGCTGGTCGCGCCGGCGCGAATCGAAACCGCGCTTTTAGGGGTGCTTAGCGTCGCGGCGATCAGCGCGATCAGCGCCGCATTCGCCCGGCCGTTCTCCGGCGCGGCGCGCACCCGCGCCTTCAGGACGCTGCGGCCGTCGGCGAGAGTCTGCACGCCTTCGACGGCGTCGCGTCCGCCCTTTGGCGTCAGGCGCACGTAAAGCGCGACGCCCCCCGATTCGATCGCCCAGGCGGAGGATGCTTTCTCCGCGCCTCCGTCACCCAAGCGCGTAGGCGCTGGCGCTGTTGGCGATGAGATCGCGCAGGAATTGCATGAGCAGCAGCAGAATGAGCGGAGAGATGTCGAGGCCGCCAACGCTGGGCAGCACCGAGCGGATTGGGCCAAGCAGCGGCTCGGTCATGGCGTTCAGCCATTTCCAGATCGAATAGGCGACGTTCGAGCGCATATTGATGACGTCGAAGGCGGTGAGCCAGGACACGATCACCGTGGCGAGCAGAATCCACCAATAAATATCGATGATCGTGAGAAGAAGTTTGACCATTGCGTAGGACATGACCGGCTTCCAGCGGATGAGGTTCCGCCCTGTCTAGCCTCCCTGCCGCGCCGCGGCAATCCTTGGCCGTCCCCCTCATTCAACAAGAAACCGCGAGGGCGAGCGCTTGGCGGCGCGCCGGCGCGCCAACCCGATTGACAGGATATCGCCCCCCGTGTACCCCACGCGCCGGAGCGGGGCTGTAGCTCAGATGGGAGAGCGCTGCAATCGCACTGCAGAGGTCCGGGGTTCGATTCCCCGCAGCTCCACCAGCCGCTCAAAAGCCATGCGAAGGGCTCGCTCTTGCCGCGCAAGGCCATCGTCATCCGCGAGACGCACGGCGCTCGGCCGCCTCATTGTCTCGAGCGGGTCCCGCGCCATATCCGGTGAGAGAATTTCCCGGAGCGCGCCGATGTATCGCAAAATTCTCCTGCCGATCGATATCACCGAACCTGAGATGACCGACCGGGCGATCTCCGTCGCACAGGAATTGGCGAAGGCCTTCGACAGCGATATGCGCGTCGTCAACGTGCAATCGCTCCTGCCCATCTCGTTTCTCGACTACGTGCCTGAAAATTTCACCGTTCAGGTTCGTTGCGGCTTGGAGAAGGAAATAGCGGCGGTCGCCGCCAAGATCGACCGCGCGCCGGAACGCGTGTCCACGACGCTGCTGTTTGGTCCGGTCTATCAGAAAGTCTTGGCCGAGGCCGAGGAATGGGGCGCCGATCTCATCGTGCTGTGCTCGCATCGGCCGGGCATGGACCGTTTTCTCATCGGCTCCAACGCATCGACCATCGTCAATCACGCGCAATGTTCGGTGCTGGTGGTGCGCGGCGCGGCGCCATAAATCCGCTATAGCTTCCGCGGCGCTGGTTCGGATTCGCCATTCGCGACCGCGGCGACGCCTCGCGCGATGTGAACCTAAAATGGCGCCTCGGTGACGCGGCCTTCACGAAACTCTCATCACGCTCTCACATGATTTTGCTACCGACGCGTCGATGCGGCGATCAGTAATGTCTCGCGAGGATGCCATGTCGAAAGAGGCGATGCAGAACGCCGGCGGTTCGGCGACGGAAAAACCTGAGAGCTACACCGGCAAGATCGTCGGCGGCGCAATCGCCGCGGCAATCGGCGGCACGATCGGCGCGCTGCTGATGGGCGGTTACGCCATCCTGCCGGCGGCGGTCGTCATCGGCCTGCTTGGCGTCGCGCTGGGCGCGGTGTTCGACTGAACAGAATTTCGCGCCGGGCGTCGCGCGCACGCGCGTCCGGCACGGAAGCGTGCGTTTCGAGTTCGCGCGTGAAAAACTTGGCGGCTGAGTCTCCCTTAACCGGGAGGCTAAGCCGCTTCTTTTTCGCGCGCCGGCTTTTGCCTCTGCCCCGAACGTTCTTGATAACTCTAATGGAATTTGATCGGCGGCCGGCTCGGCCTTTCGCTTTGCTAAAGCCAGGCATAGGAATATGAGTGATTTCGAGGACTGCGGCCTTGGGCGGAACCGTTTCGCTCCGGTTTCGTTAGTCCTCGGAACCGGGCCTTGGTGTCGGCCCAGTTTTTATCTGGGGAGGATAGAGATGAAGAAAATTATCGGATTCGCTGCAGCGGCTGCCGTTCTGTTCGGCGCTTCCGCTTTCGCCAGCCCGCTGACCAGCGCCGCGAACGTCCGGTCCGGCCCCAGCCCGAAGTGGCCCGTCATTGGCCAGCTGCCCGCCGGCGTGGACGTCACAGTGCTCGATTGTGGTGGCGGCTGGAAACGCGACTGGTGCCAGATTCAGGCGGGGAACGTGAAAGGCTTCGTGGCTGCGGGCGTGCTCGGCACGCAAGGCCGCAATGTCGTCGTCGCGCCGGTGACCACCAACAACGACGTCGCCATCTACAAAGGCCCGGGGGTCAACTACAAGATCCTCGGCAGCATCCCGGAGAACACAACGGTCAACATCGGCTCCTGCGTTTATGGCTGGGGCGAGACGACCTGGTGCAAGGTGAACTACGGCGGAAAAAAGGGCTACGCTCTGCAATCCGAACTGCAGCGTCAGAACTCTCTTTTCCCGATGTAATCGGCGCGGCGCGGCGCTGGAAGGTCCCACCGCCGCGCCGCTCTTTCGAGCGCGCCTCCGACGCCGTATGATGCCGTGCGGCCCCTCGGCTGCGATGAGGGCGCCGTCATTCGAGCCGGAACACACAAAGCCGTTTCGGCGCGCGTCTCGCCGCTGACGCGGCGCGTGGTCGCGCCAAATCCCGGCCCGTTCACCTACACGGGAACATGCAGCTATATCGTCGGAAATGGCGATGTGGCGATCATCGACCCAGGACCTGACGACCCGCGTCATGTCGAGGCGCTGCTTGCAAGCATCGGCGGCGAAAGACTGCGTTACGTGCTGGTGACCCATACGCATCGCGATCACTCGCCGGCGGCGCGCGCCTTGAGGGAGGCGACGGGCGCAATCATCGCCGGCTGCGCTCCCTACATGCCCAGCGAGTCGCAACGCCTCGGCGCCCCCAACCTCGACGCAGCCCACGATCCGACCTACGCGCCGGATATCGTGCTGAGAGACGGCGATGCGCTCGAAATCGGCGACGCTTCGCTTGTGGCCCTGGCGACGCCGGGTCATACGGCGAACCATCTCTGCTTCGGGCTCGCGAAGGAGCAGGCGCTCTTCACCGGCGACCATGTGATGGCCTGGGCGACCACCGTGATCGCGCCGCCGGACGGCTCCATGGGCGCCTATATGGCGTCGGTCGAACAGCTGCGCGGGCGCGGTGACCGCATCTACTGGCCGGGGCACGGCGAACCGGTGCACGATCCCCAGCGTTTTCTGCGCGCCTTGCTTCATCACCGGCGCGCGCGCGAGGCCGCCATTCTTCAGCGTCTCGAATTGGGGGACGAAACGATCGCTGAGATCGTCGCGCATATTTACGAGGGCGTCGACAAACGTCTCCACCTCGCGGCGGCGATGACCGCCCTCGCCCATCTCGAAGATCTGATCTCGCGCGGCCTCGTCGACTGCGCGGGGCATCCGGTCTTGCAGGCGCGTTTCTCGCCGCGCCGAGGTTAGGGCGCGCCCGCCGCCGGCAAAAAGATCACGACGTCGTTGTTGTGCGCCCGCCCCAGTCGCTTGCGCGCCTCCTCCTCGAGGATGTCGGCGTCCACGGTTTCACCCTTGATGAGCGCCAGGCGGCTTTCCCAGTGCATGCGTTGAAGCTTGAGCAGGTTGCGCTCCAGACGCAACTGCTCGAGCTGCTGCTCGTATTCTTCGCCGATCTTCAGCCCGCGCTGGCCGTTAACGCCGTGCCAGATGAAATAGGCGGCCATGACGCCAGCCACTGTGTAGAGGCTGAGCGGGAACACGAGCGTATGAATCAGGACTCGGAGCCGATGCATGACCGCGAGGATAGCTTCGACCCGTTTAAAGCGTCGTTAAGGCTGACTCGATTTGCGCGCCGAGGCCGCCAGGCGGTTTGCAGGCCGCGCCAGCCGCTCGATTTCGGCGCGCACCAGCTGCTCCACGAGCGCAGGCAGATTCGCCTCGAGCCATTGCTGCAGCATCGGCTGCAGCATCTCTCTTGCGCATCGGTCGAGAATGTCGCTCTCGCTGAACGCTACGCCAGCGGCGAGCGCTTGAAATTTCGACGCGACCGTCGCAGCGGAGTCGTCTGAAAGCAACGCCCTATCCCTGACCGGCGCAACATCGCAGATCTCTATGCCCGGCTCCTGGCGCTCAACCACGCGTTCAATCTCCGATGATTCTTCGGCTTCCGTCAGTTCGGGTCCCGTCTCCTGAGGAGCGTCGCCGGCGACATACACGAGCCGAACGTCCCTTGCTTCCTCGATCTCGTCGAGGTCGTCGTCAATGAGCGACAACGGCGGTTCGTCCTCGCGTCGCTCGAGCACCGGCGCCGGATAGGCGCTACGCGCCGCGTCAATATCGCGCGCACGCCGGCGATCATCGCGACGCGCGCCCGGCAGGCTGTCGTCATCGGCGATGATGCGACGGATGGAAGCGAGAATTTCCTCCATAGACGGCTCGTTCGCGCGCGCTTCGTCCTGCAACGAATGCGACGGGGCGGATGCGTTCGCTGCGCTCATGGAGTTCTGCCGCTTTGCGCGGAAAGGCCGCGCATGAGGGTGGACCGGATCTCTGACCGCGCTACACCCGCGAATCAACTTGGCCCGAACGAATTCCACACTTTTCGCGCTATGATGTCACCCGCATTCGTGAAATTCTTATCGGCCGTCGGGCGTGTCGAGACCGAACCACAGGTCTTGCACCTGATTGAGATGAACGCTCGGATCATAAAGCGCGACCGCGAGGTTGAGTTCTTGCGCCGACAAGCGTCCGATCGACCCCAGCGCCGCATAAGAGGCGACGACGCGATCGCGCTGCGACGTCACGAGGTTGACCCTGGCGTTCAGCAGCGACTGCTGCGCGTTCAACACATCGAGCGTCGTACGTTGCCCGACTTTGGCCTCTTCGCGCACCCCGGCGAGCGCGGTCTCCGCCGCCTTCACCGCCGCCTGTCCCGAGATGATTGACGCCTTCGCGGTGTCCAGGAGTCCGTAGCTCGAAACGACGCTTGCGCGGACGCTCTCGCGCTGAACATCGGCATTAAGCCGCGCCTGGCCGAGTTGCTCCTTGGCTTGACGAATTGAGGCATATTCGGCGCCGCCCTGATAGAGCGGGACATTCAACTGCGCTATCGCTGATGCAGTGAACTGTTTCGATCCCGGCAATCCGAGAAAAGAGTCATATTGATTTGACACCTGGCCGTTGACGGAGAGATTCGGCGCCAGCGCGCTTTCCGCGACCTTCACCGCGAGCGCCGCCGCGTCCACCTGGTGAAAGGCCGCGGTCACGCCGGGATGCTCCACCAATGCGATGGCGATCGCCTGCTCCAGCGACTTGGGCAATAATGGCTCAAGGCTGCGCCCCGGCTCAAGGCGTTTTGGTTCAGCGCCGATGATCTGGCGGTAGTTCGCCATGCTGTTCTTGAGCTGCGCCTGCGCGGCATAGAACTCCGAACGCGCCAGCGCGACCGAGGCTTCCGCCTGGGAGACGTCGGTTCGAGTCACTTCGCCAACTTGGAAACGATCGCGGCTCTGCTTGAGCTGTTCCTCAAGCACCGAAATATTGTTTTTGCGCAGCGACACCACCGCCGTGTCGCGCAGCACGTTCATGTAGGCGGTTGCGCCGTTCTGAAGGGTCGCCTGTTCGGTCAGGCGCATCGTCGAGCGCGCCGCAAAGACCCCCGATTCCGCCTGACGCACGGAATTTTCCGTGCGGAAACCGTCGAAAATCGTCTGCGACATGTTCAGAGTCGCGCCGCGTGGGTAGCCCACGTAGGTGTCCTGAAAATCGCCGCTCGCGCCGGCCGCGGCGCCGGACTGTTGGCTGCTGCTGCCGCCAAAGGGAATCTTGATCGCGGCGTATTGCGCGCCGTACTGAGCCGTAATGCTGGCCTTCGGCCGGAGCCCCGCCTTGGCTTTCGGCGCGTCCTCGTCCCGCACCCGCACATTGGCGCGACTCTGGTTGAGATCCGGATTGCCGTAATAGGCCCGCGCCAGAGCTGACAGAAGGCTCTCCGCAGAGGCCCGGCCCGGCGAAAGAGCCACCGCTGCAAGCGCCAGTGCGGCGGACGCGCAGGACAGGACGTTGGCCGACCGCCGCCACCCGAGGCCAAACCCGTCAATTCTCATTGTCCTCAACCTATCCTCGCGCGTCGACATGCGCGCCACTCTACGGCGGCGATCAGTCTCAACGATGACACCCGAACGCAACGCTAGGAACGCGATTGAGGCGAAATGGCGGCGCTAGAGGTTGAAGGCTGGCGTCTGTTCGAATCCATCGAGCACCGGCGCCGTCGCCGAGAACAACGGCAGTTCGCCCGCTGCGCGGCCGTCCTGGCGCTCGAAGCGCACGACCTGCTGGCCGGCGCGCGGCTCCGGCGTGACGATCGCCAGCAGCCGACCATCGGGCGTCAGCTGTTCGAACAACGCCTCGAGTCCTGCCTGAACGCGGCCTTGAATTATGATGACATCGTAAGGGGCGCCGCCTGCAAAGCCCTTTTCCAAAGGCCCCAGCTCGAATCGCACGTTTTCGCAGCCCAATGCCGCGAGGCCAGCCTTGGCGCAGGCGGCAAGACCGGAATCGCATTCCAGCGCGACAACCTCGTCGGCGAGGCCAGAGAGCAGTGCGGACGAATACCCCACGCCCCCAATATCGAGCACTCTATCCTTCGCTCTGACGTCGGCGCTTTGAAGCATCCGGGCCAGCACGAGCGGCGGCAGCAGGTTGCGTTTGCGTCCGCTGGCGCCCTTCACCGAGATCGCCAGATCCGAATAGGCGAGCGAGGCGAGCGAATCCGGCAGGAAAATCTCGCGCGGCGTCTCGAGGAAGCGCTCAAGCAACGGCACATCGGTCACATCGAACGGACGAAGCTGGCGCTCGACCATGGTGTGGCGCAAAGTCGCTGTCGCCTCGCCCGTCTTCGTCACTTGCGCCACCCTGTCCAACATTCGCTTTCCGGCCTTAGCCGGCCCCTTGGAGGAGATGCTGCGGCGCGGAACCGCGCCGGCGTTTATAGGCGCCGACTCACGCCATGTCCATGGCTTGGCGCGCAGCTTTCCCGCCGACGAGCTGCCGGACGCCGTCGCCGCTTTCGCCCAATCCGCGCATCTGCTCAAGCGACGTCTTGTCGAGCACTTCGGCGATCGCCTCTCGCGCCCGCAGCATGACCAGGCGAACCGCGCATCGCGTCTCGTCCGCGCAGTCGTCGCAACGACGGTAGACGGTTTTACTTGCGCATTGGATGGGCGCCAGCGGTCCGTCGAGCGCGCGCACAATATTGCCGACGCCTATCTCCGAAGGCGGCCGCGCCAACATATAGCCGCCGCCCTTGCCTTTTTTCGAATGGACGAAGCCAGCGTTGCGCAGTTCGCCCAAAATGGCGTCGAGAAATTTCTTCGGAATTTGGTTCGAGGCGGCGATATCCGCGACCAATGCGGTTTCTCCGGGCCGCACCCCCGCCAAGTGAACCATGGCCTTGAGGCCATACTTAGCTTTTTTTGTCAGCATTCCCGTTATGACCTTTAGGGCCCAGGTCCGAACCGGACGCCCTTTTGCGCCGGCATACTACTGCAGTCGACCGGCATGTTCACCTTTTCCCAAAATCTGGCGCCCGGCAGAATTGACAAAGTTGACTAGATTTATAGAGTAAAATTAGCACCGCCGACGAAAGAAAGAAATGCCCGCCTTGTTGGACGCGCTCAGCGCGATCAATCTTCTCTACTCCGCTTCTGGCTTCTTCGTAGGCGCGCTTGTCGGATTCACGGGCGTCGGCGGCGGCTCGCTAATGACGCCGATCCTGATGCTGGTTTTCGGCGTGCCCCCGACGACCGCCGTTGGCACCGACCTGCTTTACGCCGCCGTAACCAAGACGAATGGCACGCTCGTTCACGCCCTGCACGGCACCGTCGACTGGCGCATCACCCGCCGGCTGGCCTATGGCAGCGTGCCCGCGAGCGTCGCGAGTCTTCTCGTCCTCTCTTGGCTCGGCAAGTCCGGCGGCCATGCGGCCAATGGGCTCATCACCTCGGCGCTTGGATTCGCGCTGTTGCTGACCGCCTTCTCGATTCTTTTCCGGCGGTGGATCCTCGATCACATCGCGAAACACACGAACGACATGAGCGATCGGCGCTTGCTGTGGCTGACGGCGATTCTCGGCGTTCTTCTTGGCGTGCTGGTCTCGATCTCTTCAGTCGGCGCCGGGGCGATCGGCATGACCGTGCTGCTGGCGCTGTATTCGCACACGCCAACGGCGCGTCTTATCGGCTCCGATATCGCCCACGCCGTGCCGCTGACGCTGATTGCCGGCTTCGGGCACTGGCTGATGGGCGGCGTCGACTGGTTGCTGCTTCTTTCGCTCCTCATCGGGTCTCTTCCAGGCATCGCCATTGGCGCCCATTTCGCTACTCGGGTTCCCGACCGCTATTTGCGGCCGGCTCTTGCGAGCGTCATGGCTCTGGTCGGAATCAAACTCTCAATCTAGATCTCATTCTTCTTTCCCTGGGGGCGAAACATGTCGCAGGCAGCACCGAGCTTCACGCCGCCGGCCAAACCTGGCCGAGGCCGAATCTATGATTCCATCACACAGACGATCGGCGATACGCCGCTCGTCCGGCTCGATCGGTTCGCGCGGGAGCGCGGCGTAAAGGCGAATCTCCTCGCCAAACTTGAATTCTTCAACCCGATCGCGAGCGTCAAGGACCGAATCGGCGTGAGCATGATCGAGACGCTCGAAAAGAGCGGCACGATAACGCCCGGGAAATCAGTTCTGATCGAGCCGACCTCCGGCAATACCGGCATCGCGCTCGCCTTCGTCGCCGCCGCGCGCGGCTATCGACTTATTCTTGTCATGCCTGAATCCATGTCGATCGAGCGGCGCAAGATGCTGGCGCTGCTCGGCGCCGAGCTGGTGCTCACCCCGGCGTCGCAGGGCATGAAGGGCGCGCTCGCCAAGGCCACGGAACTTGCCGCCGAGAATCCCGGCGCCGTCATTCCCCAGCAGTTCGAGAATCCAGCCAACCCCGAGATTCACCGCGCAACGACGGCCGAGGAAATCTGGAACGACACGAATGGCGAGGTCGACTATTTCGTCTCGGGCGTCGGCACTGGCGGCACGATCACCGGCGTCGGCCAGGCGCTCAAGGCGCGCCGACCCGGCGTGCGCGTCGTGGCCGTGGAGCCTGAAGATTCGGCCGTGCTTTCGGGACGACCGCCCGGTCCGCACAAGATTCAGGGCATCGGCGCGGGCTTCGTGCCGCCCATTCTCGATCGCAGCGTGATCGACGAGATCATCACCATCGGCAATCAAACGGCGTTCGAGACGGCGCGGTTGCTCGCTCGGCTGGAGGGAATTCCCGGCGGCATCTCATCGGGCGCCGCCGTCGCCGCCGCCTTGGAGATCGCCAGCCGGCCCGAGGCCGAGGGAAAGAATATCGTTTTGATCATCCCGTCCTTCGCCGAACGCTATCTTTCGACGGCGCTGTTCGAAGGGCTGTGACGGAAACGCGCCGAAAATCGGCGCGCGTTCCTCAAGCCTGGAGCGTTTCCCGATCACGTGGAATCATGTGATCGATAAGGAATCGCTCAAAAGCAAAATCTTGGAGCAGGTTCTCATCGAAAAAGTCTGTCAGCTTTTTCGGAGCCTGCTCTATGGCGGTCAGCTGCGCTTGCGCTTTTGCGGCTGCTTGGCCGCCGGGTTCGCCGCCTGCGGCTGCTGAGCCGCCTGACGCGGCGTCGCCTGCGCGATCTTGCGGCGATGCACCGTCGCGCGCGCATAAGCGCCTGCGACATAGCCGACGGCGACAATGACGATGTAGACGATCACCAGGAAGCCGCCGCGCTGATTGGCGGACGCCGCCCGTTCGAGAAGACTGACGACTTCGGTCTGGTCAATGAATTTGTCGGCGATGATTCCACAGATAATGCCGACGATTGGCACGAGCCAGGACGGCAGCCGAAAATACCCGAGCGCTGCGGCGAGAAGAAACGCCACGAGGCCGAAGACGTGTAAAAACTCGATCAAGATTGACTGCATGATGAGCCCAACAAAGCGGATGAGCTTGATCATTTCTACTCCCCTACGATCATTGATTTTGGAGAAGCTTACACATTTGGCAGGTGCTGCGCGAGCGCTTCGAGCACCGCCATGCGCACCGCAACGCCCATCTCGACCTGTTCGCGAATAAGCGAGCGCGCGCTGTCGGCGACGGCGGTGTCGATTTCCACGCCGCGATTCATCGGCCCGGGATGCATCACCAACGCATCGGGCGCCGCATAGGCCAGCTTCTCTTCGTCGAGCCCGAAGAAGTGAAAATATTCGCGGGCGCTTGGCGTCAGCGCGCCGGCCATGCGCTCGCGCTGAAGGCGCAGCATCATGACGATGTCAGCGGCCTCAAGTCCGCGTCTCATGTCGTGAAACACCTCGACGCCCAGCCGCGAAAGACTGTCCGGCGCAAGCGTCGAAGGCCCGACGACGCGCACCCGGGCGCCAAGCGCGCCAAGCAGCAGAATGTTTGAGCGGGCGACGCGCGAATGGAGAATGTCGCCGCAAATCGCGATCGTCAGCCCCTCGATGCGGCCCTTGTTCCGCCTGATCGTCAGCGCGTCGAGCAGCGCCTGAGTGGGATGTTCATGCGCGCCGTCACCGGCGTTGACGACGGAACAGTCGACCTTTCGCGCCAGAAGATGCGCCGCGCCTGCATGCGCATGGCGAACGACGATGATATCCGGCCGCATCGCGTTGAGCGTCACCGCCGTGTCGATCAGCGTCTCGCCTTTCGACTCCGAGGAGCGGGCGACCGACATGTTCATCACGTCCGCGCCCAGACGTTTGCCGGCGATCTCGAAGGACGCCTGGGTGCGCGTTGACGATTCGTAAAACAGATTGATTTGCGTCCGCCCGCGCAAACTCGAACGCTTCTTGTCGACCCGCCGCGACACTTCGATCGCCTCCTCGGCCATGTCGAGGAGGGTGACGATGTCGGGACGAGACAGCCCTTCGATGCCGAGAAGGTGCCGGTGCGGGAAAGAAGCTGGCGTCGCCCCTGATTGCATGCGCCGTCTATAGCAGCTTTGACCCGCGCCGAAAGCGTCATCCGCGGAAGCGCAGCGCCGTCCCTGGCCCGTCCTTCCCTTGACATATACTCGTGCCGAGCACATGTCTTGCGCGACGAAGTTGCGGGATCCTCGTCCGCGGCTTAGTCTTGGAAGCTTGAGCGCTCCGAGCGGGGATCCGTCTCGGAGATTTATTGGGGGCTACTTATACTCAATCTGAGTATAAGCGTGAGGCGCCAAACAATGACACTCCTGACCAGCGACGTTCGAAGCGCGCCGAGCGCGAGGCGCGAGCCTCCGGCACGCGCCCTTGGCGTTGGCCCTCGCGGCCGCTTTCCGGCCCTTCCCCGCCCCGCTCTGGAATGGACGCCCGAGGTCCAGGCCGCGACCGCGCATCTTTACGAGCGCGTGGCGCGCGTCATTCCGCCCGTCGAATGGCCGTTCCACGCCCCTTACGTGAAGGCGATCAACGATCTCAAACATGTGCGCAACGCCACGATCCTTGCGCACAACTACATGACGCCGGAGATCTACCATTGCGTCGCCGATCACATCGGCGACAGCCTGCAGCTCGCCAAGCTTGCCGCGAATTCCGACGCCGACATCATCGTTCAGGGCGGCGTGCATTTCATGGCCGAAACCTCGAAGCTGCTCAATCCGAACAAGGTCGTGCTCACTCCCGACCTGAAGGCGGGCTGCTCGCTTGCGGAGTCGATTACCGGCGCGGACGTGCGCGCGCTGCGCAAGCAATATCCCGGCGTTCCCATCGTCGCCTATGTCAACACCTCAGCCGATGTGAAAGCCGAGGTCGACATCTGCTGCACCTCGTCGAACGCGGTAAAGGTCGTCGAGAGCCTCGGCGCCGAGCGCGTGATCATGGTTCCCGACCGCTATCTGGCGCAGAATGTCGCCGCGCAGACGAAAGTGAAGATCATCGCCTGGAGCGGCGCCTGCGAGGTGCATGAGCGCTTCACCGCCGAAGAGATCGAGAATTATCGCGCCGATCATCCCGGCGTGCAGGTGCTCGCGCATCCGGAATGTCCACGCGAGGTGATCGAGGTTTCGGATTTCGCCGGCTCGACGGCGGCGATGATCGATTTTGTGCGCAGCCGGAAGCCGGCCCGCGTGCTGCTCGTCACCGAATGCTCGATGGCCGACAATGTCGCCGCCGAAACGCCGGACGTCGAATTCGTGCGGCCGTGCAACTTCTGCCCGCATATGAAGCGCATCACGCTGCCGAAAATCCTCGACAGCCTGCTTTACGTCCGCGAAGAAGTGACCGTTGATCCCGCAGTGGCCGAGCGCGCGCGCCGAAGCGTGCAACGGATGATCGATCTAGGCTAGACTGCGGGCCGCTGGGCCTGACTTGAACAGGGCGGACAATGCTGGCGCTCGATGCGACGATTGCGGCCATCGACGCCGCCAATGCCGACGATCCGCGCCGCGTCGAGGGCCGAGCCTTCGAGCAGGTCTACGCCGAGCGCATGAGCGCTCGGCTTGCCGCGCTCTACCCCGACGCCTCCGATCTCCTCAAGATTGCGACGCGCGCGCAACATCTGCGCCGCTGGGAGATCGAGCGCACGACCTATGAGGAAGGCCGTCGCGGCTACAACGACTGGCGGCGCGCCTGCCGCATCCACCACGCCGATCTTGCTGCGCAGATCATGCGGGCGCATGGCTACGACGAAGCGGCCGTCGCGCATGTCGGCGCGCTGATCCGTAAGGAACAGCTCAAGAAAGACCCGGAGTCGCAGGCGCTCGAAAACATCGCCGCGATTGTTTTTCTCGAGCATTACTTCGACGAATTTCTGGAAAAGCATCGGGATTATGCCGACGACAAGCTCGTCGACATTCTCGGCAAGACATTGTGCAAAATGTCGCCCAAGGGTCATGCGGCGGCCCTCGCCCTGCCCTTGCCGCCGCGCGCGCGCAGCCTGGTCGAAGCGGCGATCGCCCGTGAGGCCGCCGCGCTCGCGCGGCTCGCCGCAGTCGCGGTCGACTAGGCGTCGATGCGCGAGAATTTGCCTCCCATCCTCATCGTCGGCGGCGGGCTCGCAGGCGTGTTCTGCGCGCTGAAACTGGCGCCGACGCCCGTGGCGATCTTCGCGCCGACGCCCGTCGGATACAGCGGCTCGTCCTTTTGGGCGCAGGGCGGCATCGCCGCGGCCGTCGAAGAAGGCGACACGCCGGAAAGCCACGCCGACGACACGGTGGCGGCGGGCGGCGGCCTCGTCGAACGCGACATCGCGCTCGGCATGGCGCAAGAAGCGCGCGCGCGCGTCGAAGATCTCGCGGCGATGGGAACGCCCTTCGATCGGTCGGCGCTCGGCGGCTTTCTTCCATCCCAGGAGGCGGCGCATTCGCGTCGGCGCATCGTGCGTGTCCAGGGCGATGTCGCCGGGCGGGCGATCATGGACATTCTGGCCAAGGAAGTCGCCAGAACCCCATCGATCCACATCGTCGAAGGCTATTCCGCGCAGGAGATCGTGGTGCGCGGGGGTCGCGCGGTTGGCGTTCGCGCCCGCGACAACGCCGGCATGATCCACGAGACGCCCTGTGCGGCGCTCATCCTCGCGACGGGCGGAGTTGGCCATCTGTACCGGGTCACGACCAACCCTTTGGAGGCGCGCGGCATTGGCGTCGCTATGGCGGCGCGGGCGGGCGCGCTGATCGCTGACGCGGAGTTTGTTCAGTTTCACCCCACGGCGATCGACATTGACGCCGATCCGGCGCCGCTGGCGACCGAGGCTCTGCGCGGCGAGGGCGCGACGATCGTGGATCGGGATGGCCGACGCTTCATGCTCGACATCGATTCCAATGGAGAGCTTGCGCCGCGCGACATTGTCGCCCGCGGCGTCTTCGCCAGCATCAAGGCTGGAAAGGGCGCGTTTCTCGACGCCCGTTCGGCCATCGGCGCCGAATTCCCGGCGCGCTTTCCGACCGTTTACGCAAGTTGCATGAGCGCCGGGATCGATCCTTCGCGCGAACTGATTCCGATCGCGCCAGCGGCGCATTACCATATGGGGGGAGTCTGGACTGACGACCGCGGGCGCACGAAGCTCGATGGCCTCTGGGCGGTCGGCGAAGTCGCTTCGACCGGCGTTCACGGCGCAAACCGGCTCGCGTCCAATTCTCTTCTCGAGGCGATCGTTTTCGGCGCCCGCGTCGCTGCGGACGTGCTCGCGACGCCGCTCTTGCCGGTCGAATGGCGCCCGAAGGCGGAGCGCCTCGAGCCAGTGCCGCGCGATCGTGATTTCGCGGTCGTCGAAGAGTTGCGCGATCTGATGTCGGCGAATGTGGGCGTCATCCGCAACGGCGCCGGGCTCGCGGTCGCGGTACGGTCGATCCGGCGCATGATCTCGCGAACGAGCGATATTGAGGCGCGCAATATGTTGACGACGGGTCTGTTCATAGCGGCGGCCGCGCTCCAACGACGCGAGAGCCGCGGCGCGCATTTCCGCTCCGACTTTCCGCAGCCGGACCCCGCGCTCGCGCGCCGCTCGCTCACGACGCTCGACGCCGTCCTGCGCGTCGCCGACGAGGTTGAGTCATGATCCCCGATTTGCCCCCGATGCTGATCGAGGAGGCGGTTCGCGCCGCGCTCGCCGAAGATTTGGGCCGCGCCGGCGACGTCACGACGCAGGCGACCATCCTCCCGAGCGCGCAGGCCCGGGCGGGGATTATCGCGCGCGATTCGGGCGTGGTCGCCGGACTTCAGGCGGCGCGCGCCGCCTTCGCGCTGATGGATCGTCAGATCAGCTTCGAAGCGCAGGCGGCCGATGGCGCCCGCGTCGAGCCGGGAACGCTCGCAGCTATCATTTCCGGCCCGGCCCGGCCCATTCTTTCCGCCGAGCGGGTTGCGCTCAATTTTCTTGGCCGGCTGTCCGGCGTCGCCACGCTCACGGCGCGCTACGTCAGCGCCGTCGCCGGCACGTCCGCGCGAATCTGCGACACGCGCAAAACCACGCCCTTGTTGCGCGCCTTGGAGAAATACGCCGTGCGATGCGGCGGCGGCGTCAATCATCGCTTCGGCCTCGACGACGCCGTGCTCATCAAGGATAACCACGTCGCCGTCGCTGGCGGCGTCATCCCGGCGCTCAGAGCCGCCAAGCGGAATATTGGCCATCTCGTCAAAATCGAGGTCGAAGTCGATACGCTCGACCAGCTGCGCGAGGTCCTCGACGAGGGGGCGGACGCCGTGCTGCTCGACAATATGACGCTCGACGATCTGCGCAGCGCCGTGGCGCTCGTCGGCGGCCGCATGATCTGTGAAGCCTCCGGCGGCGTCACGCTCGCCAGCGTGACGGAAATAGCGAAAACCGGCGTCGACTTTATTTCTGTTGGCGCGCTGACGCACTCCGCGCCGGTCTTCGATTTCGGTTTAGATATTGAATTCGTTTGAAAGTATTCGGCGCCGGGATAAAGCGGCTGGCTGCGGCCGACCGCTTCCTTGTCGAGGCGCGCGCTGCTATAAGCCGTCAAGCGTTCCGCGGACTCTCGAGAAACATCCTGAGCCATGCCCTCATTCTTCGCCCGCAAACTGATCAATCGAGTGCGGCGAAGGCTGTGGAGTTCTCCCCTCTCGTCAATGCCGTCGCCCCTGCGCGCCCAGGCGACGCGCGACAAAAATATCGCCGCCGAAATCGGCGACTATGAGCGCGCCTTCGGCTTCGCCCACAGCGCGGGCTCGATGCCCCTGCGCACCTTGCTGCGCATCGAGCGGTTGTTGACCGGGACCGAGATCTTCTCGGCCGAAACGGGCTGCGGAAAATCCACGATCTTTCTTTCGCGCATCGCCGAACGGCACAAGGTTTTCTGCTTTGACGATCGCGGACAGAAAGCGTCCAGCGTCGACTATTTCATGAACTGTCCCGCGACGCGTCCGGACCGTCTCGACCTTGTCTTTGGGCCAACTCAGCTCACGCTGCCGCGACATGAAGACCATTGTCGCTACGACCTCGTCCTGATCGACGGTCCGCACGGCTTTCCGTTCCCCGAGCTCGAATATTATTACTTCTATCCGCACCTGAAGACGGACGGGCTGCTCGTCGTCGACGACATTCATATTCCAACCATTAGCCGGCTCGCGGATTTCCTGAGCGAAGATCACATGTTCGAAAAGGTGGAGTTTGTCGGCTCGACCGCGATCTTCCGCCGAACCGACGCGCCGGTCTTCGATCCGCTGGGCGACGGCTGGTGGCTGCAGGCCTTCAACCGCCGACGCGCGTCGTTTTTGAAAGACATCTATTTGGAGGACGGCAAGAAACGGGCGCCGATCTCCTTCGAAGGGATCTACTGAGGCGCCGCTTGCGCGGCGCTTAGGTTCCGGTCCGCCTGCGACAGACGACCCAAACGCAGGCCGCGCTTCTCCAGCATCTCCGGCAGTCGCGTCGACAGCAGGAAAGCAAGCTCCTGCTCACGCGTGATCGTCACCGGATCGAGCTTGCACAGCTCTTCGTCGACATGGCCTGGATGGCACATGATGAGATGTCTGCGGCCAGGCGCTCGAAGATAGCTTTGAAAGATTCTCGCATAATCAAAGCTCGGGTGAAAATCCGAGAATCCCGCGAAGCCGTCGTTGACGCCGAAGCCGCGCTGGCGCACCTCCCGGCGAAAGCCGCTGGCCAGCGACAGAGCGGAGAGCGCCTTGCGGGCGTTGATGCCGCGCAACAGAATGCGATGTAAGCCATCCCCGGCGTCGCGAACCCAGGCCCGGCCGCCGAGCTTTCGCGCCTCCATCGCGTCAAGCAGCGCCGTCCTGATCCCAGGAAGGACGTGAATATGCTGGTGGCCGTCGACATGGTCCGGCGGACGGTCCATCACCGCTTCGAACCGGTCGAACTGCCGATCGATCTCAGCGCGGATCTCGTCCATAGGCAAACGCCGGCCGAAAGCCATCTGCACAACTTTGGCAAGCGGGGGAAACTCTCCATTCGGCGCGAACTTCGGCATCGACGTGAGAGGCCGCCCCAGGGTGAGATTGAAATGCAGGCCGACGTCCGCGTTTCGACTGCGGCGAGACAGCTCTAGCCCCATGGCGGGCCAGCGGGGACCATTCACCAAAGCCGAAACCGCAGTGAGCCTCCCCGCGTCGAGCGCTTCCAAAATGCCGGCGCTAACCCCATAAGACAGGCTGTAATCGTCCGCGCATACCGCAACAATCTGGTTATCAACCATCGCCCGCTCCTCTGCGCCGCCCAGGCGACTTCGCCTATGCTGCGCCTGTTAATCCTATGCTCCGCCTATAAATATTGGTTTAAACGCCGCCATGAACAGGCCCGATCTATCGTTCGTGATCCCCATCTTCAACGAAGCGCAAAATCTTCGCTCGCTAACGGCCAGACTCGCCTTGGCTGTTGACGCATGCGACGTCTCCTATGAAGCAATCTTCGTCGACGACGGCTCCAGCGACGGGAGTCTGGAGATATTACGCGACCTCTGCGCCGAGGAGCCGCGCTTTCGCGCCCTGTCGCTTTCCCGCAACTTCGGCAAGGAGGTGGCGATCGTCGCCGGGCTCGACGACACGCTGGGACGCGCCGTTATCATCATGGACGCCGACCTGCAGCACCCGCCGGAAGTCATCCCGCAATTCATCCAGAAGTGGCGGGAAGGCTATAAGAACGTCTACGGCGAGCGCATCGACCGAGCGACCGATCCCAAGCTGCGCGTAGCGTTCACTCATGTTTTTTACCGTTTGCTGGAGAACTTTGGCGACGTGCGCCTGCCGCCGGGCGCCGGCGACTTCCGCCTGCTCGACCGGCAGGCGGTCGACGCGCTGCTGACGATGCGCGAGCGCGCGCGCTTCAATAAGGGGCTCTTCGCCTGGATCGGCTTCAAATCGATCGGCGTGCCCTTCGACGTGGAAGGCCGCGCCGGCGGAACGTCAAAATTCAATTTCGTTCAGCTTGCGCGATTTGCGCTCGACGGGCTGATGTCGTTCTCGTCGATTCCGCTCAAGGTGTGGACCTATGTCGGTTTAGCGATCTCCGCCTTCGCGATCGCCATGGCCGGCTACTACTGGGCCCGCACCATGGTTTTTGGCGTGGATACGCCGGGCTTCCCCACTCTGGTGGTCTCGATCGCCTTCTTCTCCGGCGTTCAGCTGATTTCGCTCGGCGTGCTCGGCGAGTATGTCGCCCGCATCTTCAATGAGGTAAAGGGAAGGCCGCTCTATCTCGTCGCCGAGAGGCTGGGCGAGAACGAAGCAACCAACGGCAAAGCGGGCGAGTAGGGCGTCGACAAACTGAAAGCGGGCGGGCTTTCGCAGATGCGTCACGCGCTGCAACTGCACACAGGGGACGAGGCGTGAATCCATGAGCACCGATGCGGGCCGTTCGCTACTGCGCGGCAGGAACATCATCATTGCGGCTGCGGTCGTCGCGCTATTCGGCGCATTCGGCGTCCGCATGTGGCGCTTCGTGGCGCCCCCCTCGCTGCCGACCCTGCTCGAGGGCCTGCCCGAATCGAAAACCGAGGCCGACCAGCGGCTCTTCCAGGCGCGGCTCGCCAAACGCTTTCACCTGGGTTCGACGGAAGTCGACGATCTCATTGATGAGCTGCGCAGCGACGGGTTCACGGTCGACGCCGACAATGACGTCGCCACATACGAACGCCAGGCCGACATTTCCGACAAATGCCGACGCAGCGCCAACATCCACTGGTCTCGGGGCGAAGGCGACGAGCTTGCCACGATCACTGGCGGATACTCCCTGCACTGCCCGCAGCACTGATGGGAGCGCAGGCTTGACCAAATCCTGCTAGGACGATTGCGATGATTCGCAATCTGCTCTCGGTCGGCGGCTTCACCCTGCTCTCGCGCGTGACGGGATTTCTCTCGCTCGCCGTGCAGTCGGCGATCATGGGCGCGGGCGCCGTCTCGGACGCCTTCTTCATCGCCCAGCGCCTGCCCAACAGCTTTCGCCAGATCTTTGGCGAAGGCGCGTTCAGTACGGCTTTCGTTCCATCCTATTCAATGGCGATTGAGCAGAAGGGCGACGCGGCGGCCGAGGAATTCGCCGGCGAAGTCTACACCCTGCTCCTCGCCTCGCAGATCATCTTGCTCGCGATCGTATGGGCGTTGACTCCCCAATTTGTCTCTCTGATCGCGCCGGGCCTCGACGACCGGCCGGAAAAATTCGCGCTGGCCGTCAATCTGACGCGCATCACCTTTCCCTATCTGCTTTTCATCACGCTCTTCGTCTTGCACATGGGCGTCCTGAACGCGCGCGGCCGCTTCGCGCTTCCAGCCTTCGCCCCCGTTCTGATGAATCTTTCCGTGATGGCGGCGCTTGCCGTCGCCTTCCTTTTTCCAAACGCCGGCTATGCGGCGAGTTGGGGCATTACCATCTCCGGCGTTCTGGAGCTCGGACTATTGATGTGGCAGGCGCGGCGCATTGGCGTCCTGCAGCGCTTGCGCAGGCCGCATTGGGCGCGCGTGCGCGATTTCTTCATTCGCCTGGGGCCTGCGATCATCGGGGCGGCCAGTCCGCAGATCGCCGTGCTTGCCGACACAATTCTCTCATCGATGCTTCCCGACGGCGGCGTGTCGTCGATCTCCTATGCGGAGCGGCTCTATCTGCTTCCCGTCGGCGTGATCGGCATCGCCGCCGGCACGGTGCTGCTGCCGGAGATGAGCCGCCGGCTCGCGGCGGGCGATGAGGCGGGCGCGCTTCACGCGCAGAGCCGAACCATGGCGCTCACCGTCGCGCTGGCGGCGCCCTTTTTTATCGCCTTCGACACGATCCCCGAGTTGATCGTCGCGGGACTCTTCCAGCGCGGCAAATTCTCGGCGGCCGACGCCTACGCCGCCGGGGACGTGCTCGCCGCCTATGGCGCCGGTCTCATGGCGCTCGTGCTGATCGCGTCGGCGCGCGCGAGTTTCTATGCGCGCGGCGACACAAGAACGCCGATGCTCGTCGCGTTGGCGGCGCTCGCCGCGAATGTCGCGTTGAAGATCGTGCTGTTTCGACCGCTCGGGGCGGTCGGGCTCGCGACGGCGACGTCCGTCGGATTGTGGATCAACCTCGCCGCGCTCGTCGGACTCGCGCTCGCCCAGAAAGGAATGCGATTCGACGCCGTTTTCGTGAAGACGCTCGGCGCGACATTTGTCGCCTGCGCCTTTCTCGCCGCGGTCGCCATTTTCGGGCGTTCATCCGCCTTGGCTCTTGGCGCGCATTTCGGCGCTCTCGCCAATCTCGTCGCGCTCACCGCGATCGCCGTCGTCGGCGCGCTCGTCTACGCGGGCGTCCTTCTCGGGGCGCTGCGCGCGAGCGGCGTGACAATCGCAAGCCTCAGACGATAGGGATCAAACGAACTGCGCTATGCCTGGGATCGAATCGACGATCTCCCGTAACTTTTCCGGCCCGACTTTCTCTTCGGCATAGCCGAAAATCTCATGACCCAGTGTAGGAATCTGGCCCATATCGATGCCGGCGCCGTTCAGCTTGGCGGCAAGGCCCATCAACCCGCCCATGCCCCCCATCAAGCCCGCAAGCCCGCTTCCGCCGCCCGCGGATTCGGCGGACTGGATCGCCTCAGGGGCGCCGGGAAGCTGAGCGAGTAACTCCGATACGGCGCCGTCACGCGATTCCTTTTGAAGAAATCCCAAAACAAGACCCACCGCGGTCCTGGCGACCTCTGCGTCAACGCCAAGGGCCGCCGAGACGCGCGCCACCAGTTCATCCATTGCAGGCCTCCCCTTCGCAAACCGAAAGAGCCGGACTGTCGCCGCGACTGGAAGGAAAATCAAGCGTTCCGATTGCGCTTATATGCCCGCCGGAGGGCTGACGCGCGCGCAACGCGCGTCAGCCAGACCGTTACGCCCGTTTGCGCAGATCCGTCGGCGAGTCGGTACGCTCACGCAGGGCCGGCAGAATATTCCTGATCTTCTCGGCGCCCTCGGCGCCAAGGATATTTTCGGCGCGCTTCACGACTTCACGCACCAAAGCATCGGTCTGAGCTTCGCTGATTCCGAGCTTTTCAAGCTGTCCGGCAAGAATGTTCACATCGGCGCGGCCGTGGCCGATAAAGCTCGTCATGCCTTCGATGACCTGTGTGACGCCGCCGTCGCCAACCGACTGCGCGGCCTCGATGTCCTCCTGCGCGCGCGGCATCTTCGTGATCATTACCTGCATATTGCCGGTGGTGTCCTTGTCGCGAAGAAAACCGAGCACAAGGCCGAGCGCCGCTTTGGCGACCGTCGGATCAAGTTTCGTCTCGGAGACGACGTTACTGGTAAGCTCTTCCATGGGACATCCTCCACGCGAACCATTGTGGTTGCGGTAGATGTCGCGGCGACGCTGGCCTTCAAGCGTGGCTATACCGCCCAACTAAGCGGCGTCGAGGCCGTAGAGCGAGTGCAGCGTGCGAACGGCGAGTTCGGTATACGCCTCGTCGATCAGCACGGAAAATTTGATCTCCGACGTGGTGATGGCGCGGATATTGACGCCCTTCTGTGACAGAGCGCGAAACGCCTGTGCGGCGACGCCGGCGTGGCTGCGCATGCCGATTCCGATCGCGGAAATCTTGGCCACGTCCTTTTCGCCAGTTATGCTCGCGAAGCCGATCGCGTCCTTGACCTTTTCGATGATTGCAAAGGCGCGCTCGTAATCAGCGGTTCCTACGGTGAAGGTCATGTCGGTCATGCCCTCCTCGGAGACGACCTGCACAATCATGTCGACGTTGATTCCCGCCTCGGCCAAGGGCATGAACACCGCCGCCGCGACGCCCGGCTTGTCGGCGACCCCCCGAAGCGTGATCTGCGCTTCGTCGCGCGAGAAGGCGATGCCTGTGACGACCTGGGCTTCCACAATGTCCTCCTCGTTGCAGATCAGCGTCCCCTGCCCCGGATTTTCCGGATCGTCGAAGGACGAGCGCACGTAGGTCTGCACGCCGTGCACCATCGCGACCTCGACCGAGCGCACCTGTAGGACCTTCGCGCCGAGCGACGCCATTTCCAGCATCTCTTCAAAAGCGATCTTGTCCATGCGCCGCGCCTTCGGCACGACGCGCGGATCGGTGGTGTAAACGCCGTCAACGTCCGTATAGATGTCGCAGCGCTTGGCCTTGATCGCCGCCGCGATGGCGACGGCGCTTGTGTCCGAGCCGCCACGTCCGAGGGTCGTGATCCGCCCGGTTTCACGGTGCACGCCCTGAAAGCCCGCGATGACGGCGACTTCACCGCGGCTGAAGCCTTGGATGATGCCCGAGCCGTCGATCGATTCGATTCGCGCCGCGCCATGCGTGGAGTTGGTGTAGATCGGCGCCTGCCAGCCGAGCCAGGAGCGCGCGGGCATCCCCGCCTTCTGCAACGCCATCGCGAGGAGGCCGGCCGTCACCTGTTCTCCCGAGGCGACGACGGCGTCATATTCGCGCTGGTCGCAAAGCGGCGCCGCCTCCTTGCACCAGGCGACCAGCTCATTGGTCTTGCCGGCCATCGCCGAGACCACCACAGCGACCTCACGTCCAGCATCCACCTCGCGCTTCACATGGCGCGCGACATTGTGGATGCGTTCGACGGTGGCGACCGAGGTGCCGCCGAATTTCATAACCAGGCGTGACATGAAGACCGAAAATGGGCGAGGCGCTCGCGTCCCACAGGAAGCGGCGCTATATGTGTCCGCGTCGGCGGACCTGTCAACGGCGGTCGCGCCAAGGAATCTTGCTTAAGCTCCTCGTCCTTCGAGACGCGCGCTTCGCGCGCTCCTCAGGATGAGGAGCTTTCGCATCATTCCCTGACCTCATCCTGAGGAGCCGCCGCAGGCGGCGTCTCGAAGGACGAGGACAGGGGAATTAACTTCTCAAAAATTTCGCGAGGTTCCTCTTGCCCCAACAGTCCGCTCCCCACTCCGCCAGCGTCGATCCCGAAGACGTCGCGCGTTTCAACCGCCTGGCCGAACTCTGGTGGGACAAGAACGGCAAGATGGGGATTCTCCATGAGATCAACCCCATTCGGGTCGCCTATATCCGCGATCACGTGCGCCGGTTCATCCGACATGACGCCAGCGCCTTAAACGCGCCCGGAGACCGACCGCTGGAGGGCGTGCGCATCGCCGATATCGGCTGCGGCGGCGGCATATTGAGCGAATCGCTGGCTCAGCTCGGCGCTCATGTGACCGGGGTCGACCCCGCGACCAACAACATCGCCATCGCGAAACGGCACGCCGAAACGTCCGGGCTGGACATCGATTATCGCAATATCACCGCCGAAGACCTCGCCGCGGCCGGCGAGCAGTTCGATGCGGTGGCGGCGCTCGAGGTCATCGAGCATGTGGAAGGGCCACGGGAATTCGTCGCCATGCTGGGGCGGCTGCTGAAGCCCGGCGGGCTGCTCTTTCTGGCGACGATCGACCGGACGACGAAAAGCTATCTGCTGGCCATCGTCGCCGCCGAATATGTGCTCGGCTGGGTGCCGAAAGGCACCCATAACCATGACAAATTCATCCGCCCGGACGAGCTCTCGTCATGGGTGCGTCACAGCGGCATGCGGGAGATCGACCGTGTCGGCATGAGCTTCCAGCCGCTGACCAGAAGCTGGCGAAAAAGCCACGATACGGACGTCAATTACTTGATGGCGGCTCGAAAAGAAGGCTAGGCTCGGGCCGGCCGAGGAGCGAGAACGCGCTGAAGCTCTTGTTCGCGCCCGCCGTCGCCGGTAAAATCTGAGCCTATGCTTAGAGATTCTCGCACGCGCTCCCGTCTTTTCGTCACTGTCGTCGCCATCGGACTGGCGATCGCCTTCGCTTTTAACGCTGCCGAAGCGAAGCCCAAGTCGGGCGCCGAGGACGCCCCGGCCGAGGACGCAAGCGCCAAAGCCAACAAGCGAAAGCCGACAAAAAACGAAAAAGCCGAGAAACCGGCCGACAAAGGCTCCGACAAGCCGGAGCAGCTCGGCAGCTATGGGGAATGGGGCGCCTACGCCGCCCAGAGCGGGCGCAGCAGGACCTGCTATGCGCTCGGACAGCCCAAGGAGCGGGCGCCGAAAGCGAAGCTCAAAGACACCTCCGCCTACATTTTTATCTCGACGCGACCCGTGGAAAATATCCACAATGAAGTCGCGATCAATCTGGGCTATCCGACCAAGGACGGCTCCGCTGCGATCGCCGACATCGACGGCGAGAGCTACGAACTGATCACCAAGGGAACGAACGCCTGGGTGAAGGATCAGTCGCGGGAGCGCGAATTCGTCGGCGCGATGCGCGGCGGCGCCAAGCTCGTCGTCAAGGCCGCTTCGTCTAAAGGGACAAGCACCACCGACAGCTATTCGCTCAAGGGATTGTCGGACGCGCTCGCCCGCGCCGTCCAGGAGTGCAAGTAGATCCTACCGCGGCCGGACTGCCGTTATCGGATCGTTCTTGACCGACGCCGCGATTGAACGGATCTCCGTCGCCACGCCAGGATATTTCGACGCCAGTTGATCGAGATCGCCGATTTCAACGTCCTGAGGCGTGACGCCCGGCCATTCGGTGCTGGCGCCGAAAAACCAGCGTCCGCCGCCCAGAAGCCGCGCCGTGTGAAATGTGTCGCCGGGAATCAGCAGCTGAACGCGCTGGCCGGCGCGCAGATCCGGTCCAACCACCACGCGCTCGGTTGAGCCGTCGCCATGCAGCATGAACAGCTCCAGCGGATCGCCCAGATAAAAATGATAGAGCTGATCGTTGCGAATTCGGTGCAGCCGAACCGGCGCGTGCGGCGTCACCAGAAAGTAGAGCGCTGAACCCACTGGCCCGCTGCGCGCGAAGGGCGGCGGCAAGGCGTCCGCGCCAAAGGACAGCCTGCTCGTATAGGTGATGCGGACGAAGCCGCATGTCGCATTAGGCTCGAGCGCGAGCAGATCGACGATGTCTTCATGGCTCAGAGCTTCGGACATGGCGGACCCTCCAGTTTGAGCCAATGGCGATGGCGGAGAATTCGATAACATGTGGGCAAGCCGAACGGCAGGCCTTCCGGCGCATCGGGCGACGCCTGGGTCCACCAAGTATAAAATTCATGATACCAAGTATTTGACCAACAGAAATACTGTCTGTGGTCCTTGTTTCCGTGCACCGTTTCCGCAGACTACGCCCAGCCATGGCAGTCCCCCTGTAGCTGTCCTGGTGGACGGCGGCGGTTTTCATCGCTGCATCATCCGTCGCCGTCCCTGTCCTTCCGGCGAAAGCCGAACAACACAAAATGGGAGAGGCAAATGGCCGTTAATGTTCACGACGGCGAAGTCGGCAAGATCCTCGTGTATCTGATCGGCTTCACCGCTTTCGTCATCGTCGCTCTTACCTGGGTTCCGCATTGGATCTCGCCTGACAGCGCGAACATCACCGGAAACACCGGCAACACGGCGCGCATGATCGAGTGAGACGTCGCGACGCTCCGGGAGCCGTCCCTTCCGGAGCGTCGACGCCGGGGCGTCGCGCCAGTTGCAAAGCAAATTCGTTTCCGGCATAACGACGCCGCGACGGTTCGGCGTTACGCATAACCGGCGCTACGGATGCGGGTGTAGCTCAGGGGTAGAGCACAACCTTGCCAAGGTTGGGGTCGAGGGTTCGAATCCCTTCGCCCGCTCCAATTCAACGCGCTCCGCAAATTCGTCCCCACTGCGGAGACCGGGGTCAGATGCTGGCGACGCGCGCCCCCGCGAAAATCAATCTTACGCTTCATGTCCTCGGCCGTCGGGAAGACGGCTACCACGCGCTCGAAAGCCTCGTCGCCTTTTCCGGCGCGGGAGACACATTGTCCCTCACGCCGGGCGACGCGCTGTCGTTCGAGATTTCGGGCCCCACCTCCTCGGCCGCAGGCGCCGGCGACGACAATCTCGTGCTGCGCGCCGCACGATGCCTCGCCGAAGAGATTAGCGGCCTGCGACTCGGCCGGTTTCGACTCGAGAAGCGTCTGCCTGTCGCGGCCGGCATTGGCGGCGGCTCGTCGGACGCCGCCGCGGCGCTGCGCCTTTTGGCCAAGGCGAATCATCTCGCGCCGGACGACCCGCGCCTCATCGAGATCGCGCGCGCCATTGGCTCGGACGTGCCGGTCTGCCTCGACCCGCGCGCGCGGATGATGCGCGGCGCCGGCGAAACGCTCGGCGAACCGATTCGCCTGCCGCTCCTGCCGGCCGTGCTGATCAACCCCGGCGCGCCGGTGGCGACCGGACCGGTCTTCGCCGCGCTGGGACTGCGACCTGGCGCGTTGCGGGAAGGCGCCGCGCATGCCGACATCGCCGCCCGGCCAAGCGCGGACGAACTCCTTGCGGCGCTGGCGAAAGGGCGCAACGACCTCGAAGACGCCGCCTGTCTGCAGGCGCCCGTGATCGTCGATGCGCTCGCCATGTTACGCGGCGCCCGCGGCTGCAGGCTCGCGCGGATGTCCGGCTCGGGCGCGACATGCTTCGCGCTGTTTTCGACGCGGCGCGAGGCTGTGCGCGCCGCCAGCGTCATTCGCGCCCAGCATCCGGGATGGTGGGTCAAGACGGCCGTGCTGAGATGACCCGCCGGCCGCCGCCCAAGGACCGCAGCGCGCATGAGAGGGGCCGGCGCGCGACGGTCGCAAAGTCCGAGACGCGCAGCCCGTTCCGCTCCGCCTCGCCCGACCTCGTCACACTTTACGGCGCTCATCCCGTGCGCGCCGCGCTGACGGCGCGCAAGCGCAAGCTGCTGACGCTTTACGCGACCGAAACCGCGCTGCCGCGCATCAATGAGCTCGCGCTGGCGGCGGGACTCGAGCCGCGCCTCGTCGACGCGCGCGATCTCGAGCGGCGGCTCGGTCCCGAGGCCGTGCATCAAGGCTTGCTGCTCGAAGCGCGGCCGCTGCCGGAAGCGGACATTTCCGACATCGTCAGCGTCAGCGGCGTCGTGCTCGCGCTGGACCAGATCACCGATCCGCATAATGTCGGGGCGATCCTGCGCACGGCCTGCGCCTTTAACGTCGACGCGGTGATTGTCACGGAACGGCATAGTCCGGAGTTTTCCGGCGTCCTCGCCAAAGCGGCCTCGGGCGCGCTGGAGTTCGTAACGATCGTCGCCGTCGTCAATCTGGCGCGCGCCCTCGACGACCTCGCCGCGCGCGGCTATGCGCGCGTCGGACTCGATTCGGACGGCGCCGAATCGCTCTCGACCATTCCGCTGTCCAAGCCGCTGGTGCTCGCGCTCGGCGCCGAGGATAAGGGATTGCGGCGCCTCACGCGCGAACGCTGCGACGCCGTCGCGCGGCTCGATCTTCCCGGGCCGATCAAGAGCCTCAATGTGTCGAACGCCTGCGCCGCCGCGCTGAGCGTGGTGACAACGCGGCTCGGATAAAGCCCGGGATTGACCTCTCCGCCGGCTTGGACGCATAGAGAAGCCGCGCGATGCGCCTCGATGACGCCACGGGCCGGTTTAGCTCAGCTGGTAGAGCAACTGATTTGTAATCAGTAGGTCGCGGGTTCGAATCCTGCAACCGGCACCAATGAAATCAGATAGTTAATCGCTGTTCCGATGATGTTTTGACGCGGGCCACGACAGCGAATAAGCACCAGATAAGCACGGCGTGCGATGTCGGGGCGCTCGGCTCTGCCGCTGCGCTCCGCAATTTTCAAGAGCGCGTCTCGTCAGCCCGCCAATCGTCGCATCGCTCGGGGTCCGTCATCGCCGGCTTGGCACGAATGGCGCGCGTCTGCATTGCCTCTCAAAACAATATCACTTGACATACATGATATCACATATCAGAATTGATATTATCGCAATCAAGCGATATCAGGAGAACTGAATTGGCTACCTCTAACTTTGCCCTACGGATCGCTCCGGAACTGAAGGACGCGGCCAAGGCGCTAACGAAAATCTACGTGTGGAAGGATGGCGTCTCCATCCTCAGCCCAGGCTCCAGCATCAACGATGTTTTCAGCTTTCTGATTCGGCGCGGCCTTGCAGATATAGAGCCGATGATCGCTGCGAATCTCGCCGACGAAACGGCAAACCTCGAAATACAAAAAACCCTCGCCATGTGGCTTATCACCAACTCGACCGCAAGCCATGTGGTGGCAGATGACCTTGAGAAGGGGACTCCTGCGCGTGTCTACCTCGAAAAAATTGCCGCCGAGGTTGAAGATGCAGACCTAGGCTATGACTGCGGCAGCTACAGGGGCGAAGATCGCGCCAGCGTGATGGATGGTCTGGCCTACAAGCAACACGAAGTCACGGCAGTCAACAAGGCGCTATCAGATGTTCGCAACGCGCTTGCCGCGTCAAGTAGCTGGCGCAGCAACGCCGCTTAATGCAGCCCCTCCGCGAGCGCCCCGCCGTTACATCCACGGTCGGGGCGCTCTTTTGCGACCGGAGCCGCAGTCAGACGAACAAGCTCAACTCTTCGCGCCTGAACTTCTCAAGCTCCGCGTCGAGGCGCTCGAAGTATGCTTCGTCAGCGAAGATTTTGTTGTCGGCGAAGCAGTTGCAAGCGATGTTCTCGAAGGCTCCACGCAAATCGTCGTCTTCGCCCATGGGTATGAACGAAGCGACGTATGCGTTGACATCATTGAAGACGCGCTCGCAAAGAACTTCCTCGATGACTTCAAGCCCTTCGGCGACAGCCATAGCGCGCCTGGCCTCAACGAGCGTTTTCGCGAGTGCGAGAGCGCTGTCCTTATAAATATGCCTATTGGCCGGATTGCACTCCACTGAGCGCTTAAAAACGGCTATGCGGGCATCGTCGTTGTGATCTTGAAAATACACGACCTGACCTTCCTCGCGTCCCTGCGGACGTAGTTCGATTGGTGAGATAGGAGGAAGGTCACGGCCCCTCTTTGACTGGATTCCGTCTCTGGACACTGGCTCGAAAGCGCTCGTCTCTGGACTCTATCGCTGCTGGCGGGGGTCGCCGCTCGCGTGACCTAAAATCAAGGTGACATAAGCGGCGCAGAAGTCAAGGCAGATTGAAAAAACCGCGCGTCTCGATTGACGCCAAGATCGCGCTCAGCCTTGCCGGTCGCCTTGGCGGTAGCGGCGGTGAAGCTGGTCTCGGCATTTTTTGCCGAGACCACATTTTTTGTATGTTGGTTCCCTCGAAATGCGCCACCTTCGTTGGGGCGCTTCGTCTCCGGGTGCAGAATCTCGTAAATCTCTTTGCGGCGGGCGACGGCGCGAGCCTGGCGCGATCCTGAGCCGCCATAAAGCCCGACGCTTTCGCATCGAGCCTATGGCGAGCGGGAACATCACTCCGCAGCGCTGATGAATTGAAGCTCGCGCACGTCGCTAAGCGGCAAGCGCACGGTTTTCCCATCCAACTCGATTTCAAGCCACCCATCGTTCCCGAAAGCCTCGACCTTCGCGCGGATGATCGCGAAGCATTCCCTTTCTGCGTGTTCCATCGTCGTGTTCCTCATCGTCCACATTCAAGCTCACGCTGATGATGGAACAACAGAATCGCCAATCACGCAAGCGAAAATGTTTCATAAGCAGTTGATATTTAATCAGCTTTTTCTGATCTCAGTCAGAGTTTTCTGATTTTGTCGCGTGCCGCACTGTGTCGTTTTCAGCGATCAAGCGAACGCCATTGGCGATGAACTCGACGCCGGCTTTCTCCAATGCCTCGCGAACATCAACGAGCGTCCTGTCGTATGGCGCGCGCTTGCCAGCTTCGAAGTCCGCGAGCGTCGCCACAGACACGCTTGAGCGCTTCGCCAGTTCGCCCCGAGACCAATTAAGCAGCGCCCGTGCGGCTCGGGATTGCTCCGGGCTGATAGTTAATTTATCTGACATTAGATGTTTTCTCTTGACTTCGACCTATGGATTAGACAAAATATATTACATTAGAGATTTAAACAAGGGCCGCCGCCATGTCATCCAGCTTCAACCGCTCCGCCATCATGAAGGCCGCGCACTTCATGGCCCGCTGGCGCGTTCAATCCGTCGGCGGCTCCTATCGAGAATGGCTCGCCAAGGCGCTGGCCGCTGAATGGAAGAAGGCCAAGGCGGCGCGC
>NZ_JBPFDU010000094.1:0-16257 GCF_051062815.1 Methylocystis sp. | reverse complement strand
GATACATGACACTGGAAACAATCGCGCCCTTGAGCGATGATCCCATCGTCGGGCTGCCCGTTGTAGCCGCCTGATCAACCCGGCTTCCCGGCGAACGTGGCGATCACGCCAACCAGCTACACCACGCCAAGGGACACGATCCAATCGGCGACCGCTTCGACCCCGTGTTCTGTGCGCATGGCTAGGGCGAAGTCTTGTGCCGTGCGCAGATAGCGGTTGTCGCAAAGCTCGGCGAGGGCGTGGGTCGCGTTGTGCAGATTATAGCTGGAGAGTTTCAACGCGAGACCGAGGCGCAGGCGCTGGACGCGTTCACCATGGTCGGGCTGGTCGCCGAAGAATGGGACGATCAATTGCGGCCTACCCGCTCGCACGGCTTGAGCGGTTGTACCGATCCCGCCGTGATGCACCACGCACAAAGCGAAGGGGAAGAGTTCGTTGTGCGGCGCGTCGCAGCAAACGAATTCGTCGGGGCCGACCGAGGACGAGAGCCTCCCGGCGTCTTTTGGCCCAGCAAGCAAGACCGCTCGACGCCCGAGGGCGCGAGCCGCGCTTATACTGATGTCATAGAAGTCGCCCGACACTTGAGGAGCGAAGGACCCCAAGGTGAAAACGATTGGTGCGCTCCCCGAGGAAAGGAAGGTTTTCAATGGCTCGCTGAGACCGCGCCTCCCCTCGTCTTGAGGTTCGTAAAAGGGAAAGCCCGGAACCTCCATATTGACTGGTCCATCCGACGGGCGCGACGCGAAATAGGGCGAATAGAGGCCAAAGAGTTGCGTTGCGCCGTTCTTCCCGCCAAAATTGAGGAAAAAGTCTTGGCGTGAGTGTGGTAGTCCCAGCTTACTTCGAAAGGCGTGGAAGCGCTTCATCCGCATGTTCACGCCGATCCGTATGAGGGAACGGACCAATTTGTTAAACGCGATCGCCGTTCGCGACCTGGGCTGAAGGATGTAGGGCGCCGGTGGGGTCAGAGACGGGGCCGCAGCCGACTGCACGTATAATGGCGCAAGGGCGACTCTCGCTCGTCGGGAGGCCGCAGGCTTCAGCGGCCAAATTTGCGCCAACGAGCAGATTATGCGTGACGATGGCGTCCACTCCTTCTGCCACGGCCAGGGTGTCGTCGTAGGTTTCAGAGAGGAAGCGAAGATAGATTTCGTCCAAGATGAAATACGGATTCTTCAACATGATCCGGAAGGCGCCGGAAAGATCGACGCCGAGCGCGCCGACAATGTCGTTCTCGTGCGGGCGCAAGCGAGCATATGCGACGCCCTCGCGCTCGATCGATCCTCGATGCATTTCGGGCGCGGCGATGACGACGTCGAGATCGCGCCGACGCATTGCGTGAGCGATGGCGATGAAGGGATATATGTCGCCGAGAGTGCCGAAGGTTACGAGCAAAACCCGCTTGCGCTGATCCATTCGCCTTTCCTAAATCAATTCGAAGCACAAACTCACACACCAGAAGTAGGAAGCGCGGCGCCGAAGGAAAGATGGCGAATCCGTCGCCGATCTTGCACGAGGACCTTGAACATCATAACGACGTCGAACGGCGGGCCCCCGCCCTGCGCGCCATCGGAATAGCCAAGCGCTGCGACGAGATCAGCGCGGAACTTCTCGAAATCGACCGCCGCCGCGAACGCTTTCAGATGATCCCCGAGCCCGCTCAGCCGTTTCAGCCGCTCGTCTACGTCGAAAAAGCCCGGCTGGCCACGCATCCATCCGCCTCCGATCCTCTCACGGCCAGAGAATCAGAAATGCTCCGATTTGGCGAGGTTCTTAGAAGCGTCAAACTTCGTTGCAGTTGTTGGACGCAAATGTTACCTTACGGATTATGACAAGCGCTCCGACGACTTCCCTGAAGTGGTGGCGCTCCTTCTAGGAGCGGCACGGACGTTTGTTCAAAGACGAACCAAGCCGCCGGTTGAGGCGGGCTCGGTTGTCACCAAAACCCCACTTCGCACTGGCGGCTCTAATCAAGACGAGACCGCCATGCCTCATTGCGAAAACTTTGCCCCAATCATCCTGACCGGCGACCGTCCGACCGGGCCTCTGCATCTAGGTCACTATGTCGGCACTCTCAAAAATCGCGTCGCGATGCAACGAAGCCACCGGCAGTTTGTGCTGATAGCTGACGCGCAAGGACTCACAGACAACGCCGACAATCCCGACCGGATTCGGCGTAACGTTATCGAGGTGTGCCTCGATTACCTCGCCGTTGGCGTTGATCCTGCCTACACGACCATCTGCCTGCAATCTTCGCTCTCCGCATTGAATGAGTTGACACTGTTTTATTTGAATTACGTCACCGTTGCCCGTTTGGAACGGAATCCGACGATCAAGGATGAAATTCGAACGCGTGGCTTTGGCCGCGATATCCCGGCCGGATTCCTATGTTATCCCGTCGCGCAAGCTGCCGACATCACGGCATTTAAGGCCACTGTTGTGCCCGTGGGCGACGACCAAGTCCCGATTATTGAACAAACCAACGAAATCGTACGGCGTATCAACCGGCAGGCCGCTCGCGAGGTCTTGCCTGAGGCAAAGGCGGTGGTGCCCAAGATTGGCCGCCTACCGGGCATCGATGGCGAGCGAAAGATGAGTAAGTCGCAAGGCAATGCCATCTACCTCTCAGCTTCCCGCGACGAGATCGGCACTGCCGTGCGCCGAATGTATACTGACCCAGGCCATTTACGCGTATCTGACCCCGGTAAAATCGAGGGCAACATCGTTTTCACCTACCTCGACGCTTTCGACCCCGACGTAGATGCCGTGGCCGATTTGAAGGCGAGCTACCGACATGGTGGCTTGGGCGATATCGCTCTAAAGCAGAGATTGGAGCAAGTGCTTGAGACTTTGATCGCGCCTATCCGCGAGCGGCGAGCTGAACTGGCCCGACGTCCGGATGATGTGATTGATGTCCTCCGGCAAGGTACAAAGACGTCACGATTCGTGACGCAGCAAACTCTTTCTGAAGTACGGGAAGCGCTGGGGCTGTTTATCTTGGCCTGATGCCGTATTTGTGCAGAAGTCAAGAATTTCGGAACAGGGATTTCGCTCGGAAAATCGCACCTTTTTGAGAGACGCGTCGGAACGCGCAAAAGCCCGCCGGAGCGGCGGACTCGAGGTTCCATATTGGCGGCTTATGCGCGAGGCGCGGAATGTCCCGCGCCTTTCAGAATCACCACGCTTCCGAAAATAAGTTCATTTTTTCCCACTTTCGCAGTCCCGCCATATTCGGCGTCGACACTCGTGAGCAAGTCAAACCACTTTTCAAAGGTGTGCCATGGCGCGGCGTGACGAATACAGCGATGGCCCTGGTCGGCTTCCCACCACGTTGATGACGCGACGGGATGGTATGCGGACTATCAATTCCAAGGCTATGGAAGAGCTTATCTGCCAGCACGTTTACGGCCAGTATCTCACCGTTCGTGTCCGCGGAGTTGTCGACGCGCTGATCCACGCTCAGGCGAAATACCAGTGCCACGTGACGGCAGAGAAGCTTAACGAAGTGGCCCGGGAGCTGATCGAGTGTAAGTCACGGCCGACGGTCCGCCGCGCGATCAAGCGTGCGGTGGATCTGGGCCTGTTCTCAGAAGAGAAGGAAGGTCGCCAGATTTATTACTACTTCGCGCCCGCGCAGTCGGCCCTCGTGCACCGGGTCCTTGCTTTGAAGGTCCTCATTCCGTCCGTTGTCGTAGCTCAGCTGAGCGACGAATTAAACCCGACGGCTGGGAGCGACCTCATCCCGGAAGGATGCTACTATAACGTCATTGAGTGGTACCCGGAGAACAAGAAGAACAACGGAGAGACGGAATGATCCTGATACGCCGCATTATCGCACTAGCCATCGCCGCCTCGGTGATGGCCATTCTGCCTTTGCAGGTGAAGACGTCTCGGGTTTCGCCTGTCGCTATTAACGTTCAATCCGCGGCGGCTGGGTACGCCAGTGGCGGCTCTAAATAAGGCAAGCGGGTTTCCATTTGCCGCTTTGCTGCCGTGGGGATGATAGAGCGTCAGGGTGGCCTCCAGAGGTTCAGCCACAGGGGCTGGGCCGCGAAACTGGAGAAGTCAAATGAATACCCTTGATTTCAAGCGCACCATTAGCGCTTTCGCCGTGGCGGCCGGTGTGGTCGCGACCGCCCCCACGCTGGTGATGGCGCAGCAGACCTCGCTTCAGCTGGAGAACGCGCCCGGCGCCCGTCCGAAGTCGTCCGTCACGGTCACCGCCAACGTTGTCAACCGGTCGCGAACCGACTCGACCGGCGGCACTGTTGTGTTCGACAACGAGTACTCCCAGTGCACCGTAACTTTCGGCCCGATCCGCGCCCTCGGTGGATCGGCTTCCGGTAGCTGCGTTCTGGACGGCTATGCGCTGATGGCGAAGTCGCAGTTTAATGCCGCCAACGGCACGCACTGGGTCGGCTGGGCCGGTAACGGTCAGGCGTTCAGCGTTATCGACATCAACCTAAACGACGCAAAGTAACATCGAGGCCACGGCTTAGGCTGTGGGAATTATGGCCGCCGAGGTGGGATACTCCTCGGCGGTTTTTTGCATCCTTGGGGTCGTTTGCGGCAACGTCGGCATCGGTCCCGCCGCTTCTGCCGAAAAGCTGGACGTGAACGGCGTGGTAATGGTGGCAGGCACCGGCAGCCTTCTTTGGCACCCCCGCGTGTTCCTGTGTTCTGGTTCCGGCGCAGGCTCCGACTCCTACTTAACGCCAGGGTCGTGCTTAGGGTTCACACATTGGCCGGTGGAGGTTTCTCCCGGCGCATAACGAGCTCCTGTCGACACACTTGGTCGACGCGACTCGAACTCAACTTGCAGAGATTCTTGCCGACGCGCCCTCGCTACGCCCTTTGACGTCGCGGGTGCCCGCTGGAAAGCGGTAAACCAGGTCGTCACCATCAAGAGCGCGGGACAGGCACCGTCAGCTTGCAGGCATTGCTGGCGCGCTATGGCGTTACTCAGACGCGACGAATGCGCATCGGCTCGGATCGATGGAGTTCACCGGCCATATCGTCGAACTCGGTGTCGAGTTCTAACTCTCCGATGTCTCCATCATCGTAAGCGCTGTTTTGACCGCACCTTTTCTGGGGCTAGGGACGGGGCGATATTCGGAGCGTTGAGGAGCTCCGACACATGTCGATTTTAGAGCATAAGCACGTGTCGGAGATTGAGGCGGCTCCGCCACGACGTGTCGAGATTTTTACTGGGGCCGGTCGCCGCCGCACGTGGACGGCGGAAGAAAAGGCGTCGATCGTTGCGGAGAGTTATGAGGAAGGCGTCCACGCCTGCCAAGTTGCTCGCCGACATGGTTTGACGCCACAGCAATTGTTCACGTGGCGGCGCGCGGCGCGGGAAAGTTTGAAGGCTGTTGACGCCGAAACTCCCTCAGCATTTGTTCCTGCGGTTGTTGAAGCGACAGCTGTGAAAGCAACGCCTGCCGAGCCGGCCGACGCCCAAGCGGCCTCTGTTCGGCCGCCGATTATCGAACTTGAGATCGGCGGTTCGCGCGTATGGATATGGCGCGGGGCGGAGGCGGCGCTGGTGACCGCGATCGTCGGCGCGTTGAAGGACGATAAAAGATCGGACTGCGCGTGATCGGCCCGACGGGCGCGGTCCGCGTCATGGTGGCGACGAAGCCCGTCGACTTCCGTAAGGGCGCGGAGGGTCTCGCGGCGCTGGTGCGCGAGACGATGCAGGCCAATCCCTTCGACGGCGCGATTTACGTTTTCCGCGCCAAGCGCGCGGATCGGATTAAACTCGTGTTCTGGGACGGCACGGGCGTATGCCTCTTCGCCAAGCGACTGGAGGACGGCGAGTTCCGCTGGCCCAAGATCGATGACGGCGTCATGCGATTGTCGGCGGCGCAATTGTCGGCGCTGCTCGAAGGACTCGATTGGCGGCGCGTGCGCGCGGCGAAAGAGACGCCGGCCCCCGCGTTGCCGGGATGAGCTGCGACACAGTGAATCAGGGCCTCGAAGAGCGTCGAAAGACGGCAGAAAATATGGTGTTCTGCGGCTATGGCGCAGGCGATCGAGAGGCTTCCCGACGATCCGAACGAACTGAAGGCGATGCTTCTCGCCGAGCGCGCGCGGGCAACGAGCGCCTGGTTCAGATCATCAAGGAGATGCAGCGCCATCGCTTCGGGCGGCGCGCCGAGACGCTTCCCGAAGACCAGATGCTGCTCGCGCTTGAAGAGGTCGACCAGACGGAAGCCGGCGCGGCGGCGGCGGCGGAAGCCAAATCCGCCGCCGAACGTGAGAAGGCGGCCAGAAAGCGCCGCACGAACCGTGGCGCGCTGCCTGCCCATCTGCCGCGCATCGAGACCATCGTCGACATCGACGAGAAGGCCTGTCCCTGCTGCAAGGGCGCGCTTCACCGGATCGGCGAGGATGTCTCCGAGCGGCTCGACATTGTGCCGGCGCAGTTCCGGGTGCTGGTGACTCGGCGTCCCAAATACGCCTGTCGCGCCTGCGAGGGCGCGGTCGTGCAGGCGCCGGCCCCGGCGCGGCTGATCGAAGGCGGACTGCCGACCGAGGCGACCGTCGCCCACGTGCTCGTTTCCAAATATGCAGATCACCTTCCGCTTCTGTGATCGGGCCCTTGCAGTCAAGTCAGAATAAGCCACGAGCAGGGCCATGCTTCTGTCCGTGGTCGGCGGAGCCGCCACATGATGCGAATAAGGAGGTGGACGGCACAATCTCTATCCCGTGCTCGAGGCGACTGCGGCAGATGCGGGCTCGACCAACCTTCGTCCCTGCTCGGGACATTCATCGTCTGCTTAACAAGGACAGTTCGATGTCAGGCGGACAATTCGTTCAAGCTGCGGCGCTCTTTTCGGCGGCCCACTGGAAGGGCGTCTGTGTTTTCCACATGCTGTGAAGGATGACGCTTAGCTTACGCGCTACCGCGACGCGAGCCTTCTTCATGCCGCTTCGGCGCGCTACGCGCAGCCCCCAGTTCTTCAGAGCCGACCATTTTGTGACCCGGCCCAGCAAAGTCGTTGCAGCTTCATAGAGGGCTGTGCGAACAGACGCGTCGCCGGCCTTCGTAATATGCCCCATTCGATCGGTCTGGCCGGACTGATATCGGCTTGGCGTCAATCCCAACCAGGGACCAACATCTCTCGAATGCCGGAACCGATCAGGATTATCGAGGGCATTCTTGAATGTCAGCGCTACGATCGCGCCGACGCCAGGGGCGGTCATCAACGTCTGCACGGCCGGGTCAGAGCGAGCCAAATCAAGAAGCTTTTTGTCCAACATTCTTAGCTCCTGCAGCAAGACGTCGCGGATCTTAAGCATGCATTCGACGAGGGCCTCGAGCGCCTCTATGCCGGCAGCCAATTCGCGTGCTCGAGTTGGCCAGGTCCGCCGCGAAACAATCCCGACCTTCAGCCCGAAATTGCGAAGATTCGCTCGCATCGAATTTTCGATGCCCGTTACTTTGTCCACGATAAATTGACGGCCATTCAGAAGAGCTCGTGCCTCTTGTGCGCTGGCCGTCTTGACGTGCACCGACTTGAACCAGCCGAGACGGATCAGCTGTGCAATGCCTCTCGCGTCATTGCGATCTGTCTTGACGCGCATGGCCGAAAACGCAGATCGGACGTGGCGCGCTTCCATTACGGTAACACGAAAACCCTGCTTTTCGAGCCCCGCGTGAAGCCACTGCGAAAGTCCCCCCGTCTCTAACCCGATATGCTCGATCTTGCGGCCCTTATGTCGGATGAAGCGACCAATCTCCTCCGGCTCGCTGGCTACTTGCCCTTCCTTTATGATGACGCCACGTTCGTCGATCACGCAAATGCTCGAATTATCAAGCGAGACGTCGATTCCAGCAAAGAATTGCATGATGTTGCGCTCCGGATGTTGGTGAACCGAATGGATATCAGCACTCGGTTTGGGAGAGGCCAAGCCCGATCACGGCATCTCTATCGGCAGGCCCAGATCTACGCCCGGCAGGGCATCGCGCTCGACCGTTCGACGCTCGCCGACTGGGTTGGACGCGCCGCCTGGCATTTGCGGCCCGTGCATGAGCGACTTCTGGAACACATAAGATTGTCGACGAAAATCTTCGCCGACGAGACAAAGGCGCCGGTGCTCGACCCCGGACGGGGGCGCACCAAGACCGGCCAGCTCTGGGCTTATGCGCGCGACGACCGGCCTTTCGGCGGCGCAGATCCGCCGATCGCCGTCTATGTCTATGCGCAAAACCGAAAATCCGAGCAGCCGCTCACGCATCTTGCCGGCTTCACGGGCGTCGTGCAGGTTGACGGTTACGCCGGCTATCGTGCGCTGGCGCAGAAGAACAGCGTGTCGCTCGCCTTCTGCTGGTCGCATGTCCGCAGGCGATTTTACGAACTCGCCGCCGCCGGCCCTGCGCCGATCGCCAGCGAGGCGCTCGAGCGCATCGGCGCGCTCTACGCGGTCGAGAGCAATATCCGGGGTCAGAACCCGGATGACCGGCGCGCGGCGCGACAGGAAAAATCCCGCCCCATCCTCGACGCCCTCGAGCCATGGCTGCGTGAAAAGCTCACGCTGATCAGCCAGAAGACCAAGCTCGCCGAGGCGATCCGCTACGCGCTCTCGCGCTGGGACGGCCTAACGCGCTTCGTCGACGACGGGCGCATCGAGATCGACTCCAACATCGTCGAGCGCGCCATCCGCCCCATTGCCCTTAATAGGAAGAACGCTCTCTTCGCGGGTTCCGATGGCGGGGCTGAGAACTGGGCGATCGTCGCATCGCTTATCGAGACCTGCAAGATCAACGGCGTCGATCCGCAAGCCTATATGACCGACGTCCTCACGAAGATCGTCGACGGCCATCTCGCCAGCAAACTCGACGAACTCATGCCCTGGGCCTACGCGCAGCCGGTCGCACTCAAAGACGTGGCCTGAAAACAGCGGTTACCCATCATCGGCGGACAGACCTAAAGCGCCGTCGAGATCGGCCTCCGGTTGCGGCCTCTCCAAAAGCCCTTCGTCTTCGAGCCGTTCGATATCGGGAAGCTCGCGCAATGTCGCGAGTCCGAAGACCTCCAGGAATTTCTTGGTCGTCACATAGGCGAACGGCGCGCCGGGCCGAGGCGCGCGCAAGGCGCCGTCGATCAGGCCATGGCGCTTGAGCGCGCCGATGACGTCGCGGCTGATCTCTTTGCCGGCGACCGACGAGAGTTCGGCGCGGGTGGCGGGTTGCAGATAGGCGATCGCGGTCACCGCCAAAATCTCGGTCGGCGTCAATTCGGGCGCGCCCGCAATGCGCAGATCGCCGCCGGCCGCCGCGCGGATCGCCGGCGCGAAACGCGGCCTGGTGCGCAGCTGATAGCCGCCGGCGACAAAGACGAGTTCATAGGGTCTCGCGCGTAAATCGTCGCGGATGTCGGCGATCAGGTCGTCGAGATTGCAGGTCGCGCCAACCAGCCTGGCGAGCGTCTCGCGCGATACCGGGGTCCGCGCGGCGAAAATCACCGCTTCGACGCGCCCCATCCACTCGCGCCAGCGCACGGCTTCCGGCAACTCCATAAGCGCGGGATCGAATGACTCGTGCAGCTCGCTTTTTTGGGGGCGGCCCATGTTTGCGCCTCACATTGGTTCTTGCCGCGTTTGCTTCATCAAAGCCGCTTGCTCTTTGCTCGACAACGCATTTTTAAAACGTGTTTCCCGCGCCGAACCGGCGTCCACTTCGACTGGAAACGCTTCAGAGCCCATAAAGCCGGAAGCTCGCGCGCCCCGAGAGCTCTCGCACGGCGCGAAGTTCAATGAGCCGATCAAACAGACGCCGCGCGCCGCGGTCGGAGAGCCTTGCCGTTTTCGCCGCGCGCGCCGGCGTCACGCAATCATCGGCGAGCAGCATCTCGATGACCGGCGCCGCGCTCTTGGCCCGCAATTTCGGCGCGGCGTCGAGAAGTTTTTGCGTTTGGCGCGACAAGGCGCCAGCGACATCGATCGCCTCACCCGCCGCAAGCGCGTAGGCGCCGGCGAGCGCGGTCGACCAGTCGCTGTCGCGTGGACGCGCTCGACGGCCGTTTTGACCGCGGCGCAATGCGGGATGCGCGACCACCGTGGCCAGCAGCGGAATTGGCGCCTTCCAGCCGAGTTTTTGCGCCAGCGCGACATCGGCGAGCCAGAGGACAAAGATTTCCGCATCGATTGCAGGGACGGCCGCGAGACAATGCATCGCCGCTTCGCTCACGCGCGCGGCCGCGGCGAGCGGCTCGTCGGCCTTTATCATGGCGTCACGCAACGCGCCGGCGAGACCCTGCGCGTCCATGGCGCTCGGCGCCCCAACATGTTCAGCGGCGATCGCCAATGTCGCTGCGTCAAATTTCACGGAGCGCGACGCAAACAGCCGAAATAGGCGATGCAGGCGGCCGGCCGGGCTGGTCTCGCCGCCGCAGCCGGTGAGATGCTCGGCGTCGCGGAGCGCCGCTTCGTCCTCGCGCAGCCGCGCGAGACGCGCGCAGGCCGCGGCGGCTGTGAGCGCCAGGCGCTGGCGCAGCGCGCCCGAAAAAACCGGCTCGACGCCGAAGTTTTTGCCGGCATTAGAAACATCGACGGAGTCTCTGCCGGCGCTCGAAACATCGGCGCCGGCGCGCAAAATCTGATCGAGATGGGCGATCCCGGCGCCGGCGAGAAACATCGCGTTTCTGACGCCGCCGGCGCCGCCGTTGAGCCTCGCCCAACGCGGAAGCGGCTGGATTTCCGGAAGATTTGGGGGGCGCGACGGGTTTAGAGGACGGCTTCGCACGACGCGCCGCGGGCGCGCCATCGGCGCGGGTTCAAGGCTCAACGGGTGGGGCGAATCGCTTTCCAACATGCGCGGAATCGTAGGCGCGGAACGGGTCCAGCGGCAAGCCACGGCGGCGCTTTATCGTTAAATTTAGCGCCATATCCGCCCTGCTTGTCGGCTCTCCCACATGTCCGATAATGTGGGCTTATCGGACACGATTCGATCGCCGCAGAGTTCCGGGCGTGTCGCTCGCTTTTAATCGCTGGACAGCGTTCCGAGGCGTCGGATTTTTCGCCTCCGTTCACCCTCTATTCCTGGACGCTCACCCTTAATCGCTGGACGGCGCGCCCCGCCCGGAGAGAGCGCTTCGCGCATGAGGCGGCCCAGGAGCCGCTCGCGCGCGGTTGCGGCGCTCGGCCGGCTCCGCCATTCGGGACTTGCCAGAATGTTCTCGGCCAGCGACGCATAGGCGCTCGCGGAGCGCGTCGAAATGGCGGTCCGAGACGCCAATTGCGCGGGCCGAGACCGCGTCCACGTCTTCAATTGCTCGATCTCAAATCGCGGAGCTCCGAAAACGTCGCGCGCGCCGGCGCGATCAAGGAGCTGCGCCACGGCGATCCAGGTCGTAAGGCGCCAGTCGCGCGACGCGCTTGAAAGCGGCGCCTTACAGTCCCGCGGCGCGCCGCCGAGGGCTGGCGTCTCCTCGAGGAGACAAAAAATGACCGGCCGCGGCGGCATTCCGGGACGCAGAAGCGACCACAGCAAGCACGCCGTCGCCATGACGGCTTCGTCCGGCTCCCGGGCGCCAAGCGCGCCGAAGATCGCCGTCGCTTGAGGCGACGGCTCGCGTCTCTCGATCGCGGCCCGACCGATGACAGCGCCGCAACGCCGACAGACAAGCCGCGCCTGGCCCACATGGAACGCCAACCGCAGCCCCTCCCCTGCCCCGCAATACTGGCAGGCTTCGACGAGAAGGCGGTCGTGACGCTCGCAAAGCAGCGCCTCGATCTGCAGCCAGCGCCGCCGAAAATATTGATCGCGGCCGGCCGCCGCATCCTCTTCGAGACAAGCCGGACAAAACGCGTAGCCGACAAAGACGCCGCCCGCTTCACGCGCCCAGACATGGCGGTCGAGCATGCGCCCGGATCGGCGCAAAGCGAGATCGTCAATGCGCGCCGGATTGAGCCGACAGGCCCGCGACCAGGCCGCCAAGACCTCCGCCGCCGGCGCATAGTCGGCCGCCGCGAAGCCGCCCGGCGCGGCGTGCTGAGGCGCGAGGCCAATCCAACGCCCGAGCGCCTCGCGAGTCATCCCGTAGTGGCACGCGACCCGTCCCTGCCAGGACGACAAGAGCTCGTCGGCATGGGGACGCGGCGCGATCGAAAGGCACCGACTCATCGGCCCGCCGACCGCATCAGGCGCGTCTCGATATTCCGCGTCATCGCCACCAGCGGCAGAACGAGGTCGGGAGCGTCGAAGCTTTGCGCCGTGATCCGTTCCTCGCCCGAACGGATCGCTTCGATCGCCAGGCTCTCGACAAGTCGGAAAATGCGCACTGTGACGCCATCGGTCATGTCGAGAACCCGCCGCCTGGCTTCGGCGGTGTGCAGCATCGACGGCCGGCGCAGCGGCAGCAGGCCGGCGAGACTGATCAGAAGCTCCGCCAAATGCCGGTCATTCCGCCAGCGATCGAGATGAAACGCCTCGAAGCGCTCGGCAAGCTGCGGGTCGGTCAACAGCGCCTGACGGGCGAGGTCGGTTCCGGCGCAGACGAGCGGCGCCCGCAGATCATTCGCCAGAAAACGAATGGCGTTCAGGAAAATCCGCTGCTGCCGAAACGTGCCGGCAAGCATGGCGTGAACCTCGTCGATGATCAGTAGGCGGACGCCGAGAGTCTTGAGCAGCCCGCGGCAGGTTTCTTTCAGCCGGTGCGTCGTCGCCTCGACCGGAGTCGGCGCCTGGAGCGTGCTCAAGAGTTCGCCGTAGACGTCGCGCTCTATCGGCTCCGCCGGCATTTGCATCGCCGCCACGGGCGTCGCCGTCACGCCAATCTTGCCATCGAAACGCGGCGGATGCGCCCGCAGGAATTTGCGGATGATCTTGGTCTTTCCCATGCCGGTGTCGCCATAGATCAGTAGGCAAGGCATGCGATCGCGCGGCGGATAGGTCAGCAAATCCTCGAGCCGCGCGAGCACGGCCTTCGCCTGGGCCGTCTCGATCCAGCGATCCGACCTGATCCATGCGATCCGCTCGGCGTCGGAGAGCGCCGCCTTCGTGCGATAGGCTGGTAGAATGTGGGCGTAATCGCCCTCCCCGATCGCGCTCATGACCATTCCTCCATCGCCAGCGGCAGGACGTCGTCAAAATTATCCGCATCGGGGTTGGCGCTTGCCCCGGTCGCCGACGCCGCCGCCTGTCCCGAAGCCGCCAAAGCGCGCGCCCGACGTTCGGCTTGACGACGCGCCGACCGCGTGGCCGCTGACGCCGAAGCGACAAGCGCGCGTTGTTGTTCGACCGTTTCGAAAATCAGCTGCTCGTCGACAAGCGCTTGGCCACGCGCTTTCAGCGCGCCTTGCGCCAGTTTCAGTTCCGCCAGCGTAATCCGTGGTCGGCTCAGATTGGCGGTGCGCACCGGCCAATGGCCGCCGTCAGGATCCTCGACGAAGACTGTCGAGAGATCGCGCGGATCGTATTTGACCCTGAGCCGTCGGCGCAGGCGCCCCGCCCAGGGACTGAGAACGTCATCCCAATAGCGCAGATCAAACAGTCGCACGCCGTCGCGCCGAATGAGGCGTTCCTCGAAGGGAAGAAAGTCGAGGAGGAAGCCGGCCGGATCGGCGGGATGCGCGATCGGCGCCGGCCGCGCCGCCAGCATTTCCCGCCATGCCGCGCGAGGCGGCAGTTTCAACGCGCCATGCACGCTGCCGTGATAGCGGATCACTTCCAACGCCAGCCAGCGCTCCAGCTCGTCGAGCGTCATGGTCGCGTGTTTGGCGGCGTCGTAGTCGCCGAGATCCGCGACATTCGAAAATGTCGTGCCGGGCAGCAGATGGACGGCGCTCATCATCGTGCCGATCAGCCGCTCGATATGTCCGCCATAATGCGGACGCGCGACCGGTCGGTGAATCAGCCGCACGCCATGCTCGTCGCAGCCGCGCGTCAAGGCGCGCGCTCGGAATTCCTTGGCGTTGTCGAGATGGATCGCCTCGGGGAGGCCAGAAACCGGCCATTCCGCGGGGATTTCCCGCGCCGCGAGCCAGGACGCCTTCGGAAACGTCATGTGCTGGATCGCCAACGCGACCGATGTCGACGACGGCGCTTCGAGCGAAACATAAAATCCCGTCACCATACGACTCGCCACATCGATCGCCAGCGTCAGCCATGGCCGTTGAATCGGCTGGCGATGCACGGCGTCGACGACAAAGACGTCGATCTTGGTGTGGTCGATTTGAACGATTTCAAGCGCGTGGTTTGCATGATATTCGCCGACCACCGGCGAAAAACGGGCGCGGGCCGCCGCCGCCCCCTCCCGGTCGCGCAGCAAAAGGCGTTCGTCGGCGCGCGCCACCCGCGCCTTGATCGCATTCCAGGAGGGAACAGGCGCGCCTTTCGCCTGGCACAACTGTCGTAAATGCCGTCGCAGCGCGTTCACGCTCGGCTTTTGGCGCGTGCGGTAGAATTGCAAAATCGCCTCGCCGATCAAGGCGTCCTGCTCCGGCGTCAGCCGGCGCGACCCCTCCCGCGGACCGCGTCGCGCGGGGAGCAGCGAACTGGTGACGGGCGCTTCGCGGAACTGCTCGATCAGCGCATAGAGTCGCGCCCGTCGGACCCCGAGCTTCCTGCAGGCGTCAGCAATGACGCCGGCTTTCAGCGTTCCGGCGGCGATCAGCGGGCGGATCGTTTCCGCACGCGCCATCGCGATGCGCCAAAGCGCGTCATCAGCGCCGAGCTTGTCGATCCGCTTCGCCACGCCGTCCACCTATTGAGGGTGAAAAATTCCAGCGAATAAGGCAGAATCCACGCAATAACGCTCAGGCCGATTCGGGGCATTTCAATGGCTTGGCGTCCAACAAATTGTGCAAAACGACAGGGCGATCGAGCCCGAAATCGGCCGCCTGGAGCCTGCCGAGGCGTCGGATTTTCGCGCCGAAGAGCGAGGCGAGCCCCCAGACGGGCGCAAACGGAGGACGAGATGGCCGATCCGGAAGACGAAAAAGGCGGTCCGCCGCTCGCCGCGCCCGCCCCCTCCCCGCCGCATCTCGCCGCGCTCTCGGAAAAAGCCCGCGATTACGCCCGCGCCGCGCGCTCGCAAAACACCCAGCGCGCCTATGACGCCGACTGGCGGCAGTTCGCCGCCTGGCTGCGCCGCCAGGGTCTTGATCCCCTGCCCCCGAATCCGCAGACCGTCGGCCTTTATCTCGCCGCCTGTATGGAGGGCGAAGTCTCTTCCGGCGCGCGAAACATCGGCGGAATCTCTGCCGGCGCCCGAAACATCGGCGGAATCTCTGCCGGCGCCCGAAACATCGGCGCCGGAGGCCGCGCGCCGGTTTCGGTCGCCTCGCTCGAGCGCCGGCTTTCAGGGATTTGCTGGCGCTACCGCCAGCTCGGCGAACCGCTCGACACGTCAGATCGGCATATTTCGACCGTGCTCGCCGGCATTCGCCCCCGCCATGGCCGGCCGCCAGCCCCGAAAGAGGCGATCTTCGCCGACGAGCTCATCGCCATGCTGGCGACGCTCGACATGGACCTGCGCGGCCTGCGCGACCGCGCCATTTTGGCGATCGGCTTTTCCGGCGGCCTTCGTCGCTCCGAGATTGTCGGCCTCGATTGCGGTCCGGATCAGAGCGAGGATGGAACTGGCTGGATCGAGATTTTTCCGCCCGGCGGGCCTGGCAATGAAGGCGGCGCCCTCCTCCAGATCTTCGGGAAAACCGGCTGGCGCGAGGTCGAAGTCGGCCGCGGCTCGCGTCCCGAAACCTGCCCCGTCGCCCTACTCGAGACCTGGATGCGTCTCGGCCGGATCAATCACGGGCCGCTGTTTCGTCCGATTGCGCGCAAGAACGGCGGCGTCTCCTCTGAGCGATTGACCGACAAACATGTCGCGCGGCTGGTGCAGAAAACCGCGCTCGCCGCCGGCATTCGCGGCGATCTGACCGAAGGCGAAAGACGCCTTGCCTTCGGCGGCCATTCGCTACGCGCCGGACTCGCCTCCTCGGCGCAAATCGAAGAGGCGCATGTGCAAAAGCACCTCGGCCACGCCAGCCCCGAAATGACTCGCCGCTATCAGCGCAAACGCGATCGTTTCAGGGTCAATCTCACCAAGGCGGCGGGACTGTAGCTGGCGGCGGACGCCGCCGGTCCCTCACTTGCGGCGCGCAACTGACGTGACCGCCTCGGCGCCAACGCCACGAAAGCGCGGTTTTGCTGTCGATCGACAAAATTTGAGTCTCTATTCGACGCACGCGCCTTGCGAAGATACCCCTTTGGGGTATATTGCGCCGATGAAAAGCGCGTCGCTGATGACC
>NZ_JBPFDU010000093.1:0-55601 GCF_051062815.1 Methylocystis sp. | reverse complement strand
CAAGTTCACCTTGACGCCCTTGGCGAGCAATGGCGCCGTGATCATGAAAATGATCAGCAGCACCAGCATGACGTCGACGAGCGGCGTCACATTGATATCGGCGAGCGGCTGATAAAGGCCTTCGGTTGCGCTCTGGCGCTGGCGTGAGGGCATGCCCATTATGCAGCCTCCCGATCGCGACGCGGACGCGACTGATGGCCGCTGCACATCAGGAGAGCCTCGTCTTCGATGTAATGCGCGACCTGCTGGCCGACGCGCGCGAAGGCGGCACCGATGCGGTTGTAGCCGACCGACGCGGGGATGGCGGCGGCAAGTCCGTAGGCCGTGGCCGCAAGCGCCTCGGCGATGCCGGGCGCGACGACCGCGAGGCTCGTGTCCTGCGACTGAGCGATGCTGGCGAAGCTCGTCATGATGCCCCACACCGTGCCGAACAGGCCGACGAAGGGCGCGACCGACGAGATGACGGCGAGATTCGGTAGGCCGCCTTCCGCCTTGGTCAGGAACTCGCGCGCCGCGCGGCTCATATGGTCGGCGATGCGGGCGCGCTTGTCGCCGATCGTTTCATCCGGCAGATCGAGCGCAAAAGCTTCCCGGCCCGCTTCGGCGACGGGCGCGAGAACGCCAACGTCTCCGCCCCGACGCGCCGAGCGCGCGGATTTGGTGATGCGGGTGACGGCCACCACGCCTTCGACGATGAGAACCCACGTCCAGATCGACGCGACCAGCAGCAGCGCCATGACGGCCTTTCCGACAGGACCGGCGTTGAGGAACATGGCGAGAGGGGAAAGCGTGTTGTAATCCATTTTCACTCACTCGTTTTTAGGACGCGCTTGCGGCGACCGCGCAGGCGAAGCGTCAGTTTTTGTTTGTTATGTCTTCGCGAGACGAGAGGCCACAAAGCGGCGAAAGCCCGCAATCAGACTCCGGCGCGGCGCGCCCTGGAGCCTAACGCAATTCAGGAAATATGAATCGAGGGTGGAGCGCGCGCGCCATTCGCGCCGTTCGCGGCGAAACTCTCGGGCGGCTGCGCGGCGACCGCGCTCGGCTGGATCGGAGCCGCTCGTTCGGCGTTGGGCCGTGCGACAGAAATCAGGCGCTCTGGAAGAACGGCGTGGCCTGCATGGGCGTTCAGGCAACAGTCCGGACAGCTGCGCGTAGAATGCGTTGGCGAGCCGTCGCGTTGCGTCGAACTTCCCTTCTGCGCGGCGGTTCCGTGCAGGCCTGCGACATAAGCGGCATGATCGCAGGCGATTCCGCCTAGGTCCGCGAATGCGTGCGCGGGCCGCGTCGCGCCTGACAGAAGAAGCGAGAGCATCAGCGCGCAAACGGCCGCGACGGCGAGTGTCGCACGGAATTCCCGACGCATGGCGCGCAACTGTGACATAAATGTCTCTTAGTTGATTTTTTAACCTTTGACAACGCGCGCAGGCTTGGAAAGTCTCGGTTTACCGGTTCATCTGCATGCGCCGCGCCGCTACAGTTAATGTGCGCCGGACTTGCAGAGATCTCATGCGCATCCGCCGACTCGCGTCGCTCCTTATTTTCTTTGCGCTCATCGCGAGGCTCGCTTCGCCTTGCGATGCGCTGGCGTCGAGATCCGTTGACGCGCCGAACGCGCCGATCGCCAAGTGCCATTTGCTGGCGAACACGTCGCCTGCGGCGCAGGGCGATTCGGATCAAGCGCCTCTCGACAACACGGATCGCGACGGGTGCTCTTGCGCGCTCTGCCAAATCGGCTGGAGCACATTGCCGCCGGCGGACGCCGTTTTTGCGATCCGTGGCGTGGAATACAATCTCGCGCCGCGGGCGCCGCCAGCCGAGGCGCTGGTCCTGTCACGGCCAAAACGTAGCGCCCCGACCCGCGGACCTCCTTCCTTCACCTGATCTGCCGAACGCCACGGCGAAAGCCGTTCAGGTCAGTTGCGCCGCCTTGCTCGGCGCCAGAAGGAAGCATCTCATGTCTCGTTACTCGCTCTTGCGCGGCGTTTCGGTCGGCGCTCTCACCGTCCTTGCGCTTTCCGAATTTTGGGCCGCCCCTGCCGCCGCGCAGCAATCGCTGCCGACCATCGACGTCGGCGGCCAGCGCCGCGGCGTTCAGCGTGGAACTCAACGCGTTGCAGGCCCTGCGACCGGCACAAATGTCGCTCCGAGCCCGGGCCCAGCGCCATCGCCCCCATCGATCTGGGCGGCGACGCTTCCCGACGGCAAGCCCGCCTTCGTTCAAAAATGGCAATTGCCCAATACGGTCGCGAGCGTGACGCGCCAGCAGATCAATCGCCAGATCAACATCGTCGATACGGAAGACGCGGTCAGATACATGCCGAGCCTTTTCGTGCGCAAACGCAACAGCGGCGACACGCAGGCGGTTTTGCAGACGCGTACCTGGGGCGTCTCCTCCTCGGCGCGCAGTCTCGTTTATGCCGACGATCTGCTGCTGACGGCGCTCATCGGCAATGACAATACGATCGGCGCCCCGCGCTGGGGCCTCGTCGCGCCTGAGGAAATCGAACGCGTCGATTTCCTTTACGGACCTTTCGCGGCGCAATACCCCGGCAACTCGATGGGCGGCGTGTTGAAGATCACGACGCGCATGCCCGAAAAGCTCGAAGTCTCGGTCAGGAACACCACCACGATCCAGGATTTCTCCCAGTGGGGAACGTCGCGAGGCTTCGTCAATAATGTCTCGAGCTTCTTTATCGGCGATAAGATCGGCGACTTTCTCTGGACGGTCTCCGGCAATTGGCAGCGCGGATCGCAGCAGCCGCTCACCTATGTCACGACGCCGAATTTTTACCCCGGGGGCTATCTGGCGACGAACGTCTATGGCACCACCTTCGCCAATGTCATCGGCTCGACCGGCAATCTCGCCAACGATCAGGTCAATGCGAAACTCAAATTCGCCTATGACTTCACCAACACGATCCGCGGAACTTACACCTTCGGCTTCTGGTCCAACGACGGCCAGTCTTATCCCGAGAACTACCTTACTGCGGGCAATAGCCCCTTCTGGGGCGTGACGACAGGGGGGCGCGCCCTCAGCAACGCCAACCTGCAGAGCTTCGCGACAAATGGTCGTTATCGGGTCCAGGAAAAGATCATGGTCAACGCCGCTGCGGTGCGCTCCAATAGCGGCGGTCCGTTCGACTTCGAAGTTTCGGCCTCCAATTTCACTTATTTGCAGTCGGATCAGATCTCGCCCTGGTCCGCGGCGGTCCCCTTCGGCGGCTACACGCAGACCGGCCGCGATACGGTCTTCACAGGCACTTATTGGACGCTCTTCGACGCCAAAGGCATCGTGCGGCCGCCAGAAGGACTCCTGCAGGGCCACGACATCTCCTTCGGCATGCATGGCGATCAGTTTCACCTGAACAACCCGGTCTGGCTGACGACAAATTGGACCGCCGGGACCGATGCAAGCACAGGCGCGGCGATCACGATTGCTCAGGGCACGACGCGCACGCAGGCGCTCTGGTTCCAGGACGCCTTCTTCATCACGCCTGATCTGAAGTTCACGGCCGGTCTTCGCGGCGAGCATTGGACAGCGTCGAACGGCTACAATCAGGCGGCGGGCGTCAACAATTTCGGGACCGCGCTGACGGGCTCGACACTCTCATGGCTGCCGATCTACCAGCCCAATCTCTACAGCACCCGTTTCTCGCCAAAAGGATCGCTCGAATACAAGTTCGACGACGATTGGCGCGCCGTCGGTTCGATCGGCATGGCGAACCGCTTCCCCACTGTGCGCGAGCTCTACAACCTCGCGACCGTCGGCGTTAATGGCGTCGCGACCAACCCAAATCCGAATCTGCGTCCCGAGTCGGCGCTCAGCAAAGAGCTGATGATCGAGCGCAAGCTCGGACGGGACGGAGCCGCGCGCATCTCATTCTTCGACGAAGAAGTGCGCGACGCCATCATCAACCAGCTGGTCTCCGTGCCTGGGTCAGCCGCGCAGCTGGTGCAAACGCCGACGAACGTCCAGCGCATTCGCAACAGCGGCATCGAAGTGGCGTTTCAGAAGGACAACTTCGGCTTCAGGGGGCTCGAGGTGCTCGGCAGCGCCACCTGGCTCAATGCGCGGGTCATCTCCGACCCGACCTGGGCGCCGAACAGGTCGAATTTCGAGTTCCCCTGGGCGACGTCCGTCGCCGGCAAGAATGTCCCGAACGTTCCCGAATGGCGCGGAACGCTCGCTTTCACCTATCGGCCCGACGATCACTGGGCGTTCACGCTCGCCGGCCGCTATCAGAGCAAGCTGTGGCGCACCTTGGCGAACAATGACCGCGCCTATGGGATCTATTTCGCCTTTGATCCGTTCTTCGTCGTCGACACCAAGATCCATTACAAATGGAACGATCGATTCTCCGCCGATTTCGGCGTCGATAACATCGGCAACTATAGATACTTCCTGTTCCATCCGTTCCCGCAAAGAACCTTCTATGTCGCCGGCCGCTATCAGTTCGGCGAGACCAAGGGCGAGCCGGGCTTGTTCTACACCGGCAACGAAGGCGGCTGGCCGGACTTCGGCTCTTGGTTCCAGCCGGTCGCGTGGAATTTTGAATAGGGTGCGCGATCGAGCGGAATGATCCGCGCGCGCCTTCACGTGCGGCGACCATGCAAAAACGCCCGGGAGCAAACTCCCGGGCGTTTTGTTTTGGCGATGATGAAGAAGCTTAATGCGCCAGCGACTTGACGATCGATTCGACGGTCTTCTTGGCGTCGCCAAACAGCATCATCGTATTGGGCCGGAAGAACAATTCGTTCTCGACGCCGGCGTAGCCCGAACCCATGCCGCGTTTCAGGAACAGAACCGTCTTCGCCTTCTCGACATCGAGAATCGGCATGCCGTAGATCGCCGAGGTCTTGTCGGTCTTGGCGGCGGGGTTGGTCACGTCGTTGGCGCCGATGACGAAGGCGACGTCCGCCTGTCCGAATTCGGAGTTGATGTCCTCGAGCTCGAACACTTCGTCATAGGGCACGTTGGCCTCGGCGAGCAGCACATTCATATGGCCCGGCATGCGGCCGGCGACCGGATGGATGGCGTATTTGATGTCGACGCCTTCTTTCTTGAGTATGTCGGCCATCTCGCGGAGCGCATGCTGCGCCTGCGCGACCGCCATGCCATAGCCCGGCACGATGATGATCTTGCCGGCGTTCTGCATGATGTAGGCGGCGTCTTCCGCCGAACCCTGCTTGACGTTGCGCGTCTCCTTGCCGCCGGCAGGCCCCGCCACCTCGCCGCCGAAGCCGCCGAGAATGACGGAGATGAAGCTGCGGTTCATCCCCTTGCACATGATGTAGGAGAGGATCGCGCCCGACGAGCCGACAAGCGCGCCGGTGATGATCAGCGCGAGATTGCCCAGCGTGAAGCCGATGCCCGCCGCCGCCCAGCCCGAATAGGAGTTGAGCATGGAGACGACCACCGGCATGTCGGCGCCGCCGATCGGAATGATCAGCGTCACGCCCAGCGCGAAGGAGGCGAGAATCAGCAGAAACAGCCATACGCCGCTCTGCGTGCCGACGAAGAGCGCCGTCAACGCCAGCAGGGAGACGCCAAGCATGATGTTGATGGTATGGCGTTCCGGCAGCAGGATCGGCTTGCCGGTCATGCGCTCGGACAGCTTCAGGAAGGCGATGATCGATCCAGTGAAGGTGATCGCGCCGATGGCCGCGCCCAGCGACATTTCGACGAGGCTGCCGGCGTGAATCTCATTCGCGTCGCCGATGCCGAAGGCGCGCGGCGCGAAAAAAGCGCCGGCCGCGACAAGCACCGCCGCCAGGCCGACCAGCGCGTGGAAGCCCGCGACAAGTTCGGGCATCTTCGTCATTGGAACGCGCTGGGCGATGAAAGCGCCCGCGCCGCCGCCGATGGCGACGCCGATCACGATCATCAGCAGGCCGCCGAATGAGGGGAAATGCGTCAGCAGCGTCGTCGCCACGGCGATCGCCATGCCGATCATGCCGTAGCGATTGCCCTCGCGAGAGGTGGCGGGCGAAGAGAGGCCGCGCAGCGCGAAGATGAACAGCACGCCGGCGACGAGATAGAGAAGGGCTGCGATATTGGCGCTCATGGCGTCAGCCCTTCTTCTTGTACATGGAGAGCATGCGTTCGGTGACGAGGAAGCCGCCGAAGATGTTCACGCTGGCGAGAATGACCGCGACGAAGCCGAACGCGTTCGCCCACCAGGAGCCCGAAGCCTCGGCGGCGGTCATGCCTTCGACGCCCGCCGCGAGCAGCGCGCCGACGATGATGACGGAGGAAATCGCGTTGGTCACCGACATCAGTGGCGTATGCAGCGCCGGCGTCACCGACCAGACGACGTAATAGCCGACGAAGACCGCCATGGCGAAGATCGCCACGCGGAAGACGAAAGGATCAATCGCGCCGCCGGCGAGTCCGTGCGCCGCCGCCGCGGCGGCGGTATGCGCGAGTTCGTCCGAATAGTGTTGCGCCTGTTCGGCCAGATGGCGGGCGGCCTCCGCCGCCGCCTGCGCCTTCTCGAGCAATTGTTGCGTAGAGTCGGTCATCGCTTAACGCCCCTTAGTTTGATACGCGCGCAGGCGGCTATTTAAAACGCTCGTCGACGACGGCGCCGTCGCGGGTCAGCGCGGTCGCCTTCACCAGTTCGTCTTCCCAATTGATGGCGAGCTGCTTGGTGTCCTTCGAGACGAGCGTTTCGACAAAGGCCAGCAGATTTTTGGCGTAGAGGCTCGACGCCGTCGACGCCATGCGGCCGGCGAGGTTGAGCGCCCCTAAGATCTTCACGCCATCGACGACCGCGGTTTCGCCCGGCTTGGTCAATTCGCAGTTGCCGCCGCGCTCGGCCGCAAGATCGACGATGACCGAACCGGGCCGCATGGAGCGCACCATCTCCGCCGAGATGAGCTTGGGCGCGGGTCGGCCGGGAATCAGCGCCGTGGTGATGACGATGTCCTGCTTGGCGATGTGCGAAGCGACGAGTTCGGCCTGCGCCTTTTGATATTCAGGCGACATCTCCTTGGCGTAGCCGCCCGCCGTCTGCGCCTGCTGGAATTCCTCGTTCTCGACGGCGAGGAATTTGGCGCCAAGCGATTCGACCTGCTCCTTCGTCGCCGGCCGCACGTCGGTGGCGGTGACGATCGCGCCCATGCGCCGCGCCGTGGCGATCGCCTGCAGACCGGCGACGCCGACGCCCATGATAAAAACTCTCGCCGCCGGAACGGTGCCGGCGGCGGTCATCATCATCGGAAACGAGCGGCCATATTCGGCCATCGCGTCAATGACGGCGCGATAGCCGGCGAGATTGGCCTGGGACGACAGCACGTCCATGGTTTGCGCCCGCGTGATGCGCGGCATGAGCTCCATGGCGAAGGCGATCGCGCCGCTCTTGGCGAGATCGGCAAGCGCAGCTCCCGCGCCAAATGGATCCATGATCGCGATCACCGCGAGATTGGATTTTGCGCCGGGAAGCTCCGCCGCCGAGGGACGGCGCACGCGCAGCGCGACGTCGGCTCCCGTCAGCGCCGCCGCCGCGTTATCGGCGATCGTCGCGCCGGCGGCGGCGTAGTCGCTGTCGGAGAAGCCAGCGGCGGCGCCCGCGCGGGCCTCGACCACGACGTCGGCGCCCAGCCCGATGAATTTCTTGACGGTCTCGGGCGTGGCCGCGACGCGCGGCTCGGATTTATCCGTTTCAGCCAATACGGCGATGCGCATAACGAACTCCGGTTGTGGAAAAACCGTCGCCGCCAGCGTCGCCGACAGCGGTAAGAAGCGGAGGCTCTGAACCTAGCGCGCGACGAAGAAATACAGCAGGAGCAGCAGGATCGCTGTGCTTGCCGCGCCGATCTTCAGCAGCAACAAGAACGTGTTGTAGGTCCTTACATGCTCGGCCCAGTCGCCGTTCGACTCCGCCGGCGTGCGCAAGCTCGCCATTTCGTTCCTCCCGATTCTTGCTGACGCGCGCGAGACCCCGCGTGCGGAGCTGATGCTAAACGAGCGGAAGCGATAGGGCAACGGCCTGAAGCTCCGGAAGGCTGCGGCGCCCCGACGCGCAGGGCAAGCGAACCCGAACGCGGCCCCTTCGGGAGCTCAGGCGCGCTTCTGCGCGCGCATGGAGGAACATTCGCGCCTCGGCGGCGTTCCAATGCACGCCTGCGGCCGGCGGGCTTCCCCCCACATCGCAAAACCGGAGCGGGACGATGGGTCTCTTTTCCAAAGACATCAAGACGATCGACGATCTGTTCGTGCACACGCTGCGCGACGTCTACTATGCTGAAAACCAGATCCTGAAAGCGCTGCCCGACATGGTCGAAAAGGCCTCCGATCCGCAGCTGAGGGAAGCCTTCGAGCAGCACCTCGGCGAGACGGAAAGGCAGGTGCGCCGGCTCGAGAAAGTGTTTGAGCTGCAGGGCGTGGCGCCCAAGGGCGTCAACTGCCCGGCGATCGACGGCATCCTCGAAGAGGCCGACGAAATCTCCGGCGAAACCGCCGACAATGAAGTGCTGGACGCCGCGCTGATCGCGAGCGCTCAGGCCGTCGAGCATTATGAAATCACGCGCTATGGCACGCTGATCGCCTGGGCGAAGGAACTTGGCCGCGAGGACTGCGCGCAGCTTCTGTCGGAGACGCTCGCCGAAGAAAAGAACGCCGATAAAAAACTCTCGTCGCTCGCCGAAGGGCGGATCAACCGCAAGGCCGCCTGAGGGGACTGACGCAGTCCACACGACGCGCCGCAAAAAAAAGCCCCGGACGTTGGTCCGGGGCTTTGTTTTGGTTGCGGAGCGCGCGGACTTTAGAAGTCCATGCCGCCCATGCCGCCGCCGCCCGGCATGGCCGGCGGGCCTTCCTTCTTCGGCGCTTCGGTGATCGTCGCCTCGGTGGTGATGATCAGACCGGCGATCGAAGCGGCGTCCTGCAGCGCGGTGCGCACGACCTTGGTCGGGTCGATGATGCCGAGCTTCATCAGATCGCCATACTCGCCCTTCTGCGCGTCGAAGCCGTAGCCATATTCGGTCGCTTCGAGCAGCTTGCCGACGACCACGGCGCCGTCGCCGCCGGCGTTGTCGACGATCTGGCGCGCCGGCGCTTGAATCGCCTTGCGGACGATATCGACGCCGGTCTGCTGGTCGGGATTGCCGACCTTGACGCCGTCGAGCGCCTTGATGGCGCGCAGCAGCGCCACGCCGCCGCCGGGCGACACGCCTTCCTCGACCGCCGCGCGGGTGGCGTTGAGGGCGTCATCAACGCGATCCTTCTTTTCCTTCACTTCGACCTCGGTCGCGCCGCCGACGCGGATCACCGCGACGCCGCCGGCGAGCTTCGCCAGACGTTCCTGCAGCTTTTCGCGGTCATAGTCCGAGGTGGTCTCCTCGATCTGTCCCTTGATCTGGGAGATGCGCGCCTCGATGTCCTTCTTCTCGCCGGCGCCGTCGATGATCGTCGTGTTCTCCTTCTCGATGCGCACGCGCTTGGCGCGGCCGAGCATGGCGAGCGTGACGTTCTCGAGCTTGATGCCGAGGTCCTCGGCGATCAACTCGCCGCCGGTGAGAATGGCGATGTCTTCGAGCATCGCCTTGCGGCGATCGCCGAACCCGGGCGCCTTGACGGCGGCGATCTTCAGGCCGCCGCGCAGCTTGTTGACGACGAGGGTCGCCAGCGCTTCGCCTTCGATGTCCTCGGCGACGATGAGCAGCGGCTTGCCGGTCTGCACCACCGCTTCGAGGATCGGCAGCAGCGGCTGCAGCGTCGACAGCTTCTTCTCGTGGATGAGGATGTAGGGATCGTCGAGCTCGGCGATCATCTTCTCGGCGTTGGTGATGAAATAGGGCGAGAGATAGCCGCGATCGAACTGCATGCCTTCGACGATGTCGGTCTCGGTCTCGAGGCTCTTCGCCTCCTCGACCGTGATCACGCCTTCATTGCCGACCTTCTGCATCGCCTTGGCGATTTCTTCGCCGATGAAGCTGTCGCCATTCGCCGAAATCGTGCCGACCTGCGCGATCTCGTCGTTGGAGGTGACTTTCTTCGAATGCAGCTTGAGATCGGCGACGATGGCTTCCACGGCGAGATCGACGCCGCGCTTCAGATCCATCGGGTTGAGTCCAGCGGCGACCGCCTTGGAGCCTTCGCGGGCGATCGAAGCGGCGAGAACCGTCGCCGTCGTCGTGCCGTCGCCAGCGATGTCGTTCTGTTTGGAGGCGACTTCGCGGACGAGCTGGGCGCCGAGATTTTCGAACCTGTCGGCAAGTTCGATTTCCTTGGCGACGGTGACGCCGTCCTTGCTAATGCGCGGCGCGCCGAAGGACTTTTCAATGACGACGTTGCGGCCCTTGGGACCGAGCGTCACCTTGACGGCGTTGTTGAGGATTTCGACGCCGCGCAGAATGCGGTCACGGGCGTCAGTGGAGAAACGGACGTCTTTTGCAGCCATTTACAATTCTCCTGGGGGTTGGAAGCGAACGGCGTCGAGTCAGTCGACGATGCCGAGGATGTCGCTTTCCTTCATGATGAGCAGGTCGTCGCCGTCGATCTTGACTTCGGTGCCGGACCATTTGCCGAAGAGCACGCGGTCGCCGGACTTGACGTCCAGCGGGTTCAGCTTGCCGTTTTCGTCGCGAGCGCCGGGGCCGACGGAAACCACCTTGCCCTCTTGCGGCTTCTCTTTCGCGGTGTCCGGAATGATGATGCCGCCTTTGGTTTTTTCCTCGCCTTCGAGTCGCTTGACCACGACGCGGTCGTGGAGGGGACGGAACGTCATTGTGAATCTTTCCTTTTCTGACCTGACGGGGTTCGACCCCGTCAAAAAGGGATATGCGAAGGCCCGCTGGCACTCGCGTCAGATGAGTGCCAGCAGGCGCCACACAGATATGGGCGAGGCCAATCGCTGTCAAGTTGGGGACAGGCGTAGAATTTTCGGTTCTGCTGCGGCGCAGCTACAGCGCAGCCTAAAGATTGATCTTAGCCATTAGATGAACGACGGGTCGGGCGCCGCGTCGAACCGTCCGTTTGCCCGGGCAATCGAATTCGGTGCAGAGAGCTATCGGATCAACGCCTTCGGCGGCTCCGTTCTGGATGGGTTTCCCGCGAATTTCGCCGCGTCAAGCGCCAGCGCGACCCATCTTATCCGCTCCGGCCTCAATTACCGGATCAACTGGCCCGAGCCGGCCGGACCGATGATCGTCGCCCAGTGATCGCCTGATCGACGCATGAGTGGGGAGCGGCTTCTTTTTCGCATTGATCCGGCTTAATGCTGCGATGGCGTCATGGAGATTACGCTTGTCTGACAGACTTTCCCCCCGCGCACTGGGCCTTGCCGCGGCGCTCGCCGCTCTGGCGTTCGATCAGGCGCATAAATTCTGGATGTTGCATATATTTGACGTCGCCGCTCGGCCGCCGATGAGCCTTGCGCCGTTCCTCGACATCGTTCTGTCCTGGAACTACGGCGTCTCCTATTCGCTGTTTCCCGCCCACGAAACCTTGACCCGCCTCGCGCTGTTGACGATGCAGGGCGCGATCATCGCTGGACTGGCGATCTGGATGGTGCGCACGGAAAGCCGCGCGACGGCCGTGGCGCTCGGGCTGATCATCGGCGGCGCGCTCGGCAACGCCGCCGACCGCATCACACGGGGGGCGGTCGCCGACTTCTTCTATCTGCACACCAGCCTGCCCGTCGGACCTCTCGCGAACTACGTGTTTAATCTCGCCGATGTCTTCATTACGGCGGGCGTGGCGCTGCTGGTCATTGAGGGGTTCTTCCTGCCGCAGGAGCGGCGCGCCGAGACCTGAACGCGCTCTGGTTGAGCTGAGGCCCGGTCTTCGCCACTAAATCGCCAATAAGTCGCGTCCATGTAGCCGCATACAACCGGAGCCGGAACGGAGTCCGACAGATGAAGCTTGCTCAGTCGCAGCGCTGCGCCCTCTACGCTCTCGCCGGGCTCGCGGCGGTCCAGGCCGCGCCAGCTCTGGCCGGCGATGACAAATCGACATGGTCGGCGATGATGGAGATGGTCGGCGCGTCTTCGGACGAGGGCGTCGGCAAAATCGATTATAGCGAACGGCCCAAGCTCGTTTTGCCGCCGAGCGCCGGCGACCTCCCGCCGCCGCGCGAGCGGGGCGCCCGGTCGGGCGATTGGCCAACCGAACTCTCCGCCGAGCGGCGCCGTAACGTCAACCGCTACGCCCGGGTGCCGAACGCGCCGCCGGAGACGCCGCGCCCGGGGGTGTTTGCGCGGGTGCTTTCCTTTGGATCAGGCGGTCCACCGCCCGCGCCCGCCATCGAGGAGCCGAGCCGCATCATGCTGACGGAGCCGCCGCCTGGCTACCGCCGGCCGACGCAGGACCTCAACAATCTCCGCGAGACCGAAGCCGCCAAGAAGAGCTCCTGGTGGAATCCATTGACCTGGGGACGCGGCGGCGCGCACAATTCCGCCGCCAACGCCTCGGGCGCCAACCCCGCCGCCCCGGACATGCGAGGCGGCGGGGCCAAAACAACCGGCTCCTACAGCTCCGCCGCCCCGGACACGCGAGGCGGCGATATGCTCTCCAACTTCAGGGCCGTGATGCCACAATTCCTGCGCGGTAGCTCGGACAACGACAAGAATTAAATTCCGGCCTATATAGGAGAGACACTCTCCGAGACGCGGCAGCCGCCGCGGGAAAGGCCGTTCATGTCATTTGAGACGAAGGCGTCAGCCGTTTCGCTTGCGCCTGGGGCAGCCGCGCCGGGGCCTGCGCGCGCGAGCATTACGAGCTTCACGCTCGACAACGGCATGGAAGTCGTCGTCATCCCCGACGCGCGAACGCCTGTCGTCACGCATATGGTCTGGTACAAAAACGGCGCCGCCGACGATCCGCTCGGCCAGTCCGGCATCGCGCATTTTCTTGAACATCTGATGTTCAAAGGCACGGCGGATCATCCGCAGGGCGAGTTCTCGAATCTTGTCGCGGAACTCGGCGGCCAGGAGAACGCCTTCACCAGCTACGATTACACGGCCTATTTCCAGCGCATCGGCAAGGAGCATCTCGCCACGCTGATGGCGTTCGAGGCCGATCGCATGCGCAATCTGGTTCTGACCGACGAGGTCGTCGATCCGGAACGCGACGTGGTGCTTGAGGAGCGCCGCATGCGCACCGACAGCGATCCCTCGGCGCAGCTCGACGAAGCCGTACAGGCGGCGCTCTTCGCCCATCATCCCTACGGCATCCCGATCATCGGCTGGAATCACGAGATCGAGGGGCTCGATCGGCAGCACGCGCTCGCCTATTATCAACGCTTCTATACGCCGGAAAACGCCATCCTGATCGTCGCCGGCGACGTCGAGGCTGACGAGGTCGAGCGTCTCGCCAAGGACACCTACGGCAAAGTTCCCGCGCAGGCCGCGCCGCCGCGGCGCGCCCGCGCCCAGGAGCCGCCGCACCGCGCCCATCGTCTGGTGACGCTGCGCGATGAGAAGGTCGAGCAGCCGGCGCATGAGCAGGTCTATCTCGTGCCGTCCTACAGCACGGCGCAGCCCGGCGAAGCCGAGGCGCTGGAGACGCTCGCTTATATGCTCGGCGGCGGACCAACGAGCGCGCTCTATGACGCGCTGGTCGTCGAGGAGCAGGTCGCGGTCGGCGCCGGCGCGTATTACATGGGCTCCGCCGTCGACGACACGCGGCTTTGGGTCTATGCGACGCCCGCGCCGGACGTTTCGCTCCAGGACCTCGACGTCGCGATCGATCGCGTGCTGCGACGCTTCGCAGAAGAGCCGATCGACGCGGAGCATTTGCAGCGCGCCAAGACCCGGCTGATCGCCGACGCCGTCTACGCGCAGGATAGCCAGGTCTCGCTTGCCCGCTGGTATGGCGAGGCGCTGGCCACCGGCCTCACCATCGACGACGTCGTCGCCTGGCCCGAGCGCATGGAGAAGGTGACGGCCGAGGACGTGCAAAACGCCGCGCGCAAATGGCTCGACAAGCGCAGGGCCGTTACGGGCTTTCTGCTTCCGGCCTGAGACGGAGATCGCGTCAGGTTGTCGGCGTAAAGCCGACGCCTGACTCGACCGCCCAAGACCTACCGCCGACCTCCGTTAGGAACTGAAATGACCGCTCACGCGCCCATCGTCACCATCGCCTCCCGCGCCGAACATGTGCAGCGGATCACGACGCCGGCCGGCCTTGAGGCCTGGCTCGTGGAGAGCCACGCCGTGCCGCTCGTCGCGCTCGAATTCGCGATCCGCGGCGGCGCGTCGCAGGACCCTTGCGAAAAGCCCGGACTGGCGACGCTGCTCGCGTCGACGCTCGACGAAGGCGCCGGCCCCTATGACGCGCGCGGCTTCCATCGCGCCATCGACGATCTCGCGATCCACGTCGGCTTCGGCGCCGATCGCGACGCGATCTCGGGCCATCTGCAGACGCTCTCGCGCAATGTCGACAAGGCCTTCGGCCTCTTAAAACTTGCGCTCAACGACGCGCGGCTCGAGGCCGGCGACGTTGCGCGCGTGCGCAGCCAGCTCGCCGCGGAATTGAAGCGCGAAGCCAATGACCCGGACTCGATGGCGTCGAAAGCCTTCCGCGAAGCGGCCTTCCCGAACCATCCCTATGGGCGCCCGGTGCGCGGCGATCTCGCGTCGATCGATACGCTCTCGCGCGAAGACCTCATCGCTCTGCGCGAGCGGCTCTTCGCGAGACGCGATCTCAAGATCGGCGTCGTTGGCGCGATCGACGCGACGCGGCTCTCGGAACTCCTCGACGCGACGTTCGGCGGGCTGGCGCTGCAAAATGATCTCGCGCCCGTCCCGGAGATCGCAGTCGCCAATGTCGGCATGCGCCAGATCGTCGAACTTGACGTGCCGCAATCGACGATCCGCTTCGGGCGCCCGTCGATCACCAAGCACGATCCCGACTATTACGCCGTCGTCGTCGCCAATCACATTCTGGGCGGCGGCACTTTCACGTCGCGGCTGTTCCGCGAGGTGCGCGAGAAGCGCGGCATGGCCTATTCGGTCTATTCGCATCTCAATGAATATGACCATTGCCCGATGCTGATCGGCGCCGCCGCGACCAAGAACGAACGCGCCGGCGAAGCGATCGGCGTCATCCAGGAAGAGTTCAGAAATTTCGTCGCCGAGGGTCCGACCGAGGATGAATTGGACAAGGCGAAGAAATTCCTCACCGGCTCCTATGCGCTGCGCTTCGACACCTCGACGAAGATCGCGAGCCAGCTCGTCAATCTGCAGCTCGATGGTTTCGAGCCGAGTTTCCTTGACGAGCGCAATGGCAAGATCATTGCGGTGACAATGGAGGATTGTCAGCGCGGCGCGAAGCGGCTGCTCGGCGACGGCGATCTGCTGGTGACGGTGGCGGGGAAGCCGGCGGGGGTGTAGCGGCCGGCCACGCCGCCGCTGGTCGGCATTTTGCTAAGAGACTGTCATGGATAACCCTCTCCTTATGGCCTGGAGCGGCCCGTTCCGCCTGCCGCCTTTCAACACGATCCAGCCCGCGCATTTCCGCGAGGCGTTTGAAACGGCCTTCGCCGAGCACAAGGCGGAAATCGACGGCATCGCCAACGACCCGTCGCCGCCGACCTTCGACAATGTCATCGGCGCGCTGGAGCGGGCGGGGCGACTTCTCACCGACGTCGGGGCGGTCTTCTGGAATCTCGCCGCCACCGACACGACGCCCGAGTTGCAGGAAATCGAGCGCGATATGGCGGGCGCGTTTTCGCGTCACTCCAGCGACATCTCCATGAATCCCGCGCTGTTTCGCCGGATCGAGGCGCTTTACGAGACGCGCGGGGCGATTGATTTGACGCCGGAGCAGCGGCGCGTTCTCGAGCTGACCTATAAGAACTTCGTGCGCGCCGGCGCGAAGCTGAACGACGCCGACAAGGCGCGTCTCAAGACGATCCTCGAGCGGCTGGCGGGCCTCTCGACGCAGTTTTCGCAGAATGTGCTGGCCGATGAATCATCATGGCTGCTGCTGCTCGACGAAAGCGATCTCGACGGCCTCTCGCCGGACTTTCGCGCCGGCGCCGCGCGCATCGCGGCGGAGCGTGGATCGCCCGGCAAATATGGCGTGACGCTGTCGCGCTCCAGCGCTGAAGTCTTTCTGCAAAGCTCGACGCGGCGCGATCTGCGTGAGACGGTGTTTCGCGCCTGGGCGAGCCGCGGCGAGAATGCGGGCGCGACCGACAACCGCCCGCTCATCCGCGAAATCCTGCACTTGCGCGAAGAGCGCGCGAAGCTGCTCGGCTTCGACAGTTTCGCCGCCTTCAAACTCGACGACTCCATGGCGAAGACGCCGGCCGCCGTGCGCGAATTGATCGGTCGCGTCTGGGCGCCGGCGCTGACGCGCGCCGCCGAGGAGCGCGCGCAGATCCAGGCGATGGTCGAAGAAGAGGGCGCGAATTTCACCGTCGCGGCGCATGACAGGCGCTATTACGCCGAGCGCGTGCGCGCGAAGCGCTACGATCTCGATCAGGCCGCGCTGCGTCCCTATTTCCAGCTCGACAACATGATCGCCGCGGCGTTCGACGTCGCGCAAAAACTCTTCGGCCTCCGCTTCGTCGCGCAGAAGGGGCTGCCGCTTTACCATCCGGATGTGCGCGCCTTTGATGTGCTGGACAGCGACGGCAAGCATGTCGCGCTGTTCCTTGCCGATTATTTTTCGCGGCCGTCGAAGCGCGGCGGCGCTTGGATGTCGGACTTCCGCGCGCAGCACAAGCTCTTTGGGGAAACCCGGCCGATCATCGTCAATGTGATGAATTTCACCAAAGGCGCCGATGGCGCGCCGACGCTGCTCAGCCTCGACGACGCCCGCACGCTGTTCCACGAGTTCGGCCATGGCTTGCATGGCATGTTGTCGGACGTGACCTATCCTTCGGTCGCGGGCACCAATGTCGCGCGCGATTTCGTCGAACTGCCTTCGCAGCTTTACGAGCACTGGCTGCTGGAGCCGGCGGTGCTGAAGAAATTCGCGCTTCATGCCGAGACGGGCGCGCCCATTCCCGACGATCTCGTCGCGCGCATCACCGCCGCGCGCCATTTCAATCAGGGCTTCGCGACGGTCGAGTTCTGCGCCTCGGCCCATGTCGATCTCGACATTCACGCGCAAAGCGTCGCGCCGGATTTCGACGCCGGCGCCTTCGAGACGGACAGCCTCGCGCGGATTTCCATGCCGCCGGAAATCATCATGCGGCACCGCCTGCCGCATTTCTCGCATATCTTCTCCGGCGACGGTTATTCGGCGGGCTATTACAGCTATCTCTGGGCCGAAGTGCTCGACGCCGACGCTTTCGAGGCCTTCAAGGAGACGGGCGACCCCTTCGCGCCCGAGGTCGCGCAGCGCCTGCGCGATCATATCTACGCGGCCGGCGGCAAGCAGGACGCGGCGGACGCCTATGTGGCCTTCCGCGGACGCATGCCGACGGTGGAGCCGCTGCTACGGCAGCGAGGATTTGCAGAGCCGGCGGGGTAGACGAGCCGTCGAGAGAATTGTTTTCCTCACCCTCATCCTGAGGAGCCGCCGCAGGCGGCGTCTCGAAGGGCGAGGGTGAGGAAAAATACGCGAAAACGGGCTTCCCGTCCTTCGAGACGCGTGCTGCGCACGCTCCTCAGGATGAGGAAGCCCTTCTCCAATCCCACGGCAGCGACCGCCCTTTTCGGACCTTAGAGACAATAGAGGACCGACAGTTACTTAACGGCTCCTATGCGCTGCGCTTCGACACCTAGACGAAGATCGCGAGCCGGCTCGCCAATCTGCAGCTCGATGGATTCGCGCCGAGCTTCCCCGAGGAGCACAACGGCCGCATCGCCGCGGTGACGATGGAGGATTGTCAGCGCGGCGCGAAGCGGCTCTTGGCGCCGGCGATCTGCTGGTGACCGTTGGTGGGCAAGCCGGCGGCCGTCTGATGGGGTGCGCAGTTGGGATGGCTTGCGCTCGCCATAGCGCCGCGCGATTTCTATCGCCAGCCTCGCCTCGTCTCTTTTTCCTCAAGCATTCTATCATCGCGGATGAGCACAAGCGTTAAGACCTCATCCTCTGCCGTTCGAAAGCTCTGCTCGAACACGTCGTAGCGTGAGGCCTCCCAGTGGTCGAACCACGCTGACGCGCCTATCCGGCGAGGAAAAGCATCATCTGACTTCCCGCCGTGAAGGATGCCAAATGCAAAACCATCGGGGTCTAGATTATCGCGCGGGAACCAGCGGCTCGGAACGCTCGGAGAGCGAACAAACCATTTTCTGCCGCGGAACCCGTGGCAAATGAGGAGGGCTGCAGCGTGGTCGGCTTCGACCAATCGAATAGCCGTGCTTGTCTGGCTAGCCTCAAATAAATCTGCAATCGCTTTCACACTGGCAAAATCCAGCTTTGGATGCTGTCGGGCGATAGGTTTGAAGAGATAATTAGGCAGAAGGAGATCGGCGGCGTAATCGTCCGCCACTCGCTCGGGAGACATCGCCTCGCGGCCCCCGACTTCAGTCGCTCGACAAACCAGGCACCGTCCACGATGATGACGCCAATGACCAAGCTCATGGGCAATCGAAAATCGGTTACGACGGTATGAGCTTCGCGAGTTTACCGTAATAATGGCTTGATCGCCGTGGCCGATAATCCGGGCCTCGCACCCGTCGAGCGATTGGTACCGGACGTGCGCGCCGACGTGATACGCAATCGCCTCAAGGTCGATCTCGTTGGGCTCGGTTATCCCTAGCTCTTGGAGGAGACGCTCGGCTAGGGAAAGATGAGCCACGGTTATGCGTCCTTGCCTTCGTCAATTGGCGGCAGAACTCCGAGCTCACGCAAATTATCAAGCATTGTAAGGACATCAGCGTCCGAAAGCTCGGCCTCCTTCCGAGCAGCCAACGTCAATGGCTTACCCTTAGAGGAAGCATCAAGGACGCCACGAAGCAAGCGGCGTGCTTCCTCTATGTCGACAGGCCGGGACGACGCTTGTTCACGCGCGCGACGGTCGGCACCAACGCCAGCACGTGCTGCAGCAAGACGCTGCTTATTCATGGCAATGACGCTCGTTTCGAAGAGGGTGCGAATGGCGGCGGCGTTCTGGGCCGCGTCGATATTCCTTTCCCTTAGCTCCGTGAGAATGTCCTCATCCGAAGCATTGAGGATATCTTCGACCAAGAGGTCTGATAGCCGGTCGAGGGCGCTACGCTCCTTTCTCTTGTCTCCGGTCATGACCTCCACCCCTTTGGGAACTTTTTAACGATCCTCCTGCGGATCAGTCTCAACTTACTGTCATAGCCAACTGCATCGAGTCCTGTGAGTTCTCGAAGTTCGTCGGCATTCATTCCAGCCATTCGCCCTTCAATGATGTCACGCGTCTGCGGATCATCATCAAACAAGGCGAGGATTTCTTTGCGGCGTTCGGCTGCGTGTTGTTCCCGCGCAAGCCAATCCTCCGGGCCGATACCAGGGTCTAGCGGATCGACGGCGCCGTCTTGCGGGTCGCCGTGACAAGCTAGGGGGACCAATGAAGGGCGGCCCTTCACCTTCTCATATTCTCCATTCGCGATGCTGCTCATAACCCCAGCGAGGAAACGAACGACGGCGATATGAGTTGGGCAGCGGCGATCATCGGCGAGCGCCCGAACGAACGCTTCCTGTAGCAAGTCGTCGGCCGGCATGGCGTAGGCGTAATGGTCGGCAACGGCACGCAAGCGCGCTGATTGAGCAGGCGTCAAGGAACGGATCGCGTCCGCGATCTCGTCTCGAGTCCGAACGACGGGATTCTCACTCGCGTTCAATTCAGCCCGTTCCCCTTCGAGGACCTATGCGGAAGGAATAGCGCACGCGGACAATTTTGCCGCACATGTCCGCGGCGACGCTTTCGTCCGCATAGGTAGGTATGGACGCCGCCGGAATTCGCCGGAACGTCGAGGAGAAAAGCAGTGATCTACGCAATCAACTATGACCTTAGGCAGCCAGGTCAGAAATATGATGAGCTGTTCAATGCTATCAAGGGGCTCGGCGCTTGGTGGCACTACCTCGGCTCGACTTGGCTGGTGGATACCTCCCTGAACGTCACGTAAGTCTGGGATAGAATCAGCCCCCACACCGACAAGAACGATCGGTTTTTGATCGTTGGCATTACGCGGGACTATTCCGGATGGCTCCCGGAAGATGCGTGGGAATGGATCAAGAGCCGCTCGTCAAAGATGGCGGTATAAAGCCAACTCATTGAAAAAATAGAAGTGGCGACGACTTCGCCGCCGCCTCACTTCTGCTGGGGCAGCAGCGCCAGCAAATCCGCCATTTTGGGCGCCGCGCTCGGATTCATCATGCCCACGACATGATAGCCGGCGTCGACATGCAGCACTTCGCCGGAGACGCCGCGCGCCATCGGCGACAAGAGATAGACCGCCGTCTCGCCGACTTCCTCGATCGTGACGACGCGGCGCAGCGGCGAATTATATTCGTTCCAGCGCAAAATGTAGCGGAAGTCGCCGATGCCGGACGCCGCCATGGTCTTGATCGGCCCGGCCGAAATCGCGTTGACGCGAATGTTTTTGACGCCGAGATCGGCGGCGAGATAGCGCACCGACGCCTCCAAAGCCGCCTTCGCTACGCCCATCACATTATAATGCGGCATCCATTTCTCGGCGCCGTAATAGGTCAGCGTCAACAGCGAGCCGCCGTCCGTCATCAGCTTCTCGGCGCGCTGCGCGATCGCCGTGAAGGAGTAGCAGGAGATGTTCAGCGACATCTGGAAGTTTTCCAGCGTCGTCTCGACATAGCGCCCGTCGAGCTGGTCCTTGTCGGAATAGGCGAGGCAGTGCACGACGAAATCGAGTCGGCCCCAAAGCTTTTCGATCTCGGCGAAGACGGCGTCCATCGTCTCCGGCTCGGAGACGTCGCAGCGCCCGACGACGGTTGCGCCGATGTCCGCCGCCAGCGGACGCACGCGCTTTTCCAGCGCCTCGATCTGATAGGTGAGCGCGAGTTCGGCGCCCGCGTCGGCGCAGGCCTTGGCGATGCCCCAGGCGATCGAGCGATTATTGGCGACGCCCAGGATGAGCCCCTTCTTGCCCTTGAGCAGTCCGGCGAAAAGGGCGGCAGGCGCAGCTTGCTGTGTCATGCGTGTCTATGTCCTGGGCGAGAAAAGCGCTCGGCGGCTCGCGCCGTTTAGCCTGCTTTGGGCGCAAAGGAAACCCTCGCGCCACAGGCGGCGGCGGATGTGAAATCGCACGCGGCCAGCACGGCCAAGCATAGCCAATCGCGCGGCGATGCCCTATCATTCGATAGGAAACGTCATTGGCTTCGCAGACTGGCGAGAAGACCGAGCGGAGCGGGCCGCATGGGCAGAAGAGCCGACATCATAGCGGGTCTGGGCGGAGCGACTCCGGCCCTGAGACGCTATGCGCGCGCGCTTTGCGCCGGCGCGGGCCCGGCCATCGCCGACGATCTCGTGCAAAGCGCGTTGCAATCGGTCGGCGCGCGGATCCGGGCGCGCGAGCTGCGCCCCGCCGATCTCGCCGAAGCGCGAATCGAAGCCTATGCGGCGCTTGTCGGGCTCGCTCAGAAAAAGCTCGCCAATGCCCCAGGTCCGGCGTCGCGCCACCCGCCGGTCGTGCATGGGCTTGCAAGTCTTTGTTTCGACGAGCGCGCCATGCTGTTGCTCGTCTCGCTCGAGGGCTTCGGCTATGACGCCTCGGCGCGCATCGTCGGCGCCACTCGAGAAACGGCGCTGGCGCGGCTGATGCGCGCGCGGGCAGCGCTCGGCGCCGAAGGCTTGCGGCCCGTCGCGCCCTTGGAGGGCGGCCGCCGCGCCGCCTCGCATCTGCGGGTCGTGAAGTAAGGATGACGCCCTCGGCGCTGATCGAAGAAGCCGATCTGCACGCCCTCGTGGATGGCGAACTCGACCCCGAGCAGCGGCGCAAGGTCGAAGACCATCTCCTGCAGCATCCCGAGGACGCCGCGCTCGTTGAAGGCTGGCGGCGCCAGAACGCGGCGCTGCGCGCCGCTTTCGAGCCGGTGGCGCTCGAGCCGCCGCCGCTGTCGCTGCGGGAGGCGGCGGCGCGCCCGCCGGCACCGCCCGCCGGTCAGGGGCCGATCGAAACCGGCGCCATCCATTGGGGGCGACCCGGCGCGGCGCCGCGTCCGACGCGCAAGCTCGACGAAATCCGCGCCAGCCGGCGGCGCCAGGCGCTCGCTTCGACGCTGCTGACGCTCATCGCCGGCGCGGCCGTCGCCGCGGCGGCGCTGCTGTTTCTGGCAAACCGTCCCCCGGCGCAGAGCCCGACGACGCGCGCGATCGCCGCCACCAGCTATGCCGCGCGGGCGGGCTTGACCTACGCGACCTATATTTTGGATGCGCGGCCCGTGGAGGTCGAGGCCAGCCGGCGCGGCGAACTGCTCGCGTGGCTTCAGGAGCGCGTGGGATTTTCACGCGCGCCGGATTTGAGCGGCGTTGGCTTGCGGCTGCTTGGCGGACGCGTCGCGCCCGGCGTCGCGGCGCCGGCGGCGTTTCTCGTCTATGAGCGCGACGACGGTGGGCGAGTTGGTCTTTATTTCGAGCGGGCGGAGGCCCTCGCCGCGCCGGCGGGCCAGCGTGGCCAAGGCGTTTCAGCCATAGAATGGCGGGCTGGCGGCTTCGCCTTCGTGCTCGTTGGCGCCTTGGCGCCCGACGCGATGCAGGCCGCGGCGGAGGCGGCCGCCGCCGCGGTCGCGGCGACGCCTGCCGAGGCTAAATAACCGAGGACCTCACGACATTTTGGCGCGCGGATCATAGGGATGCGCGTCGCGCCACTCCCGCATCCGCGCGTCGAGATCGCTCGACGCCGTTTCCGGCAGCATGATCTTCAGCGAGACATAGAGGTCGCCGGCTATTTTGCCGTCGCTCGCCGGAAGCCCTTTGCCGCGCAGCCGCAGCACGCGCCCGCTGTTGGAGTGCGGCGGAATGGTCAGCTCCACCTTGCCGTCCAGAGTCAGGGTCGGAACCCGTCCGCCGAGCGCGGCTTCATAAACCGTCACCGGCAACTCCAGCCGCAAGTCGCGGCCATCCAGCTTGAAGTAAGGATGCGGCGCGACCTTCACGGTGATCAGCGCGTCGCCGGGCTCGCCGCCCATGGAGCCGGGCTGGCCCTGGCCGCGCAGCCGAATCTGCTTGCCGTCTTCGATTCCCGCCGGAATTTTGACTTCCAGCGTGCGGCCGCTGGGCAGGATGACGCGGGCCGCGCCGCCGTGCGCGACCGTTTCCAGCGGCACGGTGGCGGTGGCGACGACGTCGTCGCCCCGGGTCGGCTGGGGTCCTGCCCGACGGCGCCCGCCGCCGCCGCCGAAGAGATCCGCGAAGAGGTCGGAAGGGTCAAAGCCCGCGCGCCCGCCGCCGGGCGCCTCGCCGAAGTGATACTCGAAATGCTGATCGCCGCCGGGCGCGCCGCCGCCCGGGCGCCAACTGCGCGTAAAGCCGCCGGGGCCACCGCCTCCGCCTTCGAAGCCGGTGAAGCGGGGTTTCCCGTCCGGACCGATTTCGCCCTTATCGAATTGCGCCTTCTTCGTCTCGTCGCCGACGATTTCATAGGCGGAGTTGATTTCCGAAAATCGCTCCTTGGCTTTCAGGTCATCCTTGTTGCGGTCAGGGTGGAATTTCTTGGCGAGCTGGCGATACGCCTTCTTGATTTCGGCGTGACTCGCCGATTTGGGCACGCCGAGAACGTCGTAAGGATCGCGCATAATTTTCCAATCAGCCCATGTGAGCGCCCGCCCTTAGCGGCGCGGGCGCGTATGTCCGCCCTATTATTTGGGAGAAGCGCGTTCGCAACGCAAGCGGCGAAGGTCGCGTCGCGCTGAAGCCTAGCGCGCCCGGGACGCGAAAAAGGCGGCGAAGCGCTCGCGCGCTTCGGGCGACGTCAGCGCCTTGGCGAAAAGCGCCGCTTCCGCGTCGATGCGCGACAATATGTCGTTCGGTTCGCCGCGCATCAGCCGCCGCGCCGCGAAAAGCGCCTGGCTGGGCTTTGCCGCGAGACGCCGCGCGGCGTCCATTGCAAGATCGAGCACGCCTTCCGATGGCGCCAGCGCGTTAACCAGGCCCAGACGCAGCGCCTCGGCGCCGTCGAAGCTCTCGCCAAGCAGCAGATATTGGGACGCCTTCGCCATACCGAAGCGCTGCGGAACCAGCAGGCTTGCGCCCCCTTCAGGCGGCAGGGCGAGGTCGATGAACGGCATTGTGAACCGCGCCTCCGAACTGGCGTAGACGAGGTCGCAGTGGAAGAGCAGGGTGGTCCCCACGCCGACGGCGTCCCCGGTCACGGCGGCGACGAGCGGCTTCTCGAACGCCGCCGCCGCGCGAACGAAGGTCAGCGCCGGAAAAATCTCTGCGCCAGGAGCAATATCTCGGCCAGGAGCAAAATCGCGAAAGTCGGCGAGATCATTGCCCGCGGTGAAATTGCCGCCCGCGCCGGCGAAGACGACGGCATGCACCGTCTCGTCCCGGTCCGCCTCATCGAGCGCGGCGATCAATGCGCGATACATCTCGCGATCAAGGGCATTCTTCTTTTCGGGGCGGTTCATCAGCAGGCGCAGCACCCCGCGATCCCTCGAAACGATGATCTTTTCCGACATAAGGATCTCCGGATCGGCTCGCTGCGGCGAGTTTCGCCAAAGTTTTGAGGGAATTTCCTGAGATAGATTTAATGCGGGCGCCAGGGCCGTGGATCATCGGCGACTTGCAGCAGCGCCGCAAGCGCGTAGATTTCAGCGAGTTGAGATCGTCAACGGCTGGGGCGCCGTTTCCCGACCCCGTAGCAGCAGGGGCAGCCCGCGTCTCGCCGATCCCGACAGCGCGCTTGAGACGATCGAAGGCGTCGAAAATCTCTGGCGCGAAGATGGCGACGCCGGACAGGACGGGGCTATCGCGCCGTGGTCGCGGCGCTTCTCTCCAACGGCTCCGCTTTGGCCTCGATGACGCGCGTCAGAAGAATCTTTCTTTCCTCGAGCGAAGCTGGCAGGCGATGCGGCGCTGGGCCTTATCTTGGAGGCGCCGCGTGGCGCGATCTATTTCAACGTCACGCAATTTCTTGTTGATGGAAGCTGGTATATGCGCTGGCTCACAGCGCGGCCGGATATAAAGCCTGTCTACTTCGTCCATGACCTCATTCCATTCGAGGCGCCGGAATTCTTTCGCGCGAGAGAAGCGATGCTGCATTCCAGACGCATGAACAAAATCCGCCGCTATGGCGCAGGCGCTGTCGTCGGATCGCAGGCCGTCGCGCGGCGCTTGCGCGCCTCGGCAGAGGAGACACCGCCGACTCCAATGCTTTTTTTGCAACGATTGACGACTTCATCGCGCGAATTATAAAGCGCGTTTCGACGCGGAACAGAATTGACCCGCCGGCGCGGCGCGCGCATTATTTCTTCACTCCAAATGAGTCGCCCAGCGCGAGAACGACTCGGGAAGTAAGGGGTTTCATTTGACTCTCTGCGATCAGCCGCAAGGGATCCCACGCAAGGCGCCAAGTGAAGACGACCTAGTCGCGCTCGCGCAATTTCGCTCCGCCTTGCGAAGGTTCTTGGCATTCAGCGAACAGGTCGCCGCAGACCATGGCGTGACCCTGCAATGGTATCAGGCGCTTCTAGTGGTGCGCACCTATCGCGGCGCAAAGCACATCAGCGTCGGCGAACTCGCCGAGCAGCTGATGATCCGCGACCACAGCGCGGCGGAGCTGGTGTCGCGCCTGGCGCAGGCGAAGCTTGTCAGGCGGAAGACCGACCCGACCGACCGTCGTCGGTCGCTCGTCGTCATCACGCGGGCGGGCGAACGGCGGCTGTCGGAGCTCGCCGCCGTGCATTTGAAGAAGCTTCGCGACGCGCGAGGCGTTTTTACGAACTTCTTTCGCACGGCCGCCGAGTCTCAATAGCCCGTCATTTCGAGATAGCCTTCGCCGCTGTGCGAACCCTTGAACCGAATCGGACCTTCCCAATAGGCGAAATCGGTTCCCATCCAGCTTCTCGGGTTTAGAGGCTGGGTGATGACGTCGACGGCGCGGCTTTTGATCTTCACGCGCCAGCGGGTCGGCACGTCACGATCAGCGATGCGCGTCATCTCCAACGGCTCGAGCACGATGTCTTCCCGCGCGAGCATCGATGTCGCGCCGTCGGCGTCGATCCAATTTCCAAAGAGAAACGACGGCGCCTCGACGCTGCGCATGCGATACAGCATCAGCTTGGCGCCGGCCTCAAGATGCAGCGAAAACCAGTCCCAGCCTTTTTGGTCGGGGCCCAGCGGCTGACTCGACCATTCGCGATCCATCCAGGCGCGGCCGGAGACCTGGATTTTGCGTCCGTTCATCGACAATGAGCCTTCCGCCGTGAAGAACGGCTGGCTGTAGTAATAGGACGCCTGTCCAGCCTCGGATTTGCGGCTGTAGCCGCCCTCGCCTTGCAATACGACCGGCCCCGACGCTGTCAGGTCGAGCGCATAGGCGAAATTTCTGTCCCCCGCAGAAACGCGCAGACGCTCGATTCCGGCGTCCGCGGAATCGTTGCGGGCTTCGAGAGCCCAGTCGTCGACAAAGGCGCGAAAGGGCGCCGCCTCGACGCCTGCCTGTCCAATGCCGCCGCGCGCGAATTTTTGCGCGAAGCGATGTTCGCTGGCGCTCGTCGCCGCAGCATGGCCCATCCAGACATTGCGGTCGTCCCAGCCGGCCCGCGCCGCGTTCGGCTCCATTGCAAAGCGAAAGAGCGTCCATTGGACGCCGTACGAGGCGCCGTCCGCGCCCGTTAGATTTGCGGTGACGTACCACCATTCGGTGCGAAAATCGGGATGCGCGCCGTGGTCTCTTGGAAACGCGAGCTGCGTTCCGGGCCGGGGAATCGCGAAGCCGGGCGCCGTCGCGCCAAATCCGCCAAAGCCTTGCGCCAGCGCGCCGCTCGACGATAGCGCGAGAAGAAGCGCGGATCGCCTCGAAATTGCCGAGCGTCGTTCGGGAGAACCGTTCGGGGACCTAGCGTTCATTGGAGAAGACTTTAAGCAGTTCCGTCGGCGAAACGCGCGCGAGCCTGGCGAAGGGAATAAGCGCCGCAAAGAACGCGGCGCCGAGCGCGATGCAGGAAACCACAAGCCATTGCGCCGGAAACATATGGAATGGGAGTCGCCATCCGAAAGCGGCGACATTGACGATCGCGACGAGGCACCAGGTCATGAACAGCCCAAGAGGGATAGCGAAAGCCGCGGCGCCGGCGGCAAACGCCATGACCCGCGCCATTTCCAGCGCCGCAAGCTTTCGCCGCGTCGCGCCCAACGCCCAGACTGGCGCGATGCGGGCGCGCCGCATGTCGCTGAGCGTCAGCAGACTGGCGAAAAGCGCGACGCCGGACACGATCAGCGTGAGCGTGTTCAACGCCGTCGTGATCGCGAATGTGCGCTCGAAGATGTCCGTCGACAGCATTTTGACTTCGGCCTGATCGACGATGCGCGCGATCTTTCCGCCAAAGCGCTGCTGCATGATTTCGATGACGCGCGCCGTGGCGGCCGGATCGACGCGCAGGCTGTAATGCACGCCGGAGGCGTCATCAAAATAGCGCTTCAGCTCTTCGTGATCGATGCGCAGCTGGCCCTTCGGATTGCCGTAATCCGGAAAGACGCCGACGATGCGCGCGCGCCAGTCTTGCCCTGACGTCGGAATGTCGAGCGTCGCGCCGAGGGCGAGACCAAGCCGGCGCGCCAATTGCTCGCTGACGAGAACGGCGTCCTGCGCGTGCAGCGCCGTCCATACGTCCGTCGGGGCGTCGATCAAGGGAAAATGCGCCGTATAGGTTTCGTGAGGCGTCATGCCGACGACGTCGACGGGCCATCCGCCGATGCGCGTCTTCGCGCGCCAGATAGGAAGGATCGCGGCGATGTCGGGCTGCGTGCGCGCCCACGCCTCGATGTCGCCTGCATCGGCGGGCGTCGCCGCCTCGAAATAGATCTCGGCGACGAGGCGCGCATCGAGCCAACGCACGAACGTCTGGCGAAAGCCCTCGACCATGCCGCCAACGCCAATGTTGGTCGCAAGCGCAATCAGCAGCGCCATCAGCGCAAGCGAAAGACCGGAAATTTCCTGGCGCCCATCGGCGAAGAACCAGCGGGCGAGCGGGCGGCGCGCGAAATGCTCGCCGAGCGCCAGGGCTCCGGCGAGGCCGACCGGCAGAATGAGAGCGGCGGCAAGAAGCGCCAAGCCGATGATCGCGAAGCCGGACGCAAGACCTTCGCCAAAGCCGTATGCGCCGGCCGCCGCGACAAGGGCAAGCGCCGCGAGCGCCGCCTGCCGTCGCAAATAGCGGTGATGCGCGCCGCGCCAGGCCATTGGACGCGCGAATGACAGCGCCGGCAGCCGCAGTGCTTTCGTCAGGCCGCTCGCCGCCGCCAGAGCCGCGCCGCCTCCGGCCATGGCGAGGCCGGACAGCCACCAGCGCGCATCGAGCGCAAGGCGATCGGAGATTTGTGCGCCGTAGAGGCTCTCAAGACTTTTTGCGACATCCGGCAGAAGCGCCTGCGCGATCGCGTGACCGCCGAGGACGCCCGCGCCTCCCGCGATGAGCGTCAGGACGGCGATTTCGCAGGCCATCGCCGCGACGAGATGAGGGGGGCCGACTCCGAGCGCGCGTAAAGTGCGCAGGGTCGGCAGTCGCTGTTCGAACGCGAGGCCGTAGGCGGCATGTACGATGAACAGTCCGACCAGGAACGCAAGAAAGCCGAAGGCGGTGAGATTGAGGTGAAAACTGTCGGTCAGGCGGGCCAGATCGCTATCATCGTCCGGCGCGACGAGCCGCAAAGCATCGCTGGCGGTTCGCTTAAGTCGCGCCTCGTCGAACGTCTCCTCGTCGGCGATGACGAGACGCGAGAGCTTTCCGGGTCGATCGAGCAGGCGCTGCGCGACGCCGATGTCGACGATGATTGCGCCGGGCGGCGCTTCGGGGAGCGCCGCAAGCGGCGGGAGCTGCTGACCGCGTTCGGTTTGCGGCTGGGCGCCCTCGGCGAGATCGAGCCGGCGCAAGGTCTGCGTCGCCGCGAAGCTACGGCCTGCGCCGGAAAAGAAATCTTCGATCACATCCGTTCGCGTCCGCCTGTCGGCGATCGGCGAGCGGCGCGGCAGCGACAGCGGTTCGACGCCGATGATCCGAATATTCTTTTCGCCAATTCGGACTACGCCTTCCAGCACCGGCGAGACTTCGACGCCGGCGCGCCGCAGTCTCACGAAATGCTCCTGGTCAAACAGGCCCCCGCGAGAGGCGACGAGCGTTCTCGCGCCGCCGCCCGAAATCGCGTTCGCCGCGGCGTCGTAGCTGTTGCGCGCTTGAGCGTTCAACGCCTGCACGCCGCTCCACAGCGCCGTGGCGATGGCGAGGCCGAGCACGAGCGTCGCGAGGTTCGCCGGCCGTCGGCGCCAGTGGCTGATCAGCGCGGCGAGCGTCCAGAGCGTCTCTCTCATTGAGTCGCCAGAAGGCCTGATTCGAGCCGCACGCGGCGTTGCAGCCGCGCCGCCAGTCGTTCGCTGTGCGTCGCCATCAGAAAGGCGCAGCCGGTCGCGGCGACGAGGTCGAGCGCGAGCGCCATGACGGCGTCGCCGGTCGCTTCGTCGAGATTGCCGGTCGGTTCGTCAGCGAGCAGAAGCCTGGGGCGCACGGCGAGGGCGCGGCCGATGGCGACGCGCTGCTGCTGTCCGCCGGACAGCTCCTCAGGATAGCGGGCGGCGAGCGTCGCAAGGCCAAGACGCGCAGTGAGCTCTTCCTGCCACGCCGGATCGTAGCGCCCGGCGAGTCGCGCCTGGAAGCCCATGTTTTCGCCGACGGTCAGGCTCGGGATCAGATTGAACTGCTGAAAGACGACGCCGATCCTTTCGCGCCGAACGGCGGCCCGCGCATTTTCCGACAGCCGCGTCAGCGCGACGCCATCGAGAACGATTTCGCCAAAATCGGCGTCGTCGAGCGCGCCGACCAGATGCAGGAGCGTGCTCTTGCCGCTGCCGGATTCGCCGGTCAGCGCCAGACTGGCGCCTGCGGCGAGCATGAAGTCCACGCCGCGCAGCACGGGAATGCGGCCCTGCGGCGTCGGATAGGATTTCTTAAGCCGCTCGACGCGCAGCATTGGCGCGCTTGTCCGTGTAGCGGCGAGATTTTCCGGCGTCGCGTGAATCGACAAGCAGTGCGCCCTGATCGGACCGGCGAAGGCGGCCGGCGCGCCAGCCCTATATATGGCCCGCCGCGCCGATCGCCCAAACGTCGCCGAGCTAGAACGCGAGGCGCAAGCCTCCGTAGATCACGCGCCCCGTGCCCGGATAGAAGACCCGCGGATCGAGACCGCGGGCGTCGACGATCGTGGTCACGTCGCTGATGTAGTGGCGATTGGTCAGATTGCGCGCCTCGACAAAGAACGAAAGACCATAGGGCAGCTTCATGCCCGCCTGGACGCCCAGCAAGACATAGCCCGGCGCCTGCAGCGTATTGGCGTAGTCGACGTAAGCGCCCGCCGGAACCCAATCCATCTGCGGCGCGAGATAGAGGCCGTCGGGCCGCCAATAGGACAGTGTGGTGCGCAAGACGTGGCGCGGAATGCCGGCCAGCGTCTTGTCGCCGAAGTCGCGATCGCCGACGAAGCGGAAATCGTTCCAGGTCCAAACCTGCGACAGCTTCAACGCGTCGCCCGCATCCGGCGCGAAAATATCGCGCAAGAGTTCGGCGCTCGCAGCGAATTCGACGCCCTGGTGCATGGTGCGTTTGGCGTTGAAGGTCGTCGCCGGAATGCCGAGGCCGGGATTGGCAGTGAATTTCAAGAGTTCGTCCTGCAGTTCCGAATGGTAGAAGGTGACATCCCAGGTGTAGCGGTCCCATCTGCCGCGCGCCCCCAGTTCTCCCGTCCAGGCCTTCTGCGCCGCGAGCGGCGTGAAGGTCGTGCCGTCGCGCGGCGGCGGAAACACGCCTTGCGTCAGGTCGATGAAGTCCGGCACGTCGCGGCTTCCGGTCATGTCGGCGAAGAATTGAATGTCCGGCGTCGGCTCGAACATCAGGCCGACCTTGGGCACGATGCCGCGGTAGACTTGGTCCGACACGCCGGGAACGGGCTCGAAGGGAATGCCGCCGAGAACTGCATAGCGGCGCGTATCGGCGAAAAGCTTGGCGCCGAACATGAAGATGAGCTGCGGCGCGATGTGCAGGCGATTCTCGAAATAGGCTTCGAGATTGAGCGCCGTCGCGCGGTTGTTACGAAGACGCGGATCCAAGCCCGGATTGATGAACAGGCCGCAGAAGCCGAAGCACGAACTCGCCGCGCCAAATTGCGCGAGTCCGTTAAACGAATAGGGCGGAAAGGAGAACTGCGCATTGGCGAAATTCGCGGGGATCCCGCCATAGGGATTGAGCTGCATGCCATTGTAATTGTCGGACCAATTGTCGCTCGACGATCCGCCCCAGACGCGGCCGCCGAGGATGAGTTCATTGGGGTGGCCGTCGACGAGGAAATTCGAAGTAAGTCGCGGCGTGAATCCCCAGGTCCCGCCTTCCTGTTCGATGACCACGAAAATCGGATGATAGAGATAATTATGCGTGTACCAGCTGTTGAGGTCGATGCGGCCGATTTCGCTCAGGATCGTGGTCTTGTTCGAAATGCGCCAGTTCTTGACGTTGCGCGCCTGATTGGCGCCAAAGCCGTCGGGTCCGAACCCTGGCGGAAACGGCGGCAGCGACAGTCGCGGATCGTTGCGCGCGTCGGACTGATTGAGTTGTCCCGGTAGCAATTGCCAGGTGTCATAGACGCCGAAATAGAACCGCGTTTCGAGATCGTTGGAGAAGCGATAGCCGAGATTGCCGTTGAGCTGCGTGTAGTCCGTGGTCGAATGTTTTCTGTAGTTGTCGGCATGGGTGAACGTGCCGTTGATGAGGAAATCGAAATTGCCGATGATGCGCGACATCTGCGCTTGCCCGCGCACGGTTCCATAACTGCCGCCTTCAAGCGACAGCATGTTCGGCGCGAGCGCCGTATAGGCGGTGGGCGAGATGAAATTGATCGCGCCGCCGAGCGTCGAGGAGCCATAGGCGAGGGCGTTGCCGCCTTTCATAACTTCGATCGCGCGGAAATATTTGGGATCGATCTGATACATGTCGCCGCTGCCGTCAGCGTAATTCATCGGAATGCCGTCCTGCAGCAGCTCCAATCCGCGCAGATGGAAGTCGCGCGTTAGATTTGAGCCGCGGATCGAAAGACGCAGTTCCTGTCCATAGCGGCTTTCGACATAGACGCCCGGAACGTCCTTGAGCGCGTCGCGCAGGTCGTGAACGTAGCGGGTTTGAATCTCGGGTGTATTGGCATCGACGAAGGCGACCGACCCGACGGTGCGCTCGAGTTCGCGGCGTTGCTGGGCGACCGACGGCACTGTGAGCGAGCCGCCGCCGCCGCCGGTTTGCGTCCATGTGGCGGGGACTGGCGCCGTCGCCGTAGACGGGGCGCGACCGCCGCCGCGTCCGACGACGCGCGGCTTGGCGCCGCCAATGTCGATGGTCGGCAGACTCTGCTGCGCCAGTGCGATCGAGTCCGCGAAAGAAAGAACGAGAGCGACGGCGCAGGCGCCGCGCAGCAAGCCGGTCCGGAACATGGAAATCTCCTGAGCGGCGTCTCGCCGCGCGATCGTTAGGGGAAGACTGTCGCGATCAGGAGAAGCGGGGCGGCGCGCGCGGGGCGGCGCGTGAATGTGCGCGGACGTTTTTTGTGGGCGGCGCCTGAAGGGCGCAGAACGCGCGGCTTGCGGCGCGCGGAGGCGCATAGGCGATGGCGCCTGATGCTGACTCAATAAAGGGAGAAACCAGGTCTTTCTGGCTGTGACCACAGAGCGAACAGCATTGCTCGCCGCCACAAGGATGCTCGGCTGGCGCAGGTTGGGAGGTGTCCATACAGTGCACGGCCGTTCCCTGCGACGCATGCGCGGGATGCGCCGACGCCGAAGACGAAATGGCCGCGAGCGCGAAGAGCAGCGCGATACAAAGGGCCCCGATGCGCCGCAAAATCATCGAGCGAGGCGTTCTCGCAAGGGCCGCCATCTTGTCTCGGATTCCTCGGCTGCGTCTCGCCGCTCAAGGCGCGAGACGAGGGGCGGCGACAGCGCCGAACCTGAATGTTGGTAATATACCAAATTACGCGGGGCAACGCTTCGGCTGGCCTGACGGGCGATTTTTCAGCCGCTGTTGCTCCGGCGCAACAGTGAGCGACAGTCAGGGAATGGGCTTGTGATGGGGGTCGAGCGGCGAATGGCTTCCATCCGCCTCGACGGAGGCCATGCCATCAAATCGGGAGAAACGCTCGACGATGTCGGGGGAGAGCCGCGTCTCTTCGGCCGCCAGCCGCCTTGAAAGCGCCTCAGCATTCGCTTTCGAAACGCCGAGCTTTTCGAGCGTGGCGCTGTCTTTCAAGGCGTCGCCGGCGCAAAGCGAGATGCTCCACGCATCGCCCTTACGCGTAAGAAACGCCCGGCCGCCGAGTTCACCCTGGCGCCAGTCGGCGACGGCGGCGTCGCCTTCGACGACGATTGCGTCGACAAACAGGCGCGTTTCGGGCTTGTCGAATGTTTCGAAGAGCACGCGGCGCGCCGCCTCAGATCCTTCGTCGGCCCGCGCGCTCAGGCACGCGGCTGCACTGATCGTCCCAATAAGAAATAATCTCATCAATCCTCTCCAACGTTAGCGTGGCGCGCTAGGTTGGTATATTACCAACAAAATGCAGCGCAAGCTCAGAGGCGTTTCCGCGGCGCGTTTTTTTTGATACGACGCTGGCGCGGCGAAGGTTGAATGAACGCGAATGGCGATGGTGGAAAAAAGCGCGCGTCAGCGCATTCTGGACGCCGCGCTCAAAATCCTAAGGAAGGAAGGCGTCTCGGCGCTGACCCAAACGCGCGTCGCCGCCGCGGCCGGATTGCGGCAGTCGCATTTGACCTATTATTTTCCGCGTAAGACGGATTTGCTCGCCGCGACGCTCGAAGCGTCGCATGCGCAGGCGCATAAGCCCAAACGCGGTTCGATCGGAAGCGACGTCGATCCTGTCGAAGCGGTGCGCGCGCTCATGTTCGAGCGCAACAGGATGCGCTTCTTCTTGAGCGTCGTGGCTCAGGCGAGCGACCAATCGGAAATTCGCGCAACGCTGGCCGCGCACGCCCGAGGCGTGGCCGAGCAGCTCGCGCCGCTCTTCGGACGGACCGCCGACGACCCCGATATTATCGCCTTTATTGACATGCTGCGCGGCATGGGGTTGCGCCTTCTGCTGGAATCGGATGACAAGCGCCGTCCGACTGTTGATATCGACGCGCTCGCTGCGCGCTTCGGCCTCAGGCGGGCGCCTGAAGCGCGGCTTTGAGCCATGGCCTGGAGCCGCTAGAACTGTGGCCATGCAACGAATCGGTAAAAACGCCGGCCGCCCGGAAGGTCAGCCCTACGCCCTCGCGGCGGCGTTCTTCCTCGTCTGCGCGCTGGCGCTCGCCTTTCCCTGGCTTTCCGGGCGCGTCACCATTCCTTGGGACGCGAAAGCGCATTTTTTTCCGCAATTCGCCTTTCTCGCCCATGCGCTACACAGCGGCCAGTCGCCGTTCTGGACGCCGCACGTCTTTGCGGGGATGCCGCAGATCGCCGATCCGCAATCGCTGATCTTCGCTCCGTTTTTCCTGCTGGCGGCGGCGCTCGTTCCCGAGCCGTCCTTTGTCCTGGCCGACGCAATCGTCTTCGCGATGCTGGGCATGGGCGGCCTTGCGCTCATCGCCTATTTTCGCGATCGCGGCTGGAGCGCCGCGGGAGGATTGCTCGCTGCTCTCGCGTTCGCTTTTGGCGGCTCGGCGGCGTGGCGAATTCAGCATGTCGGGCAGATCATGAGTCTCGCCTGGCTCCCGGTCACGCTGTGGCTGCTGGCGCGGGGGCTCGATCGGCGCTCGGCGCTCTATGGCGCCGCGGCGGGCGCCGCCGCCGCGCTGCTGGTGCTGGGACGGGACCAGGTCGCGTTCCTAGGCGTGCTGATGCTGTCCGCCTATGCCGCCTATCGCGTCGCCACGGATGACTCGCCCAAACTCAGCGCGGTGACGCCGCTCGCGGCGGGCGCGCTCGTCGGTTTGACAATCATCGCCGTGCCGCTCGCCTTCACGCTGGAGTTCGCCGCGCATTCAAACCGACCTGAGATCGATCTCGACGGCGCATTCAAGGGCTCGCTGCCGCCGGGCTCCTTCTGGACGCTGATCTCGGCCAATATGTTCGGAACGGACGGCCCGCTTAAAAACTTCTGGGGGCCCCCCGCCGGCGAGCGCGACCTATTCCTCGCGCGCAACATGGCCAATGTTTACTTGGGCGAACTGACGCTCGTATCGTTGATCGCGGCGCTGGGCAGGCGCTTCCTTTCGAATAAGGAAATCCGGTTCTTCGCCGCCGCCGCGCTGTTTTTCGCGCTCTACGCCCTGGGCCGCTACACGCCGGTCTTCGCCTTCTTCTATCATCTGCCGGGCGTCGACCTTTGGCGGCGGCCGGCGGACGCTACATTCTTGCTCGGCGCGACGCTCGCGATCCTCGCGGGCTATGGCTTCAATCTCGTTGAGCGGGGCGAGGCCACGCCACGCACGGCTTGGCTTGTCGGCGCCGTCGCCGCGCTGTTCGCGGTCGCGCTGCTTGTCGTGGGCGTGAAGGGCCATCTTAACCAAGCCTTCTGGCCGCTCGCGACGAGCGCGATGTTGGCCGCGCTCGCCGTCGCGCTTATCCTCGCGACTCGCGACAGATTGTTGCGCGGCCCGTATCTGCTCGCGGCGGTCGCCACGCTGATGAGCGTCGATCTGACGATCGGCAATGGACCAAATGAATCGACGGCCTTGCCGCCCGAACAGTTCGAGGCCTTGCGGGTCGACGGCAAGGATCCGGTGATCGCCTATCTGCGCGGCAAGCTCAAGGAGACGACGGCGCCGGATCGTCGCGACCGCGTCGAACTTGCGGCGATTGATTTTCATTGGCCGAACGCGTCGCTCGTCCATGGCTTCGATCATGATCTGGGTTACAATCCCATCCGGCTTCGGCTCTTCGAAGACGTAACCGGCGCCGGAGACCATCTGGCGCTTCCCGAGCAGCGCCAGTTTTCCAAGCTCTATCCTTCCTATCGCTCGGTCCTTTCGGACATGCTCGGCCTGCGGTTTATCGCGACCGGCGTGCCCATCGAAAAGATCGACGGGAATTACAAGCATGGCGACTTCGTTGAGCTCACGCGCATCGGCGACGTTCACATTTACGAAAATCCCCGCGCCATGCCGCGCGTCCTACTCGCAACCTGCGCCATCCATGTCGATTTCGCAGCGATGATGAAGAGCGGCGAGTGGCCGGAGGCGGACTATCGCGAGACGGTGCTCCTGGAGACGCCGCCGATCTGCCATACGCGCAAAGATGCGCCGCCGGCGACGGCGAAAATCCTCTCTTATGAGAACGATCGCATCGTCGCCGAGGCCAGCGCGCCTCCGGGCGGAGGCTGGCTTGTTTTGCACGACGTCTGGCATCCGTGGTGGTTCGCGAACCTCGACGGTGTGGAAGCGCCGATTCTGCGCGCGAACGTCATGTTCCGCGCCGTCGCGATTCCGGAAGGGCGCCATGAGGTGCGGTTCCACTTTCAGCCGCTGCGCGGATTGCTGACGGAACTCTCGCGAAGATAGCGAAGCGCGGGTCCTGTTAATCGCGCGTCAGATCCAGCCCGCAGTCTCGCGCTTCGCCAAAGTCTCGATCAGCGCCATGCCTTCGTCGCTGTCGTTGAGACATGGCAGGCGGGCGAATTTCTCGCCGCCTTTCTTGAGAAAGAGATCGCGAATTTCGACGCCAAGCTCTTCGATCGTCTCCAGGCAATCGGCGGAAAATCCCGGCGCGACGACGGCGATGCGCTTGACGCCGGCGCCGGCAAGCTCGGTCACCACATCCGCCGTATAGGGCTCGATCCACCGCGCGCGGCCAAAGCGCGACTGAAAGGCGAGACGCAGGCTTTGGGCGTTCATGCCGAGCCGTTCGCAGAGCAGTCGCCACGTCGCTTCGCAGTGCGCGCGATAAGGATCGCCGCGATCGATCTGCGCCTGCGGAAGGCCATGGAACGAGGCGATGATGACCTCTGGTTCGAAATCGAGCGCGGCGCGCGCGCGCGTAATATTCGTCGCGAGCGCGTCGATATAGGCGGGGTCGTCGTAATAGGGCGCGCCGATGCGGAGCGCCGGCTGCTTGCGCATGTTATGCAGCGCGTTGAAGGCGGCGTCGGCGGCGGAGCCCGTGGTCGACGAGGCATATTGCGGATAGAGCGGCAACAGCGCGATCCGCGCGCAGCCTTGCGCAATCAGAGCGTCGATCCGCGTCGCGATCGACGGCGCGCCGTAGCGCAGCGCGTAGTCGATGATGAGGTTCGGAGCGCCAATCCGCGCCTGCAGCTTCTCGGCTTGCAGGCGGGTAAAGGTCTTCAGCGGACCTTCGCCCGTGTCGGCGTTCCAGATCGACTCATAGAGCTTCGCCGAGCGCGCCGGGCGGGTGTTGAGCACGACGCCGTAGAGGATCGGCAGCCATAGCGCGCGCGGGAGGTCGACGACCCTGCGGTCGGACAGAAATTCCGCCAGATAGCGCCGCACCGCCGCGACATCGGGCGCATCAGGCGTGCCGAGATTGACGAGCAGGAGTCCGACCGGCGCTTCTCTCGAGATCGTGGCGGGCGTCATGAGGAGCCTTGTTGCGGACCGCCCGCCCAGATCGCGGCGCGGCAAAAGAATATCTTCTAGAGGCGGCGGTCCTGGCAACTCGCCAGATGACGATCGTCGCGCGGCATGGAAATCGCTTCGCGCACAAAGGCCGGCTGATATGCGGATTGGCCCCTCGCGAAAGGGCGCCATGAAATCCATATCTCGCAGCCGCGCCATGTGCGAATGGGACGATTTCGACACCGCCGCGCCGCAAATTCGCGCGGCGCTGGCCCTGTCGGATGGGCCAGCGACGCCCCCCTTCCTCCTGCTGTCGGAGCCTGGCATCACCGCCGGCGAACAGCGCGCCTGTTCCGAGAGCTGGACCGCCGCGCGGCTTTTGGCGGCGGGGCCGCTGCGCGCGAGCCTCGCCATGCGCTTCGACCTTTCCACCCGCAGCAGGATCCGCGTCGGCTATCTGTCAAACGACTTCCACGAGCACGCGACCGCGCATCTTCTCGTCGAGACGCTCGAGGCGCATGATCGCGCCCGCTTCGAGATTCGCGCATACAGCTATTGCGGCGTCGAGGGGGCGATGCGGACGCGGCTGCGGGCCGCCTTCGACGCGTTCGCCGACATTTCGCAGCTGACCGACGCTGAGGCCGCGCGCCTCATCAATGCGGACGGCGTCGATATTCTGATCGACCTCAAAGGCTTCACCCAGGGCGCGCGCACCAGCGTGATGATGCTGCGGCCGGCGCCCGTCCAGGTCAATTATCTCGGCTATCCCGGCACGCTCGGAACAGGCGTGTGCGATTACATCGTGACCGATCGCTATGTCACGCCGCCCTCGTCGGCGTCGGCCTATTCGGAGGCCTTCGCCTATCTGCCGCACGCCTATCAGCCGCATGGGCGCGGGACGCCGCTGCGCGCGCCTCCGTCCCGGGCCGCCGCCGGTCTGCCGGCGGAAGGCTTCGTCTATTGCTGCTTCAATCAGGCCTATAAGCTCACGCCCTTTATCTTCGATCTTTGGGCGCGACTGCTCGAGGCGACGCCGGGCGCGGTGCTGTGGCTTTCGGCGGCGATGCTGGCGGAAGGCAATCTGCGCAATGAAATGCGCAGACGCGGAATTGACGCCGCGCGGATGATCTTCGCGCCGCATTTGCCGCAGGCCGAACATCTGGCGCGCCTGCAACTCGCCGATCTCGCGCTCGACACGGCGCCCTTCGGATCACATACGACGGCGAGCGACGCGCTTTGGGCGGGCGTCCCGATCGTGACCTGCGCAGGCGAGACCTTTCCCTCGCGCGTGGCCGGCAGCCTCTTGCATGCGATCGGATTGCCGGAGTTGATCGCGGCGGATTTCGACGAATATTTGGAGATCGCGCTGGTCTTGGCGGGCGATCCCGTTCGTTGCGCCGAACTGCGGGCGAAGCTCGCCGCCAATCGCCTGACGACGGCGCTTTTCGACGTTTACGCCTACACCCGCGCGCTGGAATCGCTGTTCGAAGACATGTGGCGCCGGCGTCTCGCCGGCGCGCCGCCCGTCGTCATCGGAGCGGCTTAAGAGTCATCGCGCGCCGCGAGCTCGAAGGCGGAGCGTTCGTCGTCGACCATGTGAAAGGCGTGCTCCTCCGCCGGAAAGAGCCCGGCGCGAACGTCGCGCGCATAGGCCTCGACGGCCTCGCGCAGCACCGCGCCAACGGCGCCATAGCGGCGGTTGTGCTTGAATTCACGCGCGGTGATCCCTGCGAGATCGTTGACGACGAGCACCTGTCCGTCTGTCGCCGCGCCGGCGCCGATGCCGATCGTCGGCGCGCCGATCGCTTGCGTGATCCGCGCCGCGAGCTCCTGCGGCACGAGCTCCAGCACCACAAATTTCTGTCCGGCGGCGTCGAGCGCCAACGCGTCGTCATAGAGTTTCGCGGCGGCCTGCGCGGTCTTGCCCTGGCGCCGCTTCACGTCGTGATGCTGCGATTCAAGGCCGAGATGAGCGCACACGTCGAACCCCGCCGCCGTCAAGGCGCGCATGATATCGGGCTGCGCGCCTTCGAATTTCACGCAATCGGCGCCGGCCTCGCGCAGCAGGCGCGAACTTTCGATCGCCTGCTGGGGCGTGTCGTAGGTCGCATAGGGCAAATCGCCGATGATGTAGATCTCGGGCGCGCCGCGCCGCACCGCCGCGATGTGATGCGCCATATCGGCGAGCGTCACCTGCCGCTCATGCGCATAGCCCAGAACATTCACCCCGACGCTGTCGCCGACGAGGATGATGTCGACGCCGGCCTCCGCCTCGATGCGCGCGGTCGGGGCGTCATAGGCGGTGACGACCACGATCTTCTCGCCTCGGCGCTTCATGTCGAGGAAGGTGCTGGCGTTGGACAAATGCGGCTCCGGCGCGCCTAATCGTCAGGATGGCACTCTAATATCAGATGGCTGGCGCTGGCTTTGAAGGCGTCAGCGCGCCACGCCATCCCGGCAGGCGTGCGGCTGGCCGGGAACGCGGATTTCCTGGAAGCCGCCGCATTTGTCGCAGGCGGAGAGCAGCGCGGAGAGGGCCGCCAGCAGCGCGAACACTCGGATTTTCCGCGTCATCTCGTCTCTCCTGGCGGCGGCTTGACGGCGCGACCATACTGGCCGAGCCGCCCTGCGGCAAGCCGCGAGGCCTTGCGCTCTTGCATCCTGCTTAAAGCCGCGTATAAACCGCCGATCGCGACGTTCCCGGCCGGGGGCTGAACGGAAGCGCTCGAGCGCATATCCCCGAAAAGTGCATAGCGGTTTTTGGGCAAGGATATGCGCTAAATCGAGCGAGGGTTTTAAATCCCGTCTTCCCGTGCCTCCGCCTTCGAACTTTCCTTCTCGAGCCTTTCCGGGGCAGGTCCCCAAGAAGCGCTCGAAGGGCTTGGCGCCGGAGCGGCTCGCGGCAACGGAAAGGCGAAAATCCATGCCTCTGTACGAGCATGTCTATCTCGCCCGTCAGGATGTTTCTCCCCAGCAGGTGGAGGCTCTGACCGGGCAGTTCAAAAATGTCATCACGTCGCTTGGCGGCACGGTCGGCAAGACCGAATATTGGGGCGTCAAGTCGCTCGCCTATCGGATCAACAAGAACCGCAAGGCGCATTTCACCCTGATGAACATCGACGCGCCGCCGGCGGCGCTCGCGGAGATGCAGCGCCAGCAGAGCATCAACGAAGATATTTTGCGCGTGCTGACGCTGCGCGTCGACGAGCTGGAGGAGGGTCCTTCGGCGCAGCTTCGCAAACGTGAAGACGACGACCGCGGCGATCGCCGCGGCCCGCGCGGCGACAGAGGCGACCGCGGGGATCGAGGCGACCGGGGAGATCGTCCCGAGCGTCGCCCGCGCCGCGAAGAAGGCAAGGTTGAAGGAGAGGTCGAATGAGCACCGCCCCGCGCCGCCCCTTCTTCCGCCGCCGCAAGTCCTGCCCGTTCACCGGCGCCAACGCGCCGAAGATCGACTACAAGGACACGCGCCTGCTGTCCCGCTACATCAGCGAGCGCGGCAAGATCGTGCCCTCGCGCATCACCGCCGTTTCGGCCAAGAAGCAGCGCGAACTCGCCCAGGCGATCAAGCGCGCCCGATTCTTGGGCCTGCTGCCTTACGTGATCCGCTAAGAAGATCGCGTTTTTGAAGCCTGCGGCCGCGCCCTGAAAGGGGCGCGGCTTTTTTATTTCGATTGATCGGTATTCGTCGCTGGCTTGCTTCTCCGCGCCGCGCTTGCCGCCTCACCCCGCCGGCTGCTGCGCGCCGGCTTCGTAAACCCCGTCGAGCGGCGTCGTCGAAACGGTCGGCTCGGTCATGAACTGCGCCGCGGCCAGCATGGCGAAGCGACCGCCCTTGGCGACCAATTCGTCGAAGCCGCCGCGCTCGACGATCTCGCCCTGATCGAAGACGAGGATGCGGTCGGCGTTGCGCACGGTGGCCAGCCGATGGGCGATGACGAAGGTCGTGCGGCCCTTCATCGCCGCCTCCAGCGCCTTTTGGATCATCCGCTCGGTCGTCGCGTCGAGCGCCGAGGTCGCCTCGTCGAAGACCATGATCGGCGGGTTTTTCAACAGCGCCCTTGCGATCGAGAGCCGCTGGCGCTCGCCGCCCGAGAGCGAGCGGCCGCGTTCGCCGACGCGCGTCGCTCGCCCGTCGCTCTGATGCGCGACGAATTCCGTCGCCTGCGCCAGTTCGAGCGCATGTGCGATCTCCTCGTCCGTCGCGTCCGGATTGCCGATTCGCAGATTTTCCTCGATCGATCGCGCAAACAGCATCGGCTCCTGAAAGACGACGCCGATGTTGCGGCGAAGCGAGCTCAAGGTGAATTCGCGGATGTCGACGCCGTCGATTTTCACGGAGCCGCTGTCTGGATCGAAAGCCCGATGCAAGAGCCCGAGCGTCGTTGATTTTCCTGAGCCTGTGGAGCCGACGAGCGCAATCGTTTCTCCAGGATTGGCCACAAACGACACGTCGCGCACCGCCGGCCGTCGCCCGTCGTAGGCGAAGGTGACGCTGTCGAATTCGACCGCGCCCACAAGCCGCTCCGCGTCGCGGGCATGCGGGCGATCAGCGACGCTCGCCGGCGTGTCGAGCACGCCGAAGAATTCCGCAATCTTCGCAGACTGCTGGAACAGGACATTGACGAAGCCGACCGCCTGTTCGAGGCGGGCGATCAGCATCGTTGCAAAGCTCATGAAGGCGACGATCTCGCCGATCGTCGCCTGTCCGCGCAAATGCAGCCAGACGCCAAGCAGGAAAATCGCTAGAATCGTCAGCGTCGCCGAGGCGCGGCTGGCGACGGCGACGAAGGCCCACCAAGAGAGAACGGGCATCTGCGCCGCGATGACGTCATCGATGATGCGGTTCAGCGCATGCGACTCGCTTTCGATGCGCGTAAAGCTCTGCACCACGGGGATGTTGCCAAGCGCGTCGGACGCATGTTCGGCGAGCGTCGAATTGTAGCGCTCGACCTGGCCCTGCAGATCTTCCGTGCGTCGCAGGACGAAGCTCGTCACGAAATAAAAGAGCGCGACAAGCGCCATGAGCAGCGAGCCGAGCCGCCAATTGACGAACAGCGTCGCCGGCAAGAGCACGAAGAGCGCGACGAAAGATGCGCAGTTCTCGCGAAAGAACGACAGCCAAAGCCCCGACATGGCGTTCGCCCCATCGAGCATGATCTTTAAGAGACGTCCGGAGTGGACGTTGGTGTGAAAACTCAGCGGCAGGCTGAGAACATGGTCGAAATAATCCGACATGATCGCAAGCCGGCGGCGATGCGCCAGACGATCGGCGTTGAGGCCGACGAGAATGGCGCCGCCGATCGAAAACAGGCCGAAGGCGGCCCAGGCGGACACCAGCGGCAGCAGATCGCTCCATGTCAAAGTCGCGCCGGGCGCTTGTGCGCGCGTCATACGGTCGATGATGCGCCCAAAGAGCATAGGCTCGGCGAAGGCGGAGACGGCGAGCGCCAGATTGGCCGCGACCAGTATGAGCGCAAGCCGCGCCTGAGGTCGCAACAGCCCCAGCACCCGCACGTAAACTTTAAAGACGGACATTTGACGACGCCTGCCAGCAGGGGAAGGTTCAGCAACGTGCGAGGGATCGCGACTTTCGCGTCGCCTTCAAATAACGCGGCGCTCTACAGGGCTGGCCGTTTGCGCGCAAAGGTTTGGCGCGCGCGCTTGCGGCCGCTTCCGACGGCGTCATGCGCCGCGCTATTCGTCCTCGCCGAAGCGATGGGCGACGAGCGTCTCCAGCGCGTCGAGGGCCGCCTTCGCCTGGGGGCCCGTCGCGGTGACGGTGATGGTCGCGCCTTGGCTTGCGCCCAGCGTCAGAATGCCCATGATCGAGCTGCCGCCGACGGTTTCGTCGCCTCTCGAAACAGTGATGACGGCGTCGAATTTCTCGCAGCACTGCACGAATTTGGCGGTCGCGCGGGCGTGCAGCCCCTTCTTGTTGACGATCGCGAGTTCCCGCGACATGGAGTCTTCGGCCGCAGCCTGAGGCAATTTATCGGTCACGAGGTCATTCATTTCGCGTTAAGCACTTTGCTGGCGATGTAAACATATTTGCGGCCGGCGTCCTGCGCCTGCAGCACCGCCTGCTCCAAAGGTTGCGTATCGCGGACCGAAGCGAGTTTGATCAGCATCGGCAGGTTGACCCCCGCGAGAACCTCCACCTTTCCGCCATCCATTACGGATATTGCAAGATTGGAGGGCGTGCCGCCGAACATATCGGTGAGCAGCACCACGCCGTCGCCGCTGTCGGCCTCGCGGATCGCCTCGATGATATCCCCGCGCCGGCGCTCCATATCGTCCTCGGGCCCTATCGAGATCGCCGCAATCTGCTTTTGAGGTCCGACGACGTGTTCGAGCGCCGCGCGAAACTCAGTGGCAAGGTGGCCATGGGTCACCAAGACCATTCCGATCATACGACCCTACCACTCATGAAGACGTCTCTTGCGCGCCGATGTCTCGTAAAATGCGTCGGCCCGCAAGGGCGAACGGAGCCAAATTGCATCGTAGGAGGAGCCGTTGCGCCCGCCGTGATCGCCCCGCTCAACAGGGGCGACATTTTGTGCAACGCGGCGAAATAGGCAAGCGAAAACAGCAGAACTCCGTCAATTTGTCACAACGTTCTGAATGTAAGCCGCAATCCGCGCCGCCGCCCCGACGTTTGCGGCGTTTTCGAACATACGCGGCAGCGTCACGCCGCTCAACCGAGTCGTTGCGTCGTCCTCGTCCGGATATCGTTTCGGCGACTCTCCGGACGCGAGGAGGTCGATGACGGCCCGCAGGACGCAGGCCGGCTCATAGGCGACGCGTAACAGCCCGAGACCACGCGCCTCGATCATGCCGCGGATCGACGGATGCGGCCTTGCGATCAGGCGGCCGTGACGCGCTTCGAGCGCGACTCGGTCGTCGCCGACAAGCGCCGCGAAAGCGCCGCGCGCCCGCCAGTCGGCGACAAGCTGTAAGCTGAGCGCGCTCTTGCCGGCGCCGGACGGTCCGCGCAGCAGCAGGCCGAATTCGCCGAGAACCAGCGCAGTGGCGTGAACATACTCTGACGCTTGCGGCGGCGTCATCGCGCCGAAGGCAACCAGACGACAAAGCGCGCGCCGAGCACGGCGTCGCCGGGAAGAGGCTCGTCAGTGCCCTGCGGATGCGCGCGGGTGCGGTTGAGGGCGCGGATGCGTCCGCCATGCGCCTCGATGATCTGGCGGGAGATCGAGAGCCCGAGCCCGGAATTCTGGCCAAACCCCTGTTCCGGGCGGTCGGTGTAGAAACGCTCGAAGATGCGATCGAACGCGCCGTCGGGAATTCCGGGGCCGTCGTCGTCGACGATGATCTCGTAGCCCTCGATCTGCTGGCCGCCCGGCCCCTTGGCCCGCTCCGGCCACAGCAGCACGCGCACGCCGCCGCCGGGCTTTGAAAACGACCGGCCATTGTCGATCAGATTGTTGAACACCTGGCCGAGACGCGAGTCATTGCCGAGAACGCGCCAGCGGCTGCGCGGCGCGTCGTATGGAGAGGAGCGCACGGTCAGTTGAATGTTGACGCCGTCGCCGCGATCCACGGCGCGCGCCAAGTCGACGACGGTCGATAGCGCCGCCGCGAGATCGACCACGTCCATGTCGGCGCGCGCGAGTTCGGCGTCGAGACGAGACGCGTCGGAAATATCGCTGATCAAACGGTCGAGCCGGCCGACGTCATGTTTGATGATGGCGAGCAGCCTGTCGCGCGACTCCTCTGTCTTGGCGATCGGCAGCGTTTCGACGGCGCTGCGCAGAGACGTCAACGGATTCTTGAGTTCATGCGCGACATCCGCGGCGAAATGTTCGATCGCGTCGATGCGGTTGTAGAGCGCCTTCGTCATGTCGCGCAACGCGCCGGAAAGATGGCCGATTTCGTCCGGCCGGTCCGAGAAGTCCGGGATCTCCTGGCGGGACTTCACGCCGCGTCGCACACGCTCGGCGGCCTCGGCGAGGCGGCGCATCGGTTCGGTGATCGTATTGGTGAAGAATAGCGAGATCAGCAGCATCACGCCGGCCGAGACCAGAAAGATACGGATGATGCCCCAGCGTTCCGTGACGATGACGGCGTCGATGTCGCCGCCCATGGTCGAGAGGAGCAACGCGCCGCGCACCGACCGGAAGCGCTGAACCGGGACGGCGACGGAAATGATGGTTTCGCCCCTGGCGTTGGCGCGCACCACCGAATGAATGTGGCCGCCGAGCGCGCTGCCGACCTCAGGATAGGCTTTGCCATTGCCCATGCCGATGTCTTCGTAAAGCGGCAGCTCCGGCCGATGTGACAGCCGCTGGACAAACTCCAGCGATTTTTCGAGGAAGGAGGATGCGTCGAGGGTCGTGGGCTGGCCGGCCGCCGGCGGCAACTCGAAGCGCAGAATGTTCGAGCGACCCGAGACGGAGCGCGAGTCGAGCAGCAGAAAGCCGTCGCGGTCGTAGATGCGCGCCCGCAGCCGCGTCGGCGACACCAGACGCCGCAGCAGCGGCCCGACGCGCTCGGGATTGAGCGAAAACTCCAGCGGCGACCCGCCTTCGGCGCCGCTCGCGCTCTCTCCCGGCGCGAGCTTCAACAGCTTTTCCGGATCGATCGAGATGGCGTCGGTGTCCACCGTCGCCGAGGCCGCCACCGCCGCGGCGATGATCTCGCCCTGCGTCTGCAGGCTTTGCACGCGGGCGTCGATCAGACCTTCGCGAAACTGGTTGAGGTAGAGGAACCCCGCCAGCAGCGCGACGAGCCCGCCAAGATTGAGAACGACGATGCGGCGGGTGAGCGAGGACGAAAGATGCGACTGGACCGTTCGCAGCGCCCGCGCGAAGCGGAGCGAGATGATCCGCCACAGACGGGCTCGCACTGCGGCGGCGTTGCGCGCAGGGGCCGCGGCCGGGACCGTCTGGCGCGGCGCTTCCGCGACCGGGTCGCCGACGGCGGTCACGTCGCCGTCACCCTCGATGCTTGCGTCCATCTCGCGTCCCCTCCGCGAGAGCTCAGGCTTCCTTGAATCGATAGCCCACGCCATAGAGCGTCTCGATCATTTCGAAATCATTGTCCACAACCTTGAATTTCTTGCGCAATCGCTTGATGTGGCTGTCGATCGTTCGATCGTCGACATAGACCTGGTCGTCATAGGCCGCGTCCATGAGCGCATTGCGGCTCTTCACGACGCCGGGACGCTGGGCCAGCGACTGCAAAATCAGGAATTCGGTCACGGTCAGCACCACCGGATCGCCTCGCCAGGTGCAGGTGTGGCGCTCAGGGTCCATCACGAGCGCGCCGCGCTCCAGGACCTTGGCCTCAGATTCCTTCTGAGCCGCGGCCTCCTTGGGATTGGCGCGCCGCAGGATCGCCTTCACGCGCTCGACGAGCAGCCGTTGCGAGAAGGGCTTATGAATGAAGTCGTCCGCGCCCATTTTCAGGCCGAACAGCTCGTCGATTTCCTCGTCCTTGGAGGTAAGAAAAATCACCGGGAGGTCGGACTTCTGCCGCAGTCGACGCAGAAGCTCCATGCCGTCCATTCGCGGCATCTTAATGTCGAAGATCGCCAGATCGGGCGGGTTGGCGCGCAGCCCGTCGAGCGCCTGCGCGCCGTCGGTATAGGTCTGGACGCGATACCCCTCGCCCTCCAGAGCGATGGAGACAGAGGTGAGAATGTTTCGATCGTCGTCGACGAGAGCGATGGTCGGCATCTTCACCCTTTGCTATGTGCGGCCGCAATTTAACGTCCGGGCCGGCGCGACGTGACTGCGCTTTCCGCGCGAAACGGCCGCCCCCGATTCCTCGAAAGGCGCGACGTCGATGCTCAACAGTCGACACTCTTATCGACTCGACAGCGGGACGTTCGAAAGGCGCCGTCGACCCGACAAGTTCCGAGGCCAAGGCGGCTGAAATGTGGCCGACGTCCGTTCCCAGGGGCGGCGCCGCCTCGATGCCGCTGGACCGCTTATACACAGTATTGCTGAAAAAATCACCTTGTGCCAGGGCATGCGCGATTAAACATAATGGCGACAATGGGATAGCTTGGCCGCAGCGCCAGTCTGGCGACGCGCCGGGGGTTGGAAAATCTCGGGTTTTCGCCAATCTGCTAAAGGTTCTTTCAGCCCCGACGCCGTTCGGCTCATAAGGAGCAAATGAAAAAAGGCGCGGCGCGCGGCAGCCCCAGGGAGTGGATCGATGAGCGAAGATTGGGCATATCAGGTTCGGGTCAATCTCGTCGACGCGGCGGCCAAGCTCGCGCGCAAGGATCCGGAAAATCCGGCTTTAAAACCGCTCAGCGATATTCTCGCCAAACATAACGCGAAGCTTCGGAACCAGCTCGACGCCTTTTCCGAATATGTCGCCGCGGCCGAACAGCGCGGCGAGGAGAATTTCCCGCTGTACAAATGGACCAAGGCGGTGATCGAAGACCCGGCGAAAATCGAGAAGCACGGCAAAGCCTTCTCGATCCATGTCGCCGGTGAGGAAATCTATGGAAAGGACGTCGCCGACGCGCTGGAGGCGGACCTTCAACCCCTCGTCGGCGGCCCGCTGGTCGCCCGCCTGACCAAGCACGACAGCAACCCCGCCAACAATCCACAGCCGCCTGCGCAATATCGATAAGATTTGCGCCCCCTCCGGCTCGCTGCGCTCGGCGCCTCCCCCGCTACGCGGGAGAGGGGAGGAACGGCGCCTCGGCTGAATTTTCCAAGGGCTGCCCGGAATGAAGTGCGGCGCCTGGCTCCCTCTCCCGCGCAGCGGGGGAGGGCCGGGGGTCTTAAACCGTCGCCAGGAAGCCGGCGATCTCGTCCTTGAGCGCGAGCCGCTTCCTTTTCAAATCTTCGATCGTCGCGTCGTCGGCCGGCTCGACATTGGTCTCCATGCGGTGAATGGCGCGATTGAGCGTGTGATAATCCTCGGCGATGCGGGCGAAATGGGCGTTTCCGGCCTTCAGCGCATGAATCGCCTCGGCCTGCTCCGGAAATTCTTCGTGCAACTCATGCGCAACATGGCTCATACGGTCGGTTCCTCCCTGTTTTTTCAGCGTGAACTTACCGGCTTTCGCGGCGCCGTTGAACAGCCCCTTCGCCGCCTGCGACGATTTGCGCCGCATTCGTGCACCGCGCTGTCATGCCCGCAACAGCGGGCATCCAGAGCAACGCCCGGACATCATTGATGTTGCAAATGGATTCCCGGTCGTGCGGCGCGCGCCCGGAATGTCGGCGCCCTTGCGACGCGCGCGCAACCCGCTCATTCTTGTGAGGCGCGGAGATTTCGATGAACGACTTTTCAGACGGCGAACGGAACTTCACCGATCGCGAAAAACTTGAGGCGTGGCTGGAGACGCAGCCACGCGAGGTCAGCGTCGTCATCGCCGCGCGGGCGGCGCTACGCGCCTTGCCATTGCTGCGCCGGGGAAAGCGCGAGTCACGCGATTTCGCGACACTGACGTTCGCGTCCTTTTGGGCGACCGCATTGGCGCGGGTCGCCGCCAAATATCCTACCCGCGCCAATGACTTTCGACCCCGCGCCGCCGCCAACTACGCCGCCGCCGCCGGCTCCGCCGCCGCCGCCTCCGCCACCGCCGTCGCCGACGCCGCCGCCTACCTCGCCGCCTACGCCGCTGCCTACGCCGCTGATGCCAGCGTCCCCGCCTCCGCCGCTGATGCCACCGTCCCCGCCGCCGCCGCCGCCGCCGCCGCCGACTCCGCCGCCTCCGCCGCCTCCGCCGCCTCCGCCGCCGACGCCGCCGCCTCCGCCGCCGCCGCCGACGCCGATGTTTGGGAAGCGGTGAGCGCCGACGCCAATCGGCTTAAATCGGTGGCGCCAAGCGTTTTCGCGAGCGAAAAGCTTTGGCTCAGAAAAGCGCCTCCGAATTGGGTGCACGAGAATTACAGCGAACTATTAGCCGCCCTGGGGGAGCCGCATTGGCGGCCCTGGCTCGACTGGTATCAACGCCGTATCAACGGGCGCGAGGACACCGAAGAAATCGAACTGCTGTTCGCAACGCTTCCCGTTGATCCGCCAGAAAAGGCCGTCGCCGAACAGAACGCAGAACTCGCCCGGCGGATCGCCGAGCTGCAAGAGGCGTGGGACGCCGACAAACCACCGCATGCGGACCACCAGTGGGATTTCTTCATCAGCTACAGCAGCAAGGACGAAGCCGACGCCCGCGAGATTGCAGACATTCTCGAACGGGCCGGCCATTCAACCTTCGCGCAGTTCAAGGATATTGCGCCCGGCAATAATTTTGTCCGAGAGATGCAGAACGGACTTGAGTCCTCGCGAAAATTCGTCGCCCTGCTGTCGCCGGACTATGAGGCGTCAAACCATTGTCAGGCGGAATGGGCCGCCGCCTATAACCGCGACCCCGGCGGCGCCGGGCGAAAAATCCTCCCCCTGCTGTTGCGACAGACAAAGCTCAACTCGCTCGCGAGTCAGATCGTTTTCGTCAACCTTGTCGAGCTTTCGGGCGAGGCGCGCGGGCAGGCGATTCTGCGGGCGCTGGCGCCAAAGCCGCTGCCAAAGCCTGTCGAAAACATATCGGCGCCTTTCGACTTCGGCTGGAACGCTGCGCATCGCGTCACTGTCGTCGCCGGACCGCAGAACACGCCCGTTTTCCCCTTTGCCGGCAGCGATCGGGACCATCACGACCGGCTCGACGGCTGCCGTAAGACAGTTGAACGACTGATCTCTGATTTGGCCGCGCAAAGATTCAACGCTCGGCCTGATTATCGGATAGCCCTGGAGACTTATCTCGAGGAGCTGCCGGCGGCGCCGGGCAGCGGCAATCTCCTGCTCGCCGACGCCGAGGCGCGGGTTCTGCGCGGGCTTTTCGACGAAGACGCCAATATTCTGGCGCGGGCGCTCGCCGAACGGCTCAATCGCGTTCTGGAGTTTCACATCGCGCTGCGGCCCTTCTATCCGGGCGTCGGCCGCTTCTATGACGATGTGCGAAGCGGCGCCTTGTCCGCGCCGCTTCCGAGGGACGCCATCGCCGGCTTTGTCGAGATCGTGCGCGAATATACGCCCGATATTTTTGAGCCCGCCGTTTCGCGCGGCATCGACAAGGTCGAGGAAGACTTCGCGCCGCATCCCGCGGCGCCCGCGCTCCAGCTCGAGCCGGGCGTTCTCGCGCCTCGTCCGGACCCGATAGACGCGCCCAACCCGGAAAAGGCGCAGGCGTTTTCGATCACCAGCACGATCAACGCGGTTTACCGAGCGTTCTACAAGGGCAAGGACATGGCGGCGGCGATCAAAGGCTGGGACGAGGCGGCGCAGAAGCTCGGCGAGCACGCGGGGCCGGTGATTGAGTTCTTGAAGAATTTTCTTCCTCAATGACAAAAATGACGCTTAGCGGACTTTTCTATAGACGGTCTTGAAATGCAGCCGTCGTCATTGCGAGGAGCATCGCGACGAAGCAATCCAGGGCAGCGGGCGCGGCTCTGGATTGCTTCGCTTCGCTCGCAATGACGAAGGGAAACGAATTTCTCCCTCATGACGCACTCTTCGCTTGACGCACCTAATCTTCGCGATTAGGTTCCGCCCACTTTCGACAGGCCGTAAGTTCATGCCGTCGGCGAGCGCCTCGCTCTCGATCCTTCGAACTTAAACGCTGTCGCCTTGCCTGTGACCGCCAAATGTAATTGGTAATCAGCACGTCGCGAAAGCGACTGACAGGAAGGCACGATCCCGGCGACGGGATCCTCTGCGTTAGAAGCGCCTTGGCCCTTACGGCCATCGGCGCTTCGCTCGTTTGCGCGTGCCTTTAAGGCCATGCGCGGCGGGATCCCTTGACATCCGCCATTCGCAATCACGCGAAGGACCCTATTGAATGCCGACGATCAGCCAGTTGATCCGCAAGCCGCGCCAAGCGCCGACCTATCGCGAGAAGGCGCGCCATCTGCAGTCCTGCCCGCAGAAGCGCGGCGTGTGCACCCGCGTCTATACGACGACGCCGAAGAAGCCGAACTCGGCGCTTCGCAAGGTCGCCAAGGTACGCCTGACCAACGGGTTCGAGGTCATCGGCTACATCCCGGGCGAGGGCCATAACCTTCAGGAGCACTCGGTCGTGATGATCCGCGGCGGCCGCGTGAAGGATCTTCCCGGCGTTCGCTATCACATTCTGCGCGGCGTGCTGGACACGCAGGGCGTCAAGGACCGCAAGCAGCGCCGTTCGAAATACGGCGCGAAGCGTCCGAAGTAAGGAGCCATTCGATGTCTCGTCGCCACCGGGCCGAAAAGCGTGAAGTGATCGAAGACGCCAAGTTTGGCGACATCGTTCTCACGAAATTCATGAACTCGATCATGTACGACGGCAAGAAGTCGGTCGCCGAGCAGATTGTCTATGGCGCGCTCGATCAGGTCGAGTCGAAGGCCAAGAGCGATCCGCTCGCCGTCTTCAAGCAGGCGCTCGAGAATGTCGCGCCGGCGATCGAGGTTCGGTCCCGCCGCGTCGGCGGCGCCACCTATCAGGTGCCGGTCGAAGTGCGCAACGAGCGTCGTCAGGCGCTCGCCATCCGCTGGATCATCACTGCGGCCCGCGCCCGCAACGACAAGACCATGGTCGACCGTCTGTCGGCCGAACTGCTCGACGCGTCCAACAACCGCGGCGCCGCGGTGAAGAAGCGCGAAGACACGCATCGCATGGCGGAGGCCAACCGCGCCTTCTCGCACTACCGCTGGTAAGGACAACCGTCATGGCCCGCTCTCATCCGATCGAGGACTACCGTAACTTCGGCATCATGGCCCACATCGATGCGGGCAAGACGACGACGACGGAGCGCATCCTCTATTACTCCGGCAAGAGCCATAAAATCGGCGAGGTGCATGAAGGCGCCGCGACGATGGATTGGATGGAGCAGGAGCAGGAGCGCGGCATCACCATCACGTCCGCCGCAACGACGACGTTCTGGAACGGCAAGCGCCTCAACATCATCGATACGCCCGGCCACGTCGACTTCACCATCGAGGTCGAGCGCAGCCTGCGCGTGCTCGACGGCGCCGTATGCGTTCTCGACGGCAACCAGGGCGTCGAGCCGCAGACCGAGACGGTCTGGCGTCAGGCCGACAAATACAATGTGCCGCGCATCGTCTTCGTCAATAAAATGGACAAGATCGGCGCCGACTTCGACCGCTGCGTCGAGGAAATCAAGACGCGCGTCGGCGGCCGCCCGGTCTGCGTGCAATTGCCGATCGGCTCCGAGTCGAATTTCAAGGGCATTATCGATCTCGTGCGCATGAAGGCCGTGGTCTGGGAAGACGAAGGCCTCGGCGCGAAATATCACGACGAAGAGATTCCTGCGGACCTGCTCGACAAGGCCAAGGACTATCGTTTGGCGCTGATCGAAGCCGCCGTCGAAATGGACGACGAGGCCATGGCGGCCTATCTCGACGGCCAGGAGCCGGACGAGGAGACGCTGCACAGGCTCATCCGCGCCGCCGTGCGCAAGATCGCCTTCATCCCGGTGTTCTGCGGCTCGGCCTTCAAGAACAAGGGCGTGCAGCCGCTGCTCGACGCGGTCGTGCATTATCTGCCGTCGCCGGTCGATCGCGAGGCGATCAAGGGCGTCGATGTGGACACGGGCGAGGAGCTGGATCGCAAGCCGCTCGATTCCGAGCCCTTCTCCATGCTCGCTTTCAAGATCATGGACGATCCCTTCGTCGGCACGATCACCTTCGCCCGCGTCTATTCGGGCAAGATCGACTCCGGCACGACAGTGCTCAATTCGACGAAAGAGAAGAAAGAGCGCATCGGCCGCATGCTGCTGATGCACGCCAATAATCGCGAAGACATCAAGGAAGCCTTTGCGGGCGACATCGTCGCGCTCGCGGGCCTCAAGGACACGCGCACCGGCGACACGCTCTGCGACATGCAGAAGCCTGTGATTCTGGAGCGGATGGAGTTCCCGGATCCGGTCATCGAGATCGCCATCGAGCCGAAGTCGAAGGCCGATCAGGAGAAGCTCGGCATCGCGCTGCAGAAGCTCGCGGCGGAGGATCCCTCGTTCCGCGTCTCGACCGATCAGGAAAGCGGCCAGACCATCCTCAAGGGCATGGGCGAACTGCATCTCGACATTAAGGTCGACATTTTGAAGCGCACCTATAAGGTCGACGCCAATATCGGCGCGCCGCAGGTCGCCTATCGCGAGCGCCTCGGGCGCAAGCTTGAAATCGACTATACGCATAAGAAACAGACCGGCGGCACCGGCCAGTTCGCGCGCGTGAAGATCATTTTCGAACCCAATGAAGCCGGCAAGGGCAATGAGTTCGAGAGCAAGATCGTCGGCGGCGCGGTGCCGAAGGAATATATCCCCGGCGTCGACAAGGGCATCGCCTCGGTGACGACGTCCGGCATTCTCGCCGGCTTCCCTGTCGTCGATCTGAAAGCGACGCTCATCGACGGCGCCTTCCACGACGTCGACTCGTCGGTGCTCGCCTTCGAGATCGCCTCGCGCGCCGCGACGCGCGAAGCGCTGCAGAAGGGCGGCTCGGTGCTGCTCGAGCCGATCATGAAGGTCGAGGTGGTGACGCCGGAGGAATATACCGGTTCTGTCATCGGCGATCTGAATTCCCGTCGCGGACAGATTCAGGGTCAGGACATGCGCGCCAACGCCGTGGTGATCAACGCCATGGTGCCGCTCGCCAACATGTTCGGCTACGTCAATCAGCTGCGCTCCTTCACCCAGGGACGCGCGAGCTACACGATGCAATTCGATCACTACGAACAAGTGCCCGAGGCGGAGTCGAAGAAGGTGCAGGCGAAATACGCCTGATCTCGATCACTACGGGCAAACGGAACTCTTTAAGAGGAGCACGGCGATGGCCAAGGAAAAGTTTTCACGCACGAAGCCGCACTGCAACATTGGGACGATTGGGCACGTCGACCATGGCAAAACGTCTTTGACGGCGGCGATCACCAAGGTTCTGGCGGAGACGGGCGGGGCGACCTTTACGGCCTATGACCAGATCGACAAGGCGCCGGAAGAGAAGGCGCGCGGCATCACGATTTCGACGGCGCATGTCGAATATGAGACGAAGAACCGCCATTACGCCCATGTCGACTGCCCCGGCCACGCCGACTATGTGAAGAACATGATCACCGGCGCGGCGCAGATGGACGGCGCGATCCTGGTGGTCTCGGCGGCCGACGGCCCGATGCCGCAGACCCGCGAGCACATTCTGCTCGCCCGTCAGGTCGGCGTGCCGGCGCTCGTCGTGTTCCTCAACAAGGTCGACATGGTCGACGATCCGGAGCTTCTCGAGCTCGTCGAGCTCGAAGTGCGCGAGCTGCTCAGCAAATATGAGTTCCCCGGCGACGACATTCCGATCACCAAGGGTTCGGCGCTGTGCGCGCTCGAGGGCAAGAATCCCGAGATCGGCCATGACGCGATCCTGAAGCTGATGGAGACGGTCGACGCCTACATCCCGCAGCCGGAGCGGCCGAAGGATCAGCCGTTCCTGATGCCGGTCGAGGACGTGTTCTCGATTTCGGGCCGCGGCACGGTGGTGACGGGGCGCATCGAGCGCGGCGTGATCAAGGTGGGCGAGGAAGTCGAGATCGTCGGCATCCGTCCGACGACGAAGTCGACGGTGACGGGCGTCGAGATGTTCCGCAAGCTGCTCGACCAGGGCGAGGCGGGCGACAATGTCGGCTGCCTGCTGCGCGGCACGAAGCGCGAGGACGTCGAGCGCGGCCAGGTGCTGTGTAAGCCGGGTTCGGTGAAGCCGCATACCAAGTTCAAGGCTGAGGCGTATATCCTCACCAAGGAAGAGGGCGGCCGTCATACGCCGTTCTTCACCAACTACCGTCCGCAGTTCTATTTCCGCACGACGGACGTGACCGGCATCGTCACATTGCCGGAGGGCGTGGAGATGGTGATGCCGGGCGACAATGTGACGATGGAGGTCGCGCTGATCGTGCCGATCGCCATGGAGGAGAAGCTGCGCTTCGCCATCCGCGAAGGCGGCCGAACGGTCGGCGCCGGCGTCGTCGCCAGCATCATCGA
>NZ_JBPFDU010000092.1:0-16065 GCF_051062815.1 Methylocystis sp. | reverse complement strand
CGCCTGCAACAACCACGGCATCCGATTCGGGGCCATGCCGGCGAGACGCCTGCGCTACGGAGTGCCGCCCGGCACCTGCGTGGCAACGAGATGCTCCACGTAGCGGACAAAACTCGGATCCTCGCCGTGCAGCAGGCGTGGCAGGTTCTCACGAAAGTCCTGACGACTGCACCATTCCAGGATGTAATCCTCCCACGAGTTCCAGCGCCGGGCCTGCTTGGGCGCCATGTCATCCTCGTGCAGCAGCAGGTAAGCGCGCTCGAAGAGCGACGTCAGCATGACGAAGATGATGAGCTGCCGCTCTTTCTGATCTTCGTTGAGGGTGGTGGTACCTTCGGTCGAGAACAGCCGCAGGTCGGGATTCTCCAGCGCCACCTTGAGAAAGTCCTGGTAGTTGTCCGACAGCAACTGGTAGACCTCCTCCTCCTCGTTTTCCCGCTCCTTGCGCTGCTCGTACAGGAAGACGCCGATCGCCAGCGGCAGACCGATCACGGTAACGACGTAGCTCAGCATTTCCCAGGTTTCAAGTGTCACGCGGCGGACTCCTTGCGGTCGGGGATTGGGTTTTTACGGACGACCCGGGCGGCGGGGAATACCGCGCTGAACGTACTGCCCTTGCCGACTTCGCTTTGGATTTCCAGCCTGGCCTGGTGCCGGGTCAGGATGTGCTTGACGATGGAGAGGCCCAGTCCGGTGCCGCCGGTGGCGCGCGAACGGCTGCGGTCGACACGGTAGAAGCGTTCGGTCAGGCGGCTGATGTGCTGGGGCTCGATGCCGAGACCGGTATCGGTGACGCAGAACTCCGCGCTGTCGCCGCGCAGCCCCCACTTCAGCGTGATGTCGCCGCCTTCCGGCGTATAGCGGATCGCATTGCTGACCAGGTTGCCGAACGCGCTGTGCAGCTCTTCCGTGGCGCCGGTCAGGCAGATGCTGCTGTCGGCTTCCAGCAGCAGGCGATGGCGCCCATTGCTGAGGCTTTCGCCTTCCGTCATGACCATGTTCAGCAGCGACGGGATTTCGATTTCCGTCTCCTGCGGCACGTTCTGGCTGCTTTCCAGCTGCGATAGCGTCAGCAGGTCTTCCACCAGGTGGCGCATGCGCACGGTCTGTTCCAGCATCAGCTTGAAGTATTGCCGCGTGCTTTCCGGAATGCCGCTTTCCATGTCCTCCAGCGTTTCAAGGAAGCCGCCGACCACGGTCAGCGGCGTGCGCAGTTCGTGCGAAACATTGGCGATGAAGTCGCGCCGCATCGTCTCCAGCTTTTCCATCGGCGTGATGTCGCGGCACAGCAGTAGCTTCTGCTTGTCGCCGAACGGGATCAGCTGGACTTCCAGCGTGATGTCCGGATTGCGCAAGGTGTTGAGCTTGATCGATTCCGTGTAATCCTGGGCCTGCAGGTAGCTGGTGAATTCGGTCTGGCGCACCAGGTAGCCGATCGGCTGGCCGGTATCCTGCGCGAGCCTCAGGCCCAGCTGGACTTCCGCGGGCGGGTTGCACCACTCGATCTGGTCGCTGGTGTTGAGCAGCACCACGCCGTCCGGCAAGGCGCTGGCGGCGTGCTGGAAGCGTTCCAGCGCCGAGGAAAGCTGTGTCTGGCTACTGGTTTGGCGGCGTATTTCCTGATAAAGCGCGGCAAATACATCCTCCCAGATGCCCGAACCGATCGGCATCGTTGCCAGCTCGGGCTGTTTCAGCCATTTGGCCAGTTTTTCCAGCCAGTAGAAGTGGGCCAGAAGATAGACAATCGCTGCCAGCGCGAGGGCTCCGAGGGCATACTCCAGGCCGGCCAGGGGCCACAGGAGCAGACACAGCAGCAATGTGGGGATGGACAGCCATAGCAGGCGCCAGCGGAATTCATGCATGTAGTTGGCATCCAGTTTTCGGAAGCTGCGAAAGGCTTTCGTGCAACGGCTACAGCTTCATCGGACGCACATTATCGGTTACTTCGCCGAGAAACGGTAGCCGACCCCGCGCACGGTCTGGATCATGTCCTCGTGTCCCGAGGCCGCGAGCGCCTGACGCAGGCGGCGGATATGCACGTCCACGGTGCGGTCCTCGACGAACACGCGGTCGCCCCAGACGCGGTCCAGCACCTGCGAACGCGAGTGCACGCGCTCCGGGTTGGACATCAGGTAATGCAGCAGGCGGAATTCGGTCGGGCCAAGTTCCAGCTGGATGCCGTTGCCGGTGACGCGGTGCGTGACCGGATCGAGGCGCAGGGAGCCGGATTCGATCGGGTCGTCCGTCATCTGCGGCGCGCGTCGGCGCAGCACGGCCTTGATGCGCGCATTCAGTTCGCGCGGCGAGAACGGCTTGGTGACGTAATCGTCCGCGCCGACGTCGAGACCGCGGATCTTGTCGATTTCCTCGCTGCGCGCGGTGAGCATGATGATGGGGATGTTCTTGCTGTATTCGTCCGACTTGAGGCGACGCGCGAACTCGATGCCGCTCATGCCGGGCAGCATCCAGTCGAGCAGGATGAGGTCGGGCATGGTTTCGCGCATCAGTAGCTGCGCCTGTTCCACGCTCAGCGCGCGGATCGGGTTGTGGCCGGCCTGCGTGATGTTGAGCGTCAGCAGCTCCTGGATGGCCGGTTCGTCTTCAATGACAAGTATGTTGGCGGGCATCGGATTTCCTTTACCGAACTAAGATGCTGCTCACTATATGACGTCAATATGACAAATATGTGACAAAAGATCAGCTTGTTCGTGCGGTCAGCGCGCGTTGCAGCATCCACAGGCCGACCAGCACCATCGGCAGGCTCAGCCACTGCCCCATGCTCATGCCCAGCGCGAGCGGGCCGAGAAAGCTGTCCGGTTCGCGTGCGAATTCCACCACGAAGCGCGACGCGCCGTAACCGATCAGGAACAGTGCGGACACCGCGCCGACCGGGCGCGGTTTGCTGGAATAGATCCACAGCAGCAGGAACAGCGCAATGCCCTCCAGCCCGAATTCGTACAGTTGCGAAGGATGGCGTGGCACATTGTCCACCTGCGGGAATACCACACCCCACGGCAGATCGGTGGCGCGTCCCCACAGTTCGCCGTTGATGAAGTTGCCCAGGCGCCCGGCACCGAGGCCAAGCGGTACCAGCGGCGCGACGAAATCCATCACCGCCAGCCAGTTTTTGCCGCGTTTGCGCACGAACAGCCACATCGCCGCCAGCACGCCGAGGAAGCCGCCGTGGAAGGACATGCCGCCCTGCCACACCGCGAAGATTTCCAGTGGATGGCTTAAAAAATAATCCGGCTGGTAAAACAATACATATCCCAGCCGTCCACCGAGGATCACGCCCAGCGCGCCGTAAAACAGCATGTCGTCGAGATCGTGCTCGCTGACAATGCAGTCGGGATTGCGTCGGATGCGCCACTTGCCGAGGAACAGCACGCCGAGAAAGCCGATCAAATACATCAATCCGTACCAATGGATGCCGATCGGGCCGAGTTGGATAGCGATAGGGTCGAATTGCGGGTGAACAAGCATAGGGTCTTGGAGTCTTAATGGGGTAAAATTGCAAGATTATACGTTTTCCCGAGGTCGATCATGCCCCAATACCGTTCCCGCACCACTACCCACGGCCGCAACATGGCCGGCGCGCGCGCGCTGTGGCGCGCCACCGGGATGAAGGACGAGGATTTTACCAAGCCCATCATCGCCATCGCCAACTCGTTTACGCAGTTCGTGCCGGGCCACGTGCACCTGAAGGACATGGGCCAGTTGGTGGCGCGCGAAATCGAAAAGGCCGGCGGCGTCGCCAAGGAATTCAACACCATTGCCGTTGACGACGGCATCGCGATGGGCCACGGCGGCATGCTGTACTCGCTGCCCAGCCGCGACCTGATCGCCGACAGCGTGGAATACATGGTCAACGCGCACTGCGCCGATGCGCTGGTGTGCATCTCCAACTGCGACAAGATCACCCCCGGCATGCTGATGGCCGCGCTGCGCCTCAATATCCCCGTCGTGTTCGTGTCCGGCGGCCCGATGGAAGCCGGCAAGGTAGACTGGAACGGCGGCGTGCGCAAGCTGGACCTGGTGGACGCGATGGTGGAAGCCGCCGATAGCAAGGTCAGCGACGCCGATGTCGCAGCGGTCGAACGTTCCGCCTGCCCCACCTGCGGGTCCTGTTCCGGCATGTTCACCGCCAACTCGATGAATTGCCTGACCGAGGCGCTCGGTTTGTCCTTGCCCGGCAACGGTTCCACGCTGGCGACGCACGCTGACCGCAAGCAGCTGTTCCTGCGCGCCGGCCGTTTGATCGTCGATCTTGCCAAGCGTTACTACGAGCAGGACGATGCGAGCGTGCTGCCGCGCGCCATCGCGACCTTCGAAGCGTTCGAGAACGCCATGAGCCTGGACGTATCCATGGGCGGCTCGACCAACACCGTGCTGCATCTTCTCGCGGCGGCGCACGAGGCGCAGGTCGATTTCACTATGGCCGACATCGACCGCCTGTCGCGGCGGGTGCCGGTGCTGTGCAAGGTCGCGCCCTCCGCCCCCGACGTTCATCTTGAGGACGTGCATCGCGCCGGCGGCGTCATCGCGATTCTCGGCGAGTTGCTGCGCGCCGGATTGCTGCACGGCGATCTTCCGACCGTCCACAGTCCTTCGGTCAGCGACGCGGTGGCGCGCTGGGACATCGCCGTCACGCAGAGCGAGACCGCGCGCACCTTCTTTCGCGCCGCTCCGGGCGGCGTGGCGACGCAAATCGCGTTTAGCCAGGACCGCCGCTACAAGGAACTCGACGCCGATCGCGAAAAAGGCGCGATACGCGACGCGGCGCACGCCTTCTCCAAGGATGGCGGCCTCGCCGTGCTCACCGGCAATCTCGCCATCGACGGCTGCATCGTGAAAACGGCCGGCGTCGACGATTCGATCTTGAAATTCGCCGGCCCCGCCAAGGTCTATGAGAGTCAGGACGCGGCGGTGTCGGGCATTCTGACGGGCGACGTAAAGGCTGGCGAGGTGGTCGTCATCCGCTACGAAGGCCCGCGCGGCGGACCCGGCATGCAGGAAATGCTCTATCCGACGAGCTATTTGAAATCGAAGGGACTCGGCAAGGCCTGCGCGCTGGTGACGGACGGAAGATTTTCCGGCGGCACGGCCGGGCTTTCGATCGGCCACGTCTCTCCCGAAGCGGCCGAGGGCGGCGCGATCGCCTTGGTCCGGGACGGCGACAGGATTGAAATCGACATTCCGGCGCGCCGGATTACGCTCGCCGTTAGCGAAGACGAACTGGCGACGCGGCGCGCCGAACAATCCGCGAAAGGCTTCGCTCCGGCCAAGGCGCGGCCTCGAAAAATCACGACGGCGCTGCGCGCCTACGCCTCGATGACGACAAGCGCGGCCAAAGGCGCAGTGCGACAGGTTCCCTGAACCTTTCGCATTTAGGACGTGCGTCGTAGAGTGGCGCGCCGTCCATCCAGTCGCCGGAACAAAATGTCTCCGACACGTAAATTCGTCGCTTCTGGACTGTTTGGCATCGCGTTAGGATTCGCGGTGCTTGCGCTTGCCAGCTATGTGGCCGTGCGCGCTGAATTCCAGCGCCGCACAGCTGGCGCATGGCTGCGCCACACTGTTCATGTGCAAAGCGATCTTTATCAGCTTTATGGACTGCTGCAGGCCGCCGAGAGCGGTCAGCGCGGTTTTATCATCACTCAAGATGAACGCTATCTCGACGCCTGCGCCGAAGCGGAGCGCAAACTGCCGCTCGTCGTCGATCGCCTTTCCGAGAGCGTAAGAGACAATCCCAAGCAGCTCGAGGCTGTCGCGGAAATGCGGCCGCTGCTTGGCGCAAGGGTCGAGATCATCGATGAGGCGATCGCCGATATGCGCGCGCTCCGGGTCGACAAGGCCGTGCAGATCATCAAGTCCGGGCGCGGAAAGGCGCTGATGGACCGGCTCCACGCCATCATCGACACGATGATTGAAAATGAGCGCAATCTCAGCGAAGCGCGCGAGCGCGAACTCAACGCGGCTGGCGGCGAATTTGACTCGGCCGTTTGGGCGCTCGGCGGCATAATCTTCGCGCTTGGCGCATTTTCGCTTCTGAATGCGCAAAAGCAGATGCACGCGCTGCAGATGTCACGCGACTCGTTAAAGACCGCCTACGACCAATTGATTGGGGAAACGACGCGCCGCGAAGCGCTCGAGTCGCAGTTGCGGCAGTCGCAAAAACTCGAAGCGCTCGGCCACCTGACGGGCGGCATCGCGCATGACTTCAACAATATGCTCGGCGTCATCGTCGCGAGTCTGCATCTGCTGCGGCGGAAGCTTGGGGATTCGAACGGAGATTATGTTCAACTGATCGATTCAGCGATGGACGGCGCCGATCGCGCCGCCGCCATGGTGCGCAGGCTCCTCGCATTCTCGCGCCGCCAGCCTTTGTCGCCGCGCCCGCTCGACCCGAACAAGTTTGTCTCCGCCGTCTCGGACATGGTGCGTCGGGCGCTTGGCGAGAAGATCGATTTCGAAACCGTGCTCGCCGGCGGCCTATGGGCGACAAAAGTCGATCAGCACGAATTGGAAAGCGCCATCGTCAATCTCGCGGTCAATGCGCGCGACGCCATGCCGGATGGGGGCAAGCTGACGATCGAGACGGCCAACTGCTTTCTCGATGACGCCTACGCCACCGAAAACATGGAAGTGAACCCTGGCCAATATGTGATGATCGCCGTGACCGACACGGGTCAAGGCATGCCGCCCGAGGTCTTGTCGCAGGCGTTCGATCCGTTCTTCACCACCAAGCCCACAGGCAAGGGTACGGGACTCGGCCTCTCGCAGGTGCATGGATTTGTCAAACAATCTGGCGGCCACGTCAAAATCTATTCCGAACCCGGTCGCGGAACCTGCATCAAGCTCTATCTGCCGCGCTTCAATAACGTCGAAACGCCCGCCGAACTGCCCCTACCGCGTCCTCGACCTCTCGAACTTCCGCTTGGAAGGCCCGAAGAACTTGTGCTCATCGTCGAAGATGACGACACGGCGCGCCGCGTGACCGCGCAGGGCGTGCGAGAATTGGGCTATTCGGTTCTGGAGGCCGAGAACGGACGCGCGGCGATCGACATCATTCGCCGTCGCGCCGACATCGCGCTGATGGTCACGGATGTGGTTATGCCCGATATGGACGGCGCCCGACTCGCGCGCGAGGCGGTGTTTCGCCGACATAGCCTGCGCGTTCTGTTCATCACCGGCTATACGCGCAACGCCATCGTGCACAACGGCGTTCTCGACAAGGACGTCAAGCTGCTCACCAAACCGTTCACCTTGGAGCAGCTTGCGGTCAAGATGCGAGAGATCCTGGACTCGAGATAGCCGGCGGTCAGTCTTCGGCTTTGAGTGGACGCATCAGCAGCGCTTCGATGGCGCCGTCGACGCTTAGCCGCGCGGAAAGAATGGCGTCAACGGCCTCGGCGATCGGCAGCTCGACGTCATGTGCGCGCGCCATTTCCACCATGACGCGCGCTGTAAAGGCGCCCTCCGCAAGCTTGCCATGCGTGGCGTCTTCCACCGACTTTCCCTGCCCCAGCGCTTCGCCAAGCGCAAAGTTGCGCGACTGCGCCGATCCGCAGGTGAGCACGAGATCGCCCAATCCAGAAAGACCCATCAACGTCTCCTGACGCGCGCCCAACGCGCGCCCCAGACGCATCAGCTCGGCAAATCCGCGTGCGATGAGCGCCGCCTGCGCGCTCGCGCCGAGCCCGCGGCCGTGGCTCATTCCTGCGGCGATGGCGAGAACGTTTTTCGCTGCGCCGCCGATCTCGGCGCCGCGCACGTCGGTCGAGCGATAAAGCCGAAACGTCTTCGTCGAAAGCTCTTCACTCAAGCGCCGGGCCAGCGTTTCGTCATGCGCCGCGAGAGTCACCGCTGTCGGCAATCCCCTGCATACGTCCGCGGCGAAGCTTGGTCCCGAGAGCACGGCGACGTCGGCTTGGGGCAGTTCTTCGCTCGCGACTTCACTCAGAAATTTGTGGCGGTCGCGTTCGATCCCCTTGGCGCAAATCACAAAGGCGGCGCGCTCGCGCATATGCGGCCGCGCGGCGCGCGCGGTCATGCGGATCGCTTGTGCGGGGGTGACGGCGAGTACGATGTCCGCCTCACGTACGACGGAAATGTCGCTCGTCGGGGCGACGGCGGCGGCAAGCGGCAGACCCGGCAATCGGCGCGTGTTTTCGCGGTCGCGCGCCAGGGCTTCGGCGGCCTGAGGATCGTGCGCCCATAAGGGCACGCGCGCGCGGCCTTGCGCGGCGACATTGGCGAGGGCGACGCCCCAAGCGCCGGCGCCGAGAACAGCGACAGTCGCGCGCGTCATCGCATGCCGATCCGCTGATTGTCCGGACGCGACCATAGCCTTTCAAAAGTTTGATGAAACCGCGCCGCGGCCTGTGGGCTCTCGATCACGATCAAATCATTGTCCTGATAGACTTCGCCGGAGACGCTGAAATTCGCGGAGCCGCTGCGCAAGACGCGACCGTCCACCTGATACGATTTCAGATGCATCAGATCACGCGAGCGGCCTTTGCGGCGCACTTCGACGTTCGGGGCGTCGGCGATTTCGTCGATCGCCGACGCGCCTCGCCGCATTTCCTCGCCGTCGAGATAGATCCGCACCTTAACGCCGCGCATGGCCGCGCGGCCGAGCGCCGTCGTCAGAGAGCGGTCGGTCAGAACATAGGCGGCCATGTCGATCGAGCGGCGCGCGTCGTTGATCAGCCGCCCGTCGACCGCGCCGAAACCGTAGCCGGGCCCGTAGAACACGCGCACGCCCGCGAAGGTCGGCTCTTCTGCGAGCAGTCCGGCCGGCTGCGGCGTTGGCGCAAGCGTCATGGCCGCAAGCGCCGCTGAAAAAAGGAGCCGCATCAAACCGCGCCTCAAGCCTTGCCGTGGTGTGATCGGCTTGGCGCGGCGTCGAGCGGCCATCGCGGCCGCGGCGCAAAGTCGAGGTCATCGGTCAATCCGCGTTTCAAGCGCTCGAGACCGGTCCAGGCGATGATCGCGCCATTGTCAGAGCAGAGCGCCGCCGGCGGCGAAATGAACCGCAGCCCGCTTTCGGCGCAGAGCCGCATGAGCGCGCGGCGAATGGCGCCGTTGGCCGCGACCCCGCCGCCGATCACAAGGCCTTGCGGCGCTCGACCCTCGCCTGCCGTAAAGAGGCGCACGCCGGAGCGCACCCGATCCACGATCACGTCGACGATCGCAGCTTGGAAAGAGGCGGCAAGATCCCTGACGTCCTTTTCGCTCAGCGTCCGCAATCTAAGGATTTCCTGCCGCACCGCGGTCTTGAGGCCAGACAGGGAAAAGTCGGCCCCTTCGCGGCCAAGCATCGGCCGCGGAAAGTCGAATCGTCGCGCATCGCCTTCAAGCGCGAGTTTCTCGATTTGCGGCCCCCCGGGATAGGGCAGCTCCAGCATTTTGGCGACTTTGTCGAAGGCCTCGCCGGCGGCGTCGTCGACGGTGGATCCAAGTCGGCGGTAGTCGCCGATGGCCTTCACCGCGACGATCTGCGTGTGCCCGCCGGAGATGAGGAGCGCCAGAAAGGGAAAGTCCAGGCGGTCCGTGAGCCGTGCGGTCAGCGCGTGCGCTTCCAGATGGTTAACGGCGATGAACGGTTTGCCCAAGGCAAGCGCCAAGGCCTTCCCCGCCGTGAGCCCGACGAGAACGCCGCCGATCAGTCCCGGACCAGCCGCTGCGGCGACCGCATCGAGGTCCTTCGCCTCGGTCTTGGCCCGCTCCAGCGCGCGCCTGATCAGCCGGTCGAGGACATCGATATGGGCCCGCGCCGCGATTTCCGGAACGACGCCGCCATAGGCGGCGTGGCGGGCGATTTGGCTCAACACCTCGTTGGAAAGGATCTCTCCGCCTTCGCCGCCCAGCCGCTCCGACACAACCGCGACCGCGGTCTCATCGCAAGTGGTTTCAATGCCCAAAACGCGCATGCGAACTCCCTGCGCAGAAAGCCGCGCCGCTGAACTCCTCAGCGGCGGAGTGAAGCTTATACCGCCATACGGTGGGAAGGTGGAAAATTGTGGTTGGCAAAGGGTTTACATCAGTTATTCTTAGCTGTTGGGGCAAATCGACGTATACTAATGCAGCGCTAAAGATAGCTGCATTAAATTTCCTAGAATTCATTGACGTCCCTCTTGACACGACCTCGATCAGTACAAGTTGGGTCAGCAGATCGTTGCTCCCCCAACGACGCACATATCTTGAGCTGAGTAGAATTATGGCTAAGGCGAAGAGGTAATTAGCGTCCCGGTTGAGGTTGCTCTCGGTCTAAACTGTATGGAGGTGAAAATGGCGTCGAACAAAATTAAAGCCTTGGCGTTAACGTCCACGATTGCGATGGCCGCCGTGATCGGCTCCACGAGTCTGGCCGAAGCGCGCTACTGCCGGGCCCATTACGGCTGGCATCGGCACTGCGGCGGAACCCACTGGGGTTACGCGCGTCCGGTGCGCCACACCTATTGGGGCTACGCGTATCGTCCGGTGCGCACCTATTGGGGTTATGCGGCGCGGCCCGCCTATTGGGGGTATCGTCCGGCTCGCTACGTCCGCTGCGTTCGGCCGGGCTATTACGGCGCCGCCTGGCCGTCCTATTATGGTTGGGGCGGCGCCCCGGGCTATTACGGATATGGCGGCGGCGGCCTGCTTGGCGCAGGACTCGGCGCGGGTCTCGGCCTCGGCGCAGGTCTTGGCGCAGGTATCGGATACGGCCTGTTTGGCTGGTGATCGGTTAGCATTCCGCGAGCCGCGTAGAGTACGCTCGCGGAGCTAGAAAGAACGTCCGCTCCGACGAGCGGACGTTCGCTTTTCGAGGAATGCCGTCGCCACGCTGCTTCCGCTTGCCCTTCGCGCGCTCCCGCCTATAGTCGCGCGGATAACGGCGGCGGATCATGACCTCTCCCCCTTCCCTTCGCATTGGAACGCGCGGCAGTCCGCTCGCCCTCGCCCAGACCCATATGGTCCGCGCGGCGTTGGCGCGCGCGCATGGCGGAAGCGAAGCGGACTTCCCGATCGAGATCATCCGCACGACGGGCGACCAGATCCAGGATCGGCCTCTCTCTGAATCAGGGGGCAAGGGGCTTTTCACCAAGGAGCTCGATTCAGCGCTCATCGCCAGCGCGATCGATCTCGCCGTACATTCCTCGAAGGATCTGCCGACGCATTTGCCGAGCGAGATTGTCATCGCCGGCTATCTGCCGCGAGAGGATGCGCGCGACGCCTGGATATCGCGCGGCGGTCTCGCGCTCGATGCGCTTCCCGCCGGCGCCGTGGTCGGAACCGCCTCGCTGCGCCGCGCCGCGCAGGTGAAGCGCCGGCGACCCGACCTTGTGACGACGCTACTTCGCGGCAATGTCGAGACTCGTCTGAAGAAAGTTGAGAACGGAGAGATCGACGCGACCCTCCTCGCGCTCGCGGGATTGAAGCGGCTGGGTCTCGCCGATCGCGCCACGGCGCTGCTTTCCTTGGAAGAGTTTCCGCCAGCTTGCGGACAGGGCGCGATTGGCCTCACGCGGCGCGCCGGCGACGACGCCACGCGCGATTTGCTCGCGCCGCTCTTCGACGAAGCGACCGGCTTCGCGCTCGCCGCCGAACGCGCCTTCCTTGCGGCGCTCGATGGGTCCTGCCGCACGCCGATCGCCGGCCATGCGCAGGTTCACGGCGCCGAACTGTCCTTCGTCGGCGAAGTGCTCAGAGCCGACGGCGCGGAAGCCTATGTCGTGCGCCGCCACGGCCTCGCGATTGACGCCGCGCTGATCGGCGCGGACGCCGGCAAGGAAATCCTGCTGCGCCTGCCGCATGGCGTCGCGGGGCTTATGTGAAGCCTATTCTGGTGCTGCGCGGGGCTGCAGACGCCGCGCGCACGGCGGGAAAGCTGCAGGCGCTGGATTGCGTCGCAGTAATCTCTCCTGTGCTGGAATTCGCCGCCACGGACGCGATCATTCCTTGCGGTGCGTATGACGCCGTCATCGTGACGAGCGCGAAAGGCGTCGAGTTCGCCGGCGACGCGCGCCAGCTCAGAGCGGCGCCGCTGCACGCCGTCGGCGAGAAAACCGCCGAAGCGGCGCGCGCGCGTGGCTTCCAACCCGATATTGTCGCCGGGAGCGCCGAAGCGATGCTTCCGCGTCTTCTCGAACGCTATCAAAGAGTGGCGCATTTCCTTTATCTGGCCGGGCGCGACCGACAGCCCGTTCTGGAAGCGGGTCTGCGCGCCGCCGGCCACGAAGTCCATACGGTGGAGGTCTATGAAGCGCGGGCGGCTCAATCGCTGACCGCCGAGGCCGTAGCCGCCATCGCCGCGCGGCGCGTCACCGCCGTCCTGCACTACTCTCGGCGCAGCGCGGAGATCTTCCTGCAGCTCGCGCAGGCCGCCGGCGTCGCCAATGCGTTGCGCGACATGACGCATGTCGCGCTGTCGGAACATGTCGCCGCGCCGCTTCGACGCCTCGGTTTGGAGACGCTCGTCGCGGCAAAGCCGGACGAAGAACATCTGCTGTCTCTTCTCTCAAATCAGCTGCGCACGAAAACGCCCTGACCGTTCGCGTTGAAATAGTCGATGGCGACGGCGCTCGCCTTCTCGCCGCCGCTTCGAGAAAACCTGACCGGACTGACCCCGCTGGCGTTTTCTCCTGGAGGCTGAAAGGTGAAAATGTCGCCTGAATAGTGACGCAGCGGATAGGGCGTGGGCGTCGGGCCGAGCGTCAGCGAGAGCCCTTCGGCCGTTTCGACGACGCCGATGGGTCCGTAAAGCTCATTGCGGTAGGCGCCGACATATGTCGCGCGCGACGCGCGCGCCGGCGCGCTGGCGAGCGGCTTGGCGTAATCGGCGTCCCGACCGTATGCGGGGACCGCCATCTGCGCAAAAGCCTCGCCAAAGAGCGCGAGCCAGTCCCGCTCGATCTTCCCCGTCAGGACGATATCGAGGAAGCTGCGGCAGATGGTTTCTGGCGCGCCGACCGGCGCGGAATTGCTGAGCACGACAATGCCGAATCGCTCCGCCGGCATGACATAGACGCAGGTCGAGGCGCCAAGAGAGAATGCGCCCGAATGGCTCCAGCGCACCCGCGCCGGACCGCCATAGTCGATGTCCCAGCCAAGACCGTAAAAGGTTGGTCCGCGCATCGGGTCGTGGGCGGGTCCCGTGGCGATCTGCGGGAAATGCGTGTCGCCAAGCGCCTCCGGCTTGACGATCTCGCGGCCGTCGAGGGCGCCGCGTCCGAGCTGCATCCTTACCCATGTCGCCATGTCGCGCGCCGACGCCGACGCGCCGCCCGCCGGCGCCTGGGCGTCGGGATTTCGCTGTTCGCCGACCACCCATCTGTCGCCACGACGCACATGGCCGAATGCGCGGTTCCTACGCGCGACGAAATCGGCGTGGCGCGAACTGGCGTTCGCCATTCCGAGCGGCCTGTAGAGACGTTCGTCGCAAATATCTTCCCAGGACTTGCCTGCCGCTTTCGCCGCCGCGAATCCCGCCGCCGAAAACCCCATATTGTTGTACGCGTAATGCGTGCGAAAGCTCGTGTCGGGTTTGATGTAGCGCAGCCGGCGAATGATTTCATTGCGGTCGTAGCCGATGTCTTCGACAAGATCGCCGGCATGGTCGGGAAGTCCGCTGCGATGGCAGAACATGTCGCGCAGCGTGATCTCGCGCGTGACCCACGGATCGCTCATCGCGAATTCCGGCAGGCTCCGCACGATCGGATGATCCCACGAGACGACGCCGTCTCCGACAAGGCTCGCGACAGCCGTCGTGGAGAGCGGTTTGGAAAGCGACGCGAGCTGGAAGACCGTGTCGGGGTCAATGCGTTCGGCCGCGCCGGCGCGGCGCACGCCGAATCCTTTCAAATAGAGCACGCGATCGGGCGAGACGACGGCGACCGACATTCCCGGCACGCCGGTTTTTCTCATGACGTCGACGACGAGTCCGTTGAGTTCGTTCAGATGTTTTTGGGTTGGCTCGCGAACGGGCGACGGTTTGGAATTGGCCTTGGCGAGCGCTTTGGGAGACAGCAAGCCGAGCCCCGACGCAAGCAGCGCGGATCGTCTCGTGAAAGGCATATTGGCTCTCCGTTCGCGCTTCTTTCAAAACAATAGCGCGAAATCAGTTCTCCGCCAGCGCCCAGCCGATCAGCACCATCACCGGCCCGACGATGGTCTGTTTCGCCGCTTTACCCGGCAAATCCGCGATCGTGCCCTTGACCACCCGCTCGTGCGGCGTGGACGCGCGTTCAATGAGGAAGGCGGGCGTATCGTGCGACATGCCCTCCTGCAGCAGACGACGCGACAATTCCGGCAGCGTGCGGTTCCCCATATAGACGGCCGTCGTGGCGCGTTCGTCAGCGAGCGCGCCCCAATCGAAGTCCTCGGGAAATTCGCCGTCCTTCGTGTGTGCGGTGATGAATTGCAAACGCCGGGCCGTCTCCCGGCTCGTCAGCGACTTGCCGATCGCGGCGCCTCCAGCGCAGGCGGCGGTCACGCCGGGCACGATCTCGATGGAAAAGCCTGCGTCGCGCAACGCGGCGATTTCCTCGTTGGCGCGCCCGAAGATGAGCGGATCGCCGCCTTTCAGCCGAACGACGTTCCTGCCCTCGCGCGCGAGTTCTACGAGCAGAGCGCTGATTTCCTCTTGGCGCACCGACGGCGCATACCCGCGCTTGCCTACGTTGATCCGTGTCGCTTCACGGCGGGCGAGATCGAGAATGCTCGCGGGAACGAGGTCGTCGAAGAGCACGACGTCGGCGCCGGCGAGCGCGCGCATGCCCTTCAGCGTCAGCAACTCGGGATCGCCGGGCCCCGCCCCGACGAGCGTGACGCGTCCGCGCGCCGTGGCCTCGGCGCCGGCGCGCGCCTCTTCGACCAGCGCCGCGCGATCGTCTTCTTGCGGCGCGCGCTCGATGTCGCGGAAGGCGAGCCGCGTGAAGCGGCGCCAGAAATCGCGGCGCGCCAGAAAGTCGAGTCCGGACGCGCGCACGAGCGGCCGCCAGGCCTGCGCCGCGCGCGCCCAAGCCTGGAACGTCGCAGGCACCAGCGTCTCGATTCGGCCGCGCACCGCCTGTGCGAAAACCGGCGATGCGCCGCCGGTCGAAACGCCGATCACCAGCGGCGAGCGATTGACGATGGCGCCCATGATGAAATCGCTGAGCGCAGGCCGATCGGCGAGATTGAGCGGCACGCCGGCCGCGCGCGCCCACTCGTGGAATTGACGAGCCAGCGCGTCGTCCTCGATCGCGCCAAGCGCCATCGCCGCGCCGGCGAAATCGTCGGGCTCGACCGCGCGCTTGTGAATGGCGACGTTGTCGCGCGCCGCTCCGATTTCGCGAAGCTTGTCACTGGGCGCAGGCGCAAAAACGTCGACCTGCGCGCCGGTCGCGGCCGCCAAATCGACCTTCCAAGCCGCCGCTTCGCCGCCGCCGATGACGAGCACGCGCCGCCCGGCAAGCGCGTAGAACACCGGCAGAGTCGCCAGCGGCTGCATCAGATCGGCGGATACTTCGTCGGGTTTGCGGGTCACGGCGCCCTAGGTGCAGGACCTGCGGGCGCGGCGCAAGTGCTTTAACCCGGCGCCGCGCCATGCACGGCTTCGAGAGTGCGGACTTTCACAGGCGCCAAGGCCGGCCATGCAAGCCGATCTGCGGGCCGGCGATGTTTCGCCGGCTAGAACCTCGCATTGACAGTGACATAGGCCGAGCGCGGGGCGCCAGGCATGATGTTGTTGTTGTTGTGCGCCGAGGCGTAGTAGTAGGCGCCGGTGAGGTTCTCGATGTTGAGCTGGCCGGAGATGTTTTCCGTCACCTTCACGAAAAGCGCGCCGTCAACGCGCGCGTAACCGGGCACGATCACCCTGTTATCGAGAGACGGATAGAAGCTCGAAGCATAGATCACGCCGGCGCCCAATCCGAGAACGCCGGGACCCCCGCCAATGAACGAAGACAAATCGTAACGGTTCCAATACGAGAAAGTGTTTCTCGGAACCGACGGATTGACCTTGCCGACATCCGTGAGAAAGGGCTGCCGCGGATTGAAGCCGCGATCGGTCGATACGACGCGCGCGTCCTGATATCC
>NZ_JBPFDU010000091.1:0-12197 GCF_051062815.1 Methylocystis sp. | reverse complement strand
TCGGGCCGGCTTGGGTCCTGCGTCGTTTCGAGCGCACAAATTCCGACGCCTCGGCAGGCGATCTGAGGTCGATTTCGGCCAGTTTCGCCCGGAAGTCCGCCGGTTCCGAATCATGTCCGATAAGCCGACATTATCGGACATCGAGACGAGACGACAAGCGCGGCGATTGGAGCGCGAATTTTACTGACAAAGCGCCGCACCAAACGTTACGATTCCGCCCATGCTGGAGAGTGATTCGCGCGACTTATCCGACCTTGCGCCCATCGCGAGGCGTCCGTGGCGCGTCGCCCGTCGGCGCCAAACGGGTCTGTCGCCTTGGCAAAGTCTCCCGGAAATCCAGCCGTTTCCTCGTTGGGCAAGGCTAGACGGCGCCGCCGGCGGCGCCGCGTCAGCGATGTTTGTCGCCGGCGCCGGCATCGCCTATCTCGATCAGCTGTTGCGTTCCGGCGTCGATGTTTCGAGCGCCGGCAGAGACTCCGTCGATGTTTCGCGCGCCGGCAAAAACTTCGGCGTCGAGCCGGTTTTTTCACATGCGCTGCGCCAGCGTCTGGCGCTGAAAGCCGCCGCGACCTGCGCCCGTCTCGCCCGCCTGCGCGAGGACGCGGCGGCGCTACGCGACGCCGAACATCTTTCCGGCGTCGGCGTCGACACCAGCCCCGCCGGACGCTTGCATCGCCTGTTTCGGCTGTTTGCGTCGCGCGCCGTGAAATTCGACGCGCAGACTTTGTCGGCGGCCGCCGAACACATCGGGGCGCCGAGCGCCTTCGACGCGCAGGGTATTGCCGAGGCGTTGCGCCAAACCGTCGCCAGGGCCAATGATCCGCTTGCCGCGGCGGCGGCCGTGAGCGCAAGGGCGATGCATGATCTGGCGGCCGTCCCTGCGATCGACGCGGAAATCTTTGTCCTCTGGCTCGCCGACGCAGCCCTGGCGCAAAAACTCGGCTGGCAGGCGCCGGTTCCGCTGCTGGCGACGGTGATCGCGCACCCCGTATTGCGCCGCGGCCCAAACGGCCGCCGACCGCGTCCAGGCGACCGCGACTGGTCGAACGCGCTGGCGAGCGCCTACGCGCTCGCCGCGGGTGAGGCGATCGATCTCGCTGCCGCCTTGTCGCGCCAGACGCAAAAGCTTCTCGACGCCGCGCCAAAGCTGCGCGCCAAAGGCGCGGCGCGGGTGATCGAGATGCTGCTTGCCGACGATTGCGTCGCGCCGGCGCGCGCCGCGAAATACGCCAAGCTCTCCGACCGCAGCGCACGGCGTCTGTTCGATCGGCTGACCGAACTTGGGGCTGTGCGTGAAGTCTCGGGGCGACCGAGCTTCCGGCTTTACGGATTATAGTGTTTTCAGGCCGACGCAGAAACCGAGCGCATGAAGAAAACGCGACAAGACGCAATGTGAGGCGCGGATCATGGGCCGTCCGAAAAAGCGCGAATTGCACGAGGCTTTCGATCCGGTTCTTAAGGACCTGCCGGAAGCCGCGCGCTGGCGGGAATGGATGGGCTGCGTCGAAGCGGTGATTTTTGCGGCGCCAAGCCCCGTGCCGCGCGAAGCACTCGCAAGACTGGTTGGTTCATCCTGCAATCTCGATGACCTTATCGCCGACATCCGCGACGAATTGCGGGCGCGGCCCTATGAGCTGGTCTTTGTCGCCGGCGGCTATCAATTGCGCACCAAGCCGCGCTTCGCGCCGGCGATCCGGGCGGCGGGCGGCGACGATCTGCGCGACGCCGGCGCGCCCGAATTGACGCCGACCGAGATCCTGGCCGTGACGGCGATCGCTTATCTGCAACCCGCGACCCGCAGCGACTTGTCCCGTCTTGCTGGGCGGGAGATTAGCCGCGACGTGATCGGCGCACTCAAGCGCCATGGTCTGATCGACGGCGCGCTTCGCGCGCCAGAACCCGGCGCGCCTTTCGCTTATGTCACAACGAGAAAGTTCCTGGAGGTCTTCGGCCTCGCGTCGCTGCGCGAGCTTCCCGATATCGAGCGACTCGAGGACGAGGGGCTGCTGCAACGGCCTCAGTCGGACATTGATCTCGACGGGGCGATGGGCATTTTGCGAGAGAACGACCCGCTCTTCGTCGACGCCATGGAGCTAGGCGAGGCCGATGAGGGGTGAAATTCGCACCATGCGCGGCGGCTATGGCCGATATCGTCCCGGTTTCTTGCGGACAATCGGGGACCTTGCGCGCTTTGACGTCGAAGCGCCTTTGCGCTGCGTGTTAGGCAGAGGGATGAAATCGGCAAAAACTTCGCGCTGCTGATGTCGATTTCGGTTTCAATCTAAGACCGAGCCGAGTTCGACAACATTTTTCTGTTTCATTTGGGATTCTGTTTTCAATTCCAAGTCTCATTTGAAACAGAAATATTGATCGAATCCGCCGACGGTGGACTAGCGCTGCGGGGCCACGATTTCGCGGCGTTCGGCTGTTTGTAAGTTGGCATCATTTTATCATTTCCGGTGCCAGATACGACAATAGCAACGCGGTCGATCGACCGGTCGATGAATCTCATTTAAAACAGAAGAATTGCAGCTGCAGTTCCAAATGAAACAGAATTTGTGTTGACACTGATCGAACCTAACGCCCTGAAATGCAATATGGTGTCAGTGTCACATTGAAACCGAAATCGACATCAGGCACTTCAAAATCTTGCGATCAAGGCTGTGCCAGTCCCACTAGTGCAGCGTACCCGCGTTTGGCATCAACCAGGGTCGCCACTTCAGCAACCGTGAGACTTTCTATGAACTCGGTCAACGAGCAATCGAGCCCAAACGTATCGTTCACCTCCTTGAGAATGTATATCATTTGCATCGAGTGGCCGCCGAGGTCAAAGAAATTGTCCTCAGTGCCAACCCGATCCACATTGAGCGACTTGGACCATATTGCCGCAATCACCCGCTCCGTATCCGTTGCCGGTGCGACGAACGCCTTCGGGCGGAGACCACGCGGCTCACGTTGCGCGTCGAGCGAAGTCACCACCTCTTGCGCGGTTTGAAAGTGCGTAGCGATGCGTTCAAACCAGCGCTGATTGAGTAGCGACCACTGCGGCTGAGATCCCGCTTCGGGGTCGGGGCTCTCATCTTCATCGAAGTCCTGCGCAGAGAGCTTTGCCGCCTTGGCAAAGGAAGACTTCCGCATGCATCGTTCTTCCAAGGCTGCAGGGGAGACCCCGACGACCGTCGATGTGCCTGCAACATCCCTCTCGCCGCCGTCTGTCAGACCTACAAAAAAAGAACGGGCCGGAACGTTGCGATTCGTCCTCGTCAGCACAATGTCGATCCATGGATGGCCGTGGCGCAACGCGAGGCGCACCAAAAAGAGGGCCATTTTTTTTTCAACGCCACGCCCCAGGGTTCGGCAACTGAGAAAAAAGCTGTCAACAATCATGCGGCCCGCATGGTGCGATACGATCATGGCACCCACGAGTCCGTAGCTTCCGAACCGATCGGAAACGCGAACGGTGAAGCAATCTCGCGCAGGGTCTCCAAGAAGCCCCGCAAGAGCCGCAGCCGACCACGCCCGCGCCGAGGTTGTGAACTGGGTGGTCCGCCTCGAAAGTTGTGAGACGCGGTCCAAGTCCTCGCCATCGAGCGGTCGAGTATCGACGGAAACCCCCAGGCTTTCAACATAGACGTCGACATCAGTGGCGTCGATGCGGGCTTGGTTGCGTCTTCTGTCCTGCTTGAGGCGCGAAGTCCGCAGCCAGTCGTCTTCGGTAATCGCGATCGCGTCAAGTGTCCACAGATGCTTAAGGCGCGCGAGAGCCTCAGCGGGATCAGAAGCGTGTATTGTCGCGATAACGGGCAGCCGCACTCTCACCTGCTCGCATTCAAAGAGGTCGTTATCGACGAAAACGAATGATGCCGGATCGAGCTTCAGCTCCTCAGCAATCGAAAGGATGTTTTCGGCCTTTGGACTCCAATTGATTCGTGACGTTGCGACGTGCTCCAATGTCAGCGGACCCAACACGCCGCTATCAAACAGCGCCATGATGTCGGATTCGTTGTTCCTGCTGCACAGGCATATGAGTAGCCCTTGACGTTGCTTTTCGATCAGGAATTCCTGAAGGGCGGCGTGATCGGGAGTGATCGCTATATTTTCCGGGCCATCCTCGCCGCAGATGCCATCCCAAAGCGTGCCGTCGCAGTCGACGATAATCGCCTTCGACCGCGGTTGCCTGTGGCTCAGGCAGGCCCGCGCGAGCCTTGTGCCGGCGGCGGCGATGAACTCTCTGGAATAGGGCGCAATTTCGACCTCGGGGACACCAGGGGTTCGAATCTGAGCCACGTTGTAGAGGTCGCGGACGTCGTCCAGCCGAAGAAAAGACATCCCGGGCACTTTCGAAACTACGTCCGCAAGTAGCGTGCACGTTTCATCCGCATTTGAGACAAACGGGCAATCCGCAGCGGGGAACACGACAACGATAGTCGTTGCTGAAGAAACCCCAAGCTCCAAGAGAGCGTGCGCCGTTTCGCTCGCCAGCCTGCGTGTCTGATCCTCCGTGCGATCAAGGTGCCATGCAGCCAAATCGAGGAGGATAAGGTTGAAGCCGTTGGCGTTGTTGTGGACGGCACTATTCGGGTCAATGAGCGCGCGTCGAATGTCATTGAAAGGAGCGTGGGTGATGCGCGTCGGCCGGGCAAAACTCGAAAACCAAAACGCAACATAACGATCGAGGTCCTGGGCGGCGAAGTTGGCGGCGATCACAATCTCATCTGCTTTAGTTGCTGTTGCCGGCGGAGCCGCCACTTGCCAGCCGATCCGTCCATAAAGGTCGGCGATCGGGCGGCCCATGAGGTCTTGAATTCCTTCGGCCCATTGTAGGAGTAAGTTCAAAAGGCACGAGATCGAGGTGTCCTCGAAAAGGGACGTCTTGTACTCAACGCTAAAGTCGAGCGACCCATCTGCGAGCGGCGTCACGACGACGCGCAGATCGAGGTCACTTGTTTCAGACAGCAACGCTTTAGGCTGAAACCCGCCCAGCTCGATCGGCGTCAACTGCCCCGGGTACGTGTGATACCACAGTCCAACCGAGAACAGTGGCTTGGCATCGGCTCTCCGGGACGGATTGAGGTATTTGATCAGTCTATCATAAGGATAATTCTGGTACGCAAGCGCGTCACGAATGGCATCGCGCACGTTACGCAAAACCTCCCCCAGGATCTCCTGTCCCGATATGCGGATACGAACCGGAACGAAATTGATAAAGCAGCCCATGACGTCCAGTTGGTTTTCGAAACGCCGGTTTGCCACCGCCGTTCCGATCACGAAATCCTGCGAACCGGTCCAACGATGGATCAGCACTGCCAGAATAGCTGCAAACATCATGAACGGCGTGGCACCAATCCCTTGACCCGCGCGCTGCACTGCCGCGTACTGCGATGCCCCGAGGTTTCCCGATACTCGAGCGCCCGCTCGTGTTTCGAGCCTCGGCCGTTGACGATCCGTCGGCAATCGCAGTGTGGCAGGGGCATCCGCGAATGCAGAAGTCCAGTATTGCCGATGCTTCTCGTTCTCTTCTGCCGCGACCTCTGCCCGGCAGGCGGCAGCTGCCACGTCGCGATACGCTGGCAGGGCCGGGAGGGACCGCGACGATTCCGGTGATAGAAGTGCATGGAGGTCACGAAGAAAGACCCGCATGGCCCATCCATCGCACACGATATGATGAATCACAATAACGAGAGCTGTCTCGCCAGAACCGGCTTGTATCAACAAAAAACGGTAGTTGCGGCCGGCGGATAGATCGAACGGGCGGGCTGCGAAGTTTGCTAGCAGCCTCACAATCTCCCCAGCAACAATTGAATCAACAAAGACACAATCAAGTTCGACTGGAACCGCCGGCCCGATTCGGAACGCCAGGCCGTCGGGGTCATGGACCAGGGCAGCCCGCAGCGGCTCGTGGCGCTGCACAAGCGAATTGAGGGCCCGCGCTATTGTTTCCCGCTCACGGCAAGCACCCAATCGCAGCATCACGCCGACGTGATAAAAAGGATCGCCTGGAAACAACTCTTCCGAGTAGGCAATGATTCGCTGCGAGGACGTCAACGGGATGGTGCTTTGCGTATCGGTGCTCGGTGCGCCCTCCAGGTTAGTCTCACTGGGCCGCTCGGCGAGTTCTGAAATCCTGGGGTTCGTGTAGAGCCAGTCGGTCGGGACTTCGACACCGAGGGTTTGGGCGAGGCTGATCTGCAGGCCCATCAGGCTCAAGGAGTCGAACCCCAGATCGAGCAGCCGACTGTCAAGGGTGATGGCGTTAGCCGGCACAAACTGCGCGACGAGACGCCAAACGGGTGAGTCGAGATCCGGAAACGAAGACATGTTCGGCGTCGCGCGAACAATGCGGTCACAGTGCAGGACCGGCAGCTTTTCGTCGCGCAACAGCCGTCGCGTCATTCTTCGCTGGATCTTGCCGCTGGTGGTCTTCGGCAGGGTCCCGTTTCGAGTAAGGACAATGCGCGCCGGATTCAACTCCAGGGCCTCCCAGACTGCGGCTCGCAGCGAGGCTGCGATCCCCAGCAGGTCCTGTCCGGAGCGTTTGCGGATTTCCTGCACCAGGACGATGCCGTCTTCGTCCAAAAAGGCCGCGCCCGCGAGGTCGGCTACATCGGAGCAGGCAGAGGCGACGGACTCGATGTCCTCAGGGTTGAAGTTCTCCCCACGGAACACGATGAGGTCATCGATCCGACCCAGTACAAATAGCTCTCCATTGCTGAGGAACCCGAGATCACCGGTTCGCAGGAACAGCTGCTGAGTACCGGGTAATCGGGCTCCGAAAACGGCCGCGGTGCGCAACGGATTGTTCCAATAACCGCTGGCGACGGTAGGTCCAGAAATCCAGATCTCGCCAATCTTGCCGCCTGCAACAATGGATCCACTGACAGGACTGACAATCTCAACGTAATGACCGGGGATCGGCTTACCGCATCCGATGAGCAGACGCTCAGAGCCTGCCATACCGGCGTCCGCGGCCGTAACACGATCAATTATAATCGATGCCGGGTCCCCATGCCCGTTACCGCCCCCGCTTACCATCAGGCACGCCTCCGCCAGCCCGTAACAGGGGAAGAAAGCGCGCCGCTGGAAACCATACGGTCCGAAAACTTCTACGAATCGATCGAGCGTGCCAGCCCTAACGTGATCTGCTCCGTTGAAAGCAACGGTCCAGCATGAAAGGTCTAGACTAGACCGCTCCACTTCCGTGGTCTTTTCCGCGCACATTGCATACGCAAAATCAGGGGCACCGCTGGTCCCGCAGCGGTAACGCGAGATCGCCGCGGGCCATCTTGCAGGTTGCTGCAAAAATAGGGTCGTAGGCATGAAAAAGCATTCAGCGTCAATATACAGAGGCTGCAGCACCCCCCCGATCAGACCCATGTCGTGAAACGGAGGAAGCCAAGTTAGAATTCGACTGTCCCGATCATGCCCAAAGCGATCGGCCAGGATCCGTTGCTGCTCCATGATGTTGCGATGGGTGAGCACAACGCCACGTGGCGCTCCTGTGGAGCCGGAAGTGTATTGAATGATGCAGGCGTCGTCCTCGTCTACCTCCACGTCGAGACCAGCGGAGGCTTGCTCACAACACTCCTCGGTTCCAAGCACCCGAATGCCTTCAGAATCTCCGGCGAGTTCTTTCAGCTTCGGAATATCCGTTGATCTGCAAAGGACGGTGCCGCGCCCGAGGTCTCCAATTACCGCGTGGAGCCGGCGTTCGGCGCGCCGGCCATTCGCCGGCGGTAACGGGACCGCAAGACTCCCAACCATGATGGTGCCAAAGAGCGCGGCCAGGAATTCAGTGCCCATCGGCAACGGCAGCAGAACTGGATCGCCCTTTTTGACGCCAAGGCTCTGCAGGCGCCGCGCGATTACGGATGACGAGGCGATAAGATCAGCGTAGTTGATGCTTGCGGTCACTGCATCGCCCGAGGCAAGCACCCGATACCCATGGGAAGACTGGGCGTCGGACGAACGCAATCTAAGAAGGTCAATTAGCGTTCGCATCATCCCCTCGCTCGAAAATCAACCGTTCATCGCGACCACTGCGTCATTGATGCTCCAGCCAGCATCGTGTCCGAGTTGCGCCCAGCGGCGATCCGCCGCCACCCACTGAAAAAGGCTATAGGGGTTGGGGATTGCGAGCGCCTCCATCGTGGCCACAAAACGTTCCAGCCGATCAAACCGCTCCTCGGGCGGCAGATCATTTGCAACGACAGTTGGAGTGACCTTCAAAACATCGTTCAGCCGCTGGCTAAAGCGCGGGCGCGATCCGTAGTCCCGCGCAATCGATTCGGATCCCGCGAGGCCATTGCTGTGATACTGCATGAGCCAAGCATCCGATTGATAGATTTGAGACCGGTGATCGCGAATGAAACGAAGGGTCTCCTCGAACTCCCCGTCGGTCTCTCCGGGATACGCGATCATCCACAGCGTGCTGGTCATCACCCCCGCCGAGCTAAGTGCCTCCAGGCTATGGCACATCTGATCCGGGGTGGTCATTTTCCGCATTGCGTCCAGAATGCGTTGACTTGCCGATTCCATGCCCAAGCGGGCGCGGTAAAGGCCGCCGCTGTGCCAATTGGCAGTTCGTCGGGGATCGGTGCAAATCGGATCCGCACGAAGATAGCAGTCAAGCTTCAACAGACGGCCGCTTTCCTGGATGTCGTGGGTCAGCGGTCCGATCACCTGATTTGCAAGGGAATCGCAAAGGTAAAAGCTATTGCGCCCATAGCGATCAGCCAGCCCACGTAGAGTGGAAAATGCGTGATCGGGCTTTATTCGTGTGAAACCGTGCCAGAATACGGTTTCGGCGCAAAAGGTGCATTCGAATGGACAGCCGCGGGACGTGGCGGCCGAAAGCTGCAAGTAGCGGGTCACGTCAAGCTCGCCGTAATCCGCGAGCGGAAGATCGTCTATCGCCGGGAGTGCTTCGGCCTTGTCGTTGAAAGAGTGCGATCCCAGAATTCCGGGTGGCTCGCTGGGCGTGTCCAATATCTTGAGGAACGCGCGCTCCCCTTCGCCCACCACGAAATAGTCGACGAAAGGATGCGCATCGTAAAATCCTCTGATGTCTTCCTGTTTGGCCGTCAAACCCATGATCGGGCCCGGCCCGCCGACGACGGTACGAATGTTCGAGTCAAGTCCCTTGACCAATCCCAGGACAAAGAGAGCAGCCGGCCAAGTCGAGTTAAATATCGAGCAGCCGACGACTTCGTACCGGCGACGATGCAGAAGCCGATATAGGATCATGCGGACCCTTGTATACAGTTCATCGAAGATGCGGTCGAACGCTGCAACATCAAGGCGCGAATCAAAATCGTCCCGATCCTCTCCCGCCATGTTGAGCAATTCCGCTACGAGGGTGGTGTAATCCGGCTCGTTACGCGCATAGAGATAAAGGATCTGATGCATCGCGAGCGCCTCGGTTCCGTTGCGCTCGATATTCCAGCGACTCCAACGTGGAAATAGACGCTTGCCGACGTTGAAGTAACGACGTTGCAAAGAAAACAGTTCTGTCTGGGTATTGAAATCAAACAAGTCGATGCTGTGCCCGGCGGCTTCCGCATAGGCCTTCAGACAGCTGATCCCCAGCGGGACACACACCGGATCCCAGAACGGAGGCACGATCAAAAGAGCCTTCATGGGGAGGGGGTTCCGTCGCGCTTTGTGTTGGAACTTGCTAACGCGGTTTCGAGCGGTGAGGATATCCGATCAGACTGCGAGGTCAATGAGTTGATCGGAAGGCTTCTCGGCGAGGTTCTCCTAACTAACCCTCGACCTTGCGCATGACGATTTGGCCGGAGGCCAGCAGAGCCCGGCACGGCATGGCTGCGGTTTCCGCGCGGGGCAACACGGTCTGCGTCTCGATCGGACGTTTGTATTCCTCCTCCAGGCGCTCGATGGCGTTCGTGGTGCAGATCGACCGCCACTGGCCTTGGGGAAGCGCGCGAAAGTGAACAGCCTGTCGTCCGCCTCCTCCCGGCTATCGGCGATGGCGCAGTATTTTGGGCACCATCAGCGAATGTCGGCCTTGCGCTTCGCCGCGATCTCCCGTCCGCCCTTGGCATAGATCTTGTCTTTGTATTCATGTGATATTTACTCCTGTGGCCGATCCGCTGCATGAGCGAGAGGATTGCGGTGCTTGTGCACGGTTCAGCGTTGCACGGGCTTATCCGACCATGCAGCCGCCAGCGCCGTCTTGAGGCCCAGAGCGCCGTCGACGACGACGAGTTCCGGCTTTTGCAAGTCCGCTCGGCGCGCTCGTCGAACAGCGCCCGTAGCGCGCCAGTACCCGCTCCAGCTCTTCCTCGAACATCGCCTTGATGAGCCCGCGCCCCCGCGCCAACCATGTCCTCGTTTCCGGCATCCATCGCTCCAATCGTCGAATAGCAATTTCTCGACGGCGGCGGTCGCCGAGTTCGTCGCAATTCATGCTTCATGGCGTGGGGCGCTGGAATCGTAAGGGTTAGGCAATCCGGAGACTACGCCAACCAAGTTCCAGCACAGCTGCGATGGGACCGGCAGGGTCGTGTGAAATCAAGCCTCGCACAACGAGCAGACCAAACCCGAAAAGGTCATTCCCAAACCATGCCCGTAATCGGTTTGGTTGCCGAGTCGCGGAACGCAGGTGCGCGCAGGCATGGCTCTGCAAGACATGGGGTACCGCTCGTGCGCCGCTACCCGTGCTTATTCAGAGGTCTTGAAAAGGCGTAATGCAGCAGGCGCGCAGGCAAGCTCGCGCCGCGTCACTGGAAAACCCGCGACAGGAAGGAACGTCGTCCCAGCTGGGTAATCGTCAGATGCGAAAACATGGACTGGAATGAGTGCTTGGCTGATGTAATGTACATCCAGAAGGAAGAGCTTCCAGCAGGGTCGAAGCCGCTCAGCTGGTGATCGGGGATAGAGATGGACGGCTTGAGCATAAAGGAGCTACGGGTCCGGGATTACCGGTCGGCAAGGCGTCTGCGCTTACCTTTTTATGACCTGACCATAACCGTCGGCAAGAACGGTACTGGCAAGAGCAATCTTTACCGGTCATTGATGCTCCTGGCGGCGGCTGCGAACGGGGACTTCGCAAAGGTCCTGGCTGCAGAGGGCGGGATGCCTTCTGCCTTGTGGGCCGGCCGCCGGATGAAGGGCAGCGTTCGAATGGCGCTCGGAATCACCTTGGATGACTGGACCTATGACATTGAGTGCGGGCTGCCGGCTCCCGCGGAGGCTGCCCTACCTTTCGACCCAATGGTCAGGTCGGAAGTCGTCGGGCTGCGCCGCCACGGCAAAACGCCAGCGACGGTCATGGAAAGGCGCGGTCCATCCATCATGTTGCGGGGTCGCGACGGCCAGCAGACTCACCTGCCTCTGCACGTTCTCCCAACTGAAACCGCGCTTTCGGCCATTCGGGACCCCGAGCGGTTTCCGGAACTGTTGGCCATCGCCGATGTGATTCGCGGATGGCGTTTCTATCACCAGTTCCGCACTGATACATTTTCTCCCTTGCGCCAGCCGCAGGTTGGCGTTTGCACACCGACCATGAGTTCCGACGGAACGGATGTTGCTGCGGTGCTCCAATCGGTCATCACCATCGGCGACGGCTTCGGAATTGCGGATACCGACGAAGCCGGCCATGCATTCCAATATGAAGCCGGCCACCTATTCCAATCCGAAGCCGGCCGGCGTTCCGATTTGATGTCGGCCACCGGCGTTGCTCTGCTGCAGATCGGTTTGAATGATGTTTCGCGTTTTGAACGCGGTCAAGCGGGTTCGTTTTTTGTCGCGGCCGAGCGCCGTTTGCGCAGGCTCTCGCCGGAGAGTTCTATTCGATAGGCGTTGTGGATGACGCGGTCGAGGATGGCGTCGGCGATTGTCGGCACGCCGATCATGTTGTGCCAGCGATCGACGGGGACCTGGCTGGTGATGACGAGGGAGCCCGCGTCGTAGCGGTCCTCGACAATTTCCAAGAGGTCGCGCGCCTGGTCGGCATTGAGCGCTTCCGGCCCCCAGTCGTCGAGGATCAAAAGCTTGGCGCGGGCGATGGAGCGCAGCAGCCGGCTGTAGCGGGCGTCGCCATGAGCGACCGCGAGGTCGGCGAAGAGCCTCGGCACGCGGTAATACAGCACGGAGATGTCCTGTCGGCAGGCTTTCTGGCCAATAGCGCAGGCAAGCCAGCTCTTGCCGAGCCCGCTTGCCCCGGTGATCAGCAGATT
>NZ_JBPFDU010000090.1:0-3855 GCF_051062815.1 Methylocystis sp. | reverse complement strand
CACGGTGGGATTCGATCAGCTTCTGGGCTACGCTCAAGGCCATTGCGGACGCCGAAACGGCTGCTTACGAGGCGCTTCATCTTCTCTTCGCAAAGAGATAGAGCGGCAACGCTCGATTGGCAAAGGTGTTTCCGAAATTGTCACACACACGGGCTGCCGACGCAGGTACGACTTTTCCAAGACAACTCTATCATTTTCGCAAACTGCGGCTATCACGCTATGAGCTGCATTGATCATTTGCCGTGCGCTTTCGCGACACCTCGACCGCTGCCGGGTAAATTGGTTTTGGCGGGCGCTATTGCGTCAAATCCGCGATCTCTCCGTGGTCCCTATCAACTGTTACACGGATAGAACGCATGGCGACCGCAGAGACACGACTAACGGATTGGCTTCGTGACGCCCAGGCAATGGAGAAGCAAGCCACGACAATGCTCGACGCACTCGCTGAGGGGATCGAAAACTACCCAGATGTCAAAGCGCAAATTGAACGCCATCTCCAAGAAGCACGGGATCAGGCAGCCGCACTGCAGGGGTATGGAGAGCGGAGCGGTGAAGGCGGGCCAAGTTGGAGAGAATCGGCAGGACAATGTGTCGCTATGGGGCAGGGTCTTAGCGGCGCGTTCGTGGGCGATAAGCTCGTCAAACGAGCCATCACGGAGATTTCATGCTATAATATTTTAATTGCCTCAGCCGCGTCTGTGGGAGACGAGGAGACGCGTGGAGTTTGTGAGGATATTCTGCTTCGAGAAAAGGCGATGCTGAATTGGCTCATGAATTACCTTGCATCCGCAACCGTCGAGCACCTCGGTCGTGAAGAGACACCCGACGGAGAAACCTCGACGCTTTCCAAGCCGTAAAGACGAAGGGATCGGCCCAGCCTCTCTTCGATCGCGAGCGCTGCGTCGCGCGCGCCTGGTTCAACTACTGTCGCCATGGCGACAGGGGTAGAAACCGCTTGGGCGCCGCTGCCGAAGCCTTACTTTTTCCATCACGAATCTCAGGCGCCACCGGCTCTCCCGGGGCACTGGTCACGCCCTAAATTCCGGGCTTGCGCAACGAGGCCGGCAATGCCCTGTCACCGAAATCAATCACTGATCGTTGGAGGATTTTACCCGTCGAGTCGATGACCAACTGAAAGCGCCGACCCTTATAGAAAAATGTCAGCCGATATCGCCCCGCATCCTCGTTCTCACCCTTCTCGCAACGGCTCGTCACTTCCCCGTCGCGCATTAGCGATTGAACCGCAGGGATTTCAAGATCAAGCCCATGTGCGATAATTGCGGCGGGAATCTGAATCGTATCGTCCTCGAACGCGATCATCGTAGTGGAGGCCGCGCCCAGGAGCGTCGACGATGGATCTGCTGCATCCGCGCTCATTTGTCTTGTTCCAGCCCAAGCCGCGTCGCTTGAATTACATCCCAAGCGCCCTCACAACGATCTATAACGCTGCGCTTTCCTCCCAGTACGGGCGCGCGCTGTAGTGCTGATGCACACGCATCTCCCAATCCCGATCGCTCCAGCTGTCGTCGCTGAATTCAGGGGCGGCCTCGAGCTGCTGCTGGGTGACGTTCGTGATGTAGCCTTCTCGCGATTTTTCGAATTTGAGTGAGCTCCATGGCAACGGGTGGTGGCCTGGGCGCAGGCACATGAAACCGCAGAAGTTTACTACGGCATAGCGCGCTTGCCCCGAGATCTCATCGATCATCAGGTGGTCGATTTCGCCAATCTCCTTTCCGCTCGGATCATAAACCTTAGCACCCACGACGTGTTCGCTCGAGATCAGATTGAACTTCGGATGGGCAGTGGCGGTAGCCATTTTCCAACTCCTATGAAGGTAAGTGGGGTCGAGCGCCACCTTCGACGTCGCAAAAGAACTGTCGATCCGAGCGCCTTGTTGGGACGACTTCGAACGCGAATTGCGATCGACAACTTTTGCACCTCGTCTCGACGGGTTTCAGGATGGACGCGAAGGCCGGCATCATGCTGCACAAGATAACGCACGAATCGGGAAAAAAAGTTGCTGGCTGGGCAATGGTCGCCGTCATCAGATGTTCGAACAATCATAAGCGGCGCAGCGTTGTTCGAGTTGTTGGGCCCTGAGTTTCGAGGGAACATACGCGTTTTCAGGGCGTTGTCTCAACGGATCGCTCGGGCGTCATCATGAGTCTCACATCGGAACGCGACTTCACGATAAATTTCGGACCAGTGCACCCAGCGGCTCACGGCGTGCTCCGACTTGTGCTTGAACTAAACGGCGAGGTGGTCGTGCGCGTCGATCCGCATATGATTCTTGCATCGGGGAACCGAGAAGCTGATCGAAAACAAAACCTATCTACAAGCGCTGCCCTATTTCGACCGCCTGGATTATGTCGCGCCGATGAATCAAGAACACGCCTTCTGTCTGGCGACGGAAAAACTGCTCGCGCTCGAGCTTCCGAAACGAGCGCAACTCATCCGCGTGCTGTTTTGTGAGATCGGTCGGCTTCTTTCTCATCTCCTCAATGTCACCACGCAGGCGTCGGACATCGGCGCCCTCACTCCGAATTTGTGGGGCTTCGAAGAGCGCGAAAAGCTGATGGTGTTCTATGAGCGCGCCTCCGGCGCGCGCATGCACGCCAACTACTTCCGTATCGGGGGCGTGCATCAGGATTTGCCCGAAAAGCTTCTCGACGACATTTATGCTTTCTGCGATCCTTTCTTGAAGGTCTGCGACGATCTCGAAGGCCTGCTTACGGATAATCGCATCTTCAAGCAGCGCAACGTCGACATCGGCGTCGTGACGCTCGAAGACGCATGGGCCTTGGGCTTTTCTGGCGTGTTCGTCAGAAGCTGCGGCGCGGCGTGGGATTTGCGCAAGGCGCAACCTTACGAATGCTACTCGGAATTCGACTTCGGCATTCCTGTCGGCAAGCATGGCGATTGCTATGACCGCTATTGCGTCCGCATGGAGGAGATGCGGCAATCGACGCATATCATGAAGCAGTGCCTGGAGAGACTGGCGTCAAGCGAAGGCAACGGACCGATCGCGGTGGATGATCATAAAATAACGTCGCCGAAACGCGCCGACATGAAGCGCTCGATGGAGGCGATGATCGAGCAATTCAAACTCTACAGCGAAGGGTTTCATGTGCCAGTCGGCGAGGTCTACGCGGCGGTTGAGGCGCCCAAAGGAGAGTTCGGCGTCTATCTCGTCTCCGATGGCTCCAACAGGCCGTACAGGTGCAAGATCAGAGCGCCCTCCTTCGCGCATCTTGCCGCCGCGGATTACCTTATGCGCGGTCATATGCTGGCCGACGTGTCGGCGATCGTCGGCTCGCTCGACATCGTCTTCGGCGAAATCGATCGATGAGAGCGGCGCTGACAAATACGGCTCGCACGCCCTGCCGCGGCGGCGTTCCGCCGCTTAAGCGTGAAGAAGCCGAGGCGCTTCGAGCAAATGCCAAGGATTGGGAATTGCTCGACGATGCGCATCGCATCGAGTGCAAATTTCGCTTCGTCTTGAACGTCATGGCCGCAGGACGAAGGCGCTGGACGGAGACGCAGCCTCGCCCTGCGCAGACGCTTGCCGGAAAGGGTTGGCGCGCCTGCTTTGGCAAATGCGAAGGAGATCGAGAAATACAATTCAATGGGCCTGTTCAAGCTCTAGACAACAGCACTACGCAGCAACTTACGTCCGTTGAGCCAAGTGGGAAACGCTTTCCATGCCTCATCCTCTGTCAGGACACATCAGAAATTGAGAAATCGGCCTGTTGAATTTCAATGCGTTACGAAACGCTGCTGATTTACGCGTATACATTTGAATTGAGAAAACGCCCGAATGATGTACAGTTGAATTGAGAATTTGCGGCTCAACCA
>NZ_JBPFDU010000089.1:0-5457 GCF_051062815.1 Methylocystis sp. | reverse complement strand
TATTTCGGGATGGTGACGACGAGGCGCTTGCATCAAACCGCCTAAAGGCCAGTTCCCGGAAAGGTCGACCAAGCTTGCCGACGTTTCTCACCCGAGGGCAAACATGCCAAGCGGGCTATGCTTGCGTGCGATGCTATAAATGAAAAGAAAAGCTGCGATCGCGCCGGCCATCGCCGCCAACCGCAACTTGAACGCCTTGGCTCGGAGCGCCCAGTAACCCAGAAAAATATAGAGCGGCAGCATGACCACGACCTTCATGGTCAGCCAAGTGTCAACAAACGGGTATTGACGCGTGACGGCCGTCAGCATGAGGGCAGCCGTGAAGAGCACGGTGTCGATAGCGTAGGAGGCAAGCCGCGCGAGCAGCGACGGTGGCCATGACGCCGCGAGCAAGTTCAAAGCGAGCGCCCGCATAAGGCAGAAGCCGCCGCTCGCCAGCGCCGCCGCGACGTGGACGGCGCGAATCTCGAAGTAATAGGCTTCCATGCAAGTGGCGGATCACGCCGCACGCTTCGCCGGTCCCGCCTCCAGTTCCCTGTCCTCCTGCTCCACTTCATGAGGCTGGCGGCGCGGCCGGAGCCACAGGCTGACAACGAACCAGGCGAAGGCCAATGCGCCTATCGAGAAGACCGTGTCGCCCGGCACGCGCATCCATACCAAAAGATCGACGATCGGCTGCTGCATGAACTGCTCAGAGCGGGCGTACCAATAACCTTCATTGATCGCGGCAAGGAGTTGCAGCGTGCCGAGCGGCAGGAGCGTGAACAACGCCATCATCGCCAGCCCCACGTTGAAGCACCAGAAGCTGATGCTGAGGATCTTCTCGTTCCAGACGAGTTCGGGCATCATTCCGCGCAGGCAGAACAACACGAGGCCGATGCCGAGCATCCCATAGACGCCGAACAGCGCCGTGTGGCCGTGCAGCGGTGTCAGGTTGAGCCCCTGCATGTAATAGAGCGAGAGCGGCGGGTTGATCAGGAAACCGAACAGACCGGCTCCCACGAGATTCCAGAAGGAGACAGCGATGAAGAACAGCACGGGCCATTTATAGCGCTGCATCCATGGCGTGGCGCCGCAAAACCGCCAATGCTCATAGGCCTCGAAGCCGATGTAGGCGAGCGGCACGACTTCCAGCGCGGAGAAACTGGCGCCAAGCGCCAGCACCGACGTCGGAGTGCCGGCGAAATAGAGATGATGCAGTGTGCCGATCACGCCGCCGGCCATAAAGACAATCGTCGCGAACAGCACCGCCGAAGTTGCCGGCTTGACTGCGACCAGGCCGAGGCGGGTGAACAGGAAGGCGACGACGGCGGTGGCGAACACCTCGAAAAACCCTTCGACCCACAAGTGCACCAGCCACCACCGCCAATACTCGACCATCGACAGATGCGTATGCTCGTTCCACATCAGCCCCGCGCCGTAGAACAGGCCGATCGCAACGGTCGAGAGGAAGAAAAGAGCGACGATGGAGCGTGACTCATTTTTTACCAGCAGCGCCGGCCACAAGGCGCGGCCGACGAGGATGAGCCACAGCAGCAGTCCGATAAAGAGGAACCACTGCCAGAAACGCCCGATATCGGCATACTCCCAGCCCTGATGCCCGAACCAGAAATTGTGTTCCAATCCCAGCCGTTGCATGACCGCGAGCCATTGGCCCGCGAAGGCGCCGACGACAATGATCAGCAAGCAGATCCAGAGCACATTCACCCCGAGCGCCTGGAACTTCGGCTCGTAGCCGGAAATCGCCGGCGCCATGTAGAGCCCAGTGCCCAGCCAGGCCGTGGCGATCCACAGCACGGCCAATTGCGTGTGCCAGGTGCGGGTGATCGAATAGGGAAGGATCTCCGCCATCGGGTAGCCGTAAAACAGCTGCCCCTCGACCTGGTAATGGGCGCTTATGGCGCCAAACAGGATCTGGACGAGAAACAGGGCAAGAAGCACCCAAAAATACTTGGCGGTCGCGCGCATGGACGGCGTGACCCTCACGTTGCGCATCGGATCACGCGCGGGCACGTCGCACGTCTCGCCGCCGCGCGCATGACTGACGGCGCGGTGCCAGCCGAGAAGCCCGATGCCGGCAAGCAGAAAAACCACGCTGAACGCAGACCAGATGAAGGTGGTTGCAGGCGGGCGGTTGTCGATCAACGGCTAGCTCGGCCAGTTGTTGGTGTAGGTGACGTGGCTTCCCGGCCGCTCCGTGGTCGCGGCCCACGCGGTCCACCAGAAGAAGGCGCATAGCGCCCGTCGATGCTCGGCGTCGGCGACAGTGCCGTTCTTCATTGCGTAGTTCTCGCGAAGCTCCGCGCTGCGCGGATCGTCGCCGAATAGGCTCTCATAGTGGCTAAAGACGAGGACGATCGCCTGAGCCCGCTCCTCAGACACAGTGATTGTCCCAGTTTTCGGATCGAACGTGTTTCGCCTCATCATCGGGCGCAGCCGTCCCCGCAGAGAACTCTGCTGCTCCTCGCTAAGATCAGCGTAGCAGCCGGCCGCGAACTCGCGGCGCGCCCAGGCGTCCAGGATGGCGACGAGTTCTCGGTGCTGCCAGTCGGCGGTCCAGTCCGGCGCGACGTAGCCGCCATGGCCCCAGACGGAGCCGAGTTGCATGCCGCCGATCGACTGCCATACCTGCCGGCCGCGCTGGATGTCGTCGATTGTATAGACCGTGCGGCCGCTTTCCGTAACAACGCGCTCCGGCAATGGCGGCGCCTTGACGCTAATTTCGCGGCCAATGAGCAAAAGCACGGCGAAGGAAAGCGCCAACAGGGCGACGAGCGAGATCCAGAGTTTACGCGCGCTTTCCACGACGCCCTCCTAGAACTCAACAGCGAAACGGCCGGCGCGGCGCATCGTAAAGGAAAGCGCCCAGTGCGAGTTCAAGAGTCGCCGCTACCTTCCAAACAGACGCTCTCGGTTCACGTCATCTAGGGAGCTTCGCGGAATCGCCAATACAGGACAAGGCGCTTCGTGTATGACGCGCTCGGTTGTGCTCCCGATGATCGAGTCCAAAGCGCTATCGCGACCATCGGTCTGCATAACGATCAGGTCAGCGCGCATTTCTACCGCACAAGCAACTATCGTTCCAACGAGACTCACCGTTGCGGATCTCCAGATTTGGAAACCCCCCGTCTTCCAGATTCAAGGCTCGAGCTATTATCGGCGACAACGCTCGTGCAACGGTCTCCATCTAGAGCCGGTCCCTCAGGTCGAGGCAAAATTACAAGCGGGAGAACTTAGAGAATGCCATCTTCCATGGCGTTCCGCTCCCAATGCTTCTTTCGTCAGCCGCTGGTCCAAATTCTAGGCTCGGCGCACCATGCCGAGGAATTCCTCTCGTGAGCGGGCGTCGTCGCGGATTACGCCGAGTAACCGGCTAGTGGTCAATGTGGATCCGAGCGTGTTCACGCCACGCAAGGTCATGCAACTGTGTTCGGCCTCGACGACCACTCCTACTCCTTGCGGCTCGAGAATTTCCTGGATGGCTTCGGCGATCTCAGCGGTTAGCTTCTCCTGAATCTGTAATCGACGCGCGAATCCGTGCACGACCCGCGCCAGTTTGGAGATTCCCACGACCCTGTTTGTCGGCAGGTAACCGACATGCGCGCGTCCGATCACCGGCAGCATGTGATGTTCGCAAAAAGTAACGACGCGGATGTTCTTCAATACGACCAGCTCGTCATAACCGCCCACTTCTTCGAACGTGCGCTTGAGATATTCGCGAGGATCGGCGGCGTAGCCAGCGAACAATTCGCGATAAGAACGCGCCACCCGCTCAGGCGTATCGATCAAACCTTCGCGGTTCGGATCGTCGCCTGCCCATTCGATAAGAACCCGCACAGCCGCTTCAGCTTCAGCCTGGGTACGCTTCGACCTTCGGACTCCGCTAAAGTTGTTGTCCAAACCCATTAAACGACTCGGGCCGTCACGAAATCGATCTGCATGGGCCGAAACTAGATATTCAGTTTGTTGGCTTGACGCTCGATCATTCGCGCATCTCCTAACATTATTCGGCGGGTGCTGCGTCTGTTGCGGTAACAACTGATCACCCCGATGGAAGCCCTGCTTGGGGCTATCCATCGGAGCTGACTTGCAGTGGCTCAGTTGCCGCGTTGCTCCTTGTTCAAAAGCTTGAGCCATCCCTCGACTTCGGCGCTCAACTTGCCCGTTCCCGCGAGTTTTAGCGTGGGCGCCAGCATGCCACGCTCGACGATCGGCAAGGGCAGCACGCCCTGTCCGCCCATGCCGTTATGCGCGGTGATCTGACCGTCCTTCGAATCCGCGAGCAGAATGCGGCCTACGACTTCGAGCTTATCCATGTCGATAACGATCAAGTCATTGGCGAATTTGCTCGCCACATAGGCGTAATAGCCGCCCCCCTTCTTATGTCCGAAGTTGACGCCGTGGCAGCCTGCTTCGCAGGGCAGGCTTTTCACCACCTTGTCGGTCTTCACGTCGACAATCGTGACTGTGGCGCTCAATGTGTTCGCCGTGACGACGTATTTGCCGTCCGGGCTGACCGGGGTCTGGATCGGAAGCAGGCCATAAGCCTCGCCCTTGTGCGCGCCGCTGATCGGGTCGTAATCGGCAGCGAGGTCGATGTCTTTGACCTTCTTCTTGTTGTCAATGTCGATGACCGTCAATGAGGAGAGCATGGCGGGGGGCGTGCCGAGCAGATTGGCGGCATAGCCCTTATGGTTCATGTCGCTCCAGATCGCGATCGGAATAACGCCGCCGGTCGGAATTTCCGTCGCTTTCTCGGTCGCGAGATCGACGACGGTAACGCTTCCCGCCAGCGCGTTCGGCGTCATCATATATTTGCCGTCGTCGGTGATGTGATGGCCGTGGGGGCCGGAATGCGGGCCGACATTAATGTTGCCCATCGCCGAAGGGAATTCGCCAGGCGACAGTTTCGCCACGCGGTCCTCGCCATTGATGGCGACATAGAGCATGCCGTTTACCGGGCTCGTCATCACATGAGACGGATTTTGTCCAACGACCTGCGTGTTAAGAACCTTTCCGCTCTCGCGGTCGAAGGTGGTCAGCCGTTTGTCGAACCATTCCGTCTGATAAATGTATTTATATGTCGGATCGGGCCACATATTGTGAGGGTTGTTCATATTCTGCTCGACGCCCTTGACTTTTTTCTTGAGCGTCCAATCCGCCGCGTCGATTTGCGTCGCCGTTCCGAACTTCGTCTTGCCGCTCACCCCTTCAAACTGCGTGTTGACCCAGACCTCGCCGACGCCGGGCGTCTTGGGCGTCAGCAGCGTGTTCGGCGCCGAAAGGCTGAGCGCGCTCAGATTGATCTGCGCGCCGCCGAGATTGAGTCCGAGATCGGGAAGCTTCACCTCCCACTTCGGCTGCCGATAGTCGCGCCATAGCGCCGGCGTCGTGGCGACGAAGAAGGTGCGGAGCAGCTTCTTGGCGATGTCGCTTGTCGTCGGAACTTTGGCGCCG
>NZ_JBPFDU010000088.1:0-91991 GCF_051062815.1 Methylocystis sp. | reverse complement strand
TATGGCCAACTCGGCGTTTGACGCTCCCGTCGCCATGTTGCGCGTATATTGCTCATGGCCGGGCGCGTCGGCCAACATGAACGAACGGGCGGGCGTGGAGAAATAGCGGTAGGCGACATCGATCGTGATGCCTTGCTCGCGCTCGGCCTCAAGTCCGTCGACCAGCAAGGCGAAATCAATCTCCTCGCCCAAAACGCCATGCCGTAGCGAGTCGCTGCGCAGAGCGGCAAGTTGATCGTCGAAGATCAGCTGACGTTCATAGAGCAGACGCCCGACGAGCGTTGACTTGCCGTCGTCGACCGATCCGCAGGTCAAGACCCGCAAAGTGGGTCGCGGCGGGTTCGGCTGGGCTTTTGAGAGGATTTCCGCATCTGCGATAAACGGGGCGGTCATCAGAAATAGCCCTCACGCTTCTTTCGCTCCATGGACGCAGACTCATCAAAATCAATCAGCCTGCCCTGACGTTCAGAGGTCGAGGCATGTCGCATTTCCGCGATGATCGCCTCCAGCGTGTCCGCCTCGGATTCAATGGCGCCCGTCAGCGGGTAGCAGCCCAGCGTCCGAAAGCGCACGCGCCGCGTTTCAACCACTTCATCCGGCGCCAGCGGAAACCGTTCGTCGTCGACCATGATGTAAGCGCCGTTGCGGCGGACGATCGGCCGTTCCTTTGCGAGATAAAGAGGCACGACCGGGATGTTTTCCGCGGCGATGTAATCCCAGACGTCGGTCTCGGTCCAATTCGACAGCGGAAAGATTCGCATGGTCTCGCCGGCGCCGAGGCGCGTGTTGAATATCCGCCAAAGTTCGGGGCGCTGAGTCTTAGGATCCCAACCGTGAGAAGCAGTTCGATGCGAGAAGATTCGCTCCTTCGCCCGACTTTTCTCCTCGTCGCGGCGCGCGCCGCCGAACGCCGCATCAAATCCTCCTTCGTTCAGCGCCTGCCTGAGCGCCTCGGTTTTCATTGCTTGCGTGTATGCGGACGAGGAGCATGTGAAAGGCGAGACGCCGCGCTTTCGCCCGTCTTCATTTGTGTGAACGATCAAATCCATTTCGACGCGCGCCGCGGTTTGATCGCGGAACGTAATCATTTCGCGAAACTTCCACCTGGTGTCGACATGCAACAGCGGGAAGGGCGGCTTGGCTGGGTAGAAGGCCTTGAGCGCGAGATGCAACATCACGCTCGAATCCTTGCCGACGGAATAGAGCATCACCGGACGCCGGAACTCGGCCACGGCTTCCCGCAAAATGAAAACCGCATCGGCTTCGAGCCGGCGCAGATGGGGCGTGAGGGGCATTCTTCCTCAAAAATTAGGAAATCAACTCATAAGGTTCATCGTCAAAGGAGTCGAAAATGTGATATACTGTGTTTCGTACAGGACTCGCTTGAATTGCCTCAACGGCCGTCTACCTCGGTGGATGCGGAACTTAGAGAAGTTAACCGCTCCGCCTAGGCGGCATCCATGAGACGAAGTGAATCATAATTTGCGTGATTTGAGGCGCCCAAAAATACCCGCAACCGCAATTTTTTCGACCCAGAACATTGCGCCAGATCGGCCACAAAGATCAGGGCTCCCAAGCCCCGCGAACAACGCGTCATGGATCGGCATTAACAACGATCTCCGCACTTATGAATGCGCTGGCGACACAAGATCGAGCGCGGCCTTCTTGCGTGACCCCGAATGGTCCGCCGCGAGGACGAGATAGACCGCGGGCAGAACAAACAGCGTGAACAAGGTGCCGATGGAAAGGCCCGAGGCGATCACCAGACCCATGTTGAAGCGCGACGCCGCGCCCGCGCCCGCCGCCATGATGAGCGGGAAGACGCCGAGCACCATCGCCGCGGTGGTCATAAGGATCGGACGCAGGCGAATGGACGTGGCCTCCAGGATCGCTTCCCGCTTCGACATGCCGCCGTGTTGCAATTCATTGGCGAACTCCACGATCAGAATGCCGTGTTTGCTGATCAGCCCCATCAACGTCACGAGGCCAACCTGGGTGTAAATATTGATGCTCGCGCCGCCAAAGCCGAGCATGATGAACACCAGCGCGCCGGCGATCGACATTGGGACGGATACGAGAATGATCAGAGGATCGCGGTAGCTCTCGAATTGCGCGGCCAGCGCCAGAAAGATGATGATGAGGGCGAAGCCAAACGTAACCGCGAAGCCGCTCGACTCCTGAATGAACTGACGCGAGGGTCCGGCATAGTCGATCGTATAGGTCGAGGGCAATACTTGGCGCGCGACCTCTTTCAGCGTGTCGAGCGCCTCGCCGGCGATGACGCCAGGCGCGGCAACGCCAGAAATCGTCACCGAATTGATCTGCTGGAAATGATTGAGCGACTCGGGAACGATGGCGGTTTCGAGCTTGGCGACGGTCGAAAGCGGCGCCAAGGAGCCGTTCGCCGTCTTGATGTAATAATTCAAGATCTGATCCGGGTTCAGTCGAAACCGTTGGGCGACCTGCGGAATAACTTTGTACGAACGGCCGGCGAGTCCGAAATATTGCGTATAGCCGCCGCTTAGCGCGGTGGTGAGCGCGCCGCCGACGTCGATCATTCTCAGGCCGAGTTGCGCGGTCTTTTCGCGGTCGATGACAAGCGACAACTGCGGCTGATCAATCTTGAGATCGGTGTCGAGGAACATGAACTTTCCCGTCGCCAGAGCTTTCGACAGCAATTCGCGGGAGATGCCGTCCATCTTCTCGAAAGGGTCGGTGCTCTGGAAGACGAATTGAATCGGCAAGCCCATCGAGCCGGGGAGCGGCGGCGGCTGGAAGGCGACGAAGCGCACGCCCGCAACGGCGCTCAGCTCCTGCTGGAGCATATGCTGCAAGTCCTCCGCCCCGACCTTGCGCTCATCCGCCGGCTTGAGCACGACGCCGGACAGATTCGCCGCCGGCGAATTGATCTGAAACACGCTGTCAGTCTCTGGATGCTTGGCGATGATTTTATATGCCTGATCGGCGTAGTACAGCTTTTGTTGGAGAGTGGCGTTGGGCGCCGGCGTCGCCTGCGCCAGAATGATGCCCTGATCCTCGTTTGGCGCGAGTTCGCTCTTGGCGCTGGCGTAGAGCCAATAGATGCTCGAAAGCACCAGCCCGCCGAAGACGAGCGTCACCGGGACGTAATTGAGGGAGGCGTCCAGCAGGCGGTGATAGCGATCCCGGACGGCGTCCATCCGCGCATCGATGTAGCCGACGATGCGGGACTCAAGCGTCTCCTCGCCTCGCTTCGGGGGCTTGAGCGCCAATGCGCAGCTGACCGGCGACAAAGTGAGCGCGACAATGCCCGACACTGTGACCGCCGCCGCCAGAGTGAAAGCGAATTCGACGAAGAGCGCGCCGGTGAGGCCGCCCTGGAAGCCGATCGGCACATAGACGGCGATCAGCACGATCGTCATGGCGATGATCGGCCCGGCGAGTTCACGCGCCGCCAGCAGCGCGGCGTCGACAGGCGTCAGGCCTTCGCCGAGATGCCGGTTCACATTTTCGACGACAATGATGGCGTCGTCGACCACGAGGCCGATCGCCAGCACCAGCGCCAGAAGCGTCAGCAGATTGATCGAGAAGCCGAAAGCGAGGAGAAAAGTCAGCGAGCCGATGAGCGAAAGCGGGATCGCCATGATCGGGATCAGCACCGAGCGCCATGACCCCAAAAACACGAAGACGACGGCGGTGACGATGAGGACCGCTTCGATCAGCGTGTGAATCACCTCGTCGATGGAGCTGTTCACGAAATTCGTCGTGTCATAGACGATCTCGCTATTCAAGCCTTGGGGCAGCGCTTTCACGATGTCGGGATAGGCGTCTTTGACGCCTTTGACGACATCAAGCAGATTCGCGTTCGGCGCCACGAGAATGCCGATATATACCGCCTGCTTGCCGTCGAACGAGACCGAGGATTCATAGTCGTCCGCGCCGAGCGTGACATTGGCGACGTCCCTCAGCTTCACATTGGCGCCGTTGACCTGCTTGACGACGAGATTGCGAAACTCTTCGAGCGAATGAAGCGAGGTCGCCGCTGAGAGATTGACCTGCACCCACTGGCCCTTGGTCGAGCCGAGGCCGGCGATATAATCGTTGCTCTGGAGAGAGACGGCGACTTCGCCCGCCGTGAGCCCATAGGCGGCGAGCTTGACAGGATCAAGCCAGGCCCTGAGCGCGAAAGTCTTGCCGCCGATGAGTTCCGCCGTCTGCACGCCCGGCACGGATTGCAGGCGCGGCTGCACGACGCGAATGAGATAATCCGTCACCTGACTCGGCGTCAGCATGTCGCTGTTGAAGCCGATATACATCGCGTCGGTCGTCTGGCCGATCTTGACGGTAATGACGGGACGCTGCACGCCCTGCGGCAATTGGTTGAGCACCGAATCGACCTTGGTGCTGATCTCGGTCAGCGCCTTGCCGGAATCGTAATTGAGCCGCAGATTGGCGGTGATCGTGCTCACGCCGATCTGGCTTGCCGAGGTGAGATAGTCGATGCCGTTCGCCTGCGCGACGGCGTTTTCGAGCGGCGTCGTGACGAAACCGGCGACGGTCGCCGGATCGGCGCCAAAATAGTACGTCATCACCGTGACAACGGCGTTTTGCGTGCGCGGATATTGCAGCACGGGCAAAGTCGCCAGCGATCTGAGGCCAAGCACCAGGATTAGCAGGCTCACCACGCTGGCGAGCACCGGGCGGCGCACGAAAATGTCAGTGAAACGCATCTTGCGAAATCTCCGTTCACTGATCCACGGGCTTGGGATCGGCGTCGACCGGCGGCGGCGGCTCTTGCGAAATGGCGAGCGGCGCGCCGTTGCGCAGCTTGACCTGACCGGCCGTGACGACCATCGCGCCTTCGGGCACGCCTTCGAGCACCGAGACTTCGTCGCCGCGCGCCTCGCCGAGCCGAACGAAGGCCTGGTGCGCGACGAGCCCGGAGCCTTGCGGCGCCTTCTTATCGGCGCTCTCCTCGCTTTTTTGCGCAAGGAACACCGAATTGCCGAAAGGCGCATAGACGATCGCCGTTTGCGGCAGCGTGATGAGGCGTTGGGGCTTGCCGGTCGCGATTTCCACTGAAGCAAACATGCCGGGCCGCAGCTTGCGTTCGGCATTGGCGAGGCTCGCGCGAATCTGCACGTTGCGGCTCGCGAGATCCACCTTGGAGCTGATGGCGTCGATCTTGCCCGTAAAGCTCTGGCCGGGAAAGGCGTCGACCGTCGCGGCGATCGTTTGTCCGACCGAGACGCCATTCAAGTCCTGCTGAGGCAGGACAAAGTCGAGATAAATCGGATCGAGCGCCTGCAAGGTCACGATCACCGTTCCGGCGCCGATATATTGGCCAAGATCAATCTGGCGGATGCCGAGCCTTCCGGCGAAGGGCGCGAGCAGGGTCTTCTGCGCGATCACCGCCTCCTGCTGCACGACTTGGGCGTTGGCGCTTCGCAGATTGGCGATGTCCGAATCCACTGTCGCTTGGCTCACGGCCTTGATTTTGAGTTGCGACTGGTCGCGGCGCAGGTTGATGGCGTTGAGCTCCGCCGTGGCTTTCAAGGCTTCGAGCTGGGCGTTGTCCGTATCCTTGCGCAGCTCGAGGAGAATCTTCCCCGCCTCGACGTCCTGGCCCGATTGGAAATGGATCTTCTCAACGATGCCGGAGGTTTCGAGCGCGAGGTCCGCGCCATTGACGGCGCGGAACGTGCCGATCGCTGAAAACTTGGGGCGCCATTCCCGATAGGCGGCCGTCGTCACCGACACGGTCTGCGGCGGATTGGCCATGGAGGCGAGGAACCGCCCGATCATCATCGAGCGGAAGCTGACGAAGCCGTAAAGGGCTGCGAACACGAGGGCGACGCTCGCCAGCATGATCATCATGGGCTTGAACATCGATCCGAGACGGTCTTGCAAAAGCGTGTTAACGGGCACGGGAGCGTTCCTCAGCCTCGGCGCGAATGGCCGCCGCGATCGGCAGGGTTGAAATGAGGTCGGTGGGTTTGGGAAGCGACGCCGGCGTCTCGTCGATGCGATTCCACCAACCGCCGCCGAGCGCCTGCATCAGCGCCGCCGTGTCGGAGAAGCGCGCGGCCTGCGCCTGGACGCGATTGAGACGGGCGTTGAGCAGGGTCTGCGCGGCGTTGAGCACCGTCGGATAGGTGGTCGAGCCGGCCGAATATTGGGCTTGCGAGATATCCAGGCTTTCGGCGGCGGCCTTTTCCGCCGCAACCTGTGCGCGCAGCGTCTCCGCGTCATGCTTGATCGCCTGCAAGGCGTTGGCGACGTTTTGGAAGGCGCTGATCACGGTCGCGCGATATTGCGCTTCCGCCTGTTCGAGCGCGGCGAGCTTCGCCTCGCGCTGATGGAACAATCTGCCGGCGTCGAACGCCTGGCCGGAGAGCTGCGTCGCAAGATTGTAGACCGAGGTCTGCGGCAAGAATAATTGCGAGAAATTCGAAGCCTGACTGCCGCCATTGCCCGTCAGCGTGAGCTGCGGCAGCATATTTGCCGTGGCGACGCCCACATTGGCGCTTGCCTGATGCAACTGCGCCTCCGCCGAAAGCACGTCGGGACGCTGGCGCACCAGATTGGACGGCAGGCTTAACGGCAGATCGCGCGGCAGATGCAGATGCTCGATGTCGATCGCCTCGCCCTTGTCGTCATTGGGAAAGCGGCCGAGATAGGCCATGAGCTGATTGCGCGTCTGCGCCCGCGCCTTTTCGAGCGGCGGCAGCGTCGCTTGCGCCTGGGCGACGAGCGCCTTTTCCGAGACGACGTCGGCCGCGCTCACGGCGCCGAGTTCGAAGCGCTTCTGCAGAATATCGAGTTGCTTTTGATAGGCGGCGATGAGATCGCGCGTGACCTTGATCTGAGACGCATACAAGGAATCGGTGATCGCCGCCGTCACGACATTGGCGGTGAGCGCGAGATAGGTCGCCTCGAGCTGGTATCGCTGATATTCGGCCGCGGCGACATCGCTCTCGACCGTACGCATCGTCTTGCCGAAGACGTCGGGCGTGAACGACACGGCGGCATTCGAATTATGGAGCGTATAGATGAACGCCGTCGGTCCGCTCGACGAGGAGCTTTGCGAGAGGCCGCCGAATTGCGCCGTCGTCGTTTGCGTGCGCGCCACGCTCTGGGTCAGAGTGGCCGACGGAAAGAAGGAGCCCACATCGGCTTCCGTGGTCTCCCGCGCCTGGCGAAGCGCCGCTTCCGCGGCTGCGATGTTCGGATGATTGTTCACCGCCTCGGTCACGAGCGCCGAAATCTGCTTCGAGCGGAACAGTCGCCACCATTCCCCCGGAATGTCGCGGCCAGGAACGAGCCTTTGTGCGCCGCCGCCCGCGATGGCCGCCGATTGGGTGATGTTGGAAGGCTTGCCCACCGCGTAGCCCGCGCCCAAGGGCGCATCGGGCGCGGCAAAGTCGGGGCCCACGGTGCAGCCGGAAAGCATCGCGGCAAGCAGAAGCCCCAGCGCCGCCGCCCTGCCCTTTGAGCTCATCAATGTCCCTCGGCGTCGATCGCTCTGGGCGATGTTTCGCGCCTTCGGGCTTTCCAGCCGAACAGCGGGGCGATCCCCCACAAGCGTTTTGAGCAACGGCCGGAATATTTGAGGCGCCCTCCGTCGCATATCGGACCCAGGTTAAACTGAACGGTTCAGTTTTATGCTTGCCCTTCGGCGCCTGTCAACGCTAAAATTGAACTGGGTCGTTTAGTTTGAAACTTTTCAAAAGTGGGTCGATAGATACGTCACGCCACCGGCTTTGCCGATTTAGCCTCGGTGGAGGCGTGGGGAATGAGCGCATGGCGCGCGGGGGCAGAGCCTTGAAGCAAGAGTCGGCGGCGTCGCCGGTATGAAGACTGAAATCGAGGAACCCGCGCCATGAAGAGCCCGACGACGGATCATGCGACGGCGGCAGAATCGACAGAGGCGCATGTTGCGGGACGGAAAGAATGTTCCGTGATCGCCGCCGCGCGAAAATTATTCCTCGAACAGGGTTTCGCCGAGACGAGCATGGACGCGATAGCGCGGTCCGCTTGCGTGTCGAAGGCGACGCTTTACGCTTACTTTCCCAGTAAGGAAGCTTTGTTCGCCCATTTGATCGAAGCGGAATGCCGCCTGAAAACGAGCAGGCTGCAGATGCCAAATCTCGATATCGGCCTTGTCGAGGCGCTTCGAAGCTTCGCGCGTCAATTTGTCGAGGTGTATATGACGCCGGAGTCGATGGCGTTTTTTCAGGCGATTTCCAGTGAGCGCATGCGCTTTCCGCAGCTCTGCAAGCTCTTCTTTGAAAGTGGGCCGAAAAACGAGCTCATGCGCGTCGCGGCGTTGCTCGAAGAGGCCAAAGACCGCGGCCTCCTGACGTTCTCAGACGCGACTGAAGCCGCTAGCCATTTTTTGAGTCTTGTCCGCGGGGACCTACCGCTTCACACGGCGCTCGGTCTCGAACCGAGAACCGAAGCCTCCGTTGACGCGATGGTCGACGCCGGAATCGATGCTTTTCTGAGAGCATACAGGCGCGAGGAAACTTCGCGCTTTGATTCGAAATGTCGCAACAGGACCGCTTCAAACTAATTTACGATGCGAATATCGCTTGATCGCCACCTAATGCATCCATTTGCTTGCCACCCTAGGCGACCCGCGAGCGAGCGTCCTGTGAGCGGCCTCGACCGACCGAAATCCTAATAGCGCCTTTACATCATTCCCGCGCAAATTGCGGTTCGTCATTCTCGTTTGGTGAAGACCGAAGCGACAACGCGACATTAAAGCGAGATGCGCTCATGCCTCTATCTCTCATTGGCCTCGGCGTCGCGGCCTTTATCTTTGTGATCGCGAACAATCTGTTTCACGAGATGCGCGCGCGGCGTGCGCGCATTGATTCACGGCGCCGGTGAGCGCGGAGAAGACACATGCTCGATATTCTGTACGTTGGCCTCGGTCTTTTCCTGTTTGCGATCGTCGGCGCCTATGCGCGGGCCTGCGGGCGCCTTTAGGAGCACCGCATGTTTGAACCTGTCATCGGACTGATCGTCGCCGTTCCTCTTGGCGCCTATCTCGCCTATACGCTGCTCCATCCGGAAAAATTCTAAAGGGAGGCTCGGCGCATGCCGGGCGTTCGCCATGACGTCCATTGGGCTGGCGCAAATCGCCATCGTCCTGCTTGCCGTTATTGTCGCGGCTGTTCCGCTCGGCAATTACATAGCCGCCGTCTTAGCGGGCGAGCGCAGCCTGCTCTCTCCCGCGCTCTCACCCATTGAGCGCGTCTTCTACAGACTCGCCGGCGTTGATCCTGCGCGGGAGCAAAACTGGCTTGCCTACACGATGGCGATGCTGGCCTTCAGTGCGATCGGCTTTGTTTCGCTTTACGCGCTGCAACGATTGCAGGCCTATCTGCCGCTCAATCCTCAGGGCTTTAGCGGAGTTCCCGCCGACCTTGCCTTCAACACGTCGATGAGCTTCGTCACCAACACCAATTGGCAAAACTACGGCGGCGAGTCGACGATGAGCCACCTGACGCAAATGCTCGGCCTCACCGTGCACAATTTCGTATCCGCCGCCACCGGCCTTGCGATGGCGTTTGCGCTGGTGCGCGGTTTCTCGCGCGCCGAATCGTCGACAATCGGCAATTTCTGGGTCGACCTCACCCGTTCGACGCTTTACGTGCTCCTGCCGCTCTCGATCGTCGTCGCGCTCGCCCTGGTCGCTCTCGGCGTGCCGCAAACGCTTCAAGGATCGATCGAAGCGACGACGCTTGAGGGCGCCAAGCAGACGCTGGCCATAGGCCCGGTCGCCAGCCAAGAGGCGATCAAGGAACTCGGAACCAATGGCGGCGGCTTCTTCAACGCCAATTCCGCCCATCCTTTCGAGAATCCGAATGCGCTTTCCAACATGCTGGAAATCTGGGCTCTGCTCGTCATCCCCTTCGCCACGGCCTTCGCCTTCGGACGTGCGGTCTTTGACTATCGACAAGGTCGCGCGATCGCCATCACCATGATGATCGTGCTCGTCGCGGGCGTATCCGTCGCTTACTGGGCCGAGGCAGGCGGCAATCCGTTGCTGACCGATATCGGCGTCGATCCGGCGCCCGGCAATATGGAAGGCAAGGAGGTCCGCTTCGGCCCTGCGATGAGCGCGCTATTCGCCACGTCGACCACGGGCACGAGCTGCGGCGCGGTCAACTCGATGCATGACTCCTTCATGCCGCTCGGCGGTCTCGTGCCCCTGTTCAACATGCTGATGGGCAGCATCGCGCCGGGCGGCGTCGGCGCCGGGCTCTACGGCTTTCTGGTGTTGGCGATCATCGCCGTTTTCATCGCCGGGCTTATGGTCGGCCGCACGCCGGAATACCTCGGCAAGAAGATCGAGACGCGCGAGATGAAGCTCGCGATGCTGGCGGTGCTGATCTATCCGCTCAGCGTGCTTGTCTTCACCGGCGTTTCAGTCATGCTTCAGACCGGCCTCGCCAGTCTGAACAACGCCGGCCCGCACGGGCTTTCCGAAATCCTTTACGCATTCGCTTCAGCGACGGATAACAACGGATCGGCTTTCGCAGGACTGACGGGCAATACGCCTTGGTACAACACGACGCTCGGCGTCGCGATGCTGCTCGGACGCTTCGCCTTCGTCATTCCCGTGTTGGCGATCGCCGGCGCGTTCGCGGCGAAAAAGAAGGGCGCCGCCTCGGTGGGAACCTTCCCGACGCATGGACCCCTCTTCATCGGCCTTCTGCTCGGCGTCATCGTCGTCCTGTATCTGCTGCAATATTTTCCCGCGCTCGCGCTCGGCCCGATCGTCGAACACTTCGCGCTGCTTGCCGGAAAAACCTTCTAAGGAGCATGTCAGATGTCGCATAAGGTCGCCGCTCCCGGTCTATTCGACGCCGCGATCACGAAGCGCGCCGCCGTCGACGCCTTCAAGAAGCTCGATCCGAGGCGCCTCGCCCGCAATCCCGTGATCTTCGTCACGGAAATCGTGTCGGCGGTGGTCACGGCGTTCTTTGTGCGCGATCTCATTGCGCAGAACGGCGCCGCCTTTTTCTCGGGGCAGATCGCCGCCTGGCTGTGGTTCACCGTGCTCTTCGCCAATTTCGCCGAAGCGGTGGCGGAGGGACGCGGCAAGGCGCAAGCGGACGCTTTGCGCAGGACGCGTAGCGATTCACGCGCCAAGCGGCTGATCGATCCGCAAAACAAGAGCGGGACAAAGGACGTCTATGAAGGCGTGTCGGCGCTCGATCTGAAGCCCGGCGATCTGGTGCTGGTCGAAGCGGGCGAGCTCATCCCCGGCGACGGCGAAGTGATCGAAGGCGTCGCCTCGGTCAACGAGTCGGCGATCACCGGCGAGTCCGCGCCGGTCATCCGCGAGGCGGGCGGCGACCGTTCCGCCGTTACCGGCGGCACGACGGTTCTCTCCGACTGGATCAAGGTCAAGATCACCGCGGCACCCGGTTCGACCTTTATCGATCGGATGATCGCGCTCGTCGAAGGCGCGCAGCGGCAGAAAACGCCGAACGAACTGGCGCTGTCGATTCTCCTGTCCGGGCTGACCATCATATTTCTCATCGTCTGCGTGACGCTTTGGCCGCTTGCGATCTACTCCGGCGCGGCGATTTCGGTCACCGTGCTGATCGCGCTGCTCGTCTGTCTGATCCCGACGACGATCGGCGGACTCCTGTCGGCGATCGGTATCGCCGGCATGGACAGGCTGATCCGCTTCAATGTCATCGCCACCTCGGGTCGCGCCGTGGAGGCGGCGGGCGACGTCGACACGCTGCTGCTCGACAAGACGGGCACCATCACCTTCGGCAATCGCATGGCCGACGAGTTCGTTCCGGTCGAAGGCGTTTCGGAACATGCTTTCGTCGAAGCGGCGCTGCTGGCCTCGCTCGCGGATGAAACGCCCGAAGGCAGGTCGATCGTCGCTCTGGCCAAGACCGTTCTTGGCTCAACGAGCATTTTTGGCTCTTCGACGCCAAACCTCGGCGCGGACGCGCAGATCGTCCCCTTTTCGGCGCACACGCGCATTTCCGGCGTTGATCTTCCCGGCCGGACGCTGCGCAAAGGCGCCGTCGACGCGGTCGCGGCGCATGCTAAGTCCGTTCCCGCTGATTTCGAGGGCGCTGTCGAGCGCATCTCGCGTTGGGGCGGCACGCCCCTCGCCGTGTCGGAAAACGGCAGGCTGCTCGGCGTCATTCATCTCAAAGACATCATCAAGCCCGACATAAAATCGCGCTTCGCCGCCTTGCGCGCGATGGGCGTCAAAACCGTGATGGTCACCGGCGACAATCCAATCACCGCCGCGGCGATCGCCGGAGAAGCGGGAGTCGACGACTTCATCGCGCAAGCCAAGCCCGAGGACAAACTCGCCTATATCCGTAAGGAGCAGCAGGGCGGCCGCCTGATCGCCATGTGCGGCGACGGCACCAATGACGCGCCGGCGCTCGCTCAGGCGGATGTCGGCGTCGCCATGCAGACCGGCACGCAGGCGGCGCGCGAGGCCGGCAATATGGTCGACCTCGACAGCGATCCGACAAAGCTCATCGAAATCGTCGCGATCGGCAAACAGCTGCTGATGACGCGCGGCTCGCTGACCACCTTCTCAATCGCCAATGACGTCGCCAAATATTTCGCGATCATCCCGGCGCTGTTTGTCGTCGCCTATCCGGAACTGGAGGCGATCAACATCATGAAGCTCGCCTCGCCGCAGTCGGCCATCCTCTCGGCGGTGATCTTCAACGCGCTCATCATTATCGCGCTCATCCCGCTCGCGCTGAAGGGCGTCCCCTACCGGCCCGTGGGCGCCGCCGCCTTGTTGCGGCGAAATCTGCTGATCTATGGGCTTGGTGGGCTCGTCGCGCCGTTCATCGGCATCAAGCTCATCGATCTCGCCGTCTCGGCCATTCATCTCGCATAAGGAGCTCTCAGATGCTCTCCCAACTTCGTCCGGCGATCGTCATGATCGTTCTTTTCACGGGGCTCACCGGAGTCGTCTATCCGCTCGCGATCACCGGAGTTGCGCAACTCGCCCTGCCGACGCAGGCGAATGGAAGCCTGATCGAACGCGACGGAACAGTGATCGGCTCGGCGCTGATCGGACAGAATTTTGCCTCCGATCGCTATTTTCACGGCCGGCCTTCGGCAACGACAGGCCCCGACCCCGCCGATCCTTCCAAGACCGTCGACGCGCCCTACAACGCGGCGAACTCGATGGGCTCCAATCTCGGGCCGACGTCGAAAAAGCTCGTCGACCGCGTCAATGCGGCGATCGAGGCGGAATTTTCCGCCGGCCGAATTGACGTCGTCGCCGCCGACGCCGCAACGACATCCGCCTCCGGCCTTGATCCGCATATTTCGCCGCAGTTCGCGCTGGCGCAGGCGGCAGCCGTCGCCAGGGCGCGCAATCTCAGCGAGTCGCAAGTGCGCGCCGCCGTCGACGCGAATGTCGAAGGGCGCGGTCTTGGCGTGATCGGCGAGCCGCGCGTAAATGTGCTCTTGCTGAATTTGGCTCTTGATCGCTTACAATAGAGGTGATGCTCCAGAAGGTAGACGTCTTTGGCCCGCGATGACGGAGACTTCGACCGCCGACCTGATCCGGACGCGCTCCTTGCCCTGAGCGACAAGGAAGGCAAGGGAAAGCTGCGCGTATTTCTCGGCGCCGCGCCGGGCGTCGGCAAGACCTATGCGATGCTGGCGCGCGCCCAAACGGCGAAGGCTGAGGGCGTCGATATCCTCATCGGCCTGGCCGAAACCCACGGGCGCGCCGAAACGCAGGCGCTCCTTACAGGTCTCGAGACGCTACCGCGTCGCACATGCGACTATCGCGGCCGGATCATCGAGGAATTCGACATCGACGCGGCGCTGGCGCGAAAGCCTCAGCTCGTTCTCGTCGACGAACTCGCGCACACCAATGCGCCTGACAGCCGCCATCCCAAACGCTGGCAGGATGTCGAGGAGCTGCTCGACGCCGGCATCGACGTCTGGACGACGCTCAATGTCCAGCATCTTGAAAGCCTCGCCGACGTCGTGTCGCGCGTCACCGGCGTCGCGGTGCGCGAGACCGTGCCGGATCGCGTGCTGCAGAACGCCAATGACGTCATCCTTGTCGACATCACGCCGGAAGAACTGCTCCAGCGGCTGAAGGAGGGCAAGGTCTATGTTCCCGAGACCGCGAGACGCGCGACGCAGAATTTCTTCACGCCGCGCAATCTCACGGCGCTGCGCGAACTCGCGCTGCGTCGAACCGCGGAACGCGTCGACGACCAGATGGTCGACTTCCTTCGGCAAGGAGCGATCGAAGGCCCCTGGGCGACGGCGGAACGCTTGCTCGTCTGCGTCGGCCGTGATGCAGACTCCGAGGCGGTAGTTCGCGCCGGCGCGCGCCTCGCCACCGCGCTCAACGCGACATGGATCGCGCTTTATGTCGAGCGCGCCGGCCAGGAGGAACCATCCGCCGAGGTCGTGAGACATGTCGATCAGTCGCTGCGGCTCGCTGAGCGGCTCGGCGCCGAAGTCGCGCGCGTCTCTGGAAACGATCTCGTGGCGGAAACGCTGCGTTTCGCACGACGCGAGAATATCACGCAGATCGTCATCGGCCGTTCGCGCGCGCGGCCTTTTTCGCGACTGCTGCGGCGTTCGCTGACCGACGAAATTCTTCGGCGATCGACCGATATCGCGGTTCATGTCGTCGTGCAGGAGGACAGCCCGCCTCCAAACGGACAGGTTCGGACATTGCCGACCCTGTCACAGACTTGGCTTGGCTTCGGCGGCGCCGCGCTCTCCGTCACAATCACGGTCCTCGTCGGATATGGCCTCGAGCGCTGGCTCGGCCTCGTCAATCCAACGGTCATCTTCCTGCTTCCCGTCGTGCTTTGCGCCGTTTGGCTGGGAATGTGGTCCGCGATCATCGCCGCGGTTCTGTCCTTTTTCGCCTGCGACTTCTTCTTTTTCGATCCGCGCTATGAAATGACGATCTCGCAGCCGCAGGAATTTCTTTCGCTCCTCGTCGCGCTGGCGGTCGCCGTCATCACGGGAATGCTCGCGAGCAAAATGCGCGACTATGCGCGAAGCATGCGCCAGCGATCGCAGGCCGTGCAGTCGCTCTTTGAATTCTCTCGCAAGCTCTCCACGATTACGACCCTCGACGACATTCTCTGGGCGTCCGCGCTGCAAATCCAGAAAGCCGGCGACGCGTCCTGCGTGATGATGCTGATCCCTGAAGACGGCGGCTTAAAAGTGTCGGCGGCCTGGCCGCCGGTCGATCAGATGGACGCCGGCGAACTTGCGGCCGCCCGTTGGGCGCTCGAAAAATCCGAGCCCGCCGGATGGCGGACGGATACGCTGCCCAATGTACGCTTCCAATTCCGGCCGCTGGCGACGGCGCGCGGCGTCGTCGCCGTTTGCGGGATTGAGCCCAAGACGCCCGAGGAGCCGCTTTCCGCAGCCGCGGAAAGCACGATTTCTTCACTGATTGAACAGACCGCGATCGCGATCGACCGTTCGATGCTCGTCGGCGAATCTGTCAAGGCGGCGGCCCTCGAGGAAAATGAAAAATTGCGAACGATCCTGCTCTCCGCCCTGTCGCATGATCTGCGCACGCCGCTGACCTCGATCACCGGCGCGGTGACGAGCCTGCGCGAACTTGACGAGAAGCTTCCGCTGGAGGATCGCAAAGACCTTCTGTTGTCGATTGAAGAAGAGGCCGGGCGCCTGTCGCGCTTCATCGCCAATATGCTCGACATGTCGCGCATCGAGTCGGGCGCGGTGGCGCCGCGCAGCGATCTCGTCGATGTGGCGGAGGTGATCCGCAGCGTCCTCGAAAGAGCCAAGAGAAGTTTTCCAGGCAAGGATACTTCGATCAGCATCGCGCCCGACCTTCCGCCTATTCGCGGCGACGCCAATCTTCTCGGACAGGTTCTCTTCAATCTGATCGACAATGCGCATAAATATGGCGGACCTTCCGGCGCGATCATTCACGCCCGGCGCGAAGGCGGCGACGTCGTCATCACCGTGACCGACGAGGGGCCCGGCGTGAAAGCGGCCGACATCGAGCGCATTTTCGAGAAATTTTATCGCAGCGGGCGTGTTGACGGCCGCAAGGCCGGCACTGGCCTCGGCCTCTCGATCTGCCGCGGTCTGGTCAGGGCCATGGGCGGAACCATCGTCGCGCAAAGCCCTGCCGCCCGCCGTCGAGGCACGAGACTCATCATGCGTTTTCCCGCCGCGGGCGAATCGAAGCGGGGCGTGGCGGCATGAGCGGCGCGCGCGTCCTCGTCGTCGACGACGAACCTCAAATACAGCGCGTCTTGCGGCCTTCGCTGACGGCGAGCGGCTACGAGGTGCGCGAAGCGGCGACCGGCCGCGAGGCGCTGGCGGCTGTAGGCGAATATTCGCCCGAACTCATCATCCTCGATCTTGGCCTTCCGGACATGGACGGCAAGGAAGTGCTGCGAAAGCTGCGAATCCTTACGCGAACGCCGGTGATCGTTCTCTCGGCGCGCGACCGCGAATCCGAAAAGATCGCGGCGCTCGACCTCGGCGCGGATGATTACGTCGAGAAGCCATTCGCGATGGGAGAGCTGCTGGCGCGCATGCGCACGGCCTTACGTCATTCACAGGATACGGTTTTGGAGTCGGAACGCGTTGCGGTCGACGGGCTTGTCGTGAATTTGCATAAGCGCATGGTGACGAAAAATGGCGCGCCGGTGAAACTGACGCCGAAGGAATTCGATCTTCTGGCCTTTCTCACGCGACATTCGGGCCGACCGTTGACGCACCGGGAAATCCTCAAGACCGTTTGGGGGCCCGCGCATCAGAACGACAGTCAATATTTACGCGTCTTCATTGGCCAGCTACGGGCGAAGATAGAGGAGAACGCCGCGACGCCCAAAATCATCGTGACCGAACCCGGCGTCGGCTACCGATGTATCGAGTCCGAGTGAGAGGGACTTATCCTGTAACCGTGTCACGCTGCGTTTCAATGCAAGACTCCAGCTTCATCAAATTCATAGGCTTTATCAGGGGTAGTGTCCTAATTTGAGGGAATGTTAAATGGATTGAAGTAAATGAAAAAACCGCCAGCAGCGACCATACAGATCAACATGAGTGCCTCAGCCAAAATTGCCACACATTTTGGAGGAGGCGCAGGATGATTTTCGAACTCAAACTCTGATAATTTTTGACGATATCCCCACCATCCGGCCGTAGCGCGCCAAATCATCGCCCCCGTCACTACAATTAACAACACAATCAACGCGTTTGAAGCGCGCTCGTAAGCCATTCGTCCTGCAGGAGTTAAATCTTGTATACTCAGCCAAATTGAGCCGCCTACAATGGCGGAAAACAGCTGAAGAAATAGCCTCAATGCGTCACGTCCGCGATCTAGGCGATCCTTGAGCATCGAACCAACAAATTCATATTGTTTCTCATCGCTAATCATTTTCCTACCTCACAAATTGCTGCCTTTTCTCCGCGACAATCGCGGCCCTCACCGCGTCCCGCGGCGATCTAATCCCACCCAAGTGAAGCACGGCATAGAACCGGCGCTTGTTACTTCCCTCAATTGGCGACGATCACGCATAGGCGCGCGTGGTCTTGGGGTTGCCCTCTATGTCGAAAACCTCGACAACGCCTTCCCATACGGTTTGGCCTTCGAAAGTCTCTTTAAGGGGGACGGACTCGACATGCGTCGCGATGCCGCCATGTTGGGATTCGATTGCCTCAATAAGCGCCTCTCGTTCCGAAATCATTCATTTGTATCCCCAATCTCAGTGTCAATATCAACTCCGACAGGCTGCATTAAGCGAGTGGTTATGTTTCTACCAACCGTATAGCAATAGATTGCGTGAGAATTATACCAAGTTTGCGCCCGTCTAATGTCACATCTTTACTTATCGTCTTCGTCGTAAAAAACGCCTCTCTAATTGTAGAGTGCCGCTGTAAAAGGTGGCGAGCCTTATTGCGAAGGCGGCGGGTGTCACGCAAGCGCTTACGCTGACTCTGTGGCGGAACAACGTCATGGCGCTGCATAAGAATGTCGCGCGGCCGCGCGCGCGATGGCGCTGAATTGCGCGATTGCCGCGCGCGCGGATATGCTTCCCCAGACTTCAGCTTCGCATGGCTACGGCGCCATGCCTCACGCTCGGGCGCGGCCGTCAATGTGGAGAGAGCAGTTCGACTATTACTGGGATGGGCGGCGCCGGCTGGCCATCGGCTGGTTCGAGGGCGCCGAACGCGCGGCGGTCCGGCCGGAACTCACGGTCGTCTCGGCGCGCGACGAGCGCTTTTCAAGCGCGCCCACGCTCGTCGACGTCATCGGCGCCGCGCGCTGGCGCGCTCGCATCATTATCGTTGATGTGCCGCCTGAGCATCGATTCGTACGACTGACCGCCGGCGACGGCGCCGAACTCATTCTGGCGCTTTCCGCGGAACGCGAGCTGCCGCAGGGCGGCGACTGGCGTCTGCTCCTGACGTTGCTGCCGGACGCCGGCGGCGCCGACCCCGTCGCCTTTCGGCTGGCGGCGTTTCCGGCGCGGGGCGACGTCGAACGGCTGTCGCGCGAGCAGACCGCGGCGGCCGGCGCGCGATTGGTATGGGCGATCGGCCAGCGCCGCGTCGTCGAACGCGCCGACAACGCCGTCGTCATCCGCCTCGCGCCGGCGCGCCGCATCTTCCCGGCCTATCAAAGCCGACTCGTCCTGGAGGCGGCGCCGTTCGAATCGTCGGCGGCCGCCGACGCGCGCGAGGCGCCCTTCGCCATCATGGAGCATTGGCTGCGCGAATCCGGCGCGCCGCGCATTATCCTTCGCCTGCGAATTCCCGATTCGATCGAAGAGAGCGCCACGCTGCTGGGCCGATGCAGCGTCGCGCTGGCGATGAACCAGCGCCGGCGGCTGAAAGGCTGGACGCTCGAGCAGCGATCGGCGGGAGAACCCGCCGTGGATCCGCTCACCTTCGACGACCTGCGGCAGGCGACGGGCGATCCGCATGAACATCCCGACGCGGCGGAAACGGCGGAGCCGGTTGTCGTCGGCAATCTTTTGGCGCTGCTTGTCGATCCTGACGAGGCGGAGGTCGACGGAATCGCTTTGCGTCGCAGCCGCGAGAAAGCCGCGCCCGGCATGGGCGAAACCGTGGAAATCGAATTTTACGGCGCGGCCCTTGGCGATGACGTCGGCCTTGTCTGCCCCGCCGCGGCGCCCGGCGATCTCGGGGTCGCCCCGGTCGATCCAGGCGGCCCCGCCTTCGCGCGGCTTTTTCGCGTTGAAGGCGACGGACTTGCGCCGCGCCGCGCGACGGATGACGATGGACTTCTCGACGACCTCATGCGCCGCGCCGCCGACGCCGCGCGCGCCGCGACCGGCGCAGCCGCCCGCGCCGTGGCCGAACGCGCCGCCGGTCTGAAGGGCCGGCGCGACAAGTTTGTCGCTTCGCTGAACGGCGCTCTGGCGCGCGCGGAAGTCGCTGCGCGTTTCGAGCCGCCGGGCCTGTGGGATGCGCTCGAACCCTTGGCGCAAGCGAGCTTCGCCGCGCTCGTTATCGGCGAGGCGGGGCCGGCCCGCGCGCGCCTGCAGCAGCTCGGCGGCTATGGCGCCTTCTGCGCCGATCCCGCGCTTGCGGCGGGGATTGCGGAAGGCGGCGAATTTGCGCAGTCCGCGCGCCTTTCCGCCGAAGCCGCGCCAGCGCGCAGCGCGCCTTCCCTGCTTGCCCGCTATCTCGACGCGTGCGGCGCCCAAGGCATGGCGCCGGCTGGCGTTGACGCCACGCAGGAAGCGCGGCTCATGCGCGCGCTCTTGAAGGAGCCGGACGTCGCCGCGTTGCGCGAGGCGCGCGTCGCTCTGGCGATCGACGACGGCGTCCGGCGCGAAGCGGGGAAGGCGGCGCGACTCATCGTCGACGCCGCCGCGGTCGAGCGGGCGTGCGCGCATTTCACGGAAGCTGGCGCGAGGGACGCCGCCGACATGCTCAACGCCTATCTTGACGTACGGCGCGCCGGCGGCTGGACGCCGCCGCACGAAGCGCCGACTCTCGCCGCGCTCGTCGCGCGCGCCGGCGTCGAACTCGACGCCGCGCGGCGCGAAGCCGAAAGCCTCGCGCAGGCGCCGCCGGCTCAGGAACGGTCGAAGGGATTATTTGCTGCGATGCGCGGTATATTTGGACGCTGATGGCCAAGGCCACGCGGCTTGCGGCCGTTCACCCGGACAATCGCTGGAGAACGCTGTCTCCGCTCTCTCGTCAGAGCCGCTCAATCAAGTTGCCTCCCCGCTCGCTTGCAAAGCCGCGAAAGCGACAACCAAGTCCCTTATCAAGAATGTGACACTGAATTGGAATATTCTGCCGCGGAACGCGTGGCGCAAGCTACGCTGAAAACTTCGGTGCCCCATGCCCTTTTCCAAATTGAGCCGCGAGCAAAAGCGGACGACTCTGAATGAGCTCCGGCAGTCGCTTTTTCAGCACGATCTCTGGTACGAGAATTTCAACAGAACGATCATTTGCGATCAGGCTCCCGACGAACGGGACCTCCAGGAAGATGCGAACCACAGGTGGCCGCTCGGACAATGGCTGCATGGCGCCGGCGCCAGTCGTCTGGGTTCGCACCAAAGTTTTTCCCAGATTTTGCTCGCGCACGAGCTTATGCACCGGCACGCGGCAATCATGCTGCGAACCGCGTCGGAGCACCGGTCCATTCCTCTCGACGACTATGAATTGTTCCTGTCGGCCCTCAAGCAGGTTCGCGCCCAATTAGTGACCATCAAGCACGAACTCGAGGATGCGCTTCGCAATCGCGATCCGTTGACGGGCGCGGGGAACCATATCGCGATGTTGACGGCGTTGAGCGAGCGGCAGGCCCTCGCGCCGAGACCCACATGTCTCGCGATGATGGATCTGGATCACTTCAGGGAGGTGAACGACACATACGGCCATACGCTCGGCGATGAATTTCTCGTGCAATACGCAGAATTCGTGATGTCCCATTTGCGGCCCCATGATGAGTTTTTTCGCTTTGGAGGCGAGAAGTTCCTCTACTGCGCCGCGGATGCGGACCTGGAACAGGGTCGCGCAATCGCCGAGCAGTTACGAAAGGGCTTATCGGACAGGGAATTCTTCGTCGAAGGCTATTTGCCGCTCACGGTGACGGCTTCCTTCGGGCTTGCGCTCCTCGACCCATCCGTTCCGGTCGAGCAATCGATTGAGCGCGCCGACCAGGCGTTGCACGCCGCCAAAGCCGCAGGTCGCGATCGGATCGCGAATTGGCAGGCGCCAAACTAGCCCAGCATGGGGGATGAAATCGCACGCGCCGCTGAGGCGGCATGCGACTCGCACGGCAGCAAACCCCGCCGCCGCGGCGCACCCATTGGCGGTAGGTAGAACTCGTCCGTCACGAGAGCGTAACCGACAGGCGATAGCGATGCGGCTTTCAAAACCGCGAAATTTTCGCCCCGCCGGCGCCGAGTCGGCGGGGTTTTCTTCTGCGCTGGGAGAGCGTGACGAACAGGCGCGCGATCACAGACCTAAAGCCGAAAAGGTCCTCTCGGCCTTGGAGGGCGGCTCCTGCTCAATCGATTCAAAAACTGGTCGTCAGGCGACGCTTGCCGGAACGTTCGCGTGTTTCTAGATGAAGCCTACATGCAATCCAGGAACTTTGTTCAATCCCATGTTATCATTAATGTTTGGTAGCACGGGAACCGGAGTTTCGACGAACCTGGTCCTGCGAGAATGTTTAGCGCTGAACGCCGTTCAATCGCGGCGCGGTTTATTCGCCGCGCCTCCGAAGGATTTTGTGGCGAGAAGCTGCTCGCCCACGTCCATGGCGATTGCCCCGAGGCGACAAGACGAGATTTGACGGTAGGCGCTTTTATAGCGGTCACCCGAAAACAAGAGGACCAAGCCGCGGTTCTCGCCATTTATGACGTTGCCATTCTGCTTCGTCAGGCGAATAACTTGGGTCTGTAATCGATCGTGGCCGATGCACACTTGGCTCAGACCATCAATTCCAAGCAAAGTCACGCATTCAAGAGGACGACATGACAGATAGCGACAAAACCGAAGCGGAAATTTTGCAGCAGTGGATTGAGGCTGTCGGCGGCAGCATCTCTCTTGGAGAGAGCCTGTTGAAATCTGTAGAGGTGTCAAAAAGAGGCGATAAGCTGACGATCGTGCTGAAGAAAAAGAAGCTGAAAAAAGGGTCCGACCAAACACAGCCATAGTCGCTCCGGACCGACCCGCCGCGGTAGCGCCTGTCGAGCGCTACGCGCCGCTACAAAAATGATATAAATTCGTCACATGAGCGAGATCGAGCTAAAACTCCTGCTGGACAAGACAAAGTCGAGTGAGATCTGGGCGCGCGTAAAGGCATCGAAGCTGGCTCACGGCGCTCCTGTAACGAGAACGCTCAGAAGCATTTATCTCGATACGCCCGAGCACGCACTGAACAAAGCGGGAATTGCGCTGAGGCTCAGGCGCGATGGGCGGCGGTGGATTCAGGGCGTAAAAACCAGGGCGACCTTGCATGGCGGCCTATCGCAGGTCGGCGAGGTAGAGAACCCGGCGCCTGGCGGACGTCTGTGTCTCGATGCAATTTCTGACTCATCGATTCGGGACGAGATCGTTGACCGCGTCAACGGCGCCCCGCTTCAGCCCGTTTGCGAGACGGTGATCACGCGCAGGACGAGCGAGCTGATGCTTTCGGACGGGACGCGCGCGGAGCTCGCGCTCGACATTGGCGAAGTTCGGGCCGGCGAACGCTCTGCTGAACTCTCCGAGCTGGAAATCGAACTCCTCGCAGGCAACGCAAGCGGACTGTTCGACATTGCGCAAATCCTGGTTCCCGATGGCGGGTTGCAGTTCTCCCGACTATCCAAGGCCGCCCGCGGCTATTTGTTAGCCGAAGAGGGGCGGATTGATCAGCCGCTCGCGCCGCGCAACGCTCAAAATATTTTTCTCGATCCGGCGCAAACCGCCGAGCAAGCGGCGCGTGACGTCTTGCGCGAATGCCTCGATCAGATCGCCACGAATGTGCTCGTCGTTCGCCAGCTGGACGACGACGAAGGACCGCATCAGCTGAGGGTCGGACTGCGGCGATTGCGAAGCGCATTCTCGGTCTATGCTTCCGTATTGGGAAATGCGGTGATGAAACGGCTCGACGGCGAGGCGCGTTGGCTTGGCCGGGAGGTCGGGAGCCTGAGGGATCTTGATGTGGTGGCGAACGACATGGCGCGGCGGGAAGCCGAAACTCATCCCGACGAGCCCGGACTTTCAGCCCTCGCCGATGTGGTCTTGCGGCAGGCGCGAGAACGGCGCGAGCAGCTGCGCAAGCTTCTTGCCGGCGCGCGCGTGCAGGCCTTCCTCATTGATCTTGCGCGGTTCGTCGAGACGCGTGGCTGGCTTGTCGCGCAGGATTTCGGCCAGACCGAGCGGCTGGCGGCGCCGATTGCGGCCTTAGCGCGCCAGTCTCTCAACAAGCGTTGGAAGAAGACCGCCAAGCATGCTCGGGGACTTGCGACGCTGACCGTCGAACAGCGCCACGAGCTGCGCAAAGAGCTCAAAAAGCTGCGCTATGCAGTCGAGTTCTTTTGCTCCTTATATCCGGCGAAACGAATCGATCCTTTCTTGAAGCGGCTTAAGAAGCTGCAGACCGTGTTTGGCGACCTCAACGACGCCGCGACAATGAAAGCCCTGTTCACGGCAACGGATATTCCCGGTGCCGACGCTCCATCGGTACAGCGCGCCATCGGCTGGATGATCGGGGCGAGTCAGGCGCGCGCCGAATTGGGCTGGATCGGCGCCAAGGCGCTCTGGAAAGATCTCGAACAGACCCGCCCGTTCTGGAAATGACGATGTCGCAAGCGGCGCGCCAATGGGCGTTTCCTTGGCAATCTTTGGATTGCCGTTGGCGCGATGTTACATGGCCCCGTTAAATTGTTGGACGTTGAGGATTGCGGCGCGCGATACGATGCGCGCTGTCTTGTTGATGGATGTCCGATATTGGGAGACTGAAATCTATGCAGAGCGATCCGTTCAGCGAGATCAACGCCACCTTCCGAATGCTTTACGGCGCAAATCGCGACGAGGTGTTCGCATCGACGCCGGTCTCTGCGATCACATTGATCGGGACCGGCGAAATCTGGCGCATCGAGCATGGCGTGGTCGTAAAGTCCTATCCGCCAACGCCGTGGATAACTCAGATCAAGTCGTTGATGCATGCGGTCATCGGCGTCCAGGGAACCTGGGCGCGCCTGGTGCGCGGGAAGGACCTCGAGTCCGCACGGCTTGCGGCTGTCCGCCTGAATAGGGCGCTGGAGGAGGCTGTCTCGCGCCTGTCGCGTGAGCTGCCCGCCGAACTCGTGTCCCCCGCGCAAATCGTTCTGGGCCAGCTGCTTCAGCTCTCGGTCAACTGGGCCGCAGGTCAGATGGCGACGCCCGCGGAGCTCCCGGAAGCTCTCGAAAAGGTTCAGGTCGAACTTGAAAAGATTATCACCGCGGTGGGAGAGGCGGTCTACGCATCCATCGTCAGAGGCTTGCACGGCTTCATCGACGAGACCGACCCGGCCGTTTGGGAGACCTGTCTTGTCTGCGTTTGCGGCGTGGCCTTTGGGCGCCGCGACAATGTCGAAATCGCAGCCGCCATGTCGTTGATGGGCGAAGAGTCGGTCGGAACGCGGCTCCTCTATCTCGAGAATGCGCACGATCTGCCTCAGGCCATGGCGTGTTTGGCGGCGGCTCTCGCCGATAGAGATCTCGGAGAAGGCGTTTTCAACGATCCCTATCGCATGTGGCGCGATCTTCTAGGCGACGTCGCCGCCCGGCATGTTGGCAAAGGTTTCTTCCCCACGCTCGGCCGCGATCGATGACGATTGCGTTCTGCGCGTCGGCCAGCGCCGCTGCTGCGCGCGACTGCGAAGCGTCAGAAGAGCCCCGCATTATAGGCGGCGACGTGACTGAATTCGCCAAGGGCCATGGCGATGTTGAGCGCTTCGGCGGCCAATGCGATGGCGACGACTCCGAAAATGCCTGTCGTGATGATCGGTCCCATGACGTTCTCCCTTCTGCGTTAATCAGAAGTTAAGGAGAGACGCGCGCTGGCGCTGTGCGCCGACGCACAAGCCATGAACGCCGGAAATCGCCCGGCTCAAGGAGATTCCCTACGCCGCTCCTAGCGATAGAAAAGCGCGACCGCTAGTAAGAGAGCCAGCAGCAAACAGAGCGTTTGCCAGAATAGGACAGGGTTGCGTTCGTAGAGGGATTTCTTGCGCAGCGTCAACGGCTGCGCGCGCGCCGAGCCGTTTTCAAGCTCGAAGGCAAACTCCAACACGTCGCCGAAGCGATCGGCGCGCTCGACGGCGATCGCTTTGAGGATGGCGGCGTCGAGCCAGGACGGAAGGTCGGGTCTCTTGTGGGCGAGCGGCGGCGGCCTGGTGAAGCGAGGTCGGCTGAAGGGCTCGATTTCGCCGTAAGGATAGCAACGGCTGAACATGCGATAGACCGTCACGCCGAGCGCATAAAGATCCGACGCTTCGTCGCCGCCGGCGCCGTCGAAAAGCTCCGGGGCCATATAGCTCGGCGTGCCTGGCGCATGCGCTTCCGGCAAATTCTCAAGATTCGGCGCGCGACAGACGCCGAGATCGACGAGACGCAGCCCGCCATCCTTAAGCAAAATAACGTTATCCGGTTTGATGTCGCGGTGGATGACGCCGCAGCGGTGCAGGGTCGCGATGGCGCGCGACAGGCGCGTGGCGATTGAGGCGCCCTCAGCAAGGTCGATGCGCGGTTCGCGCCGCAGCCGCCGCTCCAACGTCTCGCCATCGTAATATGGCATCACCGAATACAGCCGGCTTTGTCTGCCCGGGAGCAGTTCGACGACTTCGCCGATGAACGGACTTCTCACCCGCGCCGCAACCCAGGCTTCATTGACGAAGGCGAGCCGGTAGGCCGCGTCATTGGCGACGTGCGGATGCGGAAATTTCAAAACGACCGCATTTCCGTTCTGCGTATCCGTCGCCCGCATCAGCCGACTGTAGCGCCCTTCGGAGAGAAGGCCGTCAATTCGAAAATCGTCGACAAGATCTCCGATCGCGGGCAGTTCGCCAATCCGCAAGGCTGCGAAGGCGCGCGACAGGGCGCGCTCGTCGGCGGGCGGCACATCGACGACGTCGATGACAAGCGCAGTGACATTGTCATGGCTGCCCGCCTCGAGCGCCGTCTGAACAATCCTCTCCGACGTTTCCTGCGGCCCGCCCCTTTCCGCGAGCAGCGCACGCAGCTTCGCGTCTGGCAACACGCCATGAACGCCGTCCGAACACAGCAGAAATCGATCATGCACATTGAGACTATGCATGCCTTGGTCGAATAAAAGCGCATCGTCGAAGCCGACCGCGCGAAGGAGCGCATGGGCGAAATCGCCGCGACCTAAGGTGTGATCTTTCGTCAGTCTTTCGAGGCTGGCGCCAGCGAGTCGGTAAACGCGCGTATCGCCAACATGGAGAATAAACGCCGTTCGGCGCGACAAGATCAGCGCGCTGAACGTCGTCGCCATGCCTTCCAATGAAAGATCGACTCTCGACTGAGCGGCGATCCAGCTGTTGGCCGCTTCGAGCGAACGGGCGGCGGCGCGACTGACGCCCAACGTCTCCGGCTGCGCATAGTAGCCGTCGATGAAGGCGCGGACGGCGGTCTCAGCCGCCGCGCGTCCGCCCTTGTGGCCGCCAACGCCATCGGCGACGGCGGCGACGACGCCCTGCAAGGCGCCGGCGCCGCCTGAACCCAGGCAAAATGCGACATAGTCCTGGTTGTCGGGCCGTCGGCCTTTTTGCGTCGCAAAGCCCGCTTCGATTCGAAGATCATGAACGACGCGGACCGACACGGCTGTTCCTCAGCTCAGATTCGCGCGCCGGAAACGGCGCCCCAGGTCGTGCGCCAGCGCGTCTTAACGAAGATCAAACCGACGAGACCGAGCAGCGCAAGGAAACCGAAGAAGACGAACCCGGCGGTGAAGCCGCCCGTCGCTCCTTTGGAATAGGCGAGCGTCTTGGCGAGGAAAAATCCGCCAAAACCACCCGCGGCGCCGACGAGGCCCGTCATCGCGCCGATCTCCCGGCGGAACCGCTGCGGCAGCAACTGAAACACCGCGCCATTGCCCATGCCGAGCGATAACACGCCGACAGAGAACAGAGCCACCGCTGCAAAGGCGACGGGCGGCAGCTGCATCAGACCCCAACCCGCAACGCCCTTCGCCGGGGCCGGTCCCGCCGGCAGAAAGGCGACGGCGAAATAGCAGGCGGAAACGAGAACGAAGAGGAAGCACAACGTCTTCACCCCGCCAATGCGGTCCGCGATATAGCCGCCGACGGGTCTGAAACCCGAACCGAAAGCGACGATCAGCGCGACCATGAGGCCAGCGGCGACTCCCGTGGCGTGATACTGCGTCGTGAAATAGAGCGGAAGCGCCGAAGCGAGACCAACGAAGCCGCCGAAGGTGATGAAGTAGAAAAACATGAACCAGCGGCTGTCGGAGTCCGCGAGCATTCTGCCGTAGTCGCCAAGAGCAATCGTCGTTTTGCCGCCGGGCGCGTCCTTAGCGGCCAGCGAATAAATGAGCAGCACCAACACCATCAGCGCGAGCAATACGCCATAAACGGCCTGCCAACCGTAAGCCTCGGCGATCGACGGCGCAAAAAGCGTGTCGAGCACGACCCCCATATTGCCGGCGCCGGCGATGCCCATCACCAGACCCTGATATTGCGGCGGATACCAGCGGCCGGCCTGCGGCAAGGCGACGGCGAAGGACGCGCCGGCGACGCCGAGGGACAAGCCGAACAGCGCGATCGCGATCGAGCTGCTCAGGCCAAAGACGCACACCAGAGATACGGCGAACATCACGATCGCCTGCGCGAGGATGCCCGTCATCTTCGGGCCGATCGCGTCGGCGAGGAGGCCGAGTGGAACGCGAAAGAAGGCGCCGCCGAGAACCGGAATCGCGACAAGCGAGAGTTTGTCCTCGACGGAAATCGGCATGTCTTTGGCGATGTAGATCATCAACGGCCCGAGCGAGACCCAGGCCATGAAGCTGATATCAAAGTAGAGGAAGGCCGCAAGCAGCGTCGGCCAATGACCGGCCTTTTTAAAATCCGACAGTTTCATCAGATGCTCCTTCTTTCATGCTTGTATGATCCTCTCGCGCCAAATCCATCGCAGACTTGGCGGCGAGAGAAATTTTGATGAGACGTTGAATTTCCGGTCGGCAGGAGCCGCAATTGGAGCCTGCGCGGGTGGCCTTGCCGACGTCGAGCGCCGAGCGGCAGCCTTGCCGGATTGCGGCTTCGATTTGCTTTTGGCCGACGCTAAAGCATGAACAGACGAGCGGACCGTCATCCGACAGCTGTCGGCCCGAGCGACCGGACAACAGCGACAGCCGCTCTGACTGATCGAGACGATCGCGGGCGAAGAGTTCGAGCGCGAGGTCCCAGGATTGTGCAACGGGAGACAAAGCCCAGATAAGCGTTGCACGATCCTCGACGAAGGCGGCGCCCGAAAAGCGGCTCTTCGTCTCATCGATCAATTGTGCGACGTCTTCGCACGCCGCAGCGGCGCGGATGATGTCTGTCCAGTCGTCATCCGACAGGTCGGCGGCGACGCGGTAGCCATAGCCATCAGCGACAGCGATTCGCGCCCACCACACGCCCTCGGGCAGCGTGATCGAGCCGCGCGAGAGGAGGAAGCCCTGGCGCGCAAAGCGCAAAGGGGTGACGATGGCGGGCGTCGCCTTGGATTCCGGCTGACCCGAGAAGGGGTCGACGAAGGGCGCGACGAGCGCGCCAATGCGCGCATCCTCTGCGGTTTCATCGGTCCAGTGGATCGGCGCGAAAACATGCCCGGCAGGCTGGCGATCCGTCGCCACCGCGCGCAAGACGCAGCTTCCATAGGGCGTCGCGACGCGAGCGAAGCCGCCGTCCTCTACTCCAAGATCCGTCGCATCCGACGGATGGATCTCGACAAAGGGTTCAGGAAGATGTCGCGCAAGGCGTGGGCTCGCGCCCGTGCGCGTCATGGTATGCCACTGATCGCGGATGCGGCCGGTGTTGAGCCGAAACGGAAAATCCTTCGTCAAGGTGGTCGCCAACGTCGGCTTCGCCGGCGCGATGAATGTGGCGCGTCCGCCCTGCGAGAAGAACGCGCCGTCGGCGAAGAGGCGCGTGCGGCCCTTGCCGTCGCCATCGCGGATTGGCCACTGCGTCGGCTCGAGCGCGTCATATTCAGCGTCGCTTAAGCGCGCGAGACCGCCAATATCGAAAGCCCGCGTTGCGTCATTCTCGAAAGCCGAAAGCGCGGCGTGTTCGCGAAAAACATCTGCGGATGAGCGGTAATCAAAACCTGAAAAGCCCATGCGTCGCGCGACATCCGCGAAGATCGCCCAGTCGGCGTGCGTTTCTCCCGGGGCGGGCATAAAGGCGCGCTGACGCGAGATTCGGCGCTCCGAATTCGTCACCGCGCCGCTCTTTTCGCCCCACGCCTGCGCCGGCAGGAGCAAATGCGCGCCGCTATTGATCGTATCGTTCGACGTCACATTGTCGGAGACGATGAAGAGTTCGAGCTTGCTAAGAGCGTCGCGCGCGGCATTGGCGTTTGGAAGCGACGCCGCCGGATTGGTTCCGACGACCCACAGCGCCTTGATGTCGCCGCGCGCGATGGCGTCGAACATCTGCACCGCCTTCAGCCCCTCGCGCGTCGCCATGCGCGGCGCATTCCAGAAGCGGCGAACGCGGTCGATGTTTGCGGGCTCAAAGTGCATATGCGCGGCGAGGCTGTTGGCGAGCCCGCCGACTTCGCGCCCACCCATGGCGTTGGGCTGACCCGTGAGCGAAAAGGGCGACGCGCCGGGCTTACCCACGCGGCCCGTCGCGAGATGGCAATTGATGATCGCGTTGACCTTGTCCGTTCCCTGCGCCGATTGATTGACGCCCTGCGAGAATGCCGTGACCGTGCGCGTCGTTCGCGCGAAGAGTTCGAAGAAGGCCGCAATATCGACCTCACGCAGCTGCGTCGACCTTGCAGTCGCTTCAATCGACGGCGCAATGTTCCGGACCGCGGTCAGAGCGCTTTCGAAACCGGTTGTGTATTGGCGAATATAGTCGGCGTCGAAGGCGCCGACTTTCGCGAGATAGACAAGCAGGCCGCAAAAAAGCGCCTGATCCGCGCCCGGCGCGATCTGCAGAAACAAGTCGGCGCTTTCGGCCGTCGGCGTGCGGCGCGTGTCGATGACGACGAGTTTGGCGCCGCGCTCCTCCTTGTTGCGCATGATGCGCTGGAACAGAATGGGATGACACCAGGCGGCGTTGGAGCCGACGAGCACGATGAGATCGGCTTCATCCAGATCGTCGTAACAGCCCGGCACGACGTCGGCGCCGAAGGCGCGCTTGTGGCCTGCGACCGTCGAGGCCATGCACAGGCGCGAATTGGTGTCGACGTTGGCCGAGCCGATAAAGCCCTTCATCAGCTTGTTGGCGACGTAATAATCCTCGGTCAGCAGTTGACCGGAGAGGTAGACCGCGACGGCGTCGGGACCGTGCTTGTCGACGATGCGGCGAAATCCCTCCGCGGCTTCGTCCAGCGCCGCATCCCAACTCACGCGCGCGAAGGCGCCGTCAGACTGACGACGCATCGGATAGAGAAGGCGCCCCTCCAGCCCAAGCGTTTCGCCGAGAGCTGAGCCCTTAGAACAGAGCCGGCCGAAATTTGCAGGATGGGCCGGATCGCCAGTCACGTCGGCGCCATTTGCGGACGCGAGCACGCCGCAACCGACGCCGCAATAGGGGCAGGTCGAGCGCGTCGTCGTCGCCTGAACAGGCGCGATGCTGCTGTGCGGATTTTCAAGCGGCATGGGCGTCAGGACTTCATCGAGCATGAGCGGCCTCAATAGACGTCCTGTTGATAGCGCCCGCTCTTCTTGAGCTGCGCGACGAAGGCGACCGCTTCATCGGCGTTGCGGGCGCCGAATTCGGCGACGACGTCGACAAGCGCGCGCTCAACATCTTTGGCCATGCGCTGCGCATCGCCGCAGACATAAAAATGCGCGCCTTCCGCAAGCCACGCCCATAATTCACGGCCGGACTGGCGCATGCGGTCCTGCACATAGAATTTTTCCGCGCCATCACGCGACCAGGCGAGCGACAGACGCGTGAGCAGATTTGTCGCCTTCATCGTTTCGAATTCGTCGGCGTAGAAGAAATCGCAGGCCGAACGCTGGTGTCCAAAGAAGAGCCAGTTCCTGCCGGGCGCGCGGGTCGCCGCGCGCTCATGCAGAAAGGCGCGAAATGGCGCAACGCCGGTGCCAGGCCCGATCATGATGATCGGCGTCGCGGGATCATCTGGCAGGGCGAAGCCATGCGCCGACTGCACATAGACCGGAAGGCTGTCGCCCGGCGCGATGCGCTCGGCCAGAAAGGTCGAGGCGACGCCGAGACGCTTGCGCTTGCCGACGACATACCGAACCGCGTCGACAGTCAGCGAGAGGCGTCCCGGCGTCGCCCTGGGGGACGAGGAGATGGAGTAAAGGCGCGGCTGCAGCGGCTCCAACGCTTCGACAAAAGCCTCAGGATGTGGCCGGGCGCCTGGAAATTTCTGCAGCACGGAGAGCACGTCGAGCGTCGCCGCGTCGCCGTCAGGATCTTTGCCCTGCGCCAGCAAACGCGCCTTCTCCCGCTGCGCGCCGCCGGTGATGAAGGAGATCAACTCGAAAAGCGCATCAGACGCCGGAGACAGCGAAACGTCACTGAGCAAGGCGTCGCGAAGAGTTTTGTCGCGCACCGGCGTCACATGCGAGGCGCCGAGCATGGCGATGATCTGATCGACGAGGCCAAGATCATTTTGGGGAAACACGCCGAAACTGTCACCGACTTGGTAATTCAGTTCGCTCGCGCCAAGATCGAACTCGATATGCCAAGTGTCTTTTTCCGAGCCGTCCTTGTTCAGCCGACGGCGAGAAGCGAAAGTCGCGCGCACCGGATTGTCGCGCGAGCAGCCGGGCGACGTAGCGACGTCGGGCTCAACCTGCGCAACAGTGGTCGGCGCTGGCGAAGGTTGATCCAGCTCCGCCGCAAGCGCCTTCAGCATGCGCGCCGTGTCCTTGCCGCCGGGCGCGCAGAGATTGAGGCGCGCTTCCTTCTTAGAGGCCAGAGCGTCCGCATAGGTCTCGCAAATGTAGCCGCACTGGCCGCAGTCCTGTTGCGCCATGGCCGCCATCAAACGGCGACGCAGCGGACGGCCTTGGGCAAGCTGCATGCGCGATTCGAGCGCCAGCGTCTGGTCATGCCACGGCGCCTCGCCATCGTCGCTATCGGCGCCAGCCATTACGGCGGCGTTGGCCTCTGGCGAGAGCGGCGTGATCGAGCTGTCATCGGGCGCGGCGAAGCCGGCAAAGAAGCCGCTGAGCCAGGCGCGCTGCTCGGGCGTGAAAGGCGCGTTCGGCGGGATGAGAAACGGCGGAGAGGACATATGGGTCACGCCACGCTCTCCTCATTGGCGAGACGACGCAGCGTCTCGATGTCGTGACGGCGCGCGAAGCCGACAAAGGTTTCGTCCGCGTTCGCCCGGTTCTTTCGATAGGCGCGCAGAATTTTCGCCACCATTTCCGGCGCCTCTTCCGCTTTCACATTTTGATAAAATTCGGAGGCGATGCCGGCGTCCTCCGCAAAGCCGCCGCCGACGAGAATGTGATAGCCCTCGACCGCGTCGCCCTCGTCGTTCACCGGCACGCGCGCGCCGATCAGTCCGATGTCGCCGATGTAATGCTGCGCGCATGAATGATGACAGCCAGTGAGGTGAATGTTGATCGGCGTGTCGATCGGCGCCGCCGTCTCGCAATAGGCGGCGATTTCTTCCGCATGCCGCTTGGTGTCGGCGGCGGCGAAACGGCAACCGGAATTACCCGTGCAGGCGACGAGTCCGGCGCGAATCGGCGAGGCCTGCGTCGAAAGACCGAGCGCCTCGATCATCGCGACAGATTCCGCGACGTGCTCGTCGGCGACGCCGGTGATCAGCACATTCTGCCACACGGTGAGACGCAGTCCGCCATCGCCGAATTGGCGCGCGATCTCGGCGAGACCGCGCGCCTGCTCGGGGGTGAAACGACCGACCGGCAGCATTACGCCGATCCAATTGAAGCCCGGCTGCTTTTGCGGATGCACGCCGATATGCGCGGCGCGATCCTGACGCGGGCGCGCTTCGATCGCGTCGGCGTCAACGCGAAGCAGCTTGCGGCCGAGCTTGTCTTCGACCGCTGCAAGGAATTTGTCGAAGCCCCAGGCGTCGAGCACATATTTGAGCCGCGCCTTGGCGCGGTTGGTGCGATCGCCTTGTTCGATGAAGACCCGCAGAATTTTGTCGGCGACCTCCACCGCCTCGTCCGGCGAAACGATGACGCCCGTGTCGCGCGCGAAATCCTTGTGACCGGTGATTCCGCCGAGCGCGAGACGGAAATAGACTCCCGGCGCGACGCCATGCTCGTCGTTCACGACAACGGCCTGAAAGCCGATGTCATTGGTGTCTTCCAGCGCGCCGATCAATCCAGCGCCGTCAAAGGCGATATTGAACTTGCGCGGGAGGCCGTATAGCGAGCGGTCGTTGAGGATGTGATGATGCATCTCGCGCGCATAGGGGCGCGTGTCGATGAGTTCCTGCGGATCGACGCCGGCGGTCGGCGTGCCGGTGATGTTGCGGATATTGTCGGCGCCGGAGCCCTTGCTCCACAGTCCGAGATCCTGAATCGCCTCAAGGATATTTGTGGCGTTTTTCGGCGCGATCTCGCGGATCTGGATATTGGCGCGCGTCGTCACATGCAGATAGTCGCCGCCGTAATTTTCCGCGAGATCCGCAAGACCGGCGAATTGCCAATGGTTGAGCGCGCCATTGGGAATGCGCAGCCGGCACATATAGGAATCCTGCGCCGGCGCGACATAGAAGAGTCCATAGTAGCGCCAACGGAAATTGTCGGCGGGCTTGGGGGGCGCGTTCTCTTTCGCTTGAACGACAAGCCGCGGCCAGGCGTCGAACGGATGCTCTTCGCGCTTCCATTTTTCCTGATCGTTGAGCTTGCCGCCTGCGGTCGTGACGCGGTCCTGCGCGGATAAGGGCGCGGCGTCCGGTCCCATCGGCTGCGCTTGCGAGGGCGTCGCCTTTTGTCCGCCGCGCGCGGAGAAGCCGGCTGCAAAACCTTCGAGATAGCGCTTCTGGTCGAGCGTGAAATCGACGGACATTTCAGGCCGCCTCTTGCATCGGCGCGCCGAACATCAATTCGTCGCACATAGATGAAATGTCCGCGCCGGAGCGGATGAGATCGAGAATATCTGCGGCTCCGTTCGTATCTCCCACCAGGATCGCGCCCACGAGCCTGTCGTCGCGCACGACAAGCTTCCGATAAATTCCCATGCGCGGGTCCTTGCAGACGATGCGGCGCGCATCGCCTTCGCCGAGATAATCGCCGGCCGAGAAAACGCGCACGCCGGAGACTTTCAGATTGGTGGAGACGACGCTGCCGCCATAGGACGCGTCTTGTCCGGCGAGTCGCATGGCGAGAACGCGCCCCTGCTCATAGGCGGGCTCGACGAGGCCGTAACAGACGCCGCGATGTTCGGCGCATTCGCCGATGGCGAAAACGCCGGCTTCGCTTGTCTTCAAGCTATCGTCGACCTTCACGCCTCGCCCGACGTCAAGACCGGCCTGTCGCGCGAGTTCGGCGTTGGGCTGAATGCCGACGGCGAAAATCACGGCGTCGGCCGGAATCATTTGTCCATCGGCGAACTCTACATTCTCGACTCGGCCCGAACCGCTGATGCGCGTCGCGTTGGCGTTAAGAAGCACGCGCACGCCTTTTTCTTCGACGAGGCGGCGCAAGATGTCGGCGCCGGCCGCATCGAGTTGGCGTTCCATCAGCCGATCCATGACATGGGCGAGCGTCACGCCGACGCCGCGCCGCGCAAGCCCATAGGCCGCCTCCAGTCCGAGAAGGCCGCCGCCAATCACAAGCGCGCGCATCTCCTTTCCCAACCGCGACAGCGCGTCGACGTCCTCCACGTCGCGAAACACATGAACGCCGGGAAGATCGGCGCCCTCGATCGGCAGCCTTGCCGCGCGCGACCCGGTGGCGAGCGCGACTTTCGAATAGTCGACGCTCTCGCCATTATCGAGAAGGAGGCGCCGCGCCGCGGCGTTGATCTTGATGACCTTGCGGCCGCTCAGAACCTCAACGCCGGCGGCCCGCCACCATTGCCGGGGCTTGAGCTCGATGTCGTCGACCGACAATTCCCCGGCCAGCACCGAAGACAGCAGCACCCGATTATAGGCAAGCCGCGGTTCGTCGCCGATCACGAGAATGTCGTATCGACCCGGCGCCCGGTTCGTCAGCTCCTCGACGAAACGCGTGGCCGCCATGCCGGCGCCGACGACGACAAGCTTCTCGCGACTCTTACAATCCTGCAATCCAGTCATGTGTCGACTCTGCTGAACGGCCGAACGGTCCGGTCACAGGTCGCGTTGCCTTAAGTGTGATGAGAATGGGCAAGACGACCAAAGCGCGACGCAAGCTGCGAAATCGCTTCTGTGACGGAGCCCAGCTTTGGGCTCGTTCCGGCGGACCGGCGGTCGTCGTTGACCGATGAGGTGATTGCACATTCCGGGCCAGAGGCGCCGGCGGGCTTTTTCCTGCAGAATGCGGGCGTTTGGCGCTGACCAACGGCGGCAGGCGGCATTTTGCGGCGCCGAATGCTTAGGCGCGAGGCGCCTAACGGCTGTCCCTTTTGAGCATCAGTTCAGCGCTCACAGACGCTGTCCGATATCGAAACCGGCGAGATAGTCCGCGTAGCTCCGGCCGCCGAAAGAGGGTCCCGCAAAGGCCCCGATTTCGCGCTGAATGTGCGCGCAATCAATGGCGGCGTCGAAAAGATCCGGGCGCAGGACGCTCTTCGCGCGATCGGCCAACTCTGGCGAATGGCGCGTCTGCCCCCAGCGAAGCATTTGCGCATAGATCCACTCGGCTTGCCGTGGATCCGGCCGCATGGCGCCGTCTCTTCCAATGATGAGGTAGTTGGCGTCGCTTCGTTCGTCGCGCGCCTTAACGCGCAAATTGCCCGTGAGCACGCGGCGGATGATCTCGGCGTCGACGCCGACATATTCCGGCCGCGAGAGGATTTGCGAAACCTCGCCTAGGTTTTGCGGCTCGTCGACGAAGGCGGCCCCCCTATCGAGCGCGCGGATCAGCGCGGCGACGAGATTATGATCATCGTCGGCGAAGCTTTCGCGCAGAGCGAGGACTTTCTCGGGCGCGCTCGCGAAAATCTCGCAGCCGAAATGCAGAATGACGCCAACGCCGGCGTCGACCGCGACAGAACTCCAGGGCGCGCCGACGCAAAAGCCGTCGAGCTGGCCGCGCGCCAGATTTTCGACCATGTAGGGCGGCGGCAGAACGATCAACCGCAGGTCTTCATCCGGATCGACGCCGCCTTCGGCCATCCAGTAGCGCAGCTGATAATTGTGCATGGAAAAAGGAAAGGTCATGCCGAAGGTCAAAGGCTCACGTCCCTCGGCCCGTCGCCGCGCGACGAGCTTAGCGAGCGCGCGGGCGGTTTGCGCCGGATGCGCCACCTCGCCTTCCGCGGCGAGTTCCCCATAAAGCGCTGTCGACACCGCGATCGCATTGCCGTTCATCGCGAGATTCATCGGCGCGACAAGCGGGACTCGCACATGGCCCAGTCCGAGCGTGGAAGCGACCGCCATCGGCGCCAGAAGATGCGCCGCGTCGAAACGGCCGATGGCGAGCTTGTCTCTAATATTCGCCCAAGACGCTTCGCGGATCAGTTCGATGTCGAGACCTTCCGCCTTGGCGAAGCCCTTATGCGCGGCAATCAACAGCGCGGCGGCGTCGACGAGCGGAATGAACCCGATTTTCACATGCGCTTCGCCGGTCATTTAAACATCTCCGCCGCAGTGATGACCGAGCGTGCAATTTCGATAATCTTTTTGTTTTCGCGCATGGCGGCGCCGCGCAGCATCTTGTAGGCGTCGTCTTCGGAAAGCTTCTTCGCCTTCATCAATATGCCTTTGGCGCGTTCGATCGTCTTGCGCTCCTCGAGATCGGATTTGGCCTGCTCGAGATCATCCTGAAGCTTCGAGAAGGCATTGAACCGCGACACGCACAGATCGAGGATCGATTTGATGCGCTCCTTTTTCAATCCGTCGACGATATAGGCCGAGACGCCAGCGTCGACCGAGGCTTGAATTGACGCCGTATCGCTCTGATCGACAAACATGGCGATCGGCCGACGCACGGCGCGACTGACCTGAAACATTTGTTCAAGCGTATCGCGCGAAGGATTCTCGAGATCAATCAGAATCACGTCGGGGTCGCTGGCGTAGATGTGCTTCAGCAGATTGTGCATCTCGCTGATGCGCTCGACCTGCGTGAAGCCGGCGTCACGCAGTCCCTCCTCGAGGATCAACGAGCGAATGGGGCTTTCGTCGACAATGACGATCTTCAATTCACGGCGTCCAGTGAGCGCATGTATCGGTCGCGCCAGCGGCGGCGCATCGCCGAAAGTCTCCGCGATCCGCCCGCCGGGCCGCGACCAACGCACGTTATATCTTGAAGCGCAACGACATGCCCGCCTGCCAGTTTTTCATGATCTGCGGACCGTTGAGATTCTGATAGACGGGCAAACCGGCCTCGACCGCGACCGTCGCATTGTCATAGCCGACAAATTTGCCGCTGATCGTCGCGCCGCCGAAGAGTTCGACCCGCTGCCCGCCGTAAAAGGCCGGATTTGCCGGCACGGCCGGGCCGCGGATTTCAGGATCGAAGCCGCGAATCGGGCCCTGCGTCGAACCGCTCACGCGGAAGGTGGTGGTGAGTCCGGGCGTCCAAGTATAGCCGCCCCAGGCGTTGAATTCATGCAGATCGCCCCAGCGGTAGCCCCCGGAAGGAGTGGGGCCGAGCGGGAAGCGCAGGCGATATTCGAGCAGGTAGTCCCAGGAATAGCCCAGTGAATTTGCGGCCAGAGGGAAGCGCCCGCGATAGCCGAGACCCCACGACCATGGTCCCAGATAGCCTGCATAGACGATGCCCGGTAGGAAATCGAATGTGCCCGTGCCGGGCTGCATCCCGTAGAACGCGCGGACGTTGCGGCGGGTGCCGTCGGGCAAGAGAAAGTCCTTGAACGTGGCCGTGTAGCTGCCGGCGGGGAAGGAGATGCCAAGCGAGAGCTGGATGCGGTGGACGTCGTCCTGATAGATGCGATAGACGCCCGACAAAGTGACGTCGGCAAGGCTCGTCGTTCCCGGCAAACTCCTGCCGAGCGGCAAAATGCCCGACGCGCCCTTGAAGGTTAGCGCGTTGAGATTTTTCTCTATCATGCCGGCCGTGAGCACCACCGCGAAATCTTTCGTGACGCCGTAGCTCAGGCCGGCAATTTGCGTCGCGACCGCAATGTTTTGCGGAATAATACGCACAGTCTGCTTGGGATTGAGAAAGAACGGCACCGTCGTGACGATATATTCGTTTGAGACCGTGCGCGTTCCCATTTTGATGCCCGACAGATTGGCGAACACCGGCGTAATGGAGAAAACGAGTTTGCCGGCGGCCGGCATATCGGCGCCGAACACCCCCATGGGCGCCGGCGGCGGCGGAGGCGGCGCGGGCGCAGCGAGCGATGGCGGCGGCGCTTGCACTTGTATCGAAGTCGCCTCGGACGGCGCGTTCTTGCGGGGCGCGGCGTTCGCGTCGGTCGCGACGAGCGCGGCCGCCACGACTATCAATCTTGCGCCGCGCCATGGCGGCTGTCGGCGCATCGATCGCTGGGACTGTGCTCTCTTCATAACGAACCTCATCTGCATCTCGCCTGCGCGCGCCCCAGAAACGAAAAAAGCCGCTGCCTGAACGCCTGCGAAGCAGACGTTCAGGACAGCGGCGATGCTGGGGGCCCTTCTGTGGACCGGGTGACGTCGCAAGCGACGCCCTCGCGCCAAACGGATGCAATGAAGGCGCCACCTACAGCCAAGCTGTATGGCGCGAGTCGCTTAGTCGCGCTGAACGACAGGCTTTTGCGAGCGTTTGCGGTTACACACGCTGGCAAGCGAAACGTTCACGAGGAACCATTCGCGTGGCGCGCTTTGCATGAGAGGCGGCAGCGAGCGCTGAAAAAATTCGCATTCTGCCGCCAACAGCGACAGCGCTCGGTTTTTCTTGACCGGCAGTATAAAGGAGCGCTGTGGGAGGGACGGTCTATAATCGGGCTACGACGTCGACGATTTTTATATTGCGGAGATCGTCAGCGCTCGCCGAGCTTGAAGCCGAATTCGCATTCGCTCGAGCCGCTCGACCATTCGAAGCTATGATTCGCAGACTTGCTGGACGCTACGATATGCGTGCGGCTTCCGCAGCTGCCCTCGCCCCATAAACGGACGGGCCCGATAACCGCCGCTGGACTTCCGAGTCCCGGCGCGAGGCGACCAGGGCGACGCCTTCGTAGACTGAAAACGGCTGACGAGACGTCTTCAGACGTGTTTGAGATGAGTGCTTGGTGCCCAGGAGAGGACTCGAACCTCCACGGCTTTCACCACTGGTACCTGAAACCAGCGCGTCTACCAATTCCGCCACCTGGGCTTAGAGCGCGTCTCATAGGGGCAGCGGACGCCTCGTGTCAATGCGCGCTTCACGCAAAACCGCATGGCCGCCCAGGTCGCGGAGGCGCCCGCCTCGCGCATTTCCTTCGTCGTCAAATTTCGCTAGAGCCATAGCGACCATTTTTCCGGCGGGAGCCGGCGCGGCGCAAGCGGAGCAAATCGCGATGATCGGCGACAATAACCAGACCATTGGCGAAGGACGGGTGGTGACGGTGTTCGGCGGCTCCGGCTTTGTCGGCCGTTACGTCGTCCGGGCGCTGGCGCGCGACGGCTGGCGTGTGCGCGTCGCCTGCCGGCGGCCCGACCTTGCCTTCTTTCTTCAGCCGCTCGGCCGCGTCGGCCAGGTGATGGCGGTGCAGGCCAATGTGCGCAGTCCCGAGTCGATTGCGGCGGCCCTGCGCGGCGCCTCGGCGGTGGTTAATCTTGTCGGCATTCTTGCTGAAACCGGCGCGCAGAAATTCTCGACCGTTCAGGCTGGCGGCGCGCGCGTGATCGCCGAGGCGGCGAAAGCCGCCGGCATCGCCAATGTCGTCCACATCTCCGCCATCGGCGCGGATCCGCAGTCGCCCTCGGCCTATGGCCGAAGCAAGGCGGAAGGCGAAGCCGCCATGCTTGCGGCGGTTCCTGCCGCGGTCATCCTGCGCCCTTCAGTGATTTTCGGGCCGGAAGATGATTTCTTCAACCGCTTCGCCACCATGGCGCGCTACTTTCCCGTCGTGCCGATCGTCGGAGCCGAGACGAAATTCCAACCGGTCTATGTCGGCGACGTCGCCGACGCAGTGGCGATCGCGCTCGCCGGCCGCGCCAAGCCGGGCGCCGCTTATGAACTCGGCGGTCCGGAGGTCAAAAGCTTCGCGGAGATCGTCGATTATGTTCTGAAGGTCACGCAGCGCCAGCGCCGCCTTCTGAAACTCTCCTTCGGCGCAGGCAAGCTTATGGCCAGCGTGACGCAAATGCTGACCAAGCTTTCGCTCGGACTGTTCCCGAAGCTCTTGCGCATGACGCGTGATCAGGTCGAATTGCTCAAGCACGACAATGTCGTCAGCGACGCGGCCAAGGCGGACGCGCGCACCCTCCAGGGGCTCGGAATCGCTGATCCGCAATCGATCGAGTCGATCGTGCCGACCTATCTCTATCGCTTCCGCAAGGTGGGGCAATATCAGACGCAGCGGCTGGGCGAATCCGCCTCGCGTTGACGACGTCGCTTCCGAGCTAGCGCCGACGGGCGGACTGCGTCGTTTCCCCACGCGGGTGTGGCGGCAGCATCCGATGGATGCGGGTCATGAAAGCGACGGCAAAGAGCGGCGTCAGCACATTCAGTCCCGGCGTCGCGACGAAGACGGCGATGAACAGTCCGGCGACGAAGAGCCATAGCGCATGGCGACGGCGCAACTCTTCCGACTCTTGCAGCGAACGAAAGCGCGTCGCGGCGAAGAGAAAATATTCGCGACCGAAGAGATAGGCGTTGGCGAGCAGAAAGGCCGCGGCGTTTATTCCCGGCACGAACAGCAGCAGCAGCGCGAAAAAATTGACGATCGCCGAAATCCCAGCGAAGCGCAGTCCCATGAAAATCGCCTGGGTCGCCGGAATGGCGCGACCGTGTTGTCCCGGCGGATAGAGGTCCGCTTCGACGTGATCGGCGAGATCGTCGAGGAATAATCCCGAAACCAGCACGGAGACGGGGGCGATGAGAAACGCCATCAGGAAGAACAGTCCGGCGCCCGTCGCATAGGTGAGAGCCGTCCGCAGCCAAGGATGCTCGACCATCACGAAGGACATGGCGAGCTTATCGAGACCGACCCAGGCCAGCGCCAGCAGCAGGAAGGTCATGCCCAGACTCTTGACGAGGACCGCGCGGAACGGCGGCGTCACGATCTGGCGCAGCGCCGCCAAAGCGGCCTCGAACATTTCGGTCATGCGAGTCAATCACCTGCATCAATCAGCGAGTCGCGCCGCGGAAATCGGCGAGCGCGTTGCGGCCGCCATCCAGATGGCGTTTCGCAGCGCGCGACGCAAGAGCCGCGCGGGGTCAGAGGTCTGTCGCTATGTGCTGAGATGCGCGCCGAGATTTTCGAGGCCTTTCTCGAACTGGTCGCCGATCATCTTGTCGCGGCTGATGAAGATGTTCATCGCCTTGCTGGCGAGACTGGCGTTGCCGGACATGCTCCAAACGACATGAGTCTTATGCGCCGCAGAATCGCCGCCCAAACCCAGCGTGCGCGCGAGCCAGCGACCTTTCGTCAGTTCGCCGTCAGGAGCGAGAAAAAAGGTCACGTCGTTGGCCGCGGCAAAGGGCTTCCGCATATCGAGTCTGAGATCCACGCGCTCGCTCGGCCGACTGTCGACGATGGTCATGCGACCTGCGCCGACATTCCTGTCGCCGGCCCATTCGAAGGCGGCGCCGGGGCCGGCGGCGGGGCCCTCGTAACGGGTTTCAGCGCTTGGATCGAGTTTCGCCCAGGGCGACCAAGATTCCCAATTGCGCAGATTGTTGATCGCCGCGAAAACCTGGCGCGGCGGCGCATTGATGACCGCCTCGCGCCGCACCACGAAACGATCCGGCTGAAGATAAACGGCCAACGCAAGCAAAGCGGCGCCATAGCAAATGACGATAAAGAGCAAGGTGGTCATGAATCTCCTCCAATGCCTGCGCGACAACAGTCCGCGACAGAACTAGCGCGCCGGGCTCAGGCTTCAAACGATTTGCCCCGTCCGGATCAGCGCGCTCACGCGCGCTTCCTCGATTCGGAAAGTGACGTCGTCGCCGCGCGCCGCCGCAGCGACGAAGAAACCCGCGCGCCGCCATTGCGCAACGCCGTAGCTCTCGTCGGGACCGCTGCTAACGGCGAGCGGCGACAGGCTCACGACAAAGCTGTCGAGCCCGCCCGCCAGGCCGCGCCCGTCCGCCTTCAAGACAGCCTCCTTGAGAGTCCAGATCGCAAAGAAAACTTCGCTCTGCGACTCCGGATCGGACTGGGCGCGCACGATCGCGGCCTCTTCGGGCGCAAAGAAGCGCTCGGCCACCTTCAACGCGTCTCGCGGCTTGAGAAATGATTCGACGTCGACGCCGACGTCGCGTCCCGACGCGATCGCCACGGCGGCCATGCCCCGGGTATGCGACAGGCTGACGTCAAGGCCGGTGCGCGGCGACAGCAGGAAGGGCTTGCCGTGCGGCGTCACGCCAAATCGCCACGCGGCGGGCGCAACCCATTTCGCGCGCTCGGAAAGGCTTGCGCGCAACAGCGCATGCGCGGCGACATAGGCGCGGCGATCGGATTCGAAAGCGAAACGCGCCGCCCGCGCTGTTTCGGCTTCGTCGAGAAGCGCAGCGAGCTTCGGCCATTCGTCGTCGGCGATCTGCGCGACGTCGATGAAGAACACATCGACGAAGGCGGCGGACATCTCAGCGTCGGCCGACGTCAGGAGACCCCGAGCTTCTTTTGCAGATTGGTCGAGGACGTCGTGTATTGGAACAGAAGCTTCTTTTCGGGATAGACGTAACGATGGGCCTTCTGCGCGGCGAGCGCGACCTCGTGGAAGCCCGAAAGGATGAGCTTCAATTTGCCGGGATAAGAGTTGATGTCGCCAACGGCAAAAATGCCCGGATGGCTCGTTTCGAATTTCTCGGTGTCGACGGGAATGAGGTTTTCATTGAGCTGAAGCCCCCAATCGGCGACGGGGCCAAGCTTCATGGTAAGGCCAAAGAACGGCATCAGGCGCTCGCAGGCGAGCTTCTCTACGACGCCGTCATTGCCCTTGAGGACCGCGCTCGCCAGTTCGCCATCCTCGCCTTCGACCGCAGTGATCTGGCCGAGCTTGAAGTCGATCTTGCCCGCGGCGACGAGCTCCTGCATCGCCGAGACGGAATGCGGCGCGGCGCGGAACTGATCGCGACGATGAACCAGTGTGATGCTTTTCGCCACCGGCTGCAGATTGAGCGTCCAATCGAGCGCCGAGTCGCCGCCGCCGACGATGACGACGTTCTTGTCGCGGAAGTCCTCCATGCGGCGCACGGCGTAAAACACCGACGTCCCCTCATAGGACTCGATCTTCGGGATCGGCGGCTTCTTGGGCTGGAACGATCCCCCGCCGGCGGCGATGAAGACGACCTTGGCGTGGAAAATTTTTCCCGCGTCCGTGCTGAGGCGAAATTCCGGCTTTTCGGCCGTTCCCAGCGACACGAGCGTCTCGACCATTTCGTTGAAGTGAAAGGTCGGATGAAACGGCTCGATCTGCTTCAGGAGATTGTCCGTCAGCTCCTGGCCGGTGCAGACCGGCAGGCCGGGAATGTCATAGATCGGCTTTTCGGGATAGAGTTCCGAGCACTGGCCGCCGGCGCGCGGAAGAATGTCGATGACATGCGCCTTGATGTCCAACAGGCCAAGTTCGAACACCGAAAAAAGACCCGCCGGGCCGGCGCCGACAATGACCACATCGGTTTCGATCGCCGCTTCTTTAAGCTGGTTCATCGTCAATTCCCGACTAAATCCTCAAACGCGGAAGATCGAAGACGCCGTTCGCGCCGCGTGCGGGCCGCCGCCCGGCGCTGCGCGCGCGTCTTGCGCGGCGGCCGGCTTCAAAACTCGCCCTGCCGGTCGTCTATCGCATTTGTCGAAAGATTCAAACCCGCTCGGGCGCAGTCTGGAAAAATTGCGGCGTCAGCCCTGCTGAGCGGGGGTCGTTATGACGAGCCCGTCAAGTTCCGGCCTTACAGTGATCTGGCAGCACAGCCGCGAATTCGGCTTCACGTCAAAGGCGAAGTCGAGCATATCCTCCTCCATCTGCGACGCCTTGCCGGTCTTTTCGGCCCATTTTTCATCAACATAGACGTGACAGGTGGCGCAGGCGCAGGCGCCTCCGCATTCCGCGGTGATCTCGGGAATATCGTTGCGTCGGGCTGTCTCCATCACAGTCGAGCCGACCTCGCCCTCGACGGATCGGGCTTGACCCTGGGAATCGACGAAGGTGATCTTGACCTTTGTCGGCGCGCCGCCCCCCGGTTCCGCGCCATAGCGGGTCGCAGCATCCTCAAAGCTCATCTTCGCCATGACGCCTGTCTCTTCCTCATGCATGCTCGACTTTCGCGGCGCTCCCGACTGTGCTTGAAGCGGGAAGCCACGAGCCATTGTTCTTCCGCGCGTCGTGCGGTTGCGCCGCCAGCGCTGCCCAAATTGTCGCCGTTCAGTTAGCACCCGTCCGTTTGCGGCGCTAGCCCCTCCCAGCGCGCGCGACCGTAGGCCACATTCGATGGATTCACCGAGAAAGGCCGAAAGAGGCGCGCATATGACAGACATCGCTTTAAGCTTCCGGAACGCCGATGGCGCGCTGCGGTCCGAGCTGACCGGCTGTCTCGATTTCATGAACGAAACGCCTTTTTTCCAACGCTACAAACGAGAGACCTGGGTCGCGCTGCAAATATCCGGAAACAGCAAGATATTGGACGTGGCCTGCGGCGTCGGCTTCGACGTCATCGGACTCGCGCGGCGATTCCCGCGCGCCGACGTCTTTGGCCTCGATTCGGCGCATGGCTTTCTAGGGCTGGCGCGAGAGCGGGCGCGGGGGCTTCCCAATGCGTTTTTCGTCGGCGGCGACTCCCGCCGCCTGCCCTTCGGCGATCGCCAGTTCGACGGCGTTCGAATCGACCGCTCCTTGCAGCACATCAGCGCCCCCATCGAGGCGCTGCGCGAAATGGTCCGGGTGACGCGCAAGGGCGGCAGAATCGTCGTCGCCGAGCCCGATTGGGGAACATATTTCGTCTACAACGGAAAGCTCGAAACCGGGGCGAAGCTGGCGGGACTATGGGAGAAGTCTTTCGCCAATCCCTACATCGGCCGAGAGATCGGCGTTCTGCTGGAAAAGTGCGGCGTCGAGAACATCGGCTGCCGGGCCCATGCTCTCGTCGTCAGAAGCCTCGACGCGGCGGAGATCATCTTCGACCTCGCGCGCGTGACGGAGAACTGCGTATCCGCGGGCGTCTTGACGCGAGGCGAGGCGGAAGACTGGTCGAGCGCGTCTAAAGCGGCGTCGCAAAGCGGCGCGTTTCTCGCGTGCCTGAACATCATGCTGTGGGAAGGTTCGATCCCGGACTGAGCGGTTGCGCCCTGCCAGCGCTGCTATAGCCGAGCGCGCGTCCATTGGCCGATGCGCAGCGCGACACGCGCCGCAGCGTCGCTGAGCGCCCGCGCGGCTGGCGAGCCGGTGTGTTCCGGGGCCGGCGCCTCTTCGACAAAGATCCGCGCCGCCTTCGCCCGGCCGCCGCCCGACTCGACAAGCTGGACGGAAACTTCAATGACGGCGAGATTGCGGGCGAGGTCGATCTCGAAGCGTCGCACGTCCGTCTGCAGTATTGTTTGCGCGCCAAAGTTGGAAGAGGCTGAAAGACCGCACTGCTGCAGCGCTTCGATCAGGCGACGCTGGAAAAGACGCGGCATCGGATCCGACCACTGCACGGCGGGAAGAACGGCCACGCTCTCATCGCCGGCGCGAACCACGATGCGATCTGAGGAGGTCGGAGCGAGCGCCGCGGGTTCAGGCACGAAGACCGCGGGGCCGCCGCGCAAGGCGACGCTTCGTAAAACGCCCGTCCCGGTCGTCAGATCGAACGTCTCGCGGGGCGCTTGGGCGCAGGCGGTCACGAGAAACGCAAGCGACGCGAGCGCCGTGGCCTGCGCGACCTTTCGTTGCGTCGCAGCGGACGCCTTCAGTTTCATGCCGACCCGTCGCCCCATTTCGCCCGCGCGCGTAGTCGGGCTCGTCGCTCTTCTAACCGATACGCGCATTGGCTTAAAGCCACGCCTTGGATTGATCTAGCGGCCTTGATACTCCGGCACGGACTGGGACGGCCCGAAGATGAATTGTGACGGGTTTTTCTCGACCGAACGCAGCGTGCGATCGAATGAGTCGACGGCCTTGCGCCCATCCACCGCAAGCTGTTCATATTCCCGCAGCCCCGTCGCGGCGAAACGGTTGATGCGTTCCGAAGCCCCGGCGATATTGCCGGTGATCGCCTTGATCTGCTTGGGGTCAATCGCCTTGATCGTCTTTTCGCCGGCCGCGAGGACCTTGTCGAGCCGCGCCGCAGCCGGCTTTAGCGACTGCGCGACATCGGATGCGTCGCGGATGAAGCTTGTGATCGAAGCGGAGTTGTCGGCGAGAGTCTTACTGACGATTTCAGCGTTTTTGAGCGTCGCGGTGATGGCCGGCCCGTTATCGTCAATGAGCTTGTCGAGTTTCGTGAGGAGTTCGGCGGCCTTCGTCGATAGGCTCTGAACGTTGACCAGCAAATTTTGGATTTCGGAGCGCTCAGCCTGGATTTGGGGATATTTCTGGCCGACTTGCGCCGTCAGAGCCGGCGCGCCGGGCGTGCCGCCGACGAGCAGGACGTCGGAAACGCCCGTAAAGCCCCGCGTCTCGAGACGCGCGCGCGTGTCCGTCTTGACCGGCGTTCTGCTGTCGATCCTGACGAGCACGTCGACCTTGCTTGGATCTTGATCAGAAATGCCAAGATGCGTGACCTCGCCGACTTTCACGCCGTTGAACAGCACCGAGGAGCCGCGGGTCAGCCCTGAAACCGCGGTGAAAACAATCTGGAAAGTTTCCTGCCGGCCAAGTTGGCTCGGTCCGGAAAACCAGTAGACGAAGAGAAAGGCGGCGAAGGCGACCGCCAGCGTGAAAGCGCCGATCAGGGCGTAGTTGGCGCGGGTTTCCATTGTTCGTCCTTCTGCTCGACGCGCGCCGCAGTCAGTCTGCCGCCGCGCACGCCGTGGAAATAGGCTTTCAGCCACGGATGGTCGGACGCGAGCAAGGTTTCCAGCGGCCCTGCGGCGATGACCCGACCTTCAGCGAGCGCGGCCACCCTGTCGCAGATAGAGTACAGGCTGTCGAGATCGTGCGTCACCATGAACACGGTCAGCCCGAGGGTCTGCTGCAGCGTGCCGATCAACTCGTCGAATTCGGCGGCGCTGATCGGATCAAGTCCCGATGTCGGCTCGTCCAGGAACACAAGCTCGGGATCAAGCGCCAAGGCGCGCGCCAGGGCCGCGCGCTTCACCATGCCGCCCGACAATTCTGACGGAAATTTGTCCGCGGCGTCGGGACTAAGGCCAACAAGCTCGAGCTTCAGCATGGCCAGCTCGTCCATCAGTCGCTGAGAGAGGTCGCGCATTTCGCGCATCGGCATCTGAATGTTCTGCTTTACCGTGAGGCCCGAAAACAGCGCGCCGTTCTGAAACAACACGCCCCAACGCTGTTCCAGCGCACGCCGCTCGAGCGGCGCGAGCGCGTCGCGATCCTGCCCAAAAACCCGAATGGCGCCGCCTCGCGTCGGCACGAGTCCGAGAATCGCACGGGTCAGCACCGATTTTCCCTGCCCAGATCCTCCGACGAAGCCGAGCACCTCGCCGCGGTAAACGTCGAGGCTGAGCCCTTTCATGATGGTTTTGTCGCCAAAGCCGACGACGAGGTCGCGCACGCTGATGATGACATCGTGGTTGAGGCGCTGTTGAGCGACGTCGTTGGCATGAGTCGAGGAACTGGTCATCGCGCTCAATAGTCGATCGCCGCAAAAAACACGGCGAACAACCCATCCATCACAATGACCATAAAGATCGATTTCACCACCGAGGAGGTGACCTGACGGCCAAGCGATTCGGCGGAGCCCTGCGTCGCGAGTCCGTCCATCGAGGCGATGAGGCCAATCACCAGCGCCATGAAGGGCGCCTTGATGATGCCGACAAGAAACGTATGCAGCGCAATGGCCTCCTTGAGCAGTGACGCGAACGCCGCGGGGCTGATCCCCCCGTACCACCAGGACACGACCATCCCGCCAAAGAGCGCCGCTATGTCGGCGATGAAGGTCAAAATCGGCAGAGAGATCACGAGACCGAGCACGCGCGGCGCGATGAGCACCTCGATCGGTGAAAGTCCCATCACCTGCAGCGCATCGATCTCCTCGCGCATTTTCATCGAGCCGAGTTCGGCGGTGATCGCCGAGCCTGAGCGGCCGGCAATCATGATCGAGGTCAGCAGCACGCCGAGTTCGCGCAAGACAAGAATGCCAATCAGGCTGACCGAGTAGCTGGACGCGCCGAACTTGAGCAACTGAAAGATGCCCTGCTGCGCGACGATGCCGCCAACCAGAATGTTGATCAGCACGATGATTGGGACGCTGCGAAAGCCGACCAGCTCGATTTGCGCGACGAGCGAAGTGAGCCTGAACCGCCGCGGATTGGCCGCCACATAGATCATCGAGGAGACGAATTCGCCGAGAAAGCCGACGCCGCGGTAAAATTCGTGAAGCGCATCCACGATCGATTCGCCGAAGTCCGCAAGCAGAACGAAGATGACATTGAACCGCGGCCGCGAGGGCGCAACGAAGGCGCGGTAATGCGTTTCTTCGAGCAGAGTCGAATATTCAGGGCGCACATCTTCGAGCGTGACCGCGACGTCGCGGCGCGCCAGATCATGCCGCGCGCGATTGATCAGCCAGGCGCCGGCCGTGTCGAGTTGCGAGACTTGCGAAAGATTGATCGCGACCATGCGGTCGAGGCGGGCCTCCTCGACAATTCGACTCCCCTCCTCCTCCAGGCGGTGCGAGGCGAAGAGCGTCCAGTCGCCCGAAAGCGCAAGGCGCACGCCCGCCGCCGAGGACTGGCGCGCGACTTTGGGCGGACGCTGCATCGCCGCGACGGTCATCGGGCTTCGCTCCGCGCTGGAGTCAGTAATCGGCTCATTGATGGCGTCATCCTATCCGACGATTGTGGCGCCCCGCTGACGCGGGCCGGCGCGCCGCCGCTTGTAAAGCCGCCTCTTGCAAAAACGTCATAACTTCGTGAATTGACGTCAGCAAGCGCGTCGGCGCACATCGCAAGCGCCAACTACAGCCGCGCGACGCGGGCGCCGGAGAGAGATTTGAAGCGAAAACTATCTGTCGCCATACAGAGTTACCCGATCGCCGGCAGCTTCGTGATTTCGCGCGGCGCCAGGACCGAAGCCGTAGTCGTGACCGCGACTTTGGTTCAAGGCGGCGGCGTCGGGCGGGGCGAATGCGTGCCTTATGCACGCTATGGCGAAAGCGCCGAAAGCGTCGTCGCCACAATTGAAAGCGTGCGCGACGCCCTCGAAGCCGGCGCCGACCGCGCCGCTCTGCAGCGCCTGCTGCCGGCGGGGGCGGCGCGCAACGCGCTCGATTGCGCGCTCTGGGACCTTGAGGCCAAGCTTTCGGGCGTTCCGGCCCATGTCGCGGCAGGTTTCGAGGCGCTCTCGCCGCTCGTGACGGCCTTCACGATCTCGCTCGGCGCGCCCGATCAGATGCGCGCCGCGGCGGAAAGGGCGGCAGACCGGCCGCTCTTGAAAATTAAGCTCGCCGGAGAAGGCGATGAAGCGCGCCTCGCCGCGGTGCGCGCGGGCGCCCCCGATTCAGCCCTTATCGTCGACGCCAACGAATCATGGACGACGGAAACCCTTCCCCGCCAGCTCGCCGCTTGCGCCGATTACGGCGTCTCGCTCGTTGAGCAGCCTCTGCCGGCCGGCCGCGACGACATCCTCGCGACCATGCCCCGCCCCGTGCCGATCTGCGCCGACGAAAGTGTGCATGACCGCGCCTCGCTCGCGCCGCTCAAGGGCCGCTACGACGCAATCAACGTCAAGCTCGACAAGACCGGCGGCCTGACCGAAGCGCTGGCGCTGGCGCGCGCGGCGCAGGAGATGGGCTTTTCCATCATGGCGGGCTGCATGGTGGGAACGTCTCTCGCCATGGCGCCGGCTGTCCTGGTGGGGCAGATCGCCGCCTTCGTCGACCTCGACGGGCCTCTGCTTCTGGCCCGCGATCGCGTTCCCGGACTGTCCTATGAGGGATCGACCCTCATGCCGCCGACGCCGGAGCTCTGGGGATAGCGCGCGCGGTCGCCATCTGGACTTATTGACCGGTAGCTCTGTCGTAAACTAAGTTTTAACGGATGGGGATGGGGTTCCCCCGATAACCGCCGAAAGGCTGATGACTCCTGCGAACTCGCCGCCGCGTTCTTAAGATCGTCGGCGCAGGGTAGGAGTGTCTATTGCTTAGAGAGCCCGCACCCCGTCGTGCGCCTTCCCGCCTTCGCCCATGCCGCCTGCGCCCTGGCCGCGGGATCGTCGCTTGGCGCATCGGCGTGATTCGGCGCGGGACCCGGCGGCGATGGCTGTGCTGCGGAACCCCTATCGCGCTTTTTCTCGCCGGCTGCGCGCCCACGATGCCGGTGGAGCGCGCCCAATTTCTCGGCGCGCCGGCCATGGAGCGCACGCTGGCCAGATCCGGGCTGAAAGCCGCCGTTGGCGAAACAGCTTGGCCCCGCGAGGAATGGTGGCGCGCCTTCCGCAGCGCAGAGCTTGACGGCGTCATCGACAAGGCGTTGCGCGACAATCAAAGCCTCAAGAAAGCGGAAGACACTCTGCGCGGCGCGGACGCCATCGTACAGGTCGCCGGCGCCAGGCTTCTGCCGGAGGTCCAAGCGACCTTCGGCATGCGGCAGTCCCGCAACCCGCTGCATGGCGTCGTGGCCTCCTACAATCCGGCGCAGGGCGGATTGCAGAAGACCATGGCCTTCATCAATCCGATTGCGCTGACCTGGGAGCTGGATTTCTGGCAAAAAAACCGGGCTCTGCTCGACTCGGCGATCGGCGAGTCGGCGGCGCAAGAGGCCGAATTGCAGCAGGCGCGCCTGCTGCTGACCGCCTCGGTCGCGCGCGCCTATCTGCGCGGCTACGCCGCGGCGCGCCAGCTCGAGGTCGCCAGGGCTTTGACGCGTCTGCGCCGCGATTTGGTTTCGCTTGCCGAAACCCGCTATCGCACCGGACTCGACTCCTTGGACGGGGTGCAGATCGCCCGCGCCGAATTCGAAAACGCCGTCCGGCGCGAAGCGGCCGCGCAGGCGCTGGTGACGCTGCAGAAGGATGCGCTCGCTCGGCTCATGGGAGAAGGACCCGACGCCGCGCGCGACCTTTACGCCGGCCGAAGCGCGCCAGCGCCGGCGTCGCCGCCGCTGCCACGAAGCCTGCCCCTTGAACTGCTCGCGCACCGACCGGATCTCGCCGCCGCGCTGCGCCGCGCCGAGGCGGCGGCGGCCCGGGTTCACGTCGCCAAAACGATGTTTCTTCCCTCGATCGATCTTGCGATCACCGGCGGCTTCGAAGGCTCGGTGACCTCGACGAAGATCAGCAAACTCGCGGGCTATCTTTTTACGCCCTCGGCGATCGGCTACGCAGTCTCGCCCGGACTGCGCCTGCCCATTTTCCAGGGCGGCCGCCTCAGCGGAAATCTGGAGTTTCAGCGCGCCGATTATGATCAGGCGGTCGACTCGTATAATGAGACTCTGCTGCAAGCGGCGCAGCAGGTCGCCGACGCCATCGCCAATCTCAAGCGCGCGCGCGCCGAATATGAGGCGCAAAGCCGGTACCTGCGCGTGGCGCGCGTGCAATATGACCTCGCGCAATCGCGGCTGCGCGACGGCATTAAGGATCGCCGCGAAACCATCGCCGAGCGTGTTGATCTTCTCGAGTCCGGCTTCGCGCAGCGCGCGCTTGAAGGCGACAGGCTGATCGCCGCCGTCGACTTGTATCAGGCGCTGGGCGGCGGCTATGCCGATGGTCCGCCGCTGGCCGCGCCGAAGCCGGCGCCCGAAACCGACCCTTTGACGCCGGCCGTCGAGACGATCCAGTCGCTTGGCGGCGGCTGAACGCCCCACGTCTTTATCAGAAGAACGCGAACCCCATCGATGGCGCTATCCCGCAAAAGCATCCGCTCCCGCAGAGAATTTCTGCTCAAGATCGTCGTTGCCGCAGTTCTTGCCGGCGCGCTGATCGCTTTCTCGCGATGGTATTTTTACGACCGCGACTGGGTGACGACGGACAACGCCTTCATCACCGGCAACATCATTCCCGTCAAGGCCGACGCGACCGGCGTGGTCGCCGCCGTGCTCGCCGAAGAAACACAGCAGGTGAAGAAGGGCGACGTGCTCGTTCGGCTAGACGGCCAACGCGCGAGAGCGGCGCTCGCGCAGGCCGAGGCCGAACTGGGTCGCGCAGTCCGCGCCGTGGGCGCGCTTTATGCGCAGCGCCGCCAAGTCTGCCAGAAGGCCATCTCCCGCGCCGCGGTCCGGGACAGGACGCGTCACGACCTCGCAAGATACAGGCAGGCGGCGGCGAGCGGCGCATCGTCCCGACAGGTGCTGCAGAATGCCGAGGATCAGCTCGCCGCGCAGGAAGCCGATCTGCGCGAGGCGCAGTCGGAATATCAGGCGATCGAGGCGCGAGTTGTCGGCGTCACGCGTTTGAACCATCCCGACATTGAGGCCGCCAAAGCCAGATACAACGACGCCTACATCGAATACGTGCGCCAGAATATCCGAGCGCCGGCGACCGGCTACGTCGCAAAGCGCCGCGTGCAAGTCGGCGATCGGGTGCGCCCCGGCGACGCCATTCTCAATATCGTGCCGCTCGACCATCTCTGGGTCGAAGCGAATCTCTGGGAAAACAGGATGGCCAGGGTGCGTCCCGGGCAGCCGGCGACGATCAAGGTCGATCTCTACGGATCGGAACACATCTACCACGGAGAAGTAGCGGGTCTCGTTCCGGGCTCCGGCGCCGTTTTCGCGGCTCTGCCCCCCGATAACGCGACCGGCAACTTCATTCGAATCGTTCAGCGCATTCCGGTGCGTATCGCCCTGCGGGCGGACGAACTCGAGAAACAGCCCTTGCGTCCCGGCCTGTCGACGGTCGTCTCGATTAATGTGTCCGGCCCGCTGCAATCGCCGAATCGCTCGATCGTCAAGACGTCGACGAATGAATATCTGACCGACGTCTATGACAAGGATCTCGCAGATGCGAAGGCGCGCGCCGACAGGATCGTGAAGGATAACGCCGTAGGCGCGTCGAACGACGGCGCCGCCTGCACAGCCGCCGAATGAGCTGTGCAAGGTTAATTTCGACTCGCGCTTGCCTTTTTGAACGAGTCTCTTGGCGAGACTCGGATCCCGCCGTAAGATTCGGTTCGGATATTTTGATGATCTGATAGGGAGAGCAAGCATGCCGGACGTCAGCGCGAAAACGCCGGCGGGCCAATCTTCACCAGCGCTTTCCCTAGATCCGGCGCAGGTCAGAATCTCGCAGCGCCTTGAAACGCTGAAGACGACAGAGAGCGGCCTCACCGCCGCCGAAGCGGCGCGGCGGCTCGCGGAATATGGGCCGAACGCGCTAGAGGACAAGACGGAAAGCAAGTGGCGCCGTCTGCTCAACTATTTCTGGGGACCGCTGCCGTTCCTCATCGAAGCCGCCGCCGTCATCTCCGCCGTGCGACGGGATTGGCCGGATTTCGGCGTCGTCGCGGGTCTTCTTCTCTATAACGCCGTGGTCGGCTTCTGGCAGGACAACAAGGCGGCGAACGCGCTCGCGGCCCTAAAGAAAAACCTCGCGCCCCGCGCGCGCGTGATGCGCGACGGCGCCTGGACGACGATCCCCGCCGTCGAACTGACGCCGGGCGATATTGTCAGCGTCGCCGCGGGCCAGATCATCCCCGCCGATCTCCTGCTCATTGAAGGCGATTATTTGAGCTGCGATCAGGCGGCGCTCACCGGCGAATCGCTGCCGGTCTCCAAGAAAATCGGCGACGACGCCTATGCGGGCGCAATTGCTAAACAAGGCGCCATGACTGGCGTGGTCACGGCGACGGGCGAGCGCACCTTCTTCGGGCGCACCGCGAAGCTCGTCGGCGCCGCCGGCGCCGTTTCGCATTCGCAGCGCGCGGTGGCGGAGGTCGGCGATTTTCTCCTCGTGCTCGCATTTTTTCTGGCGCTGATCCTCGTCGGCGCGCAGCTCTATCGGGAAGTCATCGCGCCGGACGACTGGAGCTGGGATCGCGTCGGCTCCATCGCCCAATATGTGCTGGTGCTGCTGATCGCATCGATTCCGGTCGCGCTGCCGGCGGTCATGTCCGTGACGATGGCGATCGGCGCCTATACGCTGTCTTTGCAGAAGGCCATTGTTTCGCGCCTGAACGCGATCGAGGAGCTTGCCGGGGTCGACGTGCTGTGCAGCGACAAAACCGGCACGCTGACGATGAACAAGCTCACGGTGCAAAGCGCCGTTCCCTATGGCGCTTTCAAGAGCGACGACGTGCTGCTCTTCGCGGCGCTGGCGACGCAAAAAAGCAGCGAAGACGCGATTGACCTCGCCGTGATGGCGGCGCTGCCGGCGCATGATGCGCTCGACGCCTTCAAGCAGAAGGCGTTCACGCCGTTCGATCCCGTCAGCAAACGCACCATCTCGACGGTCGCCGACGCCTCTGGCGGCGTTCGCCACTACGCCAAGGGAGCGCCGCAGGCGATATCCGCGCTCGTGCGGCCCGATTCGCAGACTCTGCAGCGCTATCAGAACGAGGTGGCTGCGCTCGCCGTCAAAGGCCAACGCGCGCTGGGCGTCGCCATGTCGGAAGATGGCGCGCGGTGGCAACTGGTCGGATTGATCTCGCTGATGGACCCGCCGCGCGCCGACGCCAAGGCGACAATCGCGGAGGCGCGCAAACTCGGCCTGGAAGTCAAGATGGTGACCGGCGATGACGTCGCCATCGGCGATGAGATCGCCGCCCAGCTCGGCATGGGTTCGCATCTTCTCGTCGCGAGCGATGTCTTCAAAGGGGACGTCAAGGCCGGCGCTCTGCCGCGCAACGTCGTCGACGCGGTGGAGCGGGCCGACGGATTCGGCAGAGTGTTCCCGGAACACAAATATGAGATCGTCAAGGCGCTTCAGTCGGTCGGCCATATCGTCGCGATGACCGGCGACGGCGTAAACGATGCGCCGGCCCTTAAACAAGCCGATTGCGGCATCGCCGTCAGCGGCGCGACCGATGCGGCGCGAAGCGCCGCCGCATTGATTCTCACAGCGCCCGGGCTTTCGACCATCGTTAATGCGATCCGTGTGTCGCGCCAAATTTTCCAGCGCATCGAAAGCTACATTTACTATCGGATCGCCATGACGCTCGACATCATGATCGTCGTCGTCGCATCGATCGTGTTTTTCGACTTTCAGCCGCTCACCGCCATCATGATCGTCGCGCTCGCGCTCCTCGACGACATCCCGATCATGACGATCGCCTACGACAATGTCCCCGTCGCGCCGCAGCCGGTGAGATGGGACATGCACCGCATCTTCATTTTCGCTTCGCTGATGGGACTGATCGCGGTCGCCGAGACTTTCGGGTTTTTGCTGATCGGCATGCGCTGGACGCTCGACGATTCGCTGCAGACGATGATTCCGATCGATCCCGGCCAGCTTCAGACTCTGCTGTTTCTGCAACTCGCCGTCGGCGGCCATCTGCTGCTCCTCAGCGTGCGCACCAAACAAGCGATTATTGCGCCGCCTTATCCCAGCGCCAGACTCTTCTGGGCGATCGCGGCGACGCAGGTCGTCGCCGTGTTGCTCTGCCTCTTCGGGGTCGGCGTCCACGCCGTTCCCGGCGCGGCGATCGTCGGCGTGTGGCTCTACTGCCTGCTCTGGGTCGTCGTGACTGAGATCGTGAAGATGATCTACTGGCGTCTGGCCGGGCGGCGCGACAAGAACCTGACTGCGAGCCATGTCGCTCTCGCCGGTTAAACGAGAGCGACGAGACGAAGGAGGCGGAGCACATGAAATTCGTCAAGAAGTTCCGCGTCGAGCCCGGCTCGGACGTCAATCTTGGATCAATTGATCCGGGCTTTCATGGCGACTATGCGAATGACGCCGAAGCGGCGCAGGAATTGCAACGCAATCTCACGCGCATTACCGAGCTGCAGCGCAAACTCTACGCCGACCGCACGCATTCACTGCTGATCGTCTTGCAGGGCATTGACAGCGCCGGCAAGGACGGCACCTGCTGGCATGTCATCAGCGCCATGGACCCGCAGGGCGTGCAGGTGACGGGGTTCAAGCAGCCGACCCCCGCAGAACAGGAGCACGACTTTCTGTGGCGCGTTCATCCGCATGCGCCGCAACGCGGCTATGTTTCGATCTTCAATCGCTCGCATTACGAAGACGTGCTCGTCGTGCGCGTGCATAAGCTTGCGCCCAAGGAGGTCTGGAAGCCGCGCTATGATTTCATCAACGAATGGGAAAAGCTGCTTACGGTAGAAAACAAGACGACGATTCTGAAATTCTTTCTCTACATCTCCAAAGAAGAACAGCTCAAGCGCTTCAAGGCGCGGCTCGACGATCCGGCGAATCAATGGAAGATCAGCGCCAGCGACTATTCCGAGCGCAAAAAATGGGACGACTACATCAAGGCCTTCGAGGCGGCCTTGTCGCGCTGCTCGACCGAACATGCGCCCTGGTTCGTCATCCCGGCAAATCACAAATGGTTTCGCAATCTGGCGGTTTCCAGCATCATCGCCGATACGCTCGACGATCTTAACCTGAAGCTGCCGAAGCCCTCCGTCGACATCGACGAAATCCGCAAGCTTTATCAACAAGCAAAGAACGAAGAGGAAAGGAGCAAGGCCGGGTGACGGCCTCGCCATTGAACGCCACATCGGTCTTTTCCGCACTCGACGAAGCGCCGATGACATGGCGTCATTACGCCTATTGGCTCGCAGCGAGCGGCGGCGCGTTTTTGGACGGCTTCTCGGTGTCCGGCCTGGGCGTCGCGCTGCCGCTGCTCAAGCGCGACTTTCCGATCAGTCCGCTTTTCGTCGGCCTGATTGGATCGGCGCTGGTGCTCGGCGCGGTCGCCGGGTCGGCGCTCGGCGGCATCGGCGCGGACAGGTTCGGCCGCAAGCGCGTCTTCATCGCCGACATGGCGATCATCGCGCTCGCGTGCTTTATCGGCGCGGCGGCGCCGAACGCCCGCGTCATCCTGCTGTCGCAGTTCCTGCTTGGCGTTGGCGTCGGCATCGATTTTCCGACGAGCGGCGCCTATGTGTCGGAGCTCATGCCGCGCGCGACGCGCAACAGAATGACGGTCGCGACGATCGCCCTGCAATCGGTCGGCATGGCGGCGGCGGCTCTCGCCGGACTTGCCATTTTGAAGCTGCGGCCCTCGACGGAGGATTGGCGGCTGCTGTTCGGCGCCGGGGGCGCCATCGCGCTGCTTTTTCTAACTGCGCGCCTATGGGCGCCGGAAAGCGTGCGCTGGCTGGTGGCGCAGGGGCGGATCAGCGAGGCAAGGGCGCTGCTCAGGACGTTATTGGTCGAGTTCGGCGAGCCGCTTGTGAACCTTGGCGCCAAACCGGTCGCCCTTGCGGCGTCGAAACGGGCTTCCGCGCCCAAGGCGCAGGACGTCGGCTATTCGGCGCTGTTCAGCGAAGCCTTTCGCGCCCGCACGATGCTCGTCTCCTTGCCGTGGATGCTGATGGACGTCGCGACCTACGGCGTCGGACTGTTCACGCCGGTCATTCTCGGCGCCATGCATCTTGGCGCCGCCGACGCGGGCTCGCTCGCGGCCGATTTCGCCGACGCGGAAGGCAGCGCCATCGTCGACGCCTTTCTGATCATCGGCTTTGTGGCGAGCCTCTGGGCCGTTCCGCGCTTTGGGCGGATCACCATGCAGGTCGCGGGATTTAGCGGCATGGGGCTCGGCATGCTGCTGTTGCTCTTCGCCGCGATGTCGGACAATGGCGCGAATGCGCATCTCGCCTTCGTCATCGGCGGCTTCATGCTGTTCAATTTCGCGATGAACGCCGGACCCAACGCCACGACGTTCACCCTCGCGCCGACGCTGTTCCCGACGGCGATTCGCGCCTCGGCCAGCGGCTTCGCGGCGGCCAGCGCCAAGGTCGGCGCCACTTTCGGCACATTCGTCGTGCCGCAACTGCAGGCCGGCTGGGGACTCACGGGCGTCGTCGCCCTCATGGTCGCCGTCAGCGTCGCGGGGCTGGTGACGACGGCCGGCCTCGCGCATGCGGTCAATGAGGAGGGGGCGCTCGAGGAATAGCCGAGGCGGCGCTATTGCAGATGCGCGACCACCGTCCAGGCGCCGAGAAAAATGATCATGACGAGGCAGAGCGCCGAGAGGACGATGAGGATCGCCTTATTGGCGACGCGCTGATCGTCCCTTCGCATTCGCGATTCTCCGACGGCCCGAGATCGGCGCGATTCATTCAGGCGGAGCGGGCAAGCCCGCGTCACGCGCCGAAAAAGATCACGCGCAGATAGTTGGTGTAGTCGCCTTCCCACGCCATCATCGCCATCAGCACGAGAACCGCCATCGGCGGCGCCAGAATGGCGACGACCAGCGCCAGCCGCTCCCATGCCATGTGCATGAAGACGGCGACGATGAGCCCCGCCTTTAGCAGCATGAACAGGACGATCAGGAACCATCGCAAATAGCCCTGAAAGTCGAAATAATCGACGAGATAGGAGCAGGCGCTCAGAAAGAAGAGCAGCCCCCACACCAGAAGATAGAGCTTGATTGGATGCTGCTGGCCATGCGCCTGCGCCGCGGGCTGCGCCGCTTGCGTGACAGGCGCATGGCTATGCGTCGTATTTTCCGTCGTCACCGTCATCATTTCCCCCGTCGGAGACGTCACCACAGATAGAAGAATGCGAAGATGAAGACCCATACGAGATCCACAAAGTGCCAATATAGGCCCATGATCTCGACGATCTCGTATCTGCCCTTGCGACTCGTGAAAAAACCGCGCCGTCCGACGTCATAATCGCCGCGCCAGACGGCGCGCGCCACGATGAGCAGGAAAATCACGCCGATCGACACGTGGAAGCCGTGAAAACCGGTGATCATGAAGAAGCTCGAGCCGAACTGCGCCGCGCCGAAGGGATTGCCCCACGGCCGCACGCCTTCGTGAATGAGCTTGGTCCATTCGAAGGCCTGCATGCCAACGAAGGCGGCGCCAAAGAACGCTGTCACCAGCATCAAAATCGCGGCCTTCCTGCGCTCGCGCGCATAGGCGAAGTTGACGGCCATCGCCATGGTGCCCGAGCTCGTGATGAGATCGAACGTCATGATGGCGATGAGGATGAGCGGGATTTTCTTGCCGCCGATCTCGAGAGCGAAGATTTCGCTCGGGTGCGGCCATTCCACCGTCGTGGACATGCGCACCGTCATGTAGGAAATCAGAAAGCAGCTGAAGACGAAGGTGTCGCTGACGAGGAAGATCCACATCATGGCCTTGCCCCAGGACGCGCTCTTGAAAGAGCGCTGATCCGAGGACCAGTCAGCGACCATGCCGTGCAGGCTGCTCCGCAGCGTGGGCTCAGTCGTTACATGTTCAGTCGTGACAGGCTCCGCCGTCATAGCGCATTCCCTTTACGAAAGCAGACGCCGGCAGATGGCGCCGAAACCATCGGCCCAACCGATCAGCATGGCGAACATCAGCAACCAGACGAACAGCAGAAAATGCCAATAGATGGCGCAGAGTTCGACGCTCGTCGTCAGCGCCTTGGTGACTCGCTCGGCGCCGCGCACCTTGTCGGTGGTTCGCGCAAGCGCCACCAGACCGCCAATGAGATGCAGCGCATGCACGCCCGTCAGCAGATAGAAGAAGGCGTTGGCGGCGTTGCTCGAGGCGAAGAATCGCAGCTCGAGAAGCTCGCGCCACGCCCAGATTTGACCGATCAGGAAAAGAGCCGCGGTTACGGCTCCGACAAGCAGCGCCGTCTTGACCCGCTCGGCGTTGGCGCGTCGGGCGGCGAAGACCGCGACCTGCAGCGCGACGCTGCTGGCGGCGAGAAGAAAAGTGTTGACCCAGAGCACGCCGGGGATCGGCGGCATCTGCCAGTCGGGCGCGTCGCCGCGCATGAAAAAGGCGGCGGCGAGCAGAGAGAACAGACAGCCGGCGACGGCGAGAAAGACCGCCAGCCCCACTCTCCCGGCTGTCGGCGGCTCGGCGCCGCCGGCGCGACGATAATGCGCGACCTCGCCTTCCTCGAGCCAGGGCGACTCCATCACTCCCTGGCGCACCAACCACATGATCGCGACCGTGGCGATAAAGACGAAGAAGAGCCCCATGACGCTCATGGCGAACGCTCTCCTCTCACTGGCGGCGCGTTCTGCGGCAGATAATCCTCCGGCGCGCCGGGCACGCTGTAGGCGTAAGGCCAGCGATAAACCACCGGCAGATTCTTGCCCCAATTGCCGTGACCCGGCGGCGTTTCGGGAGTCTGCCATTCGAGCGAAGCGGCGCGCCACGGATTGCCGCCGGCCGCCGCGCCATGCTTCAGGCTCTTATACAGATTGTAGAAGAAGATCGACTGCGCGAAGCCGACCGCCAAGGCGATGACCGTGATCACAATGTTGAGCGTTTCCGCCGACGCGGGAACGAAGGCGGTTTCGCCCATCTCATAAAAGCGCCGCGGCATCCCGAGCACGCCCAGATAGTGCATCGGAAAGAAGATCGCATAGGCGCCAAGGAAGGTGATCCAGAAGTGAATCTTGCCGAGCCGCTCGTCCATCATGCGGCCAGTGATTTTCGGAAACCAATGATAGATGGCGCCGAAGATCACGAGCACCGGCGCGATGCCCATCACCATGTGGAAATGGGCGACGACGAACAGCGTCGCCGACAGTGGCACGTCGACGATGACATTGCCGAGGTAAAGGCCGGTGATGCCGCCGTTGACGAAGGTGACGAGGAACCCCAGCGCGAACAGCATCGGCGTCGTGAAATGGATGTCGGCGTGCCAGAGGGTCAGCACCCAATTATAGACCTTCAGCGCCGTCGGCACCGCGATCGCGAGCGTCGTCACCGCGAAGAAGAACCCGAACCACGGGTCCATGCCGCTGATATACATATGGTGGCCCCAGACCACCATGCTGAGCACGCCAATGGCGATGATGGCCCAAACCATCATCCTGTATCCGAAGATGTTCTTGCGCGCATGCACGCTGATCAGATCGGAAACGACGCCGAAGGCCGGCAGCGCGACGATATAGACCTCCGGATGCCCAAAGAACCAGAACAGGTGCTGGAACAGGATCGGGCTGCCGCCGACATAGTCCTTGCGCTCGCCGAGTTCGACGAGCGACGGCATGAAGAAGCTCGTGCCGAGCGTGCGGTCGAGGAGCAGCATGAGGCAGGCGACGAAGAGGCCGGGGAAGGCGAGAAGCGCCATGACCGCGGCGGAGAAGATCCCCCAAACCGTCAGCGGCATGCGCATCAGCGTCATGCCTCGGGTGCGCGCCTGCAGCACCGTCACCACGTAATTCAGTCCGCCCATCGTGAAGCCGACGATGAAGAGGATCAACGAAACGAGCATCAGGATGATGCCGTATTCGTGGCCCGGCGTGCCTGTCAGGATCGATTGCGGCGGATAAAGAGTCCAGCCGGCGCCGGTCGGCCCGCCAGGGAAGAAATAGCTCGAGACGAGAACCAGGGTCGCGATCAGATAGACCCAGAAGCTGAGCATGTTGACGTAAGGGAACACCATGTCCCTCGCGCCCACCATCAGTGGAATGAGATAGTTGCCGAAGCCGCCGAGAAAGATGGCGGTGAGCATGTAGACGACCATGATCATGCCATGCATGGTCACGGACTGGTAATAGACATTGGCGTCAATGAAAGGGATTGCCCCTGGAAAGGCGAGCTGCAGGCGAATCACCCATGACAGCACCAGGGCCAAAATGCCGACGGTGATGGCCGTGCCGGCGTATTGAATGGCGATGACCTTGGCGTCCTGGCTGAACACATATTTCGTGATCCAGCTGTGAGCGTGATAGAGTTCGACGTCCGCCACCTCCGCCGGCGGCGGCGCGACGTTCTGTGGTACGCTGGCGTCGGTCATGGAACGATCCTCCCTTCGCCGCTATCGCGCTTCCGGCGATCGATCGAGCCCCGTCGCAGCGGCGCTCGATCAGCGGCGATGAATGTCAAAGCGGCGCAACTCGCATCGGTGAGCGTCATTGAGCAGAGGCCCGCTTGTCTCGGCCTGCGTCGCTCTTGCGCGACTGCTCGAACGTCTGCTGCGCCGTGCGCCAGGTCTCGAAGTCAGCCTCCGACTCTATGACCATCTTGCCGCGCATCTGCGGATGCCCTGTGCCGCAATAGGCGGCGCAGAGTATCTCATATTCGCCGATCTTGGTCGGCGTGAACCAAAAATATGTGACGATGCCCGGCACGAGGTCCATCTTCGCCCTGATCTCGGGGACATAGAAGTCATGTAGGACGTCGATCGATCGCAGCAGGACCTTGACCGGCTTGCCAAGCGGCAGGTGCAGGTCCCCGCTCGTGATCAGCAGATCGTCCTGTCCCTTCGGATCGGCCGGGCTCAGACCCATGGAATTGGTTGAGTCGATGTAGCGCACATCGCTCGAGCCGAGCTGGGCGTCAGCGCCCGGCAGGCGAAAGCTCCAGTTCCACTGGACTCCCACCGCTTCGATCTCCATCGCGTCCTTAGGCACGGTGATGAACTGGCCCCAGACGAACAGGCCGGGCGCGAGGAGAATGATGACGGCGATCGTCGTGACGATTCCAAGCCAGGCTTCGAGCTTCTGATTCTCCGGCTCATAGGCGGCGCGCCGGCCCGGCACATGGCGAAAGCGATAGAGGCAATACGCCATAAACAGGATGACGGCGACGAATCCGGCCCCCGTCACCAGGAAGGTCAGACCCATCGTATCGTCGATGAAGCCCCAGTTCGACGCGATCGGCGTCGCCCGCCAGGGACTCAACATGTGAAACAGGATCGAACCCGCGACGACCAGGACCATAGCGATGGCGATAGACATGCGTGCTTTGACCTCGCCGGTGGTTGCGATCGATACGGCCCGACGGCCTATATAGACCGGCTCATCGTCGCGCGTCAAAGTGACGCTGTCGTTATGCGCGACTGGTCGGGAGTTCAGCGAATCTCCCGGAAATGCTGAGGGCGGAAGGGCGACGCCGCGCCACGCGTCATTCGCTCCCGAGGCCATGCCCACAAAAAAAACCGCGCGGGAGCGTCCCGCGCGGGCGTTCGTCTCGGGCTCGTTACAAACTTATTTCTTCGCGGCGGCCGGCGCGGGCTTCGTGGCGGCCGGCGCGGCGGCGCCCTTCTGGACCTCGAGCTTCTTGCGCTCCTCCTCGGCCTTTTTCTGCAGTTCTTCCTGGAGCTTCTTTTGCTGCTCTTCGAGGACCTTGGGGTCGACGGCGGGGCCGTCGAAGGCTTTGCCGAAATTGGCGAGCGGCAGATAGAAGGTGACCTCGCCGTTCGCCTGATTCTTAACGACCACCGTCATCTTTTCGGCCTTCTTCATGCCGTCGACGACCGCCTTCTTGACCTTCGCCTCGGCGAAGCAGCCATTGGGGAAGCAGATTTCGAACGCGCCGCTTTCCGGCGCTCCCTTATCGATCGAAAAGCGGAAGCCGGGCTTCAGCATGAGGCCCGGCGGCAGCAGCAGGCGGATGATCTTCTGATCGTCGCCCTTGGGATCGTAAATCGCGAGCGCGAGCAGCGGCTGGGGCGCCTCGCCCTCCTTCGCCGACACGCCGAAGTCGCGCGTCGTGTAGCACATTTCCTTTTTGGTCTGCGGATCAGCGCCGCACACCTTGGTCCAGTCCGGCTGGACAGCGACGAGTTCGGCGGCAATCGGCCCCTGAGGCTGCTGTTGCTGTTGCTGCGCTGCGCCGGCCGCGGGCGCCTGCTGAGCCAATGCGCCGCCGCCGACGAACAGCAACGCTCCCGCAAGGGCGATCGCGCAAGAACGCGAGATATGGGTCGACATCGGAAGTTCCTTTCGATTGTCCTGCTGGCCGGCGCTCTCCGGCTCCGGATAGTTTCGAGATCGCGTCATAACGGGAGCCGCCTTCGCGCCACAGCGCCATGGAACTTGACCAGCCCGTGTTCCAGCGCGATCGCGAGACGCCGACGAGGCGACGGCATCGCTCTTACATGGTCGCGGCAGTAAATTCCAGCCGGATGGAGCGCTCAATGCTTGGAGAAGGCGCTTTTTGCCCACAACTATCGCAAAAAAATGGCCGAAAACTTAAGCGCGACTCGCTTCTTGCGACAGGACGTTGGATTATGGTCCGCCGATGAAGATTCACCCGATTCCTGCAAGACGCCCCGCCAGCGGCGGCGGGGAACAGCGAATGCGGGGGCGCCGCGCGCTCAGCTTCGCCCTGTCGCTCCTTATCGCCGCGCCCGCTTCGGGCGCCGCGCCGCCCCCGCGCGCGGCCGAAGCGCCCTGCCCGACGCATGGGATCGCCATGCACGGCGCGCCAGCTTTACCGAGCGATTTCCACCACTTCCCTTACGCCGAGCCGGGCGCGGAGCGGGGCGGCAAACTTCGCGTCGGCCTTGCCGGCACCTTCGACAGCCTCAACCCGTTCAATCTCAAGTCGGGAACCGCGGCGCAGGGGCTTGTCGGCAATGTTTTTCAAAGCCTAATGGCCCGCTCGCAAGACGAACCATTCACGCTCTACGGCCTGATCGCGCAGTCAATCGACGTCGATCAGGCGCGTTCGCAGGTGACCTTCCATCTCGACCCGCGCGCGCGCTTTTCCGACGGCAAGCCGATCACCGCGCAAGACGTGCTGTTCTCGTTCGATCTCTTAAAGACGAAGGGACGGCCGCAGCAGCGCATCGCCTATGGGCTGGTCAAATCGATCGACGCGCCCGACGCGCATACCGTCCATTACGACCTCTCAGGCGTCGGCGACCGGGAGCTGCCGCTCATTCTGGCGATCATGCCGGTGCTGCCCAAACACGCGACCGACGTCGAGCGCTTCTCTGAAGCGACGCTCGCCAAGCCCGTCGGCTCCGGTCCCTATGTGATCGCAGACGCGCAAGTCGGCGCGCGCCTGTTGCTGCGCCGCAATGAGGACTATTGGGGCGCCGACCTGCCGAGCCAGCGCGGATTCTACAATTTCGACGAGATCGACATTCAATATTTCCGCGACGGCAATTCGCTCTTTGAGGCCTTCAAGGCGGGCCTGCTCGACTATCGCGACGAAACCAGCACGACCCGCTGGGCGAGCGGCTACGACTTCCCGGCGCTCACGGAAGGCCGCGTGGTGAAGGAGACGCTGAAAAACGAAAATCCCAAAGGCATGGAGGGGTTCGTCTTCAATACGCGTCGTCCCCTGTTCAAGGACATCCGCCTGCGCGAAGCGCTCGGCATGATGTTCGACTTCGAATGGGTCAACACGAATCTCTACGCCGGCCTCTATACCCGCACGAAAAGCTTCTTCGACGAATCCGAATTGTCCTCGTCCGGCCGCCCGGCGTCCCCCGGCGAGCGCGCCTTGCTGGCGCCGTTTCCGGATGCCGTGCGCGAAGACATTCTGGAAGGCCGCTGGCGACCGCCCATCAATGACGGTTCAGGCCGCGACCGCGAGATGGCCAAGCGCGCGCTCGATCTGCTCGAGAGCGCCGGCTACCGCATCGAAAACGGCGTTTTGCGCAAGGACGGCGAGCCTGTCGCCTTCGAGATCATGGTCAAGGACCGCAATCAGGAGCGGCTTGCGCTCAACTATGCCGGCTCGCTGCAGCGCATCGGGGTCGACGCCCGCGTGCGTCTCGTCGACGAGGTGCAATATCAACGCCGACGGCAGAAGTTCGATTTCGACATGATGCTCGGCCAGTGGGTCGCCTCGGCGTCGCCGGGCAATGAGCAGCGCATGCGCTGGGGCTCTTCAAGCGCAAACCAGGAAGCCTCCTTCAATTTGGCTGGCGCCGCCTCGCCGGCGATCGACGCGCTCATCGCCGCCCTGCTGGCCGCGACAAGCCACGACGATTTCATCACCGCCGTTCGCGCCTACGACCGCGTGCTGCTTTCCGGCTTCTACGTCGTGCCGCTGTTTCATGCGTCCGACCAATGGCTGGCGCATTCGACCGACATCGCGCGCCCGGCGCGATTGCCGCGCTATGCTTCGCCGATGTTCGGTCCGACGCTCGAAAGCTGGTGGAGACAGCGCTGAGCCTCGAACGAGACATGCGCCGGCGCACGCCTTCGGCGTTTCTGGCGCGCTAGACGTCGATTGGCGCCGAGGGATCGCCTTCGCGGGAAGGCCTCCCCCATGCGCCATGAATAGGAGCGCCCGTGTCTCAGTCGCTCGATAACTTTCTCTCAACGCGCCTGTCGCGGAGGGTTCATTCCATGGGTTTCGCACTTTTTATCGTCGGCGCCGCCGCTATCGGCCTCTTGATCATCGACCGGTCCTTCAATCTCGGCCTGCCGATTGGTCTCTTCCAAAATCCGCTGTTCTGGTTCGCCTATGTCGCGCTGCTGGCGCTGTCGACGATGGTGCGCTTCGTGCGCCAGCAGACCGTGCTCGTCATCGAGCGGCTGGGCCGCTACAACCGATCGCTGACCGCGGGCGTCAATTTCGTCTGGCCGATCGTCGAGCGGGTGGCCTACACCTTCGATCTGCGCGAACAGGTGATCGACGTGCCGGAGCAGGACGCGATCACCAAGGACAACGCCACCGTCACCATCGACGGCGTTCTCTATTACAAGATCGTCAACGCCAAGGACGCCGCCTATGGCGCGCAGGACATCCGCCGCGCCATCATCAATCTGGCGCAGACCTCGATGCGCTCAGCGATCGGCTCGATGGAGCTCGACAAGACCTTCGAGAACCGAAGCGAGATCAATGAGCGGGTGGTGCGCGCCGTCTCCGACGCCGCCCAGCTCTGGGGCGCGCATGTCACGCGCTATGAGATCAAGGACATCGCCATGCCTGAATCGCTGCGCCAGTCGATGGAGCGGCAGATGAAGGCCGAGCGCGACAAGCGGGCGACGGTGCTCGAATCGGAAGGCGTGAAACAATCCGAGATCAACCGCGCCGACGGCGAGAAACAGGCGGCGATTTTGCGCGCCGAAGGCCAGGCGAAGGCGATCGAACTGGTGCGTACGCAAATCACCCAGGTCGGCGGCGATCAGGCGGTGCAGCTCGAAGTCGCCAAGAGCGCCATCGAGCAATATGGCCGCCTCGCCAAGGCCGGCAATTCGCTGGTGTTGATGGGCGACGGCGCCGACCCCGCCGGCTGGATCGCCAAGGCGATGGCGGTGCTCAAGGCCGTCAACGCCAGCCCGGCGTCGAACGATACTCAGCAGCGCCGCGCGCAGCCTTGGCGGGAAGCGGAATAAAGATGGAGCCCGCCTTCCTCTACGACCCCGCCAATGCGAGCCTGATCGCCGGCCTGATCCTGCTCGGACTCGACATCGTCGTGATCGGCCTGTCGCCGGTGATGTTCGTAGCGGTGGGCGCGCTCCTGACCAGCGCGGTTCTCTATGCGACCGGCTGGCGGCCATCGCTCATTGAAACCGCGGCGATCGTCGCCGGCGCCGGCCTGCTGATCGCCATCGTCGGCAGGAAGCCGCTGCAGCGGTTTCAAAACGCCGACATCGAAGAAGATAAGAGCAGCGATCTGATCGGCCGCGAACTGACGATGACGCATGAGGTGACGAAAACCCGCGGCGTCGTGTTCTGGTCCGGCGTCGAATGGCAGGCGCGACTTGCACAAGATTCGGCGGTCGAGAGCCTTGCGCCTGGCGCCAGGGCGCGGGTGGTGGCGGTGGAGAATCTGGCGCTGGTGCTGGCGCCGATGATTTGACCGAAAGATTTGCGAAGAGCCAAATGGGGGGACGTGTAATGATGAATTAGAGGGCTCATCCCCTCTAAGCACGAGGGATGCCGACCGTGACAGCCACTAGTACAAAAAGCCCTACGCCGCTCAAGCAGCCAACGGTCAATGTTGAAGGTTTGGACGAAACCAAGTTAAGATCGCTGATCAGCAATTATCGCCGCGCCGGATTGACTAGTAATCCACTTTATCTTCGGGCTCTAGAGCGCCTAGAGGAAGTGTCTGCGAAAGGATTGAGCTTCCACAAGACTAGAGCAGCGATCCTCAAAGCCGCACGCGAGCGCAGATTCATATCATACAAAGAGGTCGCAGCAGAGAGCGGGCTGAAGTGGAGTATGGCATTGCATCGCGCTGTTGGCCCGCACATGTACGCGATCATCGAGTATGCGCATCTCCAAGGCTGGCCCCTTATCGGGGCGATTGTTGTTGATCAAACTGGCCTCACCACAGGCACTCACAAAGCGGGATCGCGAGAGGGTTTCTGTCGCGGAGCGCGTCTAATAGGCTACTCGGTCATCGACGAGGAAGCTTTCGTTCGGGAGCAACAAGAAAAGACCTTTGCATGGGCGCTTTCGACGACTCTTGTTGATGGGTGATGCGTATGATCGAGATTATGTGTGCCGCTAATAAGTGGATCCACCCATGCCCGTTCGCCGCCTCGACCCCCTTCTCGTCGATCGCATCGCCGCCGGCGAAGTGGTCGAGCGCCCGGCGTCCGCCGTCAAGGAGCTGGTCGAGAACGCGCTTGACGCCGGCGCGACGCGCATCGACGTCGCGGTCGAACACGGCGGCAAAAGCCTCATCCGCGTCATCGACGACGGAAGCGGCATGGACGCGCGCGACCTCGCGCTCGCGATCGAGCGCCACGCGACCTCGAAAATCCCCGACGGCGATCTGACCGCGATCGCCACGCTCGGCTTTCGCGGCGAGGCGCTGCCGTCGATCGCGGCGGTGGCCGACCTGACGATCGAAACCCGGGCGATGGGCGCCCCGCACGGCGTTTCGATCCGAGTCGACGCCGGCGAAAAGCGTGGACTCTCCGCCTCGAACTGGCCGCGCGGCACCAAGATCGAAGCGCGCGCGCTGTTCGCCGCGACGCCGGCGCGGCTCAAGTTTCTCAAAACCGAGCGCACCGAGACCGCGGCGATCGTCGATGTCGTCAAGCGACTCGCCATGGCCCATCCGCAGACGCGGTTCACGCTGTCCGCCGACAGCGGCGCGCTCTTCGACTATCCGCCCTGCGGCGACGATTCCGCGCGGCGCATCTTCCAGATCCTTGGCGAAGAATTCGCCGCCAATGCGTTTCGGCTGGAAGCGGAACGCGAAGGCGTGAAGCTCTCGGGCCTCGCGGGGCTGCCGACCTACAGTCGCGGCAACGCCCAGATGCAATATGTCTATGTCAATGGAAGGCCGGTGCGCGACAAGCTCTTCGCCGGCGCCATTCGCGCCGCCTATCTCGATTTTTTGAGTTCCGACCGCCATCCCGTCGCCGCGCTCTTCATCGACTGCGATCCGCGCAGCGTCGACGTCAATGTGCATCCGGCCAAGGCGGAGGTGCGCTTCGCCGATCCGGGGCTGGTGCGCGGCCTCGTCGTCGGCGCGTTGAAGCAGGCGCTCGCCGAGAAGAGCCATCGCAGCGCCGACACAAACGCGCGCGCGGCGATCGACGCTTTGGCGCGCGGCAATGGCGCCCGATATCGCGCGCCGCCGCCCGCAAACTGGAGCCTACCGCGCTCGCCTTACGCGCCCGCCGGCTTCGAAGACCAGCCGCAAGCCGCCTTTGACGCCGGCGCGCCAATGGCCGATTCGCGCGCGCATGATACGCCTGCGCCGGAGCCCGAGTCGCCGCTCGGCGCGGCGCGGGCGCAGCTGCACGAAACCTACATCATCGCGCAGACGCAGGACGGTCTCGTCATCGTCGACCAGCATGCGGCGCATGAGCGCATCGTCTATGAGAAGCTCAAGCGCCAGCGCGAGGAGGCCGGCGTCGCACGTCAGATGCTGCTGATCCCCGCCGTCGTCGAACTCGACGAGTCGCGCATGACCGCGCTTGCGCCGGCGCTGGACGAACTCGCGGCGTTCGGTCTGGCGCTTGAAACTTTCGGCCCCGGCGCCATGCTCGTGCGCGAGACCCCGGCGCTGCTCGGCGAAGTGGACTGCAAGCGTCTCGTCGAGGACATCGCCGACCTCTTGGCGGAAGAAGGCGACGCGCGCGGACTTTCGCGCAGGCTCGATCACGTGCTCGCGACCTGCGCCTGCCATCATTCGGTGCGCGCCGGCAGGCGGCTTTCGGCGCCCGAGATGAATGCGCTGCTGCGCGAGATGGAGACGACCCCGGGGGCAGGCCAATGCAATCACGGCCGGCCCACCTATATTGAGCTGAAGCTCGCCGACATCGAAAAGCTCTTCGGACGCCGGTGAAACGGAAATTTTTCGCGGCGCCGTAACGCTTTCCGGCGCGCGGGCGAATAGACAGAGTGAGAACGCAGGAGCCGATCTTGAATCGTCGCAGCCTCATGTCTGGCGCCTTTTTTCTGGCCTTCGCTCGGAACGCCCGTGCCGCCGCCGAAATGGTCGAGATCGAAACATTCGACTCGAACGGCAGGAGTGCTGGACTTTCGCGCCTGGAAAAGATCGTCAAGACCGATGCCGAATGGCGCGCGCAGCTCTCGCCGCTCGCTTTTGAGGTCACGCGCAAGGACGGCACGGAGCGCGCGTTTACCGGACCCGACTGGGATAATCACGCAGACGGACTTTATCGATGCGTCTGCTGCGATACCGCGCTGTTCGACTCAAAGACGAAATATGACTCTGGCACAGGCTGGCCGAGCTTTTTCGCGCCGATTTCCAAGGCGAATGTCGTGGAAAGCGCCGATACGTCGTTCGGCATGAGGCGCGTCGCCGTCTCCTGCAAGCGCTGCGACGCGCATCTTGGCCATGTCTTCACCGACGGTCCGAGGCCGACGGGGCTGCGCTACTGCATGAACGGCGTCGCGCTGCGTTTCGTGGGACGCGGACAAGCGTAGGAGAGATCGCCATGAGATTCACCGCCGCTGTTCTCGTCGCCGCGCTGATCATTTTCGCTTCCTTGTGCGGGGAAGCCGCCGAGCGCGCAATTGTTCTGCCTGCGCCCGCTTACGATCCGCCGGCCACGAGCAGCCAGGAACAGAAGCTCGTCGTCGCCGGCGGCTGTTTTTGGGGCGTGCAAGGCGTGTTTCAGCGCGTCGAGGGCGTCTCGCGCGCCGTGTCCGGCTATGCGGGCGGCGCCAAGGAGACGGCCCGCTACGAGAAGGTTTCCGGGGGCGACACCGGTCACGCTGAAGCGGTCGAAGTCACTTATGATCCGAAGACCGTGAGTCTTGGAGAACTGTTGCGCGTCTACTTTTCCGTCGCGCATGATCCGACGCAGCTTAACCGCCAGGGCCCTGACGCAGGCGCGCAATACCGTTCAACGATTTTCGTCGCCAACGCCGATCAGGAAAAGGCCGCGCGCGCCTATATTGCGCAGCTGTCTGACTCGAAGGTCTTCTTCGCGCCGATCGTCACGACGCTCGAACCGCTCAGGGAGTTCTACCCGGCGGAGGCCTATCATCAGGACTATCTCCTTCGCCATCCCGCGCAGCCTTACATCGTCTACAATGACCTGCCGAAGATCGACGATCTCAAGCGCCTCTTTCCATCGCTCTATCGCGAAAGCCCGGCGCTGACCAACTGATCCGAAGCTAAATTGGTAGACCGCCACACGTCACTTCAATCGGGGGATGTTTTGCCAAGTCTTCCACCGTAGGTTTCTTGGAAATCAGACGGTTCGCGAGCAGTTGGCGGAGAGGGAGGGATTTGAACCCCCGATACGGTTGCCCGTATGCCGCATTTCGAGTGCGGTGCTTTCAACCACTCAGCCACCTCTCCGCAGCGCATGCGTGGCGCGCCGCAGATAGCACGCGCTCGCCCAAGGGATCAAGCGCGCGCCGTGCGCGCGGACGCAACTAAATTCGTCGGCCCGCCGCATTAAGGCGCTGCGTTATCTTTTCGAAATCGCCTTTGGCGTGGCGCGGTCGCCGGGGTTGGACGGGACCGAAGGCGATCCCGCGCAGTGGCGGCCGTTCCGTCAAGGGACGTATATACTCAGATTGACAGAACGCGGCCGCCTTGGCAGACTGATGTCATGAGCTCCACGCGCATTTTCAAATCGGGCAATAGTCTGGCGGTAAGAATTCCGCGCGGAATCGCTTTCGACGAGGGCGCCGAAGTCGTCGTGCGGCGGCAAGGCGGAAGTCTCGTGGTGACGCCGGCGCGGCTCGATATGGCCGAACTCGTCGCGCGGCTCAAAGCCGCGCCGCCGCCGGCCTCGATCGCGCGCCCCGAGTTCAAGCCGCCCAAGCGGCTGTTCGACGCCCGCTAGCGCTATGGCGCGCTACCTCCTCGACACCAATATCGTCATCGCCGCGGCGCTTGGTCTTCCCGGCGTGCTCGATCGGCTCGCCGCGCTCGAGGTCGGCGACGTGGCGGTCTCGGCGATCAGTCTCGCCGAGACGCTTGGCGCAGCCGCCGCCGAACATAACGGACGGCTCGCGGAGAATATCGCGCTGCTCGCCGAGAATCTGGATGTGCTGCCCTTCGACCGCGGCGCCGCCGACGCCTATGGGGCGCTGCTCCGCAAGCTAGACCCGAAGCGCCGCCGCACGCTCGATCGAATGATCGCCGCGCAGGCGCTCGATCTCGGCCTCACGCTGGTCGTGGCGAATAGCGAGGATTTCGACGACATTCCCAGCCTGACGGTCGAGAAATGGGCGTGAGCGCGGCTACTCGACGTCCTCAACGGCCTCTGGACCGCCGTATATACGCTGGGCGAGAGAGGCCTGCATGAAATCGTCGAGTTCGCCATCGAGAACCTCGGAAGGCGTCCCCGATGTGAATCCGGAGCGCAGATCCTTCACCAGCTGATAGGGCTGCAGCACATAGCTGCGGATCTGATGGCCCCAGCCGATCTCGGTCTTCGACGCCGCGACCTTGTTGGCCTCGGCTTCGCGCATTTCGAGCTCGCGTTCATAGAGCCTTGCGCGCAGCATGTTCCAGGCGGTGGCGCGGTTCTTGTGCTGCGAGCGCTCGGCCTGACAGGCGACGACGATGCCGGTCGGAATATGGGTGATGCGGATCGCCGAGTCGGTCGTATTGACGTGCTGGCCGCCCGCGCCTGACGATCTATACGTGTCTATACGACAATCGGATTCATTGACGTTCACCTCGATCCGGTCATCGACCACCGGATAGACCCAGACCGAGGCGAAGCTGGTGTGGCGGCGGGCGTTGGAGTCGAACGGAGAAATCCGCACCAGGCGATGCACGCCGGACTCGGTCTTCGCCCAGCCATGGGCGTTATGGCCCTTGACGAGCAGCGTGCCCGATTTGATGCCCGCCTCTTCGCCCGGCGTCTCCTCGATCACCTCGACGTGGAATTTGTGACGCTCGCCCCAGCGGGCGTACATGCGAAAAAGCATGCGCGCCCAATCCTGGCTCTCGGTGCCGCCGGCGCCGGAATGCACCTCGATATAGGTGTCGTTGGCGTCGGCTTCGCCGGCGAACAGCGCCTCGGTCTGGCGGGCGCGCGCCTGCTTCAGGATGCTCTTGAGCGCGTCGACGCCCTCTTTTTCGGTCGCCGCGTCGCCCTCGGCTTCGCCGAGTTCAACGAGCGTCAGCGCGTCTTCGAGCTCGCGCTCGAGGCCGGACAGCGCCCCCACCTGCTCTTCCAGCTGGGTGCGCTCGCGCATCAGTTTTTGCGCGGCTTCGGGATCGTTCCAGAGCGCGGGGTCTTCCGCCCGGACGTTCAGTTCGGCGAGGCGCCGTTGCGAGGCGTCGACGTCAAAGATGCCTCCTCAGCAGTCCGATGGACTGCTCAATGTCGGCTTTCAGCGCAAGCGGTTCGGCGCGCATGGATTTCCCAGGTTGTGCTCGCAGGGCGTCTCGCCCCAGTCGGCGCGGAAGTTAGGCGGCGCGCGCGCGCCTGTAAACCCCGCAACTCACAAGCCCAATGTCAAAAACTCCTGTCCGCCGGACGGTCCCGGCGCTCCGGCGCGGCCGGCCGCTGGTCCTCGCTCTCCGGCGCGCCGGCAAGTCCCCAGCGGCGCATCAGGAAAAGCGCCGTCGCCGAGGCGAGCACGCAGAGGATCGTCGCGTAGAATGTGCCGTTCTCGTCCTCCGCGAACAGCAAATTCTTGGTGTTCATGCCGAAATAGCCGGTGACGAAGGTCGCCGGCAGCAGCAGCATCGTCGTCACCGTCAAAGCATAGAGCCGATCATTGGTCTCCAGGCTGAGAATGGCGTTAAGCTCGTCCTGCAGGAGACGGGCGCGCTCCTGAAGGCTCGTGACGTCCTGCGTCAGCGCGGCGGCGTGTTGAACCAGCCTTGCCGCGGCGTCGCGCAGATCATTGTCGCGCTGTTCGTCGACCTCCTCCTCGATCGTTTCGAGGCGCGCCACCGTCGACGAAAGGCCGCTGATCTGGCGCGCCAGACGCACCGCGTCGCGCCGCGCGGCGCTGAGCGCCGGCCGCGCCTGGCGACCGCGCTGATCGATGATGCGATCCTCGACGCGATCGAAGGCCGCGCCGAGTTCGGCGGCTTTGCGCGCGAGCCCGTCGATCAGCGCATCCGTCAGCATTTCGAAAAGATCGATCGGCGAGGTGAGGCGCGCGCCGCGATCGATGGCGATGCGCGTCGCCTCGACGCTGTCCATCGGCAGCCGCCGCGCGCTGATGAAAAAGCTCGCGCCCGAGGCGAAGCGGACATAGTCGGTGCGCGAGGTCGGGCCGCCGAGATCGCGCTCATAGTCGAGCAGCGCGCCGCTGACCAGTCCCTCCGAATATTCAAGATGCTGGTGGTCGACGGGATCGCACAGCGAATCGCGCGCGTCTTCGGAAAGCGCCGCGATGCGCGCCAGCAGCGGGCGCGTGCGCACGTCGGCGAGATCCATGTGCAGCCACAAGAACCCTTCGCGCGGCGCGCCGATATTTTCGAAGTCGTCGGCCGTTCCGGGCTCGGCTTCGCCGGCGCGGTTGAACCGCACGAACCATAGACATCCGGGAATGTCGGCGTGCGGCGGCTGTGCGAGGCGGTCTGGGATCATAGCGGCGCTCACGGAAAGGATCGAAAAGAGAGCCCGGCGAAATATGACAGGCTGACGACAAGCGCGGCGTCAATCCTCGGAGAGCCGGGTCTTCCCCGGCCCGTGCGGTTCGACGAGCGCGCCGAAATCATGCGGCTCCTTGCGCGCGCGCCGAAGCGCCGCGTCGAGAAACTCGGTGAAGGCGTCGATGTCGCGCGCTTCGGTCCGGTGATTGATGATCGCGGCGCGGATCGCCGGAATCCCGTCGAGGATCGTCAGCGACGGCGCCGCCTCGCCGCGCTCATGCAGCTCCATGACGATTTCGCGCGCCAGCGAACCGTCCTCATCGTCCTTGACGCCGAAGCAGACGATGTTGAGCGTCACCGGCGCGCGCAGCGCGAAAGCGTCCGACTGCGAGATCCACGCCTCGAGCCGCTTCGCCATGCGGCAGGTCTGCTCGATACATTCGCCCAAACGCTTGGCGCCGAAGGTTTCGATGGTGAACCAAGCTTTGAGCGCGCGAAAGCTGCGCGACAGGTCGGGGCCGAGATCGCAAGGCCAGGTGTCGCCCGCCGCGAGGCCGCGCGGCGCGCGCGTCAAATAGGCGGCGTTGGCCGCGAAGGCGCGCTTATGGGCCGCCTTGTCGCGCACCAGAAAGAAGCCGGCGTCATAGGGGACGTGCAGCCATTTATGGAAGTCGAAGGCGACGCTGTCGGCGCGCTCCAGTCCCTTGACCAACGGCTTGAGCGCCGGCGAGAGCGCCGCCAGCGCGCCGAAGGCCCCGTCGACATGGAACCACATGTCCTCGGTGTGCGCGACGTCGGCGAGCCGGTCGAGCGGATCGATCGCGCCGGTATCGACCGTGCCCGCCGTGCCGACGATCAGAAACGGCCTGAACCCCGCCGCGCGGTCGGCGGCGATGGCGCGGCGAAGATCGCGCACTTTCATTGCGCGCCGCTCGTCCGAAGGAATGAGGCGCAGATGCCGCGCCCCAAGGCCGGCAAGCTCCATCGCCTGGCGCACGCAATTATGCGCTTCGCGCGACGCATAGGCGATGAGCTGGCCCGGAAGCGCGCAGAGCCCGTTAAGCCGCACGTCCTTGTCGCCATAGGCCTGGTCACGCGCGACGAGCAGGCACAGGAAGTTGGCGATCGAGGTTCCGGTGACGAAAACGCCGCTCGCGTCGGGCGGAAAGCCGAAAGCCTGCGCCATCCAGGCGGCGATCTGGCGCTCCACGTCGATGGCGATATGATTGCGTCCGCCGCAATTGGAGTTCATCCCGGCGGCGAGCATTTCGGCGATCATGCCGGCCGGCGTGCCCGCGCCCTGCGCCCAGCCCATGAACATCGGATGCGTGTTGCCGGTTGCGAACGGCTTGATGTAGCGGTCGAAATCCTCGAGCACGGCGGAGATGTCGCGGCCCTCTTGCGGAAGGTCGCGTTTGAAGCGCGCCCGCGCCTCTTCGCTCGGCTCGGTCCATACGGGGCGCTCTCTGATCCCGCGCAGATAGTCGAGCATCATGTCGAGCGCCCGATGGCTCTCGGCGCGAAATTCGTCCCAGTTTTCGGGGTCGAGATTAACCGGCATGTCCAGGGCCTCGCGCGCCGGCGGCTCGGTGGAGGCGCAACCACGGTTGCGAAAGATCGCGCGAAGGCGTTTCACCCTTCTGCAAATAGCCGGGTTTCCCTGCCCGGCGCAACCTCGCTTATTTTCCGATGCTTACGGCCACAGAGCCGACATGTTCGACCTCGCCGTCGACGATGTCGCCGGGAAGGAGCGGTCCAACGCCCGAGGTCGTGCCGGTGAAGATGAGATCGCCGGGCGCAAGCGCGACATTTCGTGACAGCGCCGCGATGATTTCCGGCACGCTCCAGATCAGATCGCTAAGGTCGCCCGCCTGTCGCAGCACGCCATTGACGGAGAGCGCGATGCGCCCCCGCGTCGGATGGCCGATGGCGGCGACGGGGCGGATCGCGCCGATGGGCGCCGAATGGTCGAAGCCTTTTGACATGTCCCACGGCCAGCCGGCGCTGCGCGCCGCCGTTTGCAGGTCGCGCCGGGTCAGGTCGATGCCGGCGGCATAGCCGAAGACGCAGTCGAGCGCCCGCTCGGCGGGAATATCGGCCCCTCCCTTGCCCAGCGCCGCAACCAATTCGATCTCGTGGTGAAGATTATGCGTCAGCGTCGGATAGGGAATGGTCGCGCCGCTCTCGACCACCGCGTCGGCGGGCTTGGAGAAGAACACCGGCGGCCCCGCGTCCCCGCCCTTGGCGGGGTCCTTTCCCATTTCGCGGGCGTGCGCGGCGTAGTTCAGCGCAATGCAGAAGATCCGCCGCACGGGAAATCGCCGCGCGTCTTGCGCGATGGCGACGCTTGGGGAGGGCGGCGGCGGAAAGATAAACTCAGCGGACATTCTCTTGGCTTCGCGCTTGGCGGCGGATCAGTCGAAATCGGCGGGATCGAAGCTGCGCAGCGTGCCGCAGAATTCGCAGGTGACGCCGATGCGGCCGTCGTCGCCGATCATATCGCTGCGCTCTTGCGGCGAGAAGCTCCTCAGGAGCTTGTCGATGCGCGCGTTCGAACAGCGGCAGAATTCCTCAAGCGCGCGTTCGGTGAAAACCTTGACGCCCCGCTCGTGGAAAAGGCGATAGAGCAGTCGCTCGCTCGAAAGCGCCGGATCGACGAGTTCGTGGTCTTCAAGAGTGGCGGCGAGCGCTTGGCCTTCGGTCCAATGATCATTGTCGTTCTCGGAAGACCCCTCCGCGCCCTCGGGCGCGTCGCCGGGCGGAAGATCGCGGGCGCGCGCGCCGCCGGGCGGCAAATATTGCAGCAGCAGTCCGCCGGCGCGCCAGCTGGCGCCCTGCGGCGTGACGCTTTCGGCGACGGCGAGTCTGACGAAAGACGGGATCTGCTCCGATTGCCGGAAATAGATGTGCGCGGCCTCGGCGAGGCTCTCGCCCTCCAGCGGCACGACGCCCTGGTAGCGCGCGGCGTCTTCCTCGCGTTCGATGGTGAGCGCCAGATGACCGCGTCCGAACAGCGCCGCCGGCGAGGCGTCGCGTATTTCGGCGACCCGCTCGGCGTCGAAACGGGCGAAGCCGCGCAGCTTTCCCGGCGCGTCATAGTCGACGACGAGCATATCGACCGGGCCGTCGCTGCGCGTCTGCAGCTGAAAGCGTCCGTGCGATTCCAAAATCGAGCCGAGCAGCGCCGCAAGCGCCACCGCTTCGCCGAGCAGGCGCGCGACCTGCGGCGGATAGGCGTAATGGCCCAGGATGGAATCGACCGTCGGGCCGAGACGCACGACGCGGCCGCGCAGGTCGAGCGCTTCGACCGCGAAGGGTAGCACCCGGTCATCCTCGGAATGGAGCGCGACTGGCCGGCTCGGCGCCGAGCCCCCGCCTTGCGGCATCAGAACTGCCCCGGCGCGAGACACCAGCACAGCACGCCTTTTTGAGCGTGAAGGCGGTTCTCGGCTTCGTCGAAGACCACGGACTGCGGTCCGTCGATCACGTCCTCGGTGACCTCCTCGCCGCGATGCGCCGGCAGGCAATGCATGAAGACGGCGTGCTTGGCGGCGGCGCGCATCAGTTTCGAGTCGACCTGATAGGGCGCGAGCGCCGCGCGGCGCTGGTCCTCGTCCGCGTCGCCCATCGACACCCAGCAGTCGGTGATGACGGCGTCGGCGCCGTCCACCGCCTCATAGGCGTCGCGCGTCAGATTCATCTTCGCGCCATTGGCTTTCGCCCAGCTGACCAGATCTTCCGAGGGCGCAAAGTCCGCCGGCGTCGCCACATTGATCGTGAAGCCCAGGCGGCCGGCGGCATGCACCCAGCTTGCAAGCACATTATTGGCGTCGCCGCTCCAGGCCACCGTGCGCCCTTCGATCGGACCGAGATGCTCCTCGAAGGTCAGCACGTCCGCCATCACCTGGCAGGGATGCGACTGTTTGGTGAGGCCGTTGATGACCGGCAGATTGCCGAAACGCGCCAGCTCCATGAGATCGGGGTGCGACAGAATGCGCACCATGATTGCGTCGAGAAACCGCGCGAGCACGCGCGCCGTGTCGGCGATCGTCTCGCCGCGGCCAAGCTGCATTTCGGCGCCGGTCAACATGATCGTCTCGCCGCCGAGTTCGCGCATCGCGATGTCGAAGGAGACGCGCGTGCGGGTCGACGGCTTGTCGAACACCATGCCGAGATATTTGCCGGCGAGCGGTCGTTCGGTCGGCGCGACGCCTTTGACGCGGCGCGCCTTGAGCGATTTGGCGAGATTAAGAATGCGGCGCAGCTCGTCGCCGGAGTGATCGGAAAGATCGAGAAAGCTGCGCGGCCGCGTCAGCGAATGGACGGTCATCACGCGGCTCCGAGCTTTTCAGCGGGCGCGGCGAGTCGGGCGCAGGCGTCGGAAAGGCGCGCCGCCGCCGCAGCGATGTCGCTCTCGTCGATGATGAGCGGCGGCAAAAGGCGCACGACATTGTCGCCGGCGAGCACCGTCAACAGCCCTTCGGCGCGGGCGGCGGCGGCGAAGTCGCCGTTCGGAATCCGCGTCTTGACGCCGAACATCAGCCCTTCGCCGCGGATTTCTTCGATGAGCGACGGATAGCGGTCCTCGAACTCCGCCAGCCGCTGGCGCAACAGCGCGCCAAGCCGCGCGACGCGCGCCATGAAGCCCTCCGCGAGCACAACGTCGAGAACCGCGCCGCCCACCGCCGTGGCCAGCGGATTGCCGCCGAAGGTCGAGCCATGCGCGCCCAGCGTCATGCCTTTGGCCGCCTCGCGCGTCGCGAGGCACGCGCCGAGCGGAAAGCCGCCGCCCAGTCCCTTGGCGAGCGCCGCGATATCGGGCGCGACGCCGGCATGTTCGCAGGCGAGGAACTTGCCGGTGCGGCCGACGCCGCATTGGACTTCGTCGAACACCAGCAACAGCCCGCGCGCGTCGCAAAGCGCGCGCAGCCGCGTAAGGAACGACGGCGAAAAGACTCGTAGCCCGCCTTCTCCCTGAATCGGTTCGAGCAGGACGCCCGCCGTTTCATGCGTGATCGCCGCCTCGACAGCGTCAAAATCGCCGAAAGGGACCTGATCGAAGCCCTCGACGGGCGGCCCGAACCCTTCAAGATATTTCGCGTTGCCGCCTGCGGCGATCGTCGCGAGCGTGCGGCCATGGAAGGCGCCTTCGAAGGTGATCAGCCGATAGCGTTCCGGCTGCCCGTTGACCGCGTGGAATTTGCGCGCAGTCTTGATCGCGCACTCCACGGCTTCCGCGCCGGAATTGGTGAAAAAGACCAGATCGGCGAATGTGGCGTCGCAGAGCCGCTCGGCGAGCCGCTCGGCTTGCGGGATACGAAAGAGATTGGAGACATGCCACGGTTCTTCCGCCGCGCGCTTTAAGGTCTCGACGAGGCGCGGATGATTATGGCCGAGCGACAACACGGCGACGCCCGCGCTGAAATCGAGATAGCGGTCGCCGTTTTCCGCAATCAACCACGCGCCTTCGCCATGTTTGAATGCAAGATCGGCGCGCGGATAGGTCGGATAAAGCGCTGACGTCAAAAGCCCTGCTCCATGCTCCCGTCGCTGGCTCCGGCCAGAGGAAGCTCGAAAAACAAAGCGCCGCCCTTTTCGGGCGGCAGTTCAGACCGGATTTTAAGCGCGCCGCCCGACGCGGTCAAATCCATGGCGCGGTTCGATCATTAGCGTCAAAGCGGCTGGCGCGGCTGCGCAAGGGTGAGTCCTGCGAGCAACAGTCTCGCCGAAAGCCTGTTGAGAACGCCAGCGCGCGCTTGCCAGCGCGACTCGCGCATGATTCAAAGTAAACAGAAAGTTTCTAGTCGGCGCCCGCGTAGTTCGTTTGGGCGTGTTCTCTCGAGTGTTGATGCGCAATCACATCGCCGCAGGGCTTCAGGCCTGCGCTGCGGTCGGAAGAAACATCCGACCCGCGCTCGACCCGAAAGAATGGAGAAGCCTAATGTCATGGACCGACGAACGCGTCGAACTGCTCCGCAAGCTTTGGACCGACGGTCTAAGCGCCAGCCAAGTGGCGGCTGAACTTGGACCGGGCATCACCCGCAACGCCGTGATCGGAAAGATCCATCGTCTCGGACTCGCCGAACGCGCCAAGACGGCGAGCGCGCAGCGGCCGCGCGCGGCCAAAGCTCCTCGCCCGACGCACCCGCGCATGAACGGCGTCTCCTCGCACGGCAATCTGGCGCTCGCTTTCGCGCCGCATGCGCTGGCGGCGCCGCGGCTTGCGCCTGAAGAAGAAGTGGTGATCCCGATGTCGGAGCGCGTCACGATCATGGAGCTCCGCGAATCCATGTGCCGCTGGCCGATGGGCGATCCGACATCGCCGGAGTTCCGCTTCTGCGGCTGCAAGTCAACCGTCGGCGGCGGGCCGTATTGCGCCTATCATGCGCGCGTCGCCTATCAGCCGGCCCAGGATCGCCGCCGCGCGCGCGATCAGTTCCGGACGCAGCGCTACGCGTAATCTGCGTCGGCGGATGCGTCACTCGTGTCCGAACGTTTCGTCGAAAGAATAGCCCGCGCCGCGCACCGTGCGGATCGGATCCTTCTCGCGGCCGCGGATCAGCGCCTTGCGGAGCCGTCCGACATGGACGTCGACCGTGCGCTCGTCGATCTCCGCCGACATGCCCCAAACGCTGTCGAGCAGCTGCGCGCGCGTGAACACGCGTCCAGGCTTCTCCATAAAATATTCGAGCAGCCGGAATTCGGTCGGACCGAGGTGGATCTCGCGGGCGGATCGCCGCACGCGACGGGTGTCGCGGTCGAGATCGATATCGCCGAGAGTCAGCCGTGAGGCGACGCGCTCGGGGCGCGCCCGGCGTAGCAGCGCGCGCACCCGCGCCATCAGCTCCGGAGTCGAAAACGGCTTGACGACATAATCGTCGGCGCCAACCGAAAGACCGCGCACGCGCTCGCCTTCCTCGCCGCGCGCGGTCAGCATGATCACCGGCATGTCTCTCGCGCTGTCCCGGGCGCGCAGGCGTCGGCAGATTTCAAGTCCGGAAACGCCCGGCAGCATCCAGTCGAGAATGACGAGATCCGGCGGCGACTCCGCGAGCCGCAGCTCCGCTTCATCGCCATTGTCGACATGCTCGACCTGATAGCCTTCGGCTTCGAGATTATACACGAGCAGCGTCGCGAGCGACGTCTCATCCTCGACGACGAGGATTCGCGGCGCCCGATCGCTTTTCCCGCTCCGCTGTAAGACGGCGGAAGTCACTTCGCTCATTGCGCCGCCTCGTCCTTCCCGAAGTCGGCAACACGCGATTTTGGCCGCTCCGTAGGCATCGACTCGCCGGTGACCAGATAAACGACCGTCTCCGATATATTCGTTGTGTGATCGCCGATCCGCTCCAGGTTCTTTGAGCAGAACAGGAGATGCGTGCAGAAGGATATGTTGCGCGGATCCTCCATCATGAAGGTGAGGAGATCGCGGAATACGGAATCCTCCAGCGCGTCGAGATCGGAATCGTTCTGCCAGACCGCGCGCGCCCGCTCGGTGTCGCGCAAGGCGTAGGCGTCCAGCGCGTCCTTAAGCTGCATCGCGGCGATTTCGTGCATCGATTTCAGACCGACGATCGCGCGCGGCACGCGGGCTTCCGACACGATCTTGAGCGTTCGCTTGGCGATGTTCTTGGCGAGATCGCCGACGCGTTCGATGTCGCCGGAAATGCGGATCGCGGCGATGCATTCGCGCAGATCGATCGCAAGCGGCTGTCGGCGCGCGATGGTGAGAATGGCGTTCTCTTCGATTTCTCGCTGCAGCGCGTCGAGCCGCGGATCGCTGGAGACGACCCGATGGGCGAGGTCGACGTCGAAGCCGGAGAGCGCGTCCATCGCCTCCGCCAGCATTTTCTCCGCGACGCCGCCCATTTCAGCGATGCGACGTCCGAGCGCCTCAAGGTCGCGGTCGTAGGATTTAACAATATGATCGCTCATGAGCGCCGTCCTTGAATCGCTGGTTAGCCAAAGCGGCCGGTGATGTAGTCAAGCGTCCGCTTTTCCTTCGGCTTGTTGAAGACGTCGTCCGTTTCGCCGAATTCGACGAGTTCGCCGAGATACATGAAGGCGGTGTAATCGGAGATGCGCACCGCCTGCTGCATATTGTGGGTGACGATGGCGATCGTGTAGCGGTGGGTGAGTTCGTCGATGAGCTCCTCGACCTTCGCCGTCGAGATCGGATCGAGCGCCGAACACGGCTCGTCGAACAGGATGACTTCCGGCTGCACCGCGACGCTGCGCGCGATGCAGAGGCGCTGCTGCTGTCCGCCTGAGAGCCCGAGACCGCTCGTATGCAGCTTGTCTTTCACCTCGTCCCAAAGGGCTGCGCCGCGGAGCGCGCCTTCGACGCGCGCGTCCATGTCAGCGCGCGACAGCTTCTCATACAGCCGAATGCCGAACGCGATGTTCTCATAGATCGACATTGGGAAAGGCGTCGGCTTCTGGAAGATCATGCCGACGCGCGAGCGCAGGGCGTTGAGATCGATCGCCGGGTCGAGGATGTTCTCGCCGTCAAGCAGCACCTCGCCCTCTGCGCGCTGTCCCGGATAAAGATCGTACATCCGGTTCAACACGCGCAGCAAGGTCGACTTGCCACAGCCAGAAGGCCCGATAAAGGCCGTCACTTTGTTTGCGCGCAGCGGCAGGCTGATGTTCTTGAGCGAACGATCCGCGCCATAGTAGAAATCGAGGCTGCGGACCGAAACTTTCGTTGGCGGCTCTTTCGTGGCTTGGACAGCGGCGTTCATTTCGATTTCCTCCGGCCGGCGCTCAATGCGCGCGCGGCGATCGATAGGGCGAGAACAGCGACAGTGATGAGCAGCGCGCCGGTCCAGGCAAGTTGCTGCCAATCTTTGTAGGGCGATAGCGCAAACTGGAAGATGACGACCGGCAGGCTCGCCATCGGCGCCGAGAGGTCGCTGCTCCAGAACTGATTGTTGAGCGCGGTGAAGAGCAGCGGCGCCGTCTCGCCAGAGACGCGCGCTACGGCGAGCAGCACGCCGGTGATGAGGCCGGCTTTTGCGGCGCGGTAGGCGACCTTCCCGACGACATGCGCACGTGGCGCGCCAAGCGCGGTCGCCGCTTCGCGCATCGAACCCGGCACGAGCAGCAGCATGTCCTCGGTGGTTCGCACGACGACAGGGACGACCAATAACGCCAGCGCCACGGCGCCAGAGATCGCCGAGAAGTGGCCCATCGGATGCACCAGGATGGTGTAGACGAAGAGGCCGACGACGATTGACGGGGCGCTGAGCAAGATGTCGTTGATGAAGCGCACGACCATGGTCAGCTTCGTATAGCGTCCATATTCCGCCATGTATGTGCCAGCCAGCATGCCGAGCGGCGTGCCGACCGCGACGCCGATTGCGGTCATGACCAGCGAGCCGGCGATGGCGTTGAGCAATCCTCCCGCGCTGCCGGGAGGCGGCGTCATTTCGGTAAAGACCGCCGGCGACAGGCCGCGGACGCCTTCATAAAGAAGCACCCCAAGGATCACAAAAAGCCAAGCCAGCCCGAAAATCGCCGCGACCCAGCAGAGCGTCGTCGCGATGGAGTTGGCGCTGCGTCGAGATGCATAAAGAGACATGAAGCGCCTCCCTTACGCCGACTTCTGTTCGATGCGCATCAGCATGTAACGCGCGACCGCCAGAACGACGAAGGTGATGAAGAAGAGGATGAGGCCGAGTTCGATCAGCGCAGAGGTGTAGAGATCGCCGACCGCCTCGGTGAACTCATTGGCGATCGTCGCCGAAATCGTGGTGCCGGGCGCGAGCAGCGACCCGGAAATCTTGTGCGCATTGCCGATGACGAAAGTGACCGCCATCGTCTCGCCCAGCGCTCGCCCCAGTCCAAGCATGACGCCGCCAATCACGCCGACGCGCGTGTAAGGGATGACGACATAGCGCGTCACTTCCCATGTCGTGGCGCCGATGCCCCAAGCGGCTTCTTTCAGCACCAGCGGCACCGTTTCGAAGACGTCGCGCGAGATCGAGGCGATGAAGGGCAGCACCATGATGGCGAGAATGAAGCCCGCGGTCAGCATGCCAATGCCGTAAGGCGGGCCGGCGAAAAGCGTCGAGAACACCGGGATATCGCCAAAGGCGGCGATCAGCGCAGGCTGGACGTGCGACTGGAGAAACGGCGCCAGAACGAAGAGGCCCCAAATGCCGTAGATGATCGACGGAATCCCGGCCAGCAGCTCGATCGCGGTGCCGATCGGCCGACGCAGAACATAGGGGCAAAGCTCCGTGAGGAAAATCGCGATGCCAAGGCCGACGGGCACGGCGATGAGCATGGCGATGATCGACGTCATCACCGTGCCGTAGATCGCCGGCAATGCGCCGAAGTTCTCGGTGACCGGATTCCACGACTGCGAGAAGAGAAAGCCGAAACCGAAAGCCTTCATCGCCGGCCAGGAGCCGTAAACGAGCGAGACGATGACGCCGCCCAGGATGACCAGCACGATCACCGCCGCAGCGCGCGTGACCTGGCGAAATAGGCGGTCGACGAGCGCCAGCCGACTGAGAACGCGTGTTCGATCAGCGGCGACTGAGAGTGGCGCCGCCTGCTGCAAGACTACTTCCGACATGTCTGAACCCGCCTCCCCGCCGGCTCCGTTCGCGCTTCGCCGGCTCGGCTCGATCGAGAACATTCGCTCATCTCCCGACGCCGTCCCTCGCGAATGGCGCCAATCACAACCGACGGCCGCACTGAACGGCCGTCGGTTCAACCAAAAGGTCAGTTCGGCCGAGTCAAGAGCGACAGCGGCTTGCCGTCCGGTCCCTTGACGCTCGTCCAAGTCTTCTTGATGAGCTCGACGACCGGTTTCGGCATCGGAATATAGTCGAGTTCTTCAGCCATCTTCCCGCCGCTGGCGAAGGCCCAGGAGAAGAATTTCATGGCCTCGGCCGCCGCGGCTTCGTCTTTGGACTCCTTGGGAAGAAGGATAAAGGTCGCTGCGGTGATCGGCCAGGATTTCGCGCCAGGCTCATTCGTCAGGATTTCATAGAACCCCTCGGCATGGGCCCAATCTGCGCCGGCGGCGGCCGCCTGGAACGTCTCCATGCTCGGCGCGACGGTCTTGCCGTCCTTGTTGATCATTTTCGTGTGAGTCAACTTGTTCTGCTTGGCGTAGGCGTATTCGACGTAGCCGATCGATCCCTTAGTGTTGGCGACGTTGTTCGCGACGCCTTCATTCCCTTTGGCGCCGATGCCCACGGGCCATTCGACCGAAGTGTTCGCGCCGACTTTGGACGCCCAGTCGGGCGAGACCTTCGAGAGGTAATTGGTGAAGTTGAAGGTCGTTCCAGATCCGTCGGAGCGATGAACGACGACGATCGGCGCCGAAGGAAGCTTCGCCTTCGGATTGAGTTTCTTGATCGCCGGATCGTCCCATTTGGTGATCTCGCCGAGGAAGATTTTGGCCACCGTCTCGCCACTGAGCGTGAGGTCGCCGCCAGCCATGCCAGCGTGGTTGACCACCGGCACAATGCCGCCGATCACCTGCGGCCATTGGATCAGACCCGCCGCCTCGAGCTCCTCGGGTTTCAGCGGCTGGTCGCTGGCGCCGAACGTGACCGTTCGCGCCTTGATCTGCTTGATGCCGCCGCCCGAGCCGATCGATTGATAATTGAGTCCGCTGCCGGTCTCTTTCTTATAGGCCTCGGCCCATTTGGCGTAGATCGGATAGGGGAAGGTCGCGCCGGCGCCGGAAATGTCTATGGCGGCAGCCCCGCCGCACATAACGGCGAGCGCCAGCGCCGCGCCAGCGCCGCGCCTGAAAATCGTCGAGATCATTTGAGGGTCTCTCTTGCTCGAGAATGGACTTGCGATGCGCCCCGCGTCATCACGCGGCAGAAACTACTGGTCCGACAACAGCGTTTTGTGACGAAAAGATTACAGTATGATGACAGTGAATACTCTTGTATTTTAAACACTTAGCGTATTTACGCTGAATCGCTCGCCGGCAGAATGACGCGAAACAGCGTTCCCTCGCCAAGCGCGGACTCGATTCCGAGCCGGCCGCGGTGGCGCAGCACGATATGTTTGACGATGGCGAGGCCCAGTCCGGTGCCGCCTTTGGCGCGGCTCTTGCCTGCGTCGACCCGATAGAAACGCTCCGTCAGACGCGGAATATGCTCCGGCGCGACGCCGGGACCATAGTCGCGCACCGAGAGAACGACGAGCGCCCCCTTGCGGACCAGCGAGATGTCGATGGGCTTGCAGCCGCCATCGTCGCCGCACCCGTATTTCAGGGCGTTCTCGACGAGATTCTCGATGACCCGGGCAAGCTCGTCCCGATCTCCAGGCGCGACGACGTTCGGCTGCAGATCGAGATTGATGGCGACGCCCCTGTCTTCGGCCATCTGTGACAGCGTGTCGACGATATGCTCGACGAGCAGCGTGAGATCGACGGGCGTGGCGGGCCGCAGATGCATGTGCTGCTCGATGCGCGACAGCGACAGCAGATCATCGACGAGGCGCGCCATCCGCTGCGCCTGCTCGCGCATGATGCCGAGGAATTTGTTGCGGGTGACGGCGTCTTCGCGCGCCGGACCTTGCAAGGTTTCGACGAAACCCAGCAGCGAGGCGAGCGGCGTGCGCAGCTCGTGGCTGGCGTTGGCGACGAAGTCGACGCGCATGCGCTCGACGCGCCGGGATTCGGTCAGATCGCGCAGGCTCACGACGGCGGCCGGCTCGAACCCTTCGATCTGCATCGGCGCGACATGCGCTTCAAACCAGCATTCCACCGGCAGACGTTCGACCCAGACGGTCTTCTCCGTCTCGCCTCCGGCGAGCACGCGCGCCACAGCGTCCAGCATATCGGGCGAGCGAAGGCTGCGGGAGAGCGGTTCGCCCGGCCGAATGGCCGGCGAGAGCGCCTGCGCCGCGGCATTGACGGCGGCGACATGGGTTTCGGAGTCGATAACGAAGATCGGCTCCGGGAGCGCGTTGATGACGGGCGCCAGGAGATCTATCGCCTGGTCGCGCCATTTGAGCCGCTGGGTCGACAGTGTCGTGGCGACTGGTCCGGCGCCGTTCAATTCGAGCGCTCCTCCAAAATGCGCGCGATCGCATCCCGCAACGTCGCCCAGCGGCGCGCGCCCTCATCGGCGCCGAGAAGCGCAAGCGCGACAACGAATGGAATAAAATAATAGATCATGCGAAACAGAAGCAGCGACGCCAGAATGCTTTCATGCGACGCCGCCGGGATGGCGTGCAGCATCGTCGCCTCGAAGACGCCGATGCCGCCCGGCGCATGGCTGATCACGCCGAGGACGCAGGCGACGACATAGACCGCGACGAATGGCACAAAGTCCAGCGGGACGCCCTCGGGAAGCAGCACATAGAGCGCGCCCGAGGCGCAGCACAGGTCGGCGACCCCAAGCGCAAACTGCGCAACAGTCGGGATAAAACCCGGCAACTCCAAAGCGTGGCCGCGAAGTCGAATCGTCCGGCGATCAACCGTCACCCAGGCAAAATAAAAGAGCACGCCTGCAAGTATGAGAACGCCGGGAATGATGTGAAGGAAAGCCGGCAAGCCGTCGAGCGCGGCGAGCGCGTCCGCGCCATAGATAAAGCCTATCCCCATCACCAGCGTCATCCCGAGCCAGAACGTGACGCCGGCGAAAACCGTTATGTTGGCGACTTGCAGCGCGCTCAACGCGACGCGAGAGTAGATCCAGTAGCGCACGGCCGCGCTGGTGATGACGGGAAATCCAAGATTGAAGGAAATGGCGTAGCTTGCGAAGGACGCGAGCGCAGCGACCCTGTAGGGCGCGCGCGTTCTCATATGATGGAGGGCGACGACGTCATAACCGGTCAGGAACAGATAGGAGAGCGCGGAGAGGGCCAAGGACGCTAAAATCTGCGCGCCGCTCGTCGCGCGAAAGGCATTCAGCAGATCGGCGTAGCTGAGACTTGAGAGCGTTCGGCCCAGAATATAAGCGGCGAGCGCAAAGACGGCGAGACTGGCCGCCACGCCCAGCGCGCCCAGCGCGCCTCTCGGCAGCCGTTCACGCAGCGACTCGTAAAATCCGCCGCTTGCTTGTGGCCTCGCGACGGGCAACCCCGGCGTGGTGGCTTCGAACACGTCGTTATCGCGCGAAGTCACGCCGACCTCGCGCCCAACGCCCGGATCTCGGAGCCTTCAATGCACAACCCTCTTACTCGTCATATCGCGTGAAGCTTGCCTTTGTCTTCTTGCAAGCGTCATCCGGTTCAATCCCTCGATCATGTCATGGCGATGACTGGCATCGATGACGAGCATGGCGACGACTAGCACGATCCCAGTCGCTCGCGCCTCTCAAAAGGTTGGCGCTCGGCGATGTGACGTCAAGTCTGCGCCTGTAAGCTTGACTGTCGGTCCTGCGCCTTCGTCACAAATCTTGACCTGCGAGGCGGGCGAACTAGCTGCCTGCGGGGCGGCGAGGCGGAAAGCCTTTAAGAGGAACGATCGATCATGCACATGATCCCGAAGGAAATGCAGGCCTGCATCGACGCCTGCCTGAACTGTTATCAGATGTGCTTCGGCATGGCGATGACCCATTGCCTTGAGAAAGGCGGCGAGCATGTGAAGCCCAAACATTTCCGGGCGATGATCGCCTGCGCCGATATGTGCCGCAACAGCACGCAAATGATGCTGATGAATTCGCCGCTGGCGAAACAGATGTGCGCGCTTTGCGCCGAGGCTTGCGAAGCCTGCGCCAAGGAGTGCGATCCGATTCCGGACATGAAGGAATGCGCCGACGAATGCCGTCGCTGCGCCGAGGAGTGCCGCAGGATGTCCGGACGCAAGATGGCCGCATAAATTTACGCGCGGAACAGCTTCAATCAGCTTGGCGGCTATTTGCCGCCAAGCCCCAAAATATAGCTCGCCAGCGAGTCGATCTCTTCGTGGGCAAGAATGATGTTGGGCATGTTCTTGTGCGAAGAGCGCAGAAAAACTTTAAGCGACAGTTCAGTCGCCGAAGGCATCTTCGCCACATCGATAAATCGCGGCGCCTTGGGATCCGGGCTCTTGGCCTCTGCGTTGGATCCAACGGCATGGCATGAGGCGCATTCGGCCTTGGCGATACGCGCGCCGGTCGTCGGATCCGCGCTCGCGGCCATCGCCGGCGCCGCAATGAAGACCAAGCCTAAAGACAGCGCTATCCTCATTGCCTTACTCCTCGCCGTTGAGATCCTCGGGACGTGGCTGCAACATGATATTATAACCGGCGTCGACAAGATGAACTTCGCCCGTCACGCCGCCCGACAGCTCCGACAGCAAATAAAGCGCCGAGCCGCCGATTTCATCAAGCGTGATCATTCGACGCAATGGACAATGCTTTTTTTGAAACGCGCCCATCGCCCGCGCGCCCGTGATGCCGGCGCCCGCCATGGTGCGCACCGGGCCGGGCGACAGCGCATTAACGCGAATGCCGCGATCGCCGAAATCGGCGGCAAGATAACGCACCGATGAATCGAGCGCCGCCTTCGCGACGCCCATGACATTGTAATTCGGCATGACATGCGTGCCGCCGCCGAAGCTGACCGTCAGCAACGATCCGCCGTTCTTCATCAGCGTGGCGGCGCGGCGCGCGGCTTCGGTGAAGGAAAAACAGGAAATGACAAGCGTGCGAATGAAATTCTCGCGCGAGGTGTCGGCGTAGAGTCCCTTCAATTCGCTTTTGTCGGAATAGGCGATGGAGTGGACGAGAAAATCCATATCGCCCCAGTCGTGTTCGAGACGCGCGAACACCTGATCCACCGTTGAAATATCTTCGGCGTCGCACGGCAGCACAAGGTTCGACCCGAGCTCCTGCGCGAGCGGTTTGACGCGCTTGCCGAGCGCCTCGCCCTGATAGGTGAATGCGAGCGTCGCGCCGTGGCGCGCAAGAACGCGCGCGATGCCATAGGCGATTGAATGATCATTGGCGACGCCCATGATGAGGCCGCGCTTACCCTGCAGGAGACCGGTTGAAACTGTCATATGGCGATTGTCATCGTAGGAGAGATCGAAAGTTTGGGCCTAAGCCCTATCGGAGAAGCAGACAAGCAAAGAAGAACCGACGCTAGGGGCCGTGTCGGCGACACCTCTATCCACGAGCGACGCTGGCGTCGTTCGCAAATCCATCCACTGGAAGAAAACGCCTTCTCCTAAACGCCGGCTTGATGCATCGACGCCCATGGCCGGAACAAGCCCGGCGATGACGCTCGCCGCTGAACACTTATGCGTCTGGATGCTTGAACACCAATGTCGCATTGGTGCCGCCGAAGCCGAATGAGTTGGACAGCACCGCGCCAAGCTTCACATTGTCGCGGCGCGACCGCATGATGGGCATGTCGGCGAAATCCGGATCGAGCTCTTCGATATGGGCGCTTTCGCAGATGAAGCCGTTCTGCATCATCAACAACGAATAGATCGCCTCCTGCACGCCCGTCGCGCCGAGCGAATGGCCGGTCAGGGATTTGGTCGCGGCGATCGGCGGGCATTTGTCGCCGACGCCGAACACTTCGCGCAGCGCCTCGATTTCCTTGGCGTCGCCGACCGGGGTCGCCGTGGCGTGGGGGTTGATGTAGTCGATCGGGCACTTCACCGTCGCGAGCGCCTGCTGCATGCAGCGCACCGCGCCTTCGCCCGAGGGCGCCACCATGTCATGGCCGTCGGAGGTCGCCCCATAGCCGGCGACTTCGGCGTAGATCTTCGCGCCGCGCGCCTTGGCGTGTTCGAA
>NZ_JBPFDU010000087.1:0-63088 GCF_051062815.1 Methylocystis sp. | reverse complement strand
GCATCATCGTCATGAAGGATGGAAGGGTGATCGCAGAGGGACCGACGGCCGACATCGTCACCTCAGGAGTCATGGGCGAGGCGGGCGTGCCGCGGCCCGAAGTCACGGGGCTGGCGCTGGCCCTGCAAGGCACCGGCAAAGCGTTCCCATCGCTGCCGATCACGCGGGCTGAGGCCTTTGACGCACTGTCGTCCAGGCGCGGTGGGTGAACGCTATGGCCATCACCTTCGCCAATGTCTCCTTTGCTTATCCCAGTGGCTGGCGCGCCGTGGATGATGTCAGCTTCACCGTCAAAGAAGGTGAGCGGCTCGCCATTGTCGGCCAGAACGGCGCCGGCAAGACGACGACCGTCAATCTCTTCTTGAATTTTATCCAGCCGACCGCAGGCCAAGCGCTCGTCTGCGGGATCGACGCCGCGGTTGATCCCTCGGCGGCGCGCGCGCGTCTCGCCTATATCCCCGAGCAGGTGATGCTCTACGGCGCGCTCACCGGCCTCGAAAATCTGCAATATTTCACCGAAATCTCCGGCGCCGAAGCGCCGCGCGATGAGCTTCTCTCGCTGCTCGCCGCCGCCGGCTTGCCGCGCGACGCCTTCGAACGTCCCGTGCGCGGCTATTCCAAGGGCATGCGCCAGAAGGTCGGCGTCGCCATCGCGCTCGCAAGGCGCGCGCAGGCGCTGGTGCTGGATGAGCCGACCTCCGGCCTCGATCCGCTTGCGGCCAATGAATTCGCGGCGCTCATCGAGCGGCTGCGCAAGGAGGGCATGGCGGTGCTCATGGTCACGCATGACCTCTTCCTCGCCAAGCAATGCGGCACGAAGATCGGCATCATGGCGCAGGGGCGTCTCGCATCCGTCTTCGGCGCCGACGACGTCGATCATCTCGGGCTGGAGCGCGCCTATCTCGATCTCTTCGCGAGCGCGGCGGCGTGAGCGATCTCGCCCTCGCCCCGCTCGCCACGACGGCGGCGGCGAAGAGCCGCTGGCGCGTCGTCCGCGCGGTCGCCGCCAAGGAATGGCTGGAGCTGTCCCGCGACCGGCGCCTCGTCTGGCTCTGCGCCTTCATTATCGCGCTGATGCTCGCCGCGCTCGCCTTCGGCTATGTCGAAAACGCCCGCATTCTGCGCGAGCGCGAGGCGGCGGCGCAAGCCGATCGCGACCTTTGGGTCGGACAGAGCGCCAAGAATCCGCACGCCGCCGCGCATTTCGGCCAATACGCCTTCAAGCCATTGAGCCCGCTGGCGCTCGCCGATCCCGGCGTCGACGCCTATGTCGGCTCGGCCGTGTGGCTCGAAGCGCATAAGCAGAACGAGACCCAGTTCAAACAGGCGCGCGACGGCGGCGTCGGCGCGCGGCTGGGCTCGCTCTCGCTCGCCTTCATCCTGCAGACGATCGCGCCGCTCATCGTCATCCTGATGGGTTTCGCGAGCTTCTCGGGCGAGCGCGAAAGCGGCACGCTGAAACAGCTGCTCAGCGTCGGCGCCAGGCCGCGCGACATTCTCGCCGGCAAGGCGATGGCGCTCATCGGCGCCATTTTCGCGCTGCTCGCGCCGGCCTTCATCGGCGCCGCGCTCGCCCTCGTCTTTTTCGTCGATCGCGAACGCCTGTCGCTCGTCGATCAATTGATTCGGCTCGGTGCGCTTGGCGCCGCCTATGCCGCCTATCTCGCGGGCTTCGCTTTTCTGGCGCTGGGGGTTTCGGCTTTGGCGAAAAACTCCCGCGCCGCGCTCGTCACGCTGCTCGCCTTCTGGCTCGCCAATTCCTTTCTCGCGCCGCGCCTCGCCACGGACGCCGCGCGCGCCTTCGCGCCGACGCCGACATGGCAAGAATTTCGCGCCGGCATTGCGCAGGACAAGGCGAAGACATTCGGTCACGACGAGAGCCATCCCGCCTTCGTCGCCTTCCGCGACGAGACGCTGAAAAAATACGGCGTCTCGCGGATCGCGGATCTGCCGGTCAGCTTCCGCGGGCTGGCGCTGCGCAAGGACGACGAGGCCGGCTATGCGATCTTCGATCGCCACTTCGGCGCGCTGCAGTCGGCCTTCGACCGCCAGGACGCGCTGCGCGCCGCGCCCGGTTTCTTGTTTCCGCTGCTGGCGCTGCGGCCGATCTCGATGGCCTTCGCCGGCGTCGACAGCCGCAGCCAGTTCGATTTCGCCACGGCGGCCGAGGCGCATCGGCGCGATATCCAAAACCAGGTCAGCGACAACCTCATCCATTTCGCCCACGACAATGCTTACGTCGCCGGCCCGGAGCTGTGGCGAAAGATCGGCTCCTTCGCCTATCGGGCGCCCGGCGCGGTCTTCGCCCTGGGCTACAGCGTCCTCCCGATTATCGGCCTATTGGCCTGGCTCGCGCTCGCTTGCGCTTTCGCGCTCTTCGCGGCGCGGCGTCTGCGGCCGGTATGAGCGCGCCAATGTCTTCCGCTTTCTCTTCCGCTTTCTTCGCTGGCGTGCGGTTCGAGGCGCGCATGATGCGCCGCGACGGCGCGATCTGGTTCGCGCTGCTGATTTTGGCGAGCGTGACGCTTTTCGCCCTCGCGATGGGGGCGTCGCGCGTCGCGGCGCAACAGGCGGAGATCGCTGGCGCCCGCGCCGATGAGACGCAGCGCCTGTCAAACCTTCAGAAGACGCTGGCGCATTTGCAGCAGGGCGAGACGCAGGGAAAGCCCACGCCGGAGCCGCCGCCCTATCGCGATCCGCGCAACGCGGCCTTCATGGGCGGCGGGCCTGCCGCGGCGGTCGCCGCGCTCGCCCCGGCGCCCTTGGCGCTCGTCGCCACAGGGCAGAGCGATATGCTTCCGCCCGCCGTCCGGGTGACGACGGGCTCGAAAGACAGTTTTCTCTTCGCCGACGAGATCGACAATCCCGCCAATCTGATGTCGGGCGCGACCGATCTCGCCTTCGTCGTCGTCTTCGTCTATCCGCTCGTCGTCCTGGCGATGGCCTTCAATCTGCTCGCCGGCGAGCGCGAGCAGGGAACGCTGGGCATGACGCTCGCCTCGGCGCGCCGGCCCAGCGCCGCGCTCGCAGGCAAGCTCGCCGCGCGAATCGCTGCGCCGATCGCCGCGATGATGCTGGCCGGCGCGGCGGGCGTCTGGATTTTCGCGGGAGGGGAGCGCTTCGCGACGCCCGGCTTCGCGGCGCTGCTCGTTGTCGTGCTGCTCTATGGCCTGTTCTGGGCGGCGCTCGCGGCCGCCGTCGACGGCCTCGGGCGGAGTTCCGCCTTCAATGCCCTCACGCTGATCGGCGCATGGGTGGCGATCACCATGATCCTGCCGGCCGCGATCAACAGTATCGCCGCTTTCGCCCATCCCGCGCCCTCCCGAACCGACATGGTGCTCGCAGCCCGGGCGGCCTCGATCGACGCCGACCGCGCCCGCGACGCCTCGCTCGCGCGCTACGCCCAGGAACATGGCGACGCGGAAAAGCCAGCCGGCGGTCCGCAGGAGATGACGCTGCGGCGTCTGGCGACGCAGGAGGCCGCGTTCCAACGCGTCGAGGCGATCGTCGCCGAGCATGACGCGCAGCTTGCGCGCCAGCGCGACATGGCCGACCGGCTCGGCTATCTCTCGCCCGCCTATCTGACCTATCAGGCGATGGCCGACATCGCCGGCTCAGGGGAGACGCGCTACCGCGCCTTTCTTGACCGCATCCGCGCCTTTCATATCGACTGGCGCGCCTTCTTCCTGTCCCGCGCCAAGGCGGGTGCCTCGCTGACGGCGCAGGATTACGCCGCCATGCCGAAATTCACCCAGGCCGATGAAGAATTGGTTACGTGCGCGCCGGCCGGACTCGCCAGCCCGCTCATCGGCGTCGCGCTGCCGATGCTGATTCTCGCTATTTTTGCTTGGCGCGCCTTCCGGCGTTGCGGGATTTGACCGGGTCTGCCGACTTTTGCTTTTGCGGCGACTTGTTTGACGAAGGTTCGTCGTCGTCAGCGAGACGAAATATCTGATTTCCCGCCTTGAGAATCCCCGGCATGCGCGGATCGTTGGCGTCGTCGAGCAGCCACTGTAAGCCGACGAGCGCCGCATATTGCACATATGCCGCCGATTGCGGATCGGCGAGATCCGGGTAGACATGCGAAAGCACGCAGGTGAGTCCCTCGATGCGCTTGGCGTCCACTTCGGCGACCGCTTGGCGCACAATGGATTCGCTCGCGGCGAAACGGCGCAGCGCGCGTTCGAATTGATGATCGAGCGCCATCGGCTGTTCGCGCATCAGTCGCCGCAATTCATTGGCTGACTGCGCCTGTTCGTAGCGCTTGCCGGCTTCGTCGATGACTTGCGCGCGCCAGCGCTCCATCATGGCGCGAAGAAAGGCGTCGCGATCCTCGAAGTGGTGATAGAAGCTGCCGCGCGTGCGCTTTGCCGCAGCCGTCAGACGGTCGATCGTCAGCGCGGCGGAACCTTCCTCAGCAAGCAGTTTCGCGCCGAGCGCCAGCCAGTCTTCCTTTTTGAAGCGACTCATAGCGGCAGGCTTACATAGTCGCCGGTTCTTGCCAAAACCATACTATGTAGTATGGTTTGTTTCAGGCGATTCGATTCAGGAGAGCCTCGATGTTTCACGATCCGGATTTCACGCCCTTTGCTCCCAATGAGCGCCCGTCCTGGCGCTCCGCCAAGCGCAATTTTCTCGAAAACTGGCCGCCCGCCGCCTATCGCGAAACCTATTTCACGCTTGACGGCTTTTGGCCGTTCGTCGGGCGCACGCATTATCTCGCCGATCCCGAACTGATCGAAGACATGCTGATCACGCGTGCGGACAGTTTTACGCGCGACTTCATCACGGTCGGCGCGCTGTCGTCCGTCATCAACCGCGATGCGCTGTTCTTTGTTGAAGGCGCGGACTGGAAATGGCAGCGGCGCGCCTTGGCGCCCGCCTTCCGACACGACAATCTTCTGGCCCTGACGCCGACATTCGTCGATTGCGCCAAAGCCCAGGCGGACGCCTGGCGCGCCTCGCCTCACGCTGCGCCAATCGACGTGATGAACGCGACGTCGAACATCACCTTTGCGGTCATCGAGAACGCCGTCCTGGGCGTCACGGGCGCCTTTGATCGGGGCAAGTTTGTCGCCGCCTTGCAGGAGAGTTTCGCCGCCATCTCCTGGTCGCGGATCTTCACCCTGTTTCGACTGCCGACATGGCTGCCGTTTCCCGGTTCGTCGAAAGTCAATCGCGACATGCGCTACCTTTACGACGAGACCGCGCGCCTCCTCGCGGCGCGGCGCGCATCGGGCGGGCAAACGCAGGCGATCCTCGATCGGCTGCTTGCCGCCAAGGACCCCGAAAGCGGCCGGTCGATGACCGACGCCGAACTCATCGCCAATCTCTACGGCTTTCTTGTCGCCGGGCATGAAACATCGGCTGTCGCGCTCGGCTGGAGCCTGTGGCTGCTGGCCAAGGATCAGGCGTCACAGGAGCGCCTGCGCGACGAAGTCCGCGTGATCGCCGGCGACGCCGACATCAGCGGCGACACAATTGAAATGCTGCAATTCACCAAGCAAGTGATCCAGGAATCGATGCGTCTCTTTCCGCCGGCCGCCGCGATCGGACGACAGCCGCGCGAAGACATGACGCTCGGCCCCTATAAAATCTCGAAGAACGAGCCGGTCTATGCGGCGCTCTGGGCGCTGCATCGTCACGAGAAACTCTGGGACGCGCCGAACGCTTTCGATCCCAACCGCTTTGCGCCAGAAAAAGCCAAGACGCGCCATCGCTGCGCTTACATGCCGTTCGGCGCCGGCCCGCGCATCTGCATCGGCATGGGCTTCGCGATGCTGGAGATGGTCGCGATCCTTGCGACGCTCGTTCGGGAATTTCGCTTCACGCCGGTCGAGGGCCACCGCCTCGAATTGGCGCCCGATTTCACGACGCGGCCCAAGGACGGGCTGCCGCTTCATGTCCGGCCGCTATAACTGTGGCCGCTGCACCATCGGGGCGGACCGCGATAGGGTGCCGCCGGTAGCGGCTCAGTTTGAATTTCGGCTCGCGACCCGTAGCGGTCGTCCGCCGAGCGGATGACGAACGGCTTGATATGACCCACATTTGCCATTCGACCATCGGATCGATCCCAGACGACCGCTGCTCGGTAGGTGCCCCTGCTTTGAGATGTACTGTTAGCCCCGGTCATTGTGGCGCGAGCGGTTTTTATCTGAGAGGGCGGCGGTCAGCATCTTGTAGTGGTAGCTGTCGGGTTCGCCAATCAACGCGTCCAGTCCATGACTATTGTCGGGTTCCGCTTCATAAGAAGCCTCGCCGACTGAACAGCTGAGCGTCGCGATGTCGCGTTCGAGGGACGATGGGATGCCTGCAGCACCGGGTGCGGCCGAAGCGTAACGCTCGAAGTATGAGCGTGTTCTTGTGTCGAGGCCGCCTAGGCGCATGCCAAGGCGACCGCAGGCAGCCTGCGCGACTGAAAATTTATGCTTACCTGTGTCGGCGGCGAGGGCACCGAAAGCTAAGCCTAGCCCAGCTAGGCTGAGTTTTATGTTGTTCGGCTTGAATGGCTCGTTTCGGTCGTCTGCGAGGGACCGTCCGGCGAGCCATATGCTAAGCCCGCTGTCGCCCGCCGCCCCGGCCGCCACGCTCCATTCAAGGAGGATGTCGCGGCGTCCCGCGAAGTTCGGCGCGTGTTCGCGCATCAGCGCCAGCGCCAGGCCTGGCTGCTCGGTCTCGCGGAGAGTTCTGGCGTATCCAGTGAGCAGAAAGGGATCGTCAGGATCGGTGGTGAATAGCGCCTTTGCGATCGCGCGGGCTACGGGCCAACGGGATGGTCCACTGTCAAGGAAATACTTCGTGAGATCCCATTGCCAGCTGTTGATGTCGGAATTCCTTGGACGCCGCTTCAGGAAGTCCAGAAGCGCAGCCCGAGCGAGAAACGGAAACCACTGATCGACGTTATACCCGCTGTCGACCAGCCAGTCGCGCGCGACTTCGGCGATCTTACGATGGCGCGTAAGGATATAAGTTGTCCCGCCATCAACCATCGCTTCGCGACGGAGAGTGCGGAGCGGGCCGTGTTCGAGGTCGACCTCCTCGCACTCGAGGGCGTAGGCGAGGACTGTGCGTGAAAGGTAGAGCTGATTTTCCGCATGCATCGCCGCGATCATGGCATAAATGTCCAGTAGCAACCTGCCGCCAACACCCTCCGCAACTTGCCACGGCGTCATTAGACGAATGACGCGCTCACGAAGCGCCTCGCCTTCGCGAGTGATCAGAAGTGCGCCGAGCAGCGCGCCCTCTTCGCGGTTTGCGGCAAGTTCGCGGGCGTTGTCCAGCAGCACCTTCGCCGCACGTTCGGGTGTCTGGCCGCGCAGCTTCCCCATTGCTTCGTCGCCCCAAGCGGCCCAGCCATCAGCAACGCGACGTGCGTCCATCTCGTCAAGGCCGGCGATCTGGACACGTCGGTAGTCTGCCACGCCATGCCACATACCGTCCTGAAGCCCTCGCAATGTCCAGTCGGCCTCGCGCGCCGCGAGGATCAGGTGCACGTCGGTTCGCGCCCCAAGACCGCGTAGAACGTCGGGTAGCTTGCGGCCGACATTTTCGGCGTCGTCGATTGCGACGATCCAGGCGTGGCCATCCTTGCGCGGCATCAGTTTCGGCCATTCGGCAGGAAGTTCGCCGATCGAACTCTGTCTCCAAAGGCAGCTCCAAGACTGCCCGCCTCGCAGGAGCGCCGCAACGGTCTGCAGCAAGGCGGCCGACTTTCCTTCACCGCCTGCTCCAGTCAACAGGCGCACCAGAGACCGTGGCGCGGCGTGATGCGCCGCCTCGAACCAGCGCACCAAATTGTCCACGACCTGTCGGGGATGAACGCCCTCGGCCGTCGCCACCTCCCAGCGTGGAAAACTGCCATCGAACCAGTCGGACATTTGCTTGGCCGTGGGACGCGTCGCGGTTAGATCTGCTAGCTGGGCGGCGTCGATGATTTGCCAGCCCTCAGGAGGCGACTCGACCGGCGGCTCGAGTGGCCACGGAAAAGGCACTTCGGAAGCCGGCAGCCGACCGGGCAACAGATAGGCAAAGGCGTCCCGCCCTTTAACGCGATAATTGGAGGCGGCGGTATCGCTATCGAAGACATACTCGCGGTGATCGTCGTTCCAACGCTTCGGTTCGACAATTAGCCGACCGGTGTCGAAATTGGCCTCGCCCCACATGATGCCATTGCGCCAAATGGAACTGTCGCCGCCCTGGAAGCCGGAGGGTGCCTGGATCGCGAGCACCGATTGCATCGAGTCGCCCGCACGCTGAGTGCCGGACCGGTGCATATGACCGTGCAGGTAGACGGCGTTCGCCTGTTCGAGGCGCATCCTGATCCGCTCGCCGTCGGACCATTCTTCCTCTCCCATCATGGCGGCGAGCGGGTGGTGGCCGAGGACGATCGTTAAATCTGGCGACGCCTGATGCGCCTTTTTCAGCGCCGCCTCTACCATTGTTTTTCCGGCCGTTAGGTGGCCCCAATCCTTCTCATCGTGACAAAGCCACGCGGTATTGATGCCGACGATGGCGAGACGGCGGCCGCTGATCTCGCGGACAGCGCAGATAGCCCCCATCTCGGACGCCAGCCAGTCGTCGCCCCATGCCCCAACCGACTTTTCGATAGCACGGTAGCTCTCAAACCGCGGAAGTATCATGTCTACGCGCTTTTGGCGACCGTCAGCATCAACCTGCTGGAAAGCTTGCTGTTGATCGATGTCTGTCATCCAGCTGCGCGGATTTCCGGCGCGTTTGCGGTTGACGTCGTGATTGCCTGGAACTGTGAAGATGGGACACCCATCGGGCAAAGCCGCTTGCAGCGGCGTCAGGAACCGTCGTTGTAGGAGCTCGTATTCCGAGGCCGTCCCAGCAAAGGCAAGGTCACCGGTGAAGAACACCAAGTCTGGCTTCTCCAGTCTCCGCCTGACCTCTTCAACGATGGCGTTATACATCCCCTCGCGATGGAACTCTTCGCGCAAGCATTCGTGCACGTCGGAGATATGAAGCCACCGAACCGACAATATTGCCTCCAAAATCTAGTCATAGAGGAACATGCAACATTTTGGATCGCGACGTAAGGCACTCCAATCTGCCATCCGCCGAGGGTGCAACTAATCGGCGGCCAACATTTAGGAGCGGCCAGTCTGAGGCAGTATCCTTATTGTTTGCTCCTGGCGCGAAGCGGCCATTCCGCCTGCCAGCCAAAAGTTTCAGTGTTTCACCCAAAGCCGAAATTCAAACTGAGACACTATCCCCGCCTGCGCGGTTGCGTCTCCGGCCAAATGGCGGCATGTAAGGCGCAAATTCGCCCAGCGCCTACGCGCGCTTTGACTTCCGGAAAGTAAAGAATGACTGCAGCCGTCGCGACGAAACTTGAAGCCGCCGATTGGACGAGTGACGCGAAAGAGGCGCTCGCCGCCGTCGAGGCGCTTTACAAGGACGCGCTCGCCAGCGTGCGCGCCCGCGACTCCCGCGACGGCAAGATCGCCAATGATCTGTTCGAAGCCGATCAGCACGCGGCCCACGGGCTCGCCTGGCTCGCGACCTATGTGCAGGGGCTGCGCGAACTCATCGACTACGCCGAGCGCCTCTCGGCCGAGGGCGCCTATGGCGAGACCGAGGAACTCTTAAATCAGATCGGCTTCGCCGAATTCCTCGCTCAAGTTTACGGCGGCATTCCGATGAGTCAGGGCGAGATCGTCCGGCTCAGCGATTTCGGGCTCACGGGCCAGCAGGTCCTGGCGCGACGTCCTGCCGCCGTCGACCGGCTGATCCTTACCGGCAATACGCCGGCGAACCGCGCCCGCCTCGCCGAACTCATCGACCATCACGCGGCGGCGGAGACCATCGGCGCGTCGGGCCTCGACGAGACGCTCGAGGCGATCCGCAGCGAAATGCGCAAATTCGCCTCCGCCAATGTCACGCCCTATGCGCACGATTGGCACTCGAAAAATGACTACATCCCGCTGGACGTCATCTCCGGCCTCGCCGAGCTTGGCGTCTTCGGCTTGACGATTCCGGAGGAATTTGGCGGCTCCGGCATGGGCAAGATCGCCATGTGCGTCGTCTCCGAGGAATTGTCGCGCGCCTATATCGGCGTCGGCTCGCTCGGCACGCGTTCGGAGATCGCGGCGGAATTGATCCTGGTTGGCGGAACAGAGGCGCAGAAGGAAAAATATCTCCCCAAGATCGCCGCTGGCGACATCCTGCCGACCGCGGTTTTCACCGAGCCCAACAACGGCTCCGACCTCGCGGGGCTGCGCACCCGCGCGACGCTGGAGGGCGGCGTCTACAAGGTTTTCGGCAACAAGACCTGGATCACCCATCCGGTCCGCGCCGATCTGATGACGCTGCTCGTGCGCACCAACCCGAATGAGAAGGGCTACAAGGGCCTCTCCATGCTGCTCGCCGAGAAGCCGCGCGGAACCGACAGCGATCCTTTCCCCGCCAAGGGCATGACCGGCGGCGAGATCGAAGTCCTCGGCTATCGCGGCATGAAGGAGTTCGAGATCGGCTTCGACAATTTCGAAGTGCCGGCTGAAAACCTTCTCGGCGGCGAGGAGGGCAAGGGCTTCAAGCAGCTCATGGAGACCTTCGAGTCGGCCCGCATCCAGACGGCGGCGCGCGCGCTCGGCGTCGCCCAATGCGCCCTCGACCTCGGACTGAAATACGCCAGGGAGCGCATTCAGTTCGGCAAGCCGCTGTTCTCCTTCCCGCGCGTCTTCAACAAGATCGTCTCCATGGCGATCGAGATCCACATCGCCCGCCAGATCACCTATTTCGCCGCACGCGAGAAGGACGAGGGCAAGCGCTGCGATTTGGAAGCCGGCATGGCGAAGCTGCTTGGCGCGCGCGTCGCCTGGGCGGCGGCGGACAACGCCCTGCAGATCCACGGCGGCAACGGCTTCGCGCTCGAATATCCGGTCTCGCGCGTGCTCTGCGACGCCCGCATCCTCAACATCTTCGAGGGCGCGGCGGAGATTCAGGCGCAGGTCATCGCGCGGCGGCTCCTGGAGGGGTAAGGGCGGCGGACGAGAATGGGGAGCGGGGCGAAATGCCGGTCATCTTTCGACAGGACGGCTTTCGCTTCTTTTTCTATTCGAACGAAGGCAGCCCGCTCGAGCCGATCCATGTGCATGTACGAAAAGGCGATGGCGACGCGAAGTTTTGGCTTTCGCCCGTCAGCCTCGCCGCCAGCGATGGTTTCGACGCGCGGACCTTGCGCCAACTAGAGAAAATCGTCCAGGATCGCGCAACCTTCATAGAAAGGGCCTGGCATGAGCATTTCGGCTAAGTCCCTACGCTTTGACGACGATAGCATGTGGGTCGAACTGTCGGATGGACGCACGCTCGGCGTGCCGCTCGTTTGGTTCCCGCGTCTTCTGCATGCGACACGGGCGCAACGACTCGCTTACGAGATCAGCCGCAAAGGGCTGCATTGGGACGAACTCGACGAGGATGTCTCCATCGAAGGGCTGCTCGCCGGCCGCGGCGACGAGACGCGACACACGCCGGTCGCGGCGCAGTAGGCGCGAGTAGCGCTGACGGAACGAACTATTCTTTTTCGCCAAACCCATGACGCGCATCGAGATCGTCTAACAGTTTGATTGCGAAATTCGTCAGCGCTCTGGAATAAACCGGCGGCCGCGCGCATAGTGTTGCTATGCGCGAAACAGATCTCTTTACATCCAGAATTGAGCCTGACCCCCTCTACGCGGAGCGGTATCGTTGGACTGTCTGCGAGGGATCACAGATTCATCTGCGGTCGCCGCATTCCTACGCGACCAAGCGCGAGGCTGAGCAGGAAGCGGATAAGGCTTTGCAAAAGCTTGCGTCCACATGGACGGGCAAGCGCTGACCAGCCAGCGCGACCACGCGACTTCGACGAAGGGTAAATCGCGTTCGACATCGCCCACGGGCGCTCTCGAAGACCTATAGGCGCGCGGCGTTATCTCGGTCGCCAGCCTTTCTTGCGCGAACCCGGCGCCTTACCTTCCGCTCATGAGCAAGCGCGTCTATCGCCTCGTTGACGGCTCACGCGGGCCGCGGCGGGATTTCCGCATCACCGTCGGGCTGCGCGAGGGCTGGGAGGCGGAGGGCCGCGTCTATGACGTTTCCGAAGCGGTGCGCTGCGCGCACGCCTGGATGCGCCGCCGCGTCGAAGCAGGCCAGCCCGCGCTCTCAGGCATGTTCACGCGCGGCGAGGTGACCTACGCCTGGCCCAGGGAGGACGGCACGGTCGGTTCGGACCGCGAGCCGGTCGCGATCCTCACCGGCGAAGCGGTGCACGCCTATCTCGGCGGCCTTCCCGACGCGCAGGTCGAGGCGATGCTGAACGAACTCGCCGGCGAGCTCGGAGCGGCGCTCGGGCAGGAGCGCCTCTATGTCGCCTTCTGCGACAAGACCTGGATTCTCGACTGCGGCGAGGGATAGGCGCGACCCTCTCGCGCGCCGCCGCCCTATTCTAAGAGCGACGCTCTCAACCGGAGGCCCTCATGCTCACGCTCTACTATCACACAGGCGCGTGTTCGCTCGCGCCGCACATTGCGCTCGAATGGATTGGCGAACCCTACGAAACCAAGGCGGTGGAGTTCGGGGACAAGGAATATTTGAAGATCAATCCCGCCGGGGCGGTGCCGGCGCTCGACACCGGCGAAGGCTGGATCCTGACCCAGGCCGCGGCCGTATTGCGCTATCTCGCCGACCGCTATCCGCAGGCCGGGATCGGCGCCGACGGTTCGCCGCGCGACGAGGCCGAGGCCGACCGCTGGTCCTCCTTCATCACCGGCGATCTCCACCCGGCCTTTTTCCCGCTGTTTTTGCCGGACCGCTATACGCGCTCCCGCGAGAAGGAGGAGTTCGACAATGTGCGCGAAGCCGCCAAGGCGCTCGTGCGTAAGAAGTTCGATATCATCGAAGCGCATCTCGCGGATCGCCGCTACATGGTCGGCGACAAGCGTAGCTATCTCGACGCCTATCTCTTCCCGATGGAGCGCTGGGGCGCGTCGCTGCTGGAGGACGGGCTGTCGAAATACGCCAATATTAAGAAACACCACGACATGATGGCGGCGGACGAAGGGGTCAAGCGCGTGCTCGCCGCCGAAGGGGCGTGACGGCCTGCGATGATCGCCTCTTGCGAGCTTGACCGCGACGGCGGCGGGTGAAAGCTTTCGCGCAGCTCGGGAGAGGCTCATGGCTCGATTTGATGGAAAAGTTGCGCTCGTCACCGGCGCGGCAAGAGGTCTCGGCCGGGTGACGGCGCTCGCCTTCGCCCGCGAGGGGGCGAGGGTCACGCTCGCCGATATCGACGAGGCTGGCGGGCGCGAGACTCTCGACATGATCCGCGCCGAAGGCGGCGAGGGGCTCTTCACGCTTGCAGATATGCGGATCGAGCGGGACGTCGAAGCCATGGTCGCGGAGACGGTCAAGGCTTATGGCCGCCTCGACTGCGCGGTGAACAACGCCGGCGTCGTGCGCTTCAAGCCCATCGCCGAGGAGAGCGAGGAGGGCTTCAACTTCCACATCGATGTGAATCTGCGCGGCGTGTTCTTCTGCATGAAGCACGAGATCCGGCAGATGCGCCAAAACGGCGGCGGCGCCATCGTCAACCAGTCTTCAATTACCGGCAGCCTCACCGGCAACCCTGCAGAGGGCGCCTATGCCGCCTCCAAGGGCGGCGTCGACGGTCTGACCAAGACGGTCGCGCTCGAGGTCGCCAAGGACAATATCAGCGTCAACGCCATCTGCGCCTGCGGGATCGACGCACCCGGCGACGTCTTCCATCAATGGATGGAGAAGGAGCACATCAGCCCTGAGCAGGCCGGGAAGCTGTTTCCGATCGGCCGGATGGGCAAGGCCGAGGAGCTGACAGAGGCCGTGCTGTTCCTGTGCTCCGAACAGGCGCGCTTCATCCTTGGCCACCTCCTCGTTGTCGATGGCGGATGGATCGCCCGCTGAAGAGTCACTCTCTGCCCTTGATTCTCCGCCGCGCCTCCCGTAACGTCGGCTGTGAACAAAAGGGCGGAACGCGGAATGCGCGCAATTCTCGTATTTGAAGCGCCGGGGACGGAGCAGGGCTAGGCCCGGCCTCCGCCAATGGCGCTTGACCCAAGGCCCCAAGAGGGCCTTTTTTGTTGCCCGAAGACGAAAAACATCCTAGTCGCCCGCCGCGAGAAGCAAGACGGAAAATGATGATGTCGAAGGAAATGTCCGGCGCCGAAATGGTGGTCGAAGCCCTGAACGACCAGGGCGTGGAGATTCTTTTCGGCTATCCGGGCGGCGCCGTCCTTCCGATCTACGACGTGCTCTTCCAGCAGGAGAAGGTGCAGCACATTCTCGTGCGCCATGAGCAGGGGGCCGCCCATGCCGCGGAGGGCTATGCGCGCTCCTCGGGCAAGGTCGGCGTGCTGCTCGTCACCTCGGGACCTGGCGCCACCAATACGGTGACCGGCCTCACCGACGCGCTGATGGATTCGATCCCGATCGTCTGCATCACCGGGCAGGTGCCGACGCATCTCATCGGCTCAGACGCCTTCCAGGAATGCGACACGGTCGGCATCACCCGCCACTGCACGAAGCACAATTATCTCGTCAAGAACATCGCCGATCTGCCGCGCGTGCTGCACGAAGCCTTTTATGTGGCTTCGTCCGGCCGACCCGGACCCGTGGTCATCGACATTCCCAAGGACGTGCAGTTTGCGCGCGGCGTCTACGCCCCGCCGCGCAGCGCCGCGCACAAGACCTATCATCCCAAGCTCGACGCCGACATGGACGCGATGCAGCAGGCCGTGCGCATGATGGCGGCGGCGAAGCGTCCGATCTTTTACACCGGCGGCGGCGTCATCAATTCCGGACCCGCGGCGTCGACCCTGCTGCGCGAACTCGTCGGCCTGACGGGCTTTCCCATCACCTCGACGCTGATGGGGCTCGGCGCCTATCCGGGGTCGGGCGAAAACTGGCTCGGCATGCTCGGCATGCACGGCACCTGGGAAGCCAATCACGCCATGCATGACTGCGATCTGATGATCGCGGTCGGCGCGCGTTTCGACGACCGCATCACCGGACGTCTCGACGCCTTTTCGCCGGGCTCGAAAAAGATCCACATCGACATCGATCGTTCGTCGATCAACAAGAACGTCAAGGTCGATCTCGCCATCGTCGGCGATTGCGCCCATGTGCTCGAAGCCATGGTGCGCCTGTGGCGCGCCGAGGCGATGAGCGCCGACAAGCAGCCGCTCGACGATTGGTGGGCGAAGATCAACGAGTGGCGGGCGCGCAGATCGCTGGCCTTCCGCAATTCGGAAACGGCGATCAAGCCACAGCATGCGGTGCAGCGGCTCTATGCGCTGACCAAGGATCGTGACGTCTATGTCACCACCGAAGTCGGGCAGCATCAGATGTGGGCCGCCCAGCATTATCATTTCGAAGAGCCGAACCGCTGGATGACCTCGGGCGGGCTCGGCACCATGGGCTATGGCTTGCCGGCGGCGATCGGCGCGCAGCTCGCGCACCCCGGTTCGCTCGTGATCGACATCGCCGGCGAAGCCTCGATCCTGATGTGCATTCAGGAAATGTCGACGGCGATCCAATATCGCCTGCCGGTGAAGATCTTCATCCTCAACAACGAGTATATGGGCATGGTGCGCCAGTGGCAGGAGCTGCTGCATGGCGGGCGCTATTCCCATAGCTATTCCGAGGCGCTTCCCGATTTCGTCAAGCTCGCTGAAGCCTTCGGCGCCAAGGGCATCCGCTGCGCTGATCCCGCGTCGCTCGACGCCGCGATCCAGGAGATGATCGATTATGACGGACCGGTGATCTTCGACTGCGTCGTCGACAAGGTCGAAAATTGCTTCCCGATGATCCCCTCCGGCAAGGCGCATAACGACATGCTGCTCGCCGATCTTTCCGACGACGCTGGGATAGAGATCGGCGCGATCATCGACGAAAAAGGAAAGATGCTCGTTTAGGCAGTCGGGCTTCGGCAGTCGGCAGTCGTAGGAACAACGCCGATTGCTGACTGCCGATCTGCCGATTGCCGAAGGACCGAAATGAACGCCCCCGCTTCTCCGCCATCGCCCTACGCCGCCGCGACGACGAACTCCAAGGTCGAGTCGCATACGCTCTCCGTGCTCGTCGACAATGAGCCCGGCGTCTTGGCGCGCGTCGTCGGGCTGTTTTCCGGCCGCGGCTACAATATTGAGAGCCTTACGGTCGCCGAAGTCGCCCACGCCGAACATCTCTCGCGCATCACCATATTGACCTCCGGCGCGCCGGAGACGATCGACCAGATCCATCATCAGCTCGAGCGACTCGTCCCCGTGCATCAGGTGACCGACCTCACCATGTCGATGCGCTCGCTCGAACGTGAACTCGCCATGGTCAAAGTCAAAGGTCGCGGCGACCACCGCACCTTCGCGCTACAGCTGGCCGAAGCCTTTCGCGCCCGCATCGTCGATGCGACCACGGAGAGCTTCATTTTCGAATTGACGGGCAAACCGCACAAGATTGATGAATTCATCGACCTGATGCGTCCGATCGGGCTCGTCGAGGTCTCCCGCACAGGCGTCGCCGCCATCTCGCGCGGGCCCGATCCGATCTAAGGCGCGAGAATTTTGACCTTGCCCGGCGGCCCGCGTAGAAGGAGCCCGCCAGCGAATTCGACGGCGCGGGGCGCGCCGTTCCCCTACGAGCGCACGCACATCAAGGAAGCAGAGCACATGCGCGTTTATTACGATCGGGACGCCGACATCAATCTGATCAAAGGCAAGAAAGTCGCCATCGTCGGCTACGGCAGCCAAGGCTTCGCGCATGCGCTCAATCTCAAGGAGTCCGGCGTCCAGGAAGTGGCGGTCGCGCTGCGCCCCGGCTCCGCCTCGGCCGCCAAAGCGGAAGGCGCCGGCCTGAAGGTCATGACCGTCGCCGAGGCCTCCAAATGGGCCGACGTCATCATGATGCTAACGCCCGACGAGCTGCAGGGCGAGATCTATGCCAATGAGATGGCGCCGAACCTGAAGCCGGGCGCGCTGCTGCTCTTCGCCCACGGCCTCAACATCCATTTCAACCTGATCGAGCCGCGCAAGGATATCGACGTCGCCATGATCGCGCCGAAAGGCCCGGGCCATACCGTGCGCGGCGAATATCTCAAGGGCGGCGGCGTGCCCTGCCTGATCGCGGTGCATCAGGACGCTTCCGGCAACGCCAAGCAGATTGCGCTGTCCTATGCTGCGGCGATCGGCGGCGGCCGCGCCGGCATCATCGAAACGACCTTTCGCGAAGAATGCGAGACCGATCTTTTCGGCGAGCAGGTCGTGCTCTGCGGCGGTCTCGTGGAATTGATCCGCGCCGGATTCGAGACGCTGGTCGAAGCCGGCTATGCGCCGGAAATGGCGTATTTTGAATGTCTTCATGAAGTGAAGCTGATCGTCGACCTCATCTATGAGGGCGGCATCGCCAATATGAACTATTCCGTGTCGAACACGGCCGAGTACGGCGAATATGTCACCGGTCCGCGCATCATCACCAAGGACACCAAGGCCGAGATGAAGCGTGTGCTTGACGATATTCAATCGGGCAAATTCACGCGCGACTGGATGCTGGAGAATAAAGTCGGCCAGACCTCCTTTAAGGCCACTCGCGCGCGAAATAACGCGCATCCGATCGAAGACGTCGGCCTTCGCCTGCGCGGCATGATGCCCTGGATCGGCAAGAATAAGTTGGTCGACAAGGACCGCAATTAGCGCATAATGATCCCCAAAAAGGCGAGCGCGCATTCGGGTTTGGGCGTTGCCGAGGCGCAGTCGGCGCATCGGGCATCGCCATAGCGGGGGATGAATGCACGGGCCGGGCGGGCGGTCGAGCCAGCTTATCGAGAGCGAAACGCGTCGGCGCGTACATGAGATTGTACGGAGCCGCATGACGTACGACGTCTCGACATTGGTCGAACATTTCGTCGAAGACGTCGAGTTGAACTACAGCTGCTCCCGACTTGGCGTGCTTCCCCCGGGACAATGGCGCGGGCGCGATGCGCTGCGCGCGCATTTGCGTCGCGTCGATATCGATTATGAACCGCTCGACGCGGAAATTCTCGCGGTTCTCGTCGAAGGCGACAATACGGTGGTACGATGGATCAGCAGTTGGCGCCACCGCGCCACCGGCCACATCCATCGCATGGACATGGCGCATTTTCTGCGCTGGCGGAACGGACTCGTTTCGGAAATGCACGAGTTCAGGGATCAGCGTTGCGTTGCGCGCGGCGCCGATTTCGTGCTGCAAAGCCTCGACGACATTCTCAATCCCCGCAGCCCGGGACTGGCGCGCGATGAAATGGCGCGCCGGCTGATCGCCATGGGCAGTTTCTCCCGCAGCCCCGACATCGCCCTGATCCGTAAGCTGTGCTCGCCCGACGTCGTGTGCGAATTCGTTGGCGACCGCACGACGGTTTCGCACGCCGGACGACATCGCGGCGTAGAGGCGCTGATCAATATCGTGCGCAGCATCGAGGTCGAATTCGAGCAACTCGGAACCGCTATGCCCGAGGTCATCGTCGACGGCGCCGCCGCCGCTGCGCGTCGAATCGTCGAATGGCGTCATCGCGGCACAGGCCGTTGCGGCCAAGTTCAGCTTGCCGACTTCGTGCGCTTCGAAGACGGCCGCATCGTCGAGATCGTCGAGTTTCGCGACAGCATGGCGCTTCTGCAGATGCAGGCGTAACGAAGCGCCGTGACGCTCACGGCTGGGAAGGGGTGAGGCTCCCGACGGCAAGTTTTAACTTTTTTCCCCAAAGCGATGATTTCCGTCGTGAGACCGAGCGGAGCGATGGCCGGGATCCCATGTTCGGAGATTATTCCAGCTTCATCAAAGCGTTGGACTGGACGATCGAGGAGGGAATACTGCTCACCTCAAGGTTTTTCGCCGATCTGCGATCGTTCTTCATTCATCGTGATCGGTCGGCGCTTCTTGATGAGGCGGTTGTAACTTTATAGGATGCGTCATTCGCATTTTTCATAAAGAGTTCACGAGGAGCAGCAATTTTTTCCTTACGGAGCATGGTATAGAGCGCCCGAAGCAGCTTTCACTTTTTCGAGTTTCTTGAGACAATATCATCGAATTTCCGCTGAATGACCTATCCCTTTTTCTTAGGCTTAGCTTTATGAAACGTATTCAGAATCCCGCTGCGACCGAACATTATCGGCCCGACATAGAAGGGCTTCGCGCAATCGCTGTCCTTGCTGTAATCGCGAACCATTTCAATAGGAATTGGGCGCCTAGCGGTTATCTAGGGGTCGATATATTTTTCGTTATATCCGGCTTCGTCATCACGTCGTCTTTGGCCAGATCAGATTCAAAAACGATAAAAGAGTTTCTCACCTCGTTTTACGTCAGACGAGTTAAGCGACTGCTGCCCGCGCTCTTAGTTTGCATTATCATCTCGTCAGCACTTACATTAATCATTGTCGGAAATCAACAAGCTTCAATCAGAACCGCCATAGCAGCTATATTTGGGGTATCAAATCTGTATTTATTGAGGCAGTCAACAGATTACTTCGCGGCGTCGGCAGAAACAAACGTCTTTTTGCATACGTGGTCGCTTGGAGTTGAAGAGCAGTTCTATTTCGTTTTTCCGTTACTAGTTTGGTTTGAACTTAAATTTCTTAACAATTTTAGGCTTTTTATAGCTACAATTTGTGCGATTTCGGTTGTCTCATTATTTGGGTTTGCTTATTATTATTTCAGCGATAATCCAATAGCCTACTTTCTAACACTGACGCGCTGGTGGGAGCTGGGCGCGGGTTGCCTATTGGTGGCGTGCCAGCCCAGATTTTGGATTCCGGACAGAGTCGCGTCGAAGCTTTATAGTCTTCTGCTTCCAGTCTTGATAATTCTTCTCTTCTCCCCACAGCGGTATGGATTGATTGCTGCGATCTTGGTTGTGGCCGTGTCGGCAGCAATTATTGCATTTTCGACCCCTAACAATATCGCTTTTAAATTTTTAACTCAGAAGAAGATACAATTTATTGGCTCTATTTCTTATTCTCTATATCTATGGCACTGGGTAGTGATCAGCTTGGCCAGATGGACCATGCCTACAAACTTGGCTACAGTGGCCTTTCAGGTGATAATCATTTTTGGCGTCGCGATCATCTCCTATGAGTATGTTGAAAACCCGCTGCGTAGGCATCAATGGGCCCGCCATAAGACATCCGTATTAGCATACGGCTTAGCGGGATCGTGTGTCACAGCTGCGCTTCTCCTTACAGTCTCGATAACTCTCGGTAAATATATAGACATAATCCATCGTAGCGTGAATCCAGCAGTGTTTGAAGATTTAAAGCTGGTTCAATACGACCTAAAATGCCATCTCCCCGGCGTCGAAGATCCAATTGCATCGTGCCTAACTAAAAGTAATGCTTCAAAAAGGCATATATTTATAATCGGCGACAGCCACGCAAGCAACCACGTACCTAGTATAACAGAAGTGTCTGACAAGTTGGGTTTATTTGAGGTATCGTACTTGGTTGAGTGGGGATTTATCCAAGATCTGTCTGGGAAAGAATGCAGGCCGCCGCGTAATTGCATTAAAGATAGTCTAGCAAGGCATATTGCGTTCTTCGACCGCACTCTGAGGCCCGGAGATATCGTAGTTTTCTCTTGGGCTCGCGATCGTGTCGATCAACGTGGGCCGCTCCCGCGGGAGCCTGACACTGCCGCATTGAGTTTTTTGAGAGAAAAGCTTGGTCTCTTACGGACGGTAGTCAAAAATAGAAATGCAATTCTGCTGCTCGTGGACGATATTCCGAAGATATGCGATGGGTCAGTCGTTTTTGAGATTGACATCGCACAGCGAGGAAATCTGGGTATATGCAAGACAACAGTAGAGACGTCTGAAGAAGATCGAATTGGATTAACAAGGCTATATAAGTCAATTACAGATAATTTTGTATTTTATGTTGATCCGCACGGAGAGCTATGCAGGGCAGGAATCTGTAGTCTTGGCCTGGAAGGGGCATCGAACCTGATCTATGCAGACACTAGTCCTCATTTTCTACCCTCTATGTCTCGTCTTCTGGTTGGATTTTGGGAAAGGCAATTGACGATGCCTTCGCTCAATAATGCGAACATCTGGACGCCGCCCCAAGCGCCAGGGGCGGTTGATCCGGGGCTCGCTGAGGTCAGCGAGGCGCCTGCCTCGGCCTCGGGGAGGGGCGACCGATGAGAGATCGCGGGAGGGCGTCCGCTCCCGTTTGGCCGGCCGGGGAGCCGATGAGTAAGGTCAGAGGCTGGGGAGCGCGTGAGCAAACCTCGTTGACGCCGATCATGTGATCGCAGCATCACAGGACGATTGACCACGTCATACAACTGAGCGAAACGGCGACCCGCCTGTGACCATCGAAATTGCGGAGATTGATCGCCTCGAATGTCGCCTTGTCGATCATCGATGGGGCTTCGTTGAGGAGCGCGCCGCCGAGATCGAGCGCCATTGGGAGGAGCGCCGACGCGCCAATCCGGCGCTCTACGACGGCTCGGCGCTGCTCGCCTGTCGCGTCGAGCGGACGACGGGCGAAGATGGCGCGCGCATCTTGCGCATGGCGTTCTTCGAGACGCCTTTCTCGAGCTTTCTTGCCTGGCGAGAATTCGGTTGGCCCGACCAAGCCGTATATAATTGCTTCTCGATGCCGGCGGCGCGCGCGCGCGACGGCGCCTATCTTCTCGGGGAAATGGGGCCAAGCCACTCATTCGCCGGCCAGCTCTATTTTCCCTGCGGCACCCCCGACCCTTCCGACGTCGTCTCGGGCGGCCGCGTCGATCTCGCCGGCAGTCTCGTGCGCGAGCTCGCCGAAGAGACGGGCCTCGCCGCCTCGGACGCGCAAGCGTCGGCCGGCTGGACGGCGATATTCGATCGCCAGCGTGTCGCCTGTATTAAGAGGTTGGATTTCGACGCGCCGTCGCACGCCCTCCTCGCCAGGGTGAAAGCCTTTATCGCAGCCGAAAGCGCGCCCGAACTCGCGGACGCGCATATGGTTTCGAGCTTGACGGCGCTTGCCGACCCGCGCCTGCCCGCATTCATGGTCGCGTATCTTTCGCGCGCCCTTGCCGGCGCGGATGAAATTCCGCGCCGCGCGGGTTAGATTTGCGCCAATGACTCGACCGCAACACTTCGGCGTCGTCCTTCCAGCTCCGCAAGCGCTGAATGACGAGCGCGCTTTGGCCGTGCGCGCCGCCCTGAACGGCAGGGCCATCGTGCTTGTCGGCATGATGGGCTCCGGCAAGAGCGCCATCGGCCAGAGGCTTGCCGTGCGACTCGGCCTTCCCTTCGTCGACGCGGACGCTGAGATCGTCGCCGCGGCGGCCGGCATGTCCATTCCCGAGATTTTCGCCAAATATGGCGAGCGCTATTTTCGCGACGGCGAGAGGCGGGTCATCATGCGCCTGCTGAACGGCGGCCCGGTCGTGCTCGCCACCGGCGGCGGCGCGTTTCTCGACCCTCGCACGCGCGACCGCATCGCCGAGCGGGGCGTATCGGTGTGGCTTGACGCCGATCTGAAGACCCTGCTGAAGCGCGTGCGCCGTAAAAACGATCGTCCCCTGCTGCAGACGGAGGATCCGGAGGAGACGCTGCGCCAGTTACTGGAGGCGCGGCGCCCCCTATACGAACTCGCCGATCTTCGTGTCGAGTCGCGCGAAGTTCCGCAGGATGCGATGGTGGATGATACGCTCGCCGTTCTCGCTGCAGGCTTGCCGATGTTGGAAGACTTGCGACAGCGGGCGCAAAGCAGAGGTTTCGCCAAGGCCATGACGCATCTGTATCCCGCGCGCGCGGAAGGCGACGCCCGCCGCCAGGAAATTGTCCGGGTCGCGCTGGGCGGACGCTCCTACGACATCATCATCGGCGACGGGCTGCTGCAGCGCGCCGGCGATTATATTGCGGAAATCGCGCCGGGAGCGGCGTGCGCCATCATCACGGACGAGAATGTCGCTCGACTGCATCTACCGACAGTTGAGCAGAGTCTGAAGGACGCCGGCCTGCGTGCGACGACCATCATCGTTCCGCCTGGCGAGGCGTCAAAATCGCTTTCGGTTTATGGCCGCGTCTGCGACGATGTGCTGGCCGCGAGGATCGAACGGCGCGATCTGATCGTCGCGCTCGGCGGCGGCGTCGTCGGCGACCTCGCCGGATTCGTCGCCGCGAGCGTGCGGCGCGGCTCGCGCTTCGTGCAAATTCCGACGACGTTGCTGTCGCAGGTCGATTCTTCGGTCGGCGGCAAGACCGGGATCAATTCGCGTCACGGCAAGAATCTGATCGGCGCCTTTCACCAGCCCGCGCTGGTTCTCGCCGACGTCGACTCGCTGCGGACATTGCCGCTGCGCGAGTTCCGCGCCGGCTACGCCGAAGTCGTGAAATATGGCCTGATCGGCGACGCCCGGTTCTTCGATTGGCTCGACGCCGACTCGGACGCGGTGTTCCATAGTCAGGCGGAACAGATTTGCGCCGTCGCGGTGAGCTGCGAGACCAAGGCGACGATCGTCGCGCGCGACGAAACGGAGCAGGGCGAACGGGCGCTGCTCAATCTCGGCCACACATTCGGCCACGCCTTCGAGCGCCTGACCGGTTACGACAGCGCCCGCCTGGTTCACGGCGAGGGCGTTGCGATCGGCATGGCTTGCGCCGCGCGCTTCTCCGCGCGCCGCGGTCTGTGCGCCGAGGCGGCGGCGGAGCGCGTCGAACGCCATCTGAAGGGCGTCGGTCTGCCAACGAAGATCCACGACATTCCGGGTTGGCGCGACGACGCCCAGGCCATTCTCGACGCCATGTATCAGGACAAGAAGGTCGAGCGCGGCGCGCTGACCTTCATTCTCTTGCGCGGCATCGGCCAGGCGTTCATTGCAAAATCCGTCGACGCCAATGAGGTGCTCGGCTTTCTCAAAGACGAGCTAAAGCGGACATAGCGCCATGCATGGGCTCGAATCCGGCGCGCCGCAGGTCGACATATGGACTGCGGTTGGCATCGTCATCGTTTGCGTGTTCCTGTCGGCGGTCTTTGCTGGGTCGGAGACGGCGCTCACCGCCGCGTCGCACGCCCGGATGCACTCGCTGGAAAAAGAGGGCGATAAGCGCGCCGCCGCCGTCAATCGGCTGCTGCGGCAGCGCAATCGCATGATCGCCGCGCTGTTGCTTGGCGGCACCCTCGTCAACATCGGCGGCTCCGCTTTCACCACGAGCGTGCTGGTCGTTGTCGCGGGCGACAATGGGGCGGTGTATGCGACCGTCATCATGACCGTGCTGCTGCTCGTCTTCGCCGAGGTTCTGCCAAAAACGCTGGCGATCAACCATCCCGACGAAACTTCGCTGCGCGTCGCGAAGTTTATTGCGCCCTTCGTGCGAGTCGTCGGGCCGCTCCTCGCGGGCGTCGAATATATCGTGCGCACGGTGCTCGCGTTGGCGGGCGTCGAGGTCGGCCATGGCCGAACGGTTCGCTCGCCCTATGACGAGCTAAAGAGCGCCGTCGATATTCTGCATGACGAGGGCAATGTCGAGCGCGCCGCGCGCGACATGTTCGGCGGCGTCCTCGATTTGCAGGTGCTGCATGTTTCGGACGTCATGATCCACCGCACCAAAATGCGCACGATCGACGCGGATCTGCCGCCGGCCCAGATCGTGCGCGAGGTGCTGTCGTCGCCCTTCACCCGCATGCCGCTCTGGCGCGAGCGACCGGATAATTTCGTCGGCGTCCTGCATTCGAAGGACATGCTGCGGGCGCTGAACGCCGCAGGCGGCGACGCCTCCAAGCTCGATGTCGGCGTGGTGATGTTCGCCCCATGGTTTGTGCCTGAGGCGACTACGCTCGAGGATCAGCTCGAAGCCTTCCTCAAGCGCAAGACGCATTTCGCCTTGGTCGTCGACGAATATGGCGAGGTGATGGGACTCGTCACGCTTGAAGACATTCTCGAAGAGATTGTCGGCGATATACGCGATGAACATGATCTCGCGGTGCAGGGCGTGCGTCCGCAGCCTGACGGGTCGGTGTTGGTCGACGGCGCCGTGCCGGTGCGCGATCTCAATCGCGTCATGGCGTGGGATCTGCCCGATGAGGAGGCGACAACGATCGCGGGCCTCGTGATCCACGAGGCGGGGGCGATTCCGGAAGCGGGACAGGTGTTCACCTATCACGGCTTCCGTTTCGAGGTGATGCGCAAGATCAGGAATCGCGTTACCGCCCTGCGGGTGACGCCGCAGCAAGCCGCGTGACGAAACGCGCAGAGGACCGATTCTTAAATTTCGGCGGACAATTCGGCTTGCAGGCCTTCGGCGCGATACGAGAGCCTGACGTCGCCGCCCATCTGGCGCGCGAGCACATTGGTGATCAGGAAATGCCCGACTCCCGTTTGCTCCGGGCTTTCGACCTTTGGTCCCCCCATTTCTGTCCAATTCAAGATGAGACGCGGGCGATCCTCTTCACGATCGATACGCCAGCTGATCGCGATTCGGCCGTCGTCATCGGACAGCGCTCCGTGCTGCTCGGCGTTGGCGAGCAGTTCGTTTATGGTCAGACCCAGGGCGGAGGCGACCGCTGAGCGCAATTCCACGTCTTCGCCCGACAGTGAGATGCGGTCGGCGTAGTCGTGGCTGCCACAAGACAGCGCGATCATGAGCAGGTCTTTGAGCGGCGTTCGTTCCCAAGAGGTCTGCACGAGCAGCGTGGAGATGCGGCTCAGACACTGCACGCGGTGAGAAAAGCCTTGCTGAAAGCTCGAAAAGTCCTGCGCCGTGCGCGCCGTAATATTGGCGATTCCCTGGATCATCGCCAGTGAATTGTTCACCCGGTGATGCAGCTCGCGATTCATCATCTGATTGTGCATCTCCGTGTTCTTGATGTCGTCGATGTCGGTAATGGCGACGATCGCGCCGATAACGGAGCCCTTGTCGTCGCGGATCGGCGCGCCGACGATGTTAATCCAAATGTATGCGCCGTCGCCGCGCTCGATCTTGCACTCGAGCTGCGGATGGTTCTCCCCAGCAAGGGCGCGCGCGAGCGGATATTGCTCATTCGCGACCGGTTGGCCGTCCTGATGAATGGCGTGCCATTCGGAATAGGCTTGGGTGCTTTCCGAGTAGCGAACAGGGCGACGCAGAATCGTTTCAATGACGTGATTGCCCTCGACGATTCGTCCGCTTGGGGCTTCGGCGATGATGATTCCGACCGGTACGGCGTCAAGCAGCGCGCGCAGTTGCAGATTTGCCCCGGCGCGGCTGACGATCGTCGAGCTTTTCATCAGTAAATCATTCAGCTCGGACACCCTCTTGCGCTTTTCGCGCAGGCGCTCGTCCATGTCCTGAATGCTATGCGCGATCGCATCGACCTCGGGAACTCCGGTGTCGCTCCAATGCGAGGCGCCGCGCGCTTCCACGGCCAGAGTCAATTCGGCGAGTTCATGTTGCGCCCGTTGCGCCTCCCGACGCTGTCTCACCAGACAGAAAATCACCGCAAGCGTCATCGCCAGCGCGACGGCGAGCGCGCCAACGGCCAGGCGCCAGACCTCGGCGATGTTTGCCGCGCCCTCCGCGGCGCGGGCGCCGGACGTCATCGCCAGGAAGAGCGCCGGCGCAGCCCGTAGGGCGGCGACCCCCTGCGCCCGCGCATCCGCTTTGGCCGTCGCCGACACGGGCGGCGACCGCCGGGCTGAGTGACCGTCACGGCCTTGCGTCATTACGCTGCCAAATTCTCCGGACCTGCAGGGCGTAACCGTCAGATAGCGCGAATTTTCAGTCGCGCATCCCATGTGAAGTCTTGGCCTGTCAAACCGCGCGGGAGGGTCGGCGCGCTGCGAGGTCCGATACGGTGGGATCGGTGTCAATGTCGCTTGGCGTGAGCAGGCCCAGATGCTCGGCAAGCTTGGCGCGCGCGCGGTTCAACCGGCTCTTGACCGTGCCAATGGCGACGCCGCAAATCTCCGCCGCTTCGTCGTAGGAGAGCTCGGTGATCCCGATCAGCAACAGAATTTCCTTGTGTTCGGGGGCGAGCTTATCCAGAGCCGCCTGAACGTCCGTAAGCGTGAGCGCCGACTCCTGCCCGCCTTTCACAGGGATCTGCTGGGCCAGGAGATTGTCGCTGTCCTGCACTTCGCGCGAGCGTTTCCGATAGCTGGAAAAATAGGTATTGCGCAGAATGGTCACGAGCCAGGCGCGCAGATTGGTGTTTGGCTGAAAGGAGTCGGCGTGCGACCAGGCCTTGACCAGAGTGTCCTGGACCAGGTCGTCGGCGAGGCTGTGTGATCCGCAAAGCGAAATGGCGAAGGCGCGCAGATAGGGCATCTGCGCCACCATCTGATCTCCGAAGGCCTCGTCGCTCATTTCTTTTCGCGCTGTTTGGCTTCCAGCTTGGCCAGCAGCACAGTGAACTTGTCTGGAATGGGTTGGTGGATCAGATCGTCGCAATAGGCGCGAAATACTCGCCCGAGCTGAGCTTGAACCTTTGGGTCTAGCGCAACGCCGTCCGCTTGGCAGCCGTCAGCATCCTGGGAGCCGTCAGCATCCGCCTCCTCCCGACCTCCAGCCTTTTTGTTCAAGTTCGGTTCCGCGTCGCGGGAGGGGCCATCGTTGTCGTGAGGATTTTCGCGTTGGCTCATTCTCGACCCCGAGTCCGCCTCGAGACTGGCCGCCTCTACCCGGGGCGGCCGAGCGACGACCTCCCTTGTTGGAACGCGTAAGAACACTAATTGTTCCGCAATTGCAAGCGAGGAACATTGCGAAATATCAACCGGCGCTTGAATTGACTTGGGCGTTCGACGCCATAGGATGAAGACATGAACCTCTCCCGGGAAATTGCGGTGCACCTGCCTTACCTCCGCCGTTTTGCGAGGGCGCTTTGCGGCTCGCAAAAGAGCGGCGACGCTTACGTCGTCGCCACGCTCGAGGCGCTGGTGGCGGATCCGGATGCATTTCCACCGAATATGTCGCCCAAAGTCGGGCTTTACCACCTCTTCATGACGTCGTGGTCGTCGATCCGGCTGAATACCGAAGCAGCGCCCGATGACGAGATATCCGCCGCACAGCGGAATATCAGCTTGCTGACGCCGCGGTCGCGACAGGCCTTTTTGCTGCGCACGGTCGAAGGCTTTTCGGTAGCGGACGCCGCCGCCATCCTGGGCGCGACGGAAGAAGAGGTCGAAGCGCTCGTGACGGAGGCCGGCCGGGAAATCGCCGAACGCGTCGCGACGGACGTGCTCATCATCGAGGATGAATCGCTCATTGCGCAGGACATCGAGTTCATCGCGCGCGATCTGGGCCATCGCATCATTGGCGTCGCCCGCACCCATCAGGAGGCCGTGGAGCTCGCGGCGCGCAAGCGGCCGGGGCTGATTCTCGCGGACATTCAGCTCGCCGACGGCAGTTCTGGTCTGAACGCCGTCAACGAAATGCTTGAAAGTTTCGACGCCCCGGTGATTTTCATAACTGCATTTCCCGAACGCCTGCTGACCGGCGAGCGGCCCGAGCCGGCGTTTCTCATCAGCAAGCCCTACAAGGTCGATACGGTCAAGGCGACGATCAGCCAAGCGCTGTTCTTCGAGCGTAAGGCGTCTCGCGCGGCGTAGCGCTCGCCGCGCAATACCCCATCAGCGACGCCCAAGTTTCACGAAAAGGCAGTTTCAAAGCTGCAGTCTAGCTGTTTCGGCGCGCCATATAAGACACGCGCATCAGGGCTCCGCTGAGCCGCTCGAGAAGAGCCTTCGTCGGTGTCGGCGCGCTCGAGCCGAGGGGGCTCTCAGGCCGTGAACAGTCAAGCTATAGCGCCAAACGCGGCTGCAGAGGCGCCGCGGCCTGCTCGGGCGCGTTGGCGCGAGTTCTGCGCCCTTGCTCTGCGATTCTGGGTTGGCGAGACCCGCCGACGGGCATGGACTCTGACGGGGTTGGTCGCTCTTTGCATTGCGCTGCAGCTAGGGGCGCAGCTCAGCATCAATGAATGGAACCGCAAGTTTTTCGACGCGCTCGCGAGCAAGAACGTCGAAGCGTTGAGCTGGGCGACGATCCTGTTGCCCGCCCTCGTCGCATTCAGCGGCCTCGCCATTAGCGGAACGCTCGTCGCGCGCATGACCTTGCAGATGCGCTGGCGAGAATGGCTCACTGAAAAACTCGCCGGCTGGTGGCTCGAGGACCAACGCTACTACCGTCTCGAGATCGCCGCAGCCGAGCAGACCTCGCCGGAATATCGAATCTCCAAGGACGTGCAACTTGCCGTTGAGCCGCTGGTCGAATTCGCCGTCGGCTTTTTGACCGCGCTGGCGACGGCGTTGGCCTTCGTCGGGGTTCTCTGGACCGTTGGCGGCGCCCTGGAGCTTAATCTGTTTGGCGCGCGCCTCGTGTTGCCGGGATATCTCGGCTTCGCCGCAGTGGTTTATGCGCCGATCGCCGGCGGCCTCGCCTACTTCGCCGGACGTCCCCTCGTTCCGGCCGTTGCGCAGAAGAACGAGGCTGAAGCGCAGTTCCTCGCCGAACTCACACGGCTGAAGGAGAACGCGGAAAGCATTGCGCTCATACGTGGCGACGCCGACGAATTGAGTTCTGTCCTGCAGAACTATCGACGCGTCGTCGCCGCCTGGATACGCCAGATCCATCGCAACGGGGTGATCGCCACGGTGCAGAGCGCCAATGGCGCGCTGACGCCGCTGATTCCGCTCGTGCTCGTCGCGCCCAAATATCTCTCGGGCGCTCTGACGCTCGGCGCGGTCATGCAGCTTACCGCCGCCTTCGTCTCGGTGCAGATCGCCTTCAACTGGTTCATCGACAATTCGGTGCGCGTCGCAGAGTGGATGGCCTCAGCCAACCGGGTCGACGAACTCGCAGAAGCGCTCGAGAGTCTGGATGTCGCCGTCATCATGGAGGAGAAGGAGTTCATCGATTTCGGCGTCAGCGACGACGACACGATTCACCTGGAGGATCTCGCGGTCGCGCATCGCAATGGACGAATCGTGATTGCTGGCGCGAACGTTGTCATTCCCACCGGCGAAAAGCTGTTGGTGTCGGGGCCGAGCGGCACGGGAAAGAGCACGCTTATTCGCGCCCTCGCCGGATTATGGCCGTGGGGCTCGGGACGCATCCTCTTGCCGAAAGACGCCCACATCGCCTTTGTGCCGCAGAAGCCGTACGTCCCTCTGGGCACGCTTCGTCAGGCGATGCTCTATTCAATTTCCGACAAGGAAATCACCGACGATATGATCGAAGGCGCGATGCGGCGATGCGGCCTGGGTTATCTCGTCAAGCATCTCGACGAAGAGCAGCGCTGGGACCAAATGCTTTCCGGCGGCGAGCGGCAGCGAACGGCCTTTGTTCGGCTCTTGCTGGAAAGGCCGCAGATCATCATCATGGATGAGGCGACGTCGGCGCTCGACGAAGAGAGCCAGGTTTCGATGCTGCGCCTGTTCAATGAAGATCTCGCCGGCGCGACGGTGATCAGCGTCGGCCATCGCGTTGGTATGGAAGATTTTCACGACAAGAAACTCGTTCTTGAGCGCCGCGCCGCCGGCGCGCATATCACGAGCCGCAAGCTGCAAAAATCCCTGTGGCACTTGTTCGACGACGCTGCGCCTTATTGATTTTTTTGGCGCGGGGCGTTTGCCGCGCATGTATCCTCAACTGTGCCCAACGATCCATATATTGGGCTTCCCAAAGAACCTATCGTTTGCTCTGCGTCGATGAGCAGATGCGACATGCGTTTGAGCGGCGCAGATTTCTTTGACCCTTTGGGAGGATCAGATATGCAAGTCGCTTACAATGGAACAGCGCCTTCGGTCGCGCCGATGGGCATGGTCGCCGATCAGATGTTTGCGCCGCAAGGCTTCATCGGCGGCGCGCTCGGCAGCGCGCTGGGCGGATTGGGCGGCGGCGCGCTTGGCCGCGCCCTGGGCAACCAGAATCTCGGTCGGCAGATCGGCAGCGTCGCGGGCGGCGTGCTCGGCGGCTTGCTGCCGTTCGACGCCGGCCCGCAGGCTTACGCCGGAACCTATTACGTCCCGCAGACGGCCGCGCCAGGGTTCGCCCCGCAGGGAATCGTCGGCGACGCGCTCGGTGCAATTGGCGCGCCGCTCGGCGGCTTCATCGGCGGCCGCTTCGGCAACGCCGGACTAGGTCAGACGATCGGCGGCACGGTGGGCGGTCTCGCTCAGCGTTTCCTGCCGTTCGAGGCCGGCCCGCAGCAAGCCTACCCCGGGACGTATTATGTCCCGCAAACGGCCGCGCCTGGATTTGCGCCGCAGGGAATCGTCGGCGACGCGCTTGGGGCGATCGGCGCGCCGCTCGGCGGCTTCATCGGCGGCCGCTTCGGCAACGCCGGACTGGGTCAAACGATCGGCGGCACGGTGGGCGGACTGGCCCAGCGCTTCCTGCCGTTCGACGCCGGCCCGCAGCAGGCCTACGCCGGAACGTATTATGTCCCGCAAACGGCCGCGCCTGGATTCGCCCCGCAGGGAATCGTCGGCGACGCGCTCGGCGCGATCGGGGCGCCGCTCGGCGGCTTCATCGGCGGCCGCTTCGGCAACGCTGGACTGGGGCAGACGATCGGCGGCACGGTGGGTGGTCTCGCTCAGCGCTTCCTGCCGTTCGAGGCGGAGCCGGTTTTCGTTCCGCAGGGCTTCATCGGCGATGCGCTCGGCGCGGTCGGGGGCCGGGTTGGCAACTGGATCGGCGGACGCTTCGGCAACGCCGGCGCTGGCCAGACGGTTGGCAATGTGGTGGGCGGACTGGCCCAGCGCTTCCTGCCGTTCGAAGCTGGCCCACAGGCTGGAACTTATTATGTCCCGCAAACGGCCGCGCCTGGGTTCGCCCCGCAGGGGATCGTCGGCGACGCGCTCGGCGCAATTGGCGCGCCGCTTGGCGGCTTCATCGGCGGCCGCTTCGGCAACGCCGGACTCGGCCAGACGATCGGCGGCACGGTGGGCGGACTGGCCCAGCGCTTCCTGCCATTCGAAGCAGGCCCGCAGCCCGTCTACTACGTGCCGCAGATGCAGGCGCCGATGTATGGCTGACGTCTCTGAGCGACGCAATCGACGCGACGCATGAAGGATGATCTGCTGCCGCTTCCGGGCCGACTCATCGGCCCGGAAGCCCTCAAGAGATCAGGATCGCGAAATCATGAGCGCAACGAACGGCATCGATCAATTTTTGGTGGCGCCGCGGAATGCGGCGGGCGCAGGAGATTTAGCTGCTTTCGAACAGGCGATGCAGTCTGTTCCCGGCGCCGCAATTCTTCAGCGCGCCGGCAAGGCCGGTCAACCGAGGCTGGTCGTCGCTCTTCCCGCGGCGGTCGCAAGTCAATTGCGCGAACAATTTGGCGCGACCCTGATCATCGAACCAAACGCTCCGCTGAAAGCATTTTAGCGCCGGCGCCGCATTCTTCATAGCGATGCGCAGGCTGGCCCGATTTTATTAGGAGAGTCGAAATGGCTGGTCCCGATACTGCTAATCCTGCGCCGAACGGTCAGAATTCCGGGCCCGCGGCGCCGGCGCCCAATGGCGCCGATACGCGCGTGGAGCCGATGGCGATTGCGCCAATGGAGCGCTTTATGATCGCCTCGCGGCGCCTGCCCGGATTCGCGCCCGCTTCGGCGATGGATCTGGCCAATGCGCTGCCCGACGTAAAGATCGTGCGGCGGATACAACCGCGCGGGCTCACCGCCTTTTCAGCCGGCGGGCCGTCGTCTCAGACGCCGGAAATTCTCGTCGCCGAGATGGACCCTGCGCGCGGCGCAGCGCTGCAGGCCTCGGCGCCGCCCAACGTCATTGTGGAGCGCGACGCCTTTCTTCGCGCCTCGGATGATTTTCGGCCCTTCGACTTCAACGGAGTCATGCCGATCGCCGCGGGCGTTGGAGTTGACGTGCAGCTGCGCGTCGTGGGCGTTGGCGGCAAGCCGCTGCCCAAGGCGACGGTCTATGTCTATGGCCTGGGCTTTCCGGGCCAAGGCGTCACCAATGAGCGCGGCGAAGTCGTCGTGACGGTTTTCGGCGGTCCGATCGAGACGATCCAGGCGATTTACGTCAAACCTTCCGCCGATCACTGGGATCGGATGCTGCGCGCGCCAGGGCTTCAGGCCGGCGCGATGAATACTGTGCAGTTGCGCCCGCTGACGGAAAGCTTCAACGGCTTCCCTCAAAGCGGGATGGTCGGCTGGGGTCAGCGCCTGATGAAGCTCGACCGGCTTGATCCTTCATTCACTGGCGCCGGCGTCAAGATCGGCATCATCGATTCGGGTTGCGACAGCGCGCACCCGCAATTGCGCCATGTGACGCGCGGCGTCGATCTCACCAATGGCGGCGACAAGACGGGCTGGTCGAACGATCAAATCGGCCACGGCACACATTGCGCCGGAATCATTACGGCCGCCTCCGAGGGCGTCGCCGGCATTCGCGGCTTTGCGCCGAAGGCGGAAGTTCACGCGTTGAAAGTATTTCCCGGCGGTCGTTTCAGCGATCTCATCGACGCGCTCGACGAATGCATCGAACGGCGGCTCGACGTCGTCAATATGAGCCTTGGCAGCGGCGATCCTTCCGAACTCGTTGCGCAGAAAATCGCCGAAGCGCGCCAGAGCGGCGTCGCCTGCATCGTCGCCGCCGGAAACTCCAGCGGACCCGTGCAGTTTCCCGGCATGCTGCCGACGGTGCTGACGGTCGCAGCGCTCGGTAAGCTGGACGAGTTTCCTTCCGACAGCTACCACGCTCAGACGGTTGTCCCGCAACTTGTCGCGGGGACGATGTTCTCGCCGAAATTCACGTGCTTTGGGCCGCAGATTACTGTCGCGGCGCCCGGCGTGGCGATCGTCTCGACCGTGCCTGGCGGCGGATATGCGGCGTGGGACGGCACCTCGATGGCGACGCCTCACGTCACCGGCATGGCGGCTCTGCTGCTCGCGCACCATCCGCTTCTCGCAGGCGCGCGGACGGCGCGCAATGAGCAACGCGTTGCACAGCTCTTCTCGCTGTTGGCCTCATCCGGCGTCCGCTATCTCGGCGACTCCACGCGCGAAGGCGTCGGCGCGCCGGATTTTGAGCGCGTGCCCAGTCTGGCCGCAACTCAGCCGATGGGCGCAGCGGCGCCGGCTGGCGCGGGACTGGCGCCTGCGGGAGCGATGATCGATGGATTCGCTCCGCTGAGCGCGCCAGCGCCGTGGGCCGTCGATCCTGTGATGATGCAAAGGGTCAATCCGGCGATCATCCAGCGCATGATGCAGCTGCGGGCCGCGGGCCTTATTTAGTTGCAAGCACGAGCGGTTCTCGATCGATCGGCGAATGAAGCGCTCCTCCGTCATGTGCGGAGGAGCGCTTTCGCATCGAGTGCGCCGCTTCGCCGCGACCGCGCACTTGCAGCTTCTGTAGAACATTGTGCACGTGGTTCTTCACTGTGCCGAGCTCGATGCGTAGCCGACGGGCGATCTCCTTGTTCGACAGCCCGCGCTCGATCAGTTCGAGAATTTCGCGCTCGCGCGTCGTAAGCACAAACTTTGCGTCCGCGCCGGACGAGTGCGACTCCTTGCCGATAGCTCGACGCTCCTCGACCGATCGAAACGCCGACGCCGCCGTCAATCGCTCCAGCAGTTCGACGACGTCTTCAATCGAGCCCTCGCGAGGAATGACGCCGACGATCGATGGACAAGCGGCGGCCAATGCTGCGCCAGCCGATGCCGTCGCGCCGATGGCGACGATCTGCAGATCTCGATGTTGCGCGCCGAGGGCTTGCGCAATCGCGAGCGCTTCCAGTTCGCCAACGTCAAGCAGCACAATGTCAAGTTCAGATTGAGCCGCCGCCGCCAGAGCGGCGCCACAGGCGACGACGGAGACGACGGACATTCCCGCATGCTGGCTCAGACGTAAGCCAAGCGCTTCGCTAAACAGGCGCGTGTCGCTGACAATTAAGATGCGCGCATCTGGGGACAAATTTTCTGACGCAGAAACAAACGCGCTCCGCGCCGACGAATCGATTTCCTGAGCGGAATCATTTCGGAAAGCCGCAAACCGGGGCATGAGCTACTCCTGAGCGTTATGTCCGAAGGGAGCGCCTAAAGAATTGGCGCGCTTTGAGAGGCGCGACGCTCGAGCGTCATCGCCTGCAATTTCTCGGCTTCAGCTTCATGTCGGTAAACCGCATCGTCATTGAGCCATCATGACGCATTCGGACGACACATGAGGCGATCGTCAACATAACGAACTTCATAAGCGCGCTTTCTGGCGCCTTGTCTTCCTGCAAATGAATGGTTTGTGCGAAAAGCCTCGGCGGCTCTTTCCTGTCGAGGCTTGCTTTCAAAAAGCCAAGGCGCAGTGCGCAGTGAGCAAAAGATTGGCGTCGACTATCTTTTCATCGGATAGAGAATGACATGCTCCTGCTCGTCGCCGTCGTTGCGGGCGACGATTGCGATCGCTGCTTCGCTGTCGCTCAAGTTCACGGGCTGATGCGGCACATCTGCAGGAATGAAAATGAAATCACCTGCGACGTTCACGACGCTCTTTTCCAGGTTTTCTCCGTACCGCGTCTCGACACGGCCTTGCAACAGATAGATCGCGGACTCGTGCCCCTTGTGCGTGTGGGCCTGCGCCTTGCCGCCGGGAGGAATGACGACCTTCAAGAGAGACAGCCCTTTTGCGCCGGCGGTTTTTGTAGAAATTCCAGGGAAGATTGGGAGCGACTGCTTCGATTGTGAGGCTTCGCCGACGCGCACCGTCACGATGTCCTTCCCGTCCTTTTTGCCTATGATCGACGTCTCGGACGCCGCCGGCGCCACAAGGGCTGCGAAGATCAAGGAAAGAAGCAATGTGTTGCGCATGGCGTTCACTCCAGAGGTTTGAGGCGCGAGACTATAGCGCAGGCGCGAGACGCATCGACACGCGGCTGGTTCGGCGATGACTGACGTCTCGCTAATGATCCATGGCGGCGCCGGCGCGATCCGCGATCCGCATCGTTATGAGGCTTCCTTGCGCGCGATCTTTGAATCGGGCGCCAGCCTTCTTGCAAAGGGATCGACGGCGCTCGATGCGGTCGCTCACTGCGTCGCGCTGCTCGAAGACGATCCGCTTTACAACGCCGGTCGGGGTTCCGTGCTCAACGCCGAAGGCGCCGCATTGTGCGACGCGTCGATCATGGACGGCCGCACCCTCAAGGCGGGCGCCGTCGCGGCGGTTCGCGGCGTCAGAAATCCGGTGCGCCTTGCATATGCGGTGATGGAGAAGAGCGGCCATGTGCTGCTCGTCGGCGACGGCGCCGAGCGCTTCGCGCGAGAGCAGCGGTTCGAGTTCGAAGGCGAAGACTACTTTAGAACGGCGGAACGCGTCGCGCAGCTCGCCAAGGCGAAGCGAAAGCATGAGACCGCGCTCGATCATTCCGACCCGGCCGATACGAAACTCGGCACGGTCGGCGCCGTCGCGCGCGATCGCAACGGCGATCTTGCGGCGGCGACGTCAACTGGGGGCGTCGTGAACCAGCGCTTCGGCCGCGTCGGCGATTCGTCGCTCATCGGCGCGGGAACATTCGCCGATAACCTCAGTTGCGCGGTGTCCTGCACCGGCGTCGGCGAGGATTTCATCCGCACTACACTGGCGCGCACCGCCGCCTGCTTCGTCGAATTTCGCTCGATGCAGGCTGAAGAAGCCGCCCGCGCCGCGATACGCTATCTGGTCGACAGAGTGGACGGCCGCGGCGGCCTCATCCTTGTCGATCGCGAGGGGAGATGCGGACGGGCGCACTCGACTCCGGGGATGCTGACGGCGACGTTCGCTGCGGGCGTCGTTCGGGTAGAGACAACATAGGCGCAGTCGTCTCAGGCCGCCCCCGTGCGCGGCGCACGCCGTCGACGCTCGGCGAGCCGCTGCGCCAGCGGGTGCCTCCGATCGAGCGCAAGTTGCGTCAACTGCGCAACGAAACTTGAAGCGTCGGTTTCACCGGCGATCTCGAAGCGGCACATCAGACCCTGCGTTCCGCCCGCATCGAAGATGTCGACGACGACGAGCCGCGGCGCGCTTCGCCCGATCGCGCCGTGCGCGCGCAGAAATGCGAGGAGCGCTGGCCGGGGGCGAGCGGAAAGCGGCAGGGCGTCGCGCAGGCTATGGATCAGACTTTCCCGTTTGACGCGATCGAAATCCATTTACCGCTCCATCAATGAAAAAAATTCGATGCAATCACAGGCGTTTAGGCAGTCTCCGAAAAAGAGACGCGGCTTTAAACAATCCGTCAAGCTGAGCGGCGTTCCTTTCCTGTGCATAGAACAGCGTCGCCAAGCCGTCCGCGCCGAATGACATTTATCAAGTCAACAGCGATCGCTTAGCGATATTTGGAGATGAGATTCTGACGGAGAGCGAAATTCTGCGCGCGCTCAGAAGTCAGACGTTGATCGCTATCCGACCTGCTCATGAAAAAACGTCAGACACTCGGTCAGTCCAGTTCGAACTTCTCTTTATAGTCGTGCTTGAGCGATGCGTTCTGATCATCCTTGCGCAGATAGCAGTCGCCGATCACCAAAGTGTCCATTTCCGTGCCCATGAAGCAGCCGAAGGCGTCCTCCGGGGTGCAGACGATGGGTTCGCCACGCACATTGAAGCTCGTATTGACGAGAACGGGACAGGCGGTCATTCGCTTGAATGCCGAAAGCAGCGCGTGATAGCGCGGATTCGTCTCCTGATGCACGGTCTGAATCCGCGCGGAATAGTCGACGTGGGTCACGGCCGGAATGGCGCTGCGCGGAACATTGAGCTTGTCGATGCCAAAGAGATTCTGCTGCTCGGTCGTCATTGCGTGACGATGTTTTGCGGCGACGTCGGCGACGAGCAGCATGTACGGGGAGTCGCCTTCGAGCTCGAACCAGTCGGCGACATCCTCACGCAACACCGACGGCGCGAAGGGCCGAAACGATTCGCGATATTTGATTTTGAGATTGAGCGTTTTCTGCATCGTGTCGGAACGTGGATCGCCCAGGATCGACCGTCCGCCAAGCGCGCGTGGCCCGAATTCCATTCGGCCTTGAAACCAGCCAACCGCTTTTTCGTCGGCGAGGTCCCGCGCCGCCGCTTCTATAAGATCGCCTTCCGCCATCGGCTCGAATTTGGCGCCAATGGCATGCAGGCGGCGCTCGATCTCGGCTTGCGGGAACGAAGGACCGAGATAGGAGCCGCGCATGGCGTCGCCGCCGCCGTTGAGGCTTCGGGGATTTTTCTTGTAGTGATAGTAGCCGGCGAGCGCCGCGCCGAGCGCGCCGCCGGCGTCGCCCGCCGCGGGCTGAATCCAAATCTGGTCAAAGCTGCCGTCGCGCAGCAGTTTTCCATTAGCGACGCAATTCAGCGCCACGCCGCCGGCAAGACAAAGATTGCGTGCGCCGGTCTCTTGAGCGAGCGCGCGGGTGAGCCTGAGGACGATCTCCTCGGTGACCGCCTGTATCGAGGCGCCGATGTCCATGTGCCGCTGCGTCAGGAGTTCCTCCGGCTTGCGCGCCGGGCCGCCGAAAAGTTCGTCGAACTTCGCGTTGGTCATCCGCAATCCGGTGCAATAGTCGAAATACGACTGATCGAGCCGGAAGGTGCCGTCCGGCTTCAGGTCGATCAAATTGTCCAGGATCACGTCGGCGTATTTCGGCTCGCCATAGGGGGCAAGGCCCATCAGCTTGTATTCGCCGGAGTTCACCTTGAACCCGGTGTAATATGTGAACGCCGAATACAGCAGGCCGAGCGAATGCGGGAAACGCAATTCGCGCTGCATTGTCAGTTGATTGTCACTGCCGAAAGCGACCGACGTCGTCGCCCACTCGCCGACCCCATCCATCGTCAGAACGATCGCGTCCTTGAAAGGAGAGGGGTAGAAGGCGCTGGCGGCGTGGCTGAAGTGATGCTCGGCGAACAGCAGCCTTTTCGCCCAGTCGACATCCGCCGAATAGGCCTTCATCTCTTTCAACAGCAGCGACTTTTGAAAGAGCTTTTCGCGCAGCCAGAGCGGCAGCGACATTTTGAACGACTGGAATCCGCGCGGCGCAAAGGCGATATAGGTTTCCAGCAGCCGCTCAAATTTGACGAACGGCTTGTCGTAGAAGGCGACGAAATCTATGTCCTGAGGCGTCGCGCCGGCGGCCTCAAGACAATAGTCGATCGCGTGACGCGGAAAGCGCGAGTCGTGCTTTTTGCGCGAGAATCGCTCTTCCTGAGCGGCGGCGATAATTTCGCCATCCTTTACCACGGCAGCTGCGCTGTCGTGGTAGAAGGCGGAAATGCCAAGTATCCGCATCGCGCTTTAAAAGAGCGTGTAGATGAACGGAGCGACCGCGGTGCCCTGCAGAACGATCAGCGCGCCGATCAGCAGCATGATGACCAGAACCGGCGCCATCCAGTATTTCTTACTGGACCTCAGATAATCCCAGAGTTCGAGCAAAAAACTCATTTTCTCAGTCTCCTCAGAACTGTTTGCTCATGTCGCTCGTCCCTTCGGACGTATTGCGCATGGTCCAGTAGGACGTCGCGTTCTTGTCGAACGCAAGTTTGAGCGGATCGGCGCGGCGCAGTCGGAAAATCACTGCGATCGGGAGGATCACTCCAAAGAACAGGACGCCCATGATGATCGGATTGGTGATTTTGTGCAGCGCCAAGCCCAGCTGGTGCCACAGTCGGTTCAGCGGCCGCAGTTTGGCTGGCGCGAGGAACGCCGCCGCGGCGAAACCAAGCGCAGCAGCGAGCCCCCAGAAATGCGGCGCCTCGCCGTGCCGAAGCGGCAGCATGCTGACGACCGCAATCGCCGCAGCGATCACCAGACCGAATGATCGATCGGACCCCATGGCGGCGGAACGCTCTCTCGAATAGTCCTCAGGCGACATTCAGCGCAACTCCCCTCAAAGGTCGCCTCGAGAACAAATTATCCCCAAGGCCGGCGAACCGCAAATGCGCGCGACCTTCCCCGGGCTTATGCATCGGTTTGCCGGCGGAGGCCTTATCGTCGAAACGCCTCTTGACGTGGAAATTGTTAATGCGCGCGGGTGCTTGGTCGCTGATAGGTGTTTTCTTTATGTTTTTGACGGTCGGTTGCATGATGGTGACCAACCTCGTGGACAAGGAACTAGATAAACGCTCATGCGTCGCCCTCGTAACTATGCAGCACAGAGCTCCGACATTAGAGCGCATCAGGGACTCATATTGGTAAGCATGCGACGCAGAGACGGCGCCACGGCCTGAGCCACAGCCGCACTGCCCTGGTCCGTGTAATGGCAGTCGTCGAAATAAGTGGATAAAGTCTTAGGTAAAATCCTGTCGAGATCAATAAATTCAAATCCAAAGGCGCTAGCTTCCTGTTTTTGCGCCTCATTGAATTTTTGTATCTCCATTTGGTGCCATGCTGCAGAAGTCCGAACGAAGCCCTTATACGTATTTACGGGGAACCAAAGCACGTCATTTTCTTCAGAGGTGAGGGCGTCTTTCCATAAGACAGGTTGCCCAAGAACAATCACGCGCACTCCTCTGGCGCTCAAGAAATTGAGAATCCAGCGAACTGAGTCTTGAAACTCTACTATTGGATCAGGAGTTCTGATAGGCGCATCAACAAACGGATAATCCTTGTATTTTTGTCTCAATGTAGGAAGATTAGCGGAATGCCACTCGACGATATCGCCAGCTTTTATCGCGTTTGATACGCGAATTTTATCCTGCACAAGTTTCGTAACGCGACACAGCTGGGATAATTTTAAACAGTACTGTTCAAATAAATCTCTCACGTTAGCACTTTTTTCTTGAATTCTTGTGATGTAATCAACTGGGTTCTTCGTTTGATATTCGGGACCGCCGTTCAAAGACAGGTCATTTACTCCTAGCAGGGTGATGACAATATCTGGATTAATCAGGTCAACGTTTTCAAAAAGCCAGCCTGCAGTTTCAATTGATTTCATTCCTCCGCGCCCAAAACTTATTGTTTGAAAATTTATACGCTTCTCGTCAGAATTGTCTTTAATCAGTTTTTCGAGTAATCCACACCATGTATCTCCAGTTTCTTGAGTGCTCTGATCGGTGGTCGATGCCCCGACGCAGAGCACCCGTTTTGCCATCTTCCTATCCGAGAGGCTTTTGATTGAAAGAGAACGCATTCCTCCTTCTATAACTGAATACATTATTTGAGGCTTCAAGCCACTTAGGGACTGATGTACTAATACGGTCCCTCCAGTATTTAGAAAAAAAGGATGGAAAAGCCAGAGTCCAAAGTCTAGTATAACTAACGTTAACAAAATCAAGGCTATCTGCTGAACGAAAAACTTTATTTTTTCTTTGTGCATCAATATCATGAGTAGGAATCCCGTAGCAAAGATATTTCAACCTTGTTAGCCCCAAGGTCAGACGAGACCCCCAGGTCGCCTCACGATCTCCGCGGCTCGCGAACAGCAAACCGTCGCGATGCTTCAACAAGTTCCACATCGCCTCATTTGAAGGCGCAAATTAAGGGATATCGCCGGGGGTATCAAGCTGCCGGTCCGCCGCGGCGGGCCGGGGGAGCGTCACTCCCATCGCGTTTTTTTGTTGCAACGCCGTCGCGGGTCGTTCGCGCACTTATTCGTAATTCTCGATGAGTCGACGCGCCAGGACTTCGTTGCCACGCTCGTTGAAGTGAAAGTCTCCCCAGAAATACAGCGATTTGAGGAAATCGGCGTTCTGCGCCTTGTATTGGAAAAAATCGGGGAAATGATTGAAAAATCTTCTGCACTTGCCCGCGCACCAGTCGCGCCAGAGCTGTGCTTGTTGCGAATTTTCGCGGTCGTAGAGAAGCTGTTGCGGCCAGGGATAAACGCCAACCGAAAGCGCAATGCCGCGCGACGATAAAAGTTCGTGCAGGCGATCCATCTGCTTTTTGGCTTTGTCGATAGACGCTTTGATTCCCAGAGCGCCATAGCAGCTGGAATCGTCGCTATACGTCCAACTTGGGCGCGCGTAGTCCCGACTATAAGCACGACGCGATTTCGCGAAATCCTCGAAGCTCGCCTGTTCGATCGTTCTCGCCAACTGCGCCGAATAACGCATCTGACCAAGGAACTCCCCGACATAGGAGACTTTTTCCCACCATCGCTTCTCCGGGCGCGGCAGCGGCGGACGCGGCACCGGCGAACATTCCTCAGAGCCGGTCTGAAACAAGCCCATCTGCAACACGCCATTCTGATCATACGAATAGAGAATGGCTTCGTCCTGTATGTCGGAGATGTCGATATAGACGATGGCCTCGTCGAACGTGAGCCCAGAGTCGAGAAAATATTTGAGCTTCTCGTAGTAGACGGACGGCGCGTAACTCGAGACGCCCGCGTTCAGAACGTCGATCGCGGGAAACGCCTGCGCGAAGAGGCCGACGAAAGATTGTTCGTAAGGAACGCCAAGGCTTTCCGTGAAGGAATCGCCGATAAAGACGACGCGCTTGCGGTCCGCGGTCATCGGCACGCTGCGTACGGCGGCGTCTCTAAAGCCCAGTGAATTGGTGAAAATGGGAAATTTATTGGAGCCCCAGGCGTCGAAGCCGTGAAAATTGGGCTTGAGGCCATGGGTGTAATGCGGATCGCTTACCCTCAACTCGTTTCTCGCAGGCGCCAGAAACGGATTGCCGCCCGTGTAGACGAGATGAAGAACAATCTCCGCGACGACGACGAGACTGAGGAGCAGGCCAAAGTTGATGAAAAGAATGCGAAACAGCTTGTATGTTGAGTTTTTGCGCGACGACGACATCGACATTGGCCAAAATCGGCTTCCCCGGAATGTGAGCGCCACTCTTGTCATAGATCGACTGAAATGAGCAAGCTTCTTTACAAAAAATCATTTTGCGGCGTCGAATGCTGACGGCCTCTGCTGTGCGCTAAGAAGCCGCAGTGAATCGCGTCTCGGAGCTGCTCATGACCTCGCGTCTCAGTCGTTCGCTTACTGAAATCCTGCCGGGCTCTGCGTCGTTGCGGATGGTCTGCGCGGCCCTCGCCGTCGCATGGGGCGGCTGCGCAGTCCATGCGCGCGAAGTTTTAAGCGCCGCCGCCGTGCGCGACACGTCCGCGGCGCTGGAAAGCCTTCGCAGCAATGGCGCCGCGCTACGCAGCTTCCTTGTCGAAATGCCGAAAGGCGCCGATTTGCACAATCACCTCGCGGGCGCCGTCTATGCTGAGAGCGCTTTGGCTTGGGCGCGCGCGGAGGGGTGGTGTTTCGACGTCAAGAGCAAGGCCGCGCTGCCGCCGCCCTGCGACGCCGTGTCGAAGCCGCCTCTGGCCGAAGCGCTGCGCTCGACGCAGGCCTATCGAGACGCGATCAACGCCTGGTCGATGCGCGACGTCATCACCGCGCGCGTGAGCGGTCATGATCAGTTCTTCAACAGCTTCTTTCGGTTCTCGGACGTGACGGGAAACAACATCGGCGCCGCCCTCGCCGAGGTCGTCGAGCGCGCGGCCTCGCAAAACGTCTTGTATCTCGAATTGATGATCGGTCCGCTGATGGGCGAGGCGCGCGATCTTGGCGAGCAGATCGGCTGGAAGGACGATCCCGACGCAATGCTTGCGGCGCTCGACGGCAAAGGTCTCGGCAACCTAGTCCAGCGCGCGGCGGAGAGCGTCGCCGCCGTCGTCGCCGACAAGGACCGGCGGCTCGCCTGCAGCGACGCGGTTCATCGTCGGCCCGGATGCGACGTCGCGGTACGGTTTCTCGCCCAGGTCTATCGCAATGTCGACCACGCGAAATTGTTCGCGGAGACGACGCTTGCGGCGCGCCTCGCCTCGCTCGACGGGCCGGTTGTCGGACTGAACCTCGTCGCGGCGGAGGACGATGAAATCACGCTGGGAAATTATAGCGAACAGATGCGGATCGTCGGCGACATCGGGCGCCGACACCCGAAGGCGCGGATCAGTCTCCATGCCGGGGAACTGATAATGGGGCTCGTGCCTCCCAAGGACCTGACTTTCCATATTCGCGAGGCGGTCGAGGTCGCCGGCGCAAGGCGCATCGGCCATGGCGTCGACATCGGTTTCGAGCGCGACGCCAAAGGTCTGATGGCGCGAATGGCGCGCGATGGAATAATGGTCGAGATCAATCTCACGTCCAATGCGCAAATTCTCGGCGTCGAAGGCGCGGACCATCCATTCCCGCTCTATCGCAACGCAGGCGTGCCGACGGCGTTATCGACCGACGACGAGGGCGTATCGCGAATCGATCTCACGCACGAATATCAGCGCGCCGCGCGCGTCTACCAACTTTCCTACCACGACTTGAAACAGCTCTCTCGAAATAGCCTGACGTACGCTTTTCTTCCCGGCGAGAGCCTGTGGCGCGATCCTGCGGCCGCGCGCCCCGTTTCGGCTTGCCTCAACGCACAGCTTGGCGGGACGTCGCCTTCCGCCGAGTGTCGTCGTTTCTTGGCCGGTTCCGAAAAAGCCAGACGGCAATGGGAGCTCGAGACGCGCTTCGCGCGCTTCGAGTCGAAATGGAGCGGGCGCGAGGGAAAGCCAGCGAACAGCGTTGCGCTCGCTTCCCCGCCTTGGTCGTCGGCCAAACGTGAGCGTTCCTCGCGCGGCGCTCGCTAAAGAATGCTGCGGCCCTGAATGACGCGCAGAATGATCACAATGATTGCGATGACAAGCAGAATGTGGATGAAGCCGCCGAGGGTATATGAGGAGACCAGCCCGAGTAGCCACATGATGACGAGGATGACCGCGATCGTTTCAAGCATTGTTCAGCCTTCCATTTGGCCAGCAAGGGGGGTCACAACTTTTTGCCAAGCGACTTTGCGTCGGTCTCGACCTTTTTCCAAGCGCCCTTGAGTTTGCTCCAGAAGGACTCTTGCGGCGCCTTCTTGCAATCGTCGATGACCATGGGAATGACCTTCTCCGTGCCTTCGATATCGACGTCCGTTGCGAGCGGCTTGCCTTTCTTGCTCTGCGCAGAGGACCAGTAGATCACCTTGGGCTGAAATTGGTCGTCGACCGCTAGGAAATCCTCGCACGTCCACTTGGACGTCGGCTTCTTCGCTTCGGCGAGCCCGTTCGTTGCGTAAAAGGACAATGCGGCCGCGGCAATGAAATAAACTGGCTTCATAGGATGCTCCTTCGAGTCCACGCCTTCTGAAAAAAGCGCCGACGAGAGACTATTGCGGAATTGAGCCGGCATCCAGTTGGAGCTTGCGCCGCCGCAGACCCGCTATTCCACCGCCAGAATGACGTCCGCAGCGTCGAAGGTCGCCAGCGCGGCGTCCCCTTCCTTCAGTCCCATATCTTCAACGAGGTGGCGCGGCGTCACCGCGGTCATGGTCTTGCCGAATCCGACGTCAAGCAGGATTTCGCTATTGCGTTCGGCGTCGACCCGCTGCGTGACCACGCCGCGGAAGCAATTGCGCTGCGGCGGCGCCGCGTCGCCGGCGGGCGCCAGATTGACGAAGGACGCCTTGATCAGCGCCAGCGCCTTGCGGCCGCAAGAAAGGCCCAGTCGCTCGGCTGATTCATTGGTGACGATCGCCAGGATCGTATCCTTTTCCGACACGCGCAGGGTCACTTCGACGTCGACCGGCCACTTCTTGACCTGAGTCACTTCGGCGCGAAAAACATTGCGCGCGGAAATTGTCATGCCCGTGGTCCACAGCAGAAAATCCTCGGCGCCCGCGAGACCCTCTTCGGCGATCGTCTCGGAGATGCGCGCAAGTTTCTCTTCGAGGCGGTGGAAGGTGGCGATCAGCCGACGCCCTTCCTCCGTCACCTCGGCGCCGCCGCCGCTGCGGCCTCCAGCCTTGGTGATGAAGGCGGGCGTCGGCAAAAGATTGTTGATCGCGTTCACCGCGTCCCATGCGGCCTTGTAGCTGAAGCCGACGGCCTTGGCGGCCTTCGTAATGCTGCCGTGAAGGGCGACGGCCTCGAGAAGCTTCACGCGGTCGCGCCCAACGAGGAGTCGGCCCTCGCTCCGCAGCGCCAGTGAAGCATCGATCTTGCCTTCGGCCATGTCCTGCGTCCCGCCTCATCGCCCGGATACAGGGCAAGACGGCCGGAGGCAACCGCGGCTAAGATGAATGTTCGGTTAGTGGAGCGTTACTTTAGCGCGCGATGGTCTCCGTCCTCCCCGCGCCGGCGACTGAGCGATCGCTCTGACCACCGCCTCGGCAATGGCGCGGCCGCGTTCGTCCGTTCCGGTCCAGTTCGAGGCGCGTCCGCGCGGATCGATTTCCACGAGCTTGACGCCCAGCGCCGCATGCGCCCCGTCGCGCGCGATCCCCCGCAGGAATCCGTCCATCGGCGCCTGGATGGGAAGGCCGTCGAGTCGACCGAGTAGATAATCCCTGAAAACCCGAGCGCCGATGTCGAGCGGCGTCCGCCAGACGCCGTCGCGCGCCGCATAGATGAAGCGCTCCTTGCCGACGCCGCCGAGAACGCGAGCGACGCCGTCTGAAGGCAGCGTGGCGCCGTTTTCGAGCAATTCGCCCGTATGCGCCGGATGAGTCTCGATCGCCACGTCGCAGTTCCAGCCCGCCCTGAAGTTTGGACCCATCCCGATCACGAGACCCGCGATCCCGCGCAGATCCGGCGTAACGCGGTGCTTTTGCATGCGGGCGTCGATCAGAACGTCGGGGGCGCGCAGAGTGATGAGGTCCGTCAAGGGCAGAGGCGAAACGGCGACGCGTCCCGGCCGGGACAAGACGTCGACCACATCCAGCGTCGTTTGCGTCAGGTCGGCGACGACGCCGTCGACTTCGGCGCGATCTCCATAAAGCGCGTCGTGAAAGGCCATCCCCCGTCGGATGACCGGCGGGTGTGCGTCATGGCTGAGAACCACGCGGCGCCGCTCCCATGTCAATCGCGCCGCGACGGCGGACGCGATCTCGTTGGTGCCGAGGATGATGACGAAATGCTCACTGCAGTCGGAGAGGAATTCTTGTGCTGAAAAGCCTGGCATGGGGCGCCCTCCCGCGCCATTTCAGCAAATCACGCGCCAAGTCGCACGCCTTTGTTTTGCAGGGAATCGGGCGGCGGGCCGGGCGACGGGAGAATCCTCGTTTCGCGCATCTTGTATTGAAGTCGACAAAAACGGACAAAAGCCGCCAACGACGGGCACACCGCTGGACTGACTCAGTTTATCCTATTGAAAAACATCACAATTTTATCAAGAAGCGATATGTTCTCAGATAATATATCAATTACCGATAGGCCTATGGCGTTTGCACATATACTGATCATGCGCTGCTTAAAGTTCGGATGTTGACTTTTATAACGCTCGTTTGTAGTCAAGCAGTATGTAAGCTAACTACATAACGGTTCTCGATCACATGATCCGCGCTGTCGCCGTCGCTGCATTCGCAAGCCTTTTCAGCATTCTCAGCGCGGCGCAGTCCAGCGCGTCGGACAATGAGGCGATCGTCGTCGTCACAAGCTTTCCCGAAGAACTGACGACCCGTTACGAGCGGGAGTTCGAGCGCAGCCACCCGCAAAGCCACGTCCGATTCGTCTGGAAGCAGTCCCGCGACGCGCTTGCCGAACTCGCCAAGACCGAACAGGGCGGCGCGGACGTCTATTGGGCTCCGGCGCCGGCGAATTTCGCGCGTCTTCGCGACCGGAGCGCCTTTCGCAAGATAACGGTCGACCGCGCCGCGCTTCCCGGCCGGCTCGGCCAGCAGCAATTGTCCGATCCTGGTGGCCTCTATGAAGCTTATGACGTCGCCGGCTATGGGATCGTCGCGAACTCAAGCGCGCTGGCGGCGGCCGGCCTTTCCGCGCCGCGACGCTGGCGCGACCTCGCGTCGCCCGAATATGCGCGCCAGCTCGCCATGCCGATTGCCTCAAAGGTCGGCTTCTCGCCTGCGCTCTATGACATCCTTTTGCAAAGCGAAGGTTGGGACGCAGGTTGGCGTCTCCTCAGCGAGATGGCCGGCGAGGCGACGCTGCTCGATTCCGGATTCGCGCCGACGGCCTCTGTGCGCGAAGGCAGAGCGGCGCTCGCGCTGACGATCGATTTCTTCGCCGAGATCGCCAAAGCCAATGGCGCGGCGGTCGAGATGATCTATCCCCAGCGCACGGCGTTTCTGCCCGCCCATGTCGCGATGACCGCCGCCTCCAAGCATGTCGCCGGCGCGCAGGCCTTCATCGACTTCCTGTTGTCGAAAGAAGGCCAGCAATTGATGATGGAGCGCGACAGCCGCCGGCATCCGGCGCGACCCGACGCCTATCAGAGCGCGCCGCAGGGCTTTGCGAATCCCTTTGCGCTGCCGGCGTCGACGATACTGGATTATGACTCGGAGGTCGGCCGCCGGCGCCCGCCGCTGATCGCGCTGCTCTTCGATCTGGCGATCGTCGAAGACCATGCCGAGAGCGCCGAACTGTGGCGCAAGATTCACGACGCCGAGAAAAAATTCGCCGGCAATGCGAAAGCCATTGCGGTCCTCGGCGAAGCGAAGCGACTCGCCGGCTTCATTCCGGCGTCCGAAAGCGACGCGGGCGCAACCGCCTTCCTTGAACGCTTCGCACGTCGCGACGCGATCGATCCGCAGCAAATCGCACAATGGCGCGAGGAGATCGGCGCGGCGCGGCGGCAGGCGCGTGACCTCGTCAAAAGCCTGGAGCCGGCGCCATGAAGCGCTTCGGCGTCCTTCTATGCGCAGTGCTGCTCGCGGGCGCCGCGCGTTACGAGACGAACGGCCCTGCGAGCGAAGCCTTCACCCAGCCGATTGAGGGACTGGACGGCGAACATGCCGCAAGCTTTCGCAAGGGCAGCGGCATCTTCCGCCAAGCCTGGGTCATCGGGCCTTCGCAGGATCATCCCGACTTTATCGGTCTCGGTCCGCTCTATAATCGACTTTCCTGCATCGCCTGCCACGTCAAGAATGGTCGCGGCGCCGCGCCTGACCGCGAAAATGGCGTCGCGCGCACGATGGCGGCGAGGCTGAGCGTCGAGGGAAAGGACGCGCATGGCGGACCGCGCGTTCATCCTGAGTACGGCGCTCAGCTCAATCCCGAAGGCGTGCCGGGTGTCGCCGGCGAAGGCCAGGCCATCGTCGAATATGCCGAATTCGATGTGGCGCTCTCCGATGGCGCGACAGTAAGGCTTCGTCGGCCGACGCTCTTCTTCCGCAATCTCGCTTACGGTCCGCTCGGGCCCGAGACGAAGACGTCGCTGCGCAACGCGCCGCCGGTTTTCGGCCTGGGTCTGCTCGAGGCGGTCGCCGACGCCGAAATTCTCGCGGGCAAGGGAAGACCGAATTTCGTCTTCAGCGTCGAGACCGGCCAGAGAACGCTCGGCCGCTTCGGACTCAAAGCCAATCAGCCAAATCTCAAGCAGCAGATCGCCAACGCCTTCGTCGAAGACATCGGCGTCACCTCGTCGCTGTTTCCTGTCGAGAGCTGCGCGCAGACTCGCAGCGAATGCCGTCGTGGCGCTTCGACGCCGGAATTGACCGACGCCCAGCTCGACGCGGTCGTGACCTACATCCGCGCGCTTGCGCCGCCGACCAGGCGCAATCTCGACGACCCGCGCGTCAAGGACGGCGACGTTCTGTTCCATGAGATCGGCTGCTCGAACTGCCATCGCGACGCGCTGCATGTTGCGGACTTCTCGCTGCAGCCCGCGCTCACCGGCGTCGAGATTCATCCCTACACCGACCTTCTGCTGCACGACATGGGCGACGGGCTCGCCGACGGCCGCGACGACTTCGAAGCTGGTCCAAGAGACTGGCGCACGCCGCCGCTCTGGGGATTGGGCCTCGCCGGCAAAGGCGGAGACGGCGCCGATTTTCTGCATGACGGCAGGGCGCGCACGCTCACAGAGGCGATCCTCTGGCACGGCGGCGAAGCGCAATCCTCCGCCGACGCCTTCCGCAATCTTCCCGAACCCCAGCGCGATGCGCTGCTCGCTTTCCTCAACTCTCTCTGAAGTTCACGGGGGCAATGATGACCAGGCTGCTGACGACGACGGCGATTTCAGGCGGCGTTCTTCTCTCGCTATCAACTCCTATGAACGCGCAGACGCCGCTGCCGCCGATCGAGGTGCGCGCGCCAAAGGCTTTCGAGCTCGGCCAGATTAAAGTCGGGGAACGTCGTCTTGGAGTCCCGACCAGGGTCGCTCAACCCGGCGCCGGCGTCGGCGGGGTAGGCGCTCCGCCCCTCGCGTGGGTCCCGTCGGAAAAAACCGACAATGGTCCGACGCCCCGTCAGCACACCGACGCCTTCGGCGGCTACACCATCACCAACAGACAGATGGAGACCTTCGCGCGGCCGACGCTCGACAGCGCGGTCAATATCGCGCCGGGCGTCAATAGTCAGATTTCCGGCAATTCCCGCAATGAGCAGAATATCTATGTGCGCGGTTTCGATCGCTGGCAGGTGCCGCTCACCGTCGACGGCGTTCGCGTTTACCTGCCGGTCGACAACAGACTCGATTTCGCGCGCTTTCTGACCGCCGACATCGCTGAAGTGCAAATCGCCAAGGGCTATGTCTCGGTGCTCGACGGTCCGGGCGGCATGGGCGGCCAGATCAATCTGGTGACGCGCAGACCGACTCGAGAGATCGAAGCCGAGTGGCGCACGCGATTCGAATTCGGTCGCGACGGCACATTCCTCGGGCCGATGACCTACGGCTTCGTCGGCACGAAAAAGGACATGTATTACGCGCAGCTCAGCGGCACTTTCCAGAACTACGACGGCTGGATGCTGCCCGCGAGCTATCGCTCGACTCTCGCTCAAGGATGGGGATTTCGCGATCAATCCCATACGCAAGACTATAATATCAATGCGCGCGTGGGCGTGACGCCCAACGCGACCGACGAATATTCCCTAACCTTCAGCCGCCAAGAGGGCCAAAAGGGCGCGCCGCTTCATACGACCGATCCCATCTCCACGCAGCGCTTCTGGCGATGGCCCTACTGGCGGGTCCAGAACCTTTATTTCCTGTCGAAGACTCAGCTCGGCGATTCCTCCTATGTGAAGACGCGCGGCTATTGGAGCAAATTCGACAATTCGCTCGTCTCCTATGACGATCCCTCTTTCATCAAGCAGTCGCTGCCTCGATCCTTCAACAGCGCTTATGCCGATTATGCGCTCGGCGCCGAAGCCGAGGCCGGCACGCAGATCGGCGATATCGACACGCTGAAAGCGCTGTTCTTCTATCGCCTCGACAATCATTCCGAATGGCAGGAGAATTTCGGGCAGAATTTTCGCGGCGCGCGCTCGGGCTGCGTGACCAGCGTCCCCTGCTTCACCCAGCCGGTGATTTCGAGCATCGAGGACACCTATTCGGCGGCCGTCGAGAACACGTTCCACCCGAGGCAGGACATCGATGTCGTTACGGGCTTTAGCTACGACTGGCGGCATCTGCGCCAGGCGCAAGGCTTCGCCGTTCCCCAGGGCGTTATCGACTATCGGCCCATCGACGTGCAGGCGCCGAACTATCAAGGCGCGGCCATCTGGCGCTACAACGATACCGACCGCGTCTACTTCAACGGCTCGAGCCGGACGCGCTATCCCACGCTCTTCGAGCGTTTCAGCACGCGCTTTGGCGGCGCGACGTCCAATCCCACGCTCAAGCCGGAGCGCGCCACCAATTTTGATCTCGGCTGGTCAAGCCTCTTTGCGCCCGGCAGCCGGGTGTCGATCGACGTCTTCTACAGCCTCGTCGACAATCTCATCCAAAGCGTGCCGGCGCCGCAGTTCGGCGTGAACGTCACGCAATCTCAGAACGTCCGCGGCGGCAGATTCTGGGGCGCGGAAATCTCGGCCGATTACTTCGTGCGCGAGGATTTCTCGCTCGGCGGCAACGTCACGCTGATTCGGCGCCGGGTCAATTCGCCGTCGATCGTCAATTTTCAGCCGACGGGGGTGCCCGACCTCAAGATGTTTCTCTAAGCCGGCTACCGTCCCATTCCCCAGCTGACCTTGACGCCAAGCATTGAAGTCGCCGGCGATCGCTGGACGTCCATAACAAATGGCAATTGGTATTATCGGACGGGCGCCTTTTGCCTCACGAACTTCAACGCCGATTATACGCCGGGCGACAACATCAAATTCTCCGCCGGCGTGCGCAACGCTTTCGATGACTATTATGTGCTCGCTGACGGATATCCCTCTCCTGGCCGCACATTCTATCTCGCGTCGAAAGTGAACTTCTAGACGCGCTCGCCGCTGCGACGCGCCGCAATATCGGCTGCGCTGCGCTCGCGCGGCGCCCGCGCGATCGTCTATTTCAGCTTCGCGTCCCAAGTCGGCGAATCCGGCGCGCGAAAATCAAAGTCCCAGGCAAATCTACGGATGAGATTGTAGCCGATCAGGAAAGAAACATCGCGGCCAAGCGCGGCGCGCAAGGCCCCGAAGTCATAGGAGATCGCATAGAGGTCGCGCAGGACGCCGCCTTCGCCCAGGTCAAGCGACTTGATCTTATAAACTTTTAAGGAAATGCGTTTTCCGCCGACGCCGCTTGCCCGGGCTTTGGCCTTGACGGCCGTGAACAGCCGCTTGTGCTTGCGTATGAACTGCTGATCGACGGCCGAGACTTCCGCGCCCGAGTCGAACAGGCCTACCGCCGCCGTCTTGCCCAAGCGCAGGTTGATGCCGACAAGACGCCCATCGGGTCCCAGCCGCCGAAACGGCTTGGGGCGACCGCTCGCCGTCGCGTCTCCGAAAAAGACGAGTTCGCGGCGATCGATATCGAGGCTGAATCGCGCGCCTTTGAAAAAATCCAGCCCCAAGAGGTCGTCAGCGTCGCCAGGCGGACATCGCGTGAGTTGATATTTCGCTCGCGCGACGTTGTTTCCCTGATCGGCGACGAGTTCGACATTCTGCGCTTCGACATCGTCACAGCGCATTGTCGCGCCTGACGCCCCGGTGGAGAGACTTGCGCCCAGAACCGGCAGGTCCTTGTTCCAGGGCGCCAGCCTGAGGCGCGTGCTTGACGCCCCCGTGTCAAGGCGCATGGTCCCCAAGACGTTGCCGATACGGACGGGCAGGTAGATGCGCCCGCCAAGATATTCATCCTGGGTCAAGGTCAGCGGAATGACGGAACGGCTCCTCTCGGCGCCGACGGCGGCGACTGAAAACAACAGCGCTGCAAAAAGGAAAAAACCCGCCGATCGAATAAGCTTCATGGACCGCTTCCCGCTCCCGAACATTCAGCGTTAAGAAACGCGTCCTGCGCTTCGCGCGCAAGCTCCGCGCCCTCGCCCTTGTAGCGAGGCGAGTAATGGAAGGTCACGAGCCGCTTCACGCCGGCGCGGCGCGCGATCGTTCCTGCCTGACGCGCCGTCAGATGTCGCCGCTTGGACGCGGCGGCAGAGTCGCGCTCCAAAAATCCTCCTTCGATGAAGAGCGTGTCCGCGCCGTCCGCGAGCTTTACGATTCGTTCGATGTTGCGCTCGGTGTAGGCGCAATCGACGACATAGGCGATCTTGCGGCCCGAGGAGATCTTCATGATCTCCTTCTTGAGCATTCCGAAGGGCAGGGCGTCGGGTTTCTTGTCTTCCGCGTCAGCCCAGGCGACCTTGATGAGGTCCGCGTCATCGGCGCCGCGAAGCGTCGCCTCTTTGAACGCCCGCAGCCATGGGCCCACGGCGAGCCCCAATGCGTCCAGCTGGTTGCGCCAAATGTTGATATGCGCGCGCTCCTCCAGCGCGAAAGCCAGCACGGGCAGCCCGTGATCCAGCGTCGTGGCGCGAACCTGTATTCCGGACTCTTTCAGCAGCAGTCCCTCGCTCGATTGGCTTCTCTCTTCGTCGCGACGCGCAAACTGCGTTCGACCTGAAAATGAAGCGGAAGCAGCGCGCCCGGATTCGTTCATTTCGGTCACCCGGAATGTCAGATTGCCCTCGTAGCCGCCGATGAGGTTCCAGGAATAGGCCTTGAGCTTATGCTCCACCGCGTCGATGACGCCCGCCGGTCCGTAAACGCCGAGCGTCATTTCCCGCCCAAGCAGCCGCCGCAGCAGCTGATCGAAGCCCGCGAAGTGATCCATATGCAGATGCGTGACGAAGACGTCGCTGATTCGCAGCATCTTGCGGGGTGAAAGCCGTCCAAGATCGCCAAGATCGAACAGCAGCGCCCGCTTTTCGAAAACGAGATCGACGTAAAGACCCGGATCGTCGAAAGGTTCGTTGATCAGCGCGGGGTCGAAATGGCGTGGCACGGCTCTTTGCTCTCATTCGGCGCGCCAAGCAAAAGCTCATGCGCGCTCGCGCGCTCAACGCCGTGCGGGAGAATATAGTCGCGAGTGAGAAGCAGGTAACCGCAGCGCTTTGAATCGGCGTGTGCAGGAGGTCGTCGATGATCACTCGCCAGCAAGGCGCGAGGGGTCCCGCTAGGTCGGCTATTGGCCTGGCTGCATGGGCATGTCGGACGCGGCGGCGGGCGGGTTGCGACCGAGACGAGGGCGGCCAAAGTCCGCGCTATTGGAAGATTTCGGCGCGGACCAGAACGCCGCGAACCGTCAAATCGTTCGGTCACAATTATCGGCTTGCTATTTGCGCCTAATCGGCAAAGATCCGGCTTTCGTCATCTTACCATGGAAGCCTTAGATGCAGCGACAGTTTGACTCTTTCGTTTCAGGCGCCCCCGATGTCCTCGCCGTTCACTGGGGCTGGGTCATCGCCTTGGGAATATTGATCGGGGCACTGGGAATCCTCGCGATCATCCGAGCCAGAATGGCGACGTTCATCGCGGTCGGCTTTCTTGGCGCGCTGCTCATCGTCAGCGCGGTGTCGGTTCTCATCTTCGCCTTTTCGGCCGCGGGCCTGTGGACAGACTTCTTCGTCCACGTCCTCTGGGCGGTTCTTCTGGCGATCGTCGGAATCATGCTGCTGACGCGCCCGGCGATCAGCGCCGAAGCGATCACGCTTCTCATCGCCTTCTATTTCATTGCCGAAGGCATACTCGTCATCGGTTTTGCGCTGACCTCCCAGATCGACGGTCTGTGGATGTATCTCCTGCAGGGCGGCGTCGCGCTGCTGCTGGGCGCGCTGTTGGTGACCGGCTGGCCGTTCACCGGGCTTTGGGCGATCGGCACCTTCCTCGGCATCGATTTGCTGTTCAAAGGATGGGGGATCATCGCCCTGGGCTTTGGCCTTCGGGCGATCTCGGAGGGCAGTCTGCTGTAGGCTTTTATGAGCGCGAGAGCGCCCGTCAGCCTCAATCGGCGCGTTGGATCGCGGCCGTAATCAGGTCGGAGCCGAAAAAGGCTCCCGCCACGCCTTTGTAAGGAAAGGCGAAGTTCGCCACCGAGATCAGCGATTGTCGGGACATCGACGGCTGTGTGTCGCGTGTCGGCCTGCCTTGAAGCCTCCGCGGCGACCGGATCATGTCGGAATCGGGTCGCAACATTGCTGGGCTAAAGAACATGGTACCGCCACCCCGGCTCGAACGGGGGACCCCCAGATCCACAATCTGGTGCTCTAACCAACTGAGCTATGGCGGCGTTTAGCGGCGCGAACCTAAAAGCAAGCGTTCGCGATTGCAAGCCTTGGCAAGGGCACCGTCAAGCGTCGCCGGGCGCGCCGCCTGGGCCGGCGAGCGCGCGTTCGCCGAGCCGGATGAGCGCGTCGCGCAGGCCTTCCTCGGCGACGCCCTCGGCCGCCTCGATGGCGCGCGCGCGCGCCGCCGCGTCGGGCTTGGGCGCCCGGGCAAGGCTTGGCCGAGACGCAGCTGTGGGAATTAGGGCTTCCTGTCGCAGCGCGATCCGCGCGACGCAGCGCCAGCCGAGATGCGCATTGACCCGATCGATAATGGTCGGCGCGAGATGCTGCGCCTCAAGCCCGAAGCCGGGGTCCACCCGCAGCACGAGAGTCGCCGGCTCGCGCGGGGTCCTTTCGCGGCGCTTGCCCGGCGAGGGGTCGGCCGGCTTCGCCCGCCGCTGCGGCGGCCACTGCAGCGAGGCGGGCGCGCAGATTCGCGCGATTCGCGCCCCGACGATCTCGCGCCAGCATAACAGCAGCGAGGCTTCGCCAAAGCCGCGCGCGGCGATGAGCGGGTCGAGTTCGCGCGCAACGTAATCCGCGAGCGAGCGCGCTTTGAAGCCTTTGGCGCGGATAGATACGCTCATCGGACTTGCGGCGACGCCGCCCTCCTTGCCGGGGCGAGGCTTCGCCCTCTATCAATCGCTCTCATGATAAAGCCTCGCGCGAGATCGACCAAACCGGGCGCGGCGCTGCTCGCCTGGTACGACGCCCATCGGCGCGAACTGCCCTGGCGCGCGCGGGCCGGCGAAGCGCCGGACCCCTATCGGGTCTGGCTTTCCGAAATCATGTTGCAGCAGACGACCGTCGCGACGGTGAAACAGCGCTATGCGGCGTTTCTGGCGCGCTGGCCGGCGATCGAGGATCTGGCGCGCGCGCCGCTCGATGACGTTCTGGCGCAATGGGCGGGGCTCGGCTACTACGCCCGGGCGCGCAATCTGCACGCCTGCGCGCGTGCGGTCGTCGAAGCCTATCAGGGGCGCTTTCCGCGCGAGGAAGCGGCGCTGCGCCGGCTTCCCGGAGTCGGTCCCTACACGGCGGCGGCGATCGCCGCCATCGCTTTCGATCAGCCCTGCGTCGCCGTCGACGGCAATGTCGAGCGCGTGATCGCGCGTCTTCACGCGATCGAGACGCCGCCGCGCAAGGTTGCGCCGCTCGTTCGCGAAAAGGCCGCGGCGCTCATGAGCCCCGCGCGTTCCGGCGATTCCGTCCAGGCGCTGATGGAGCTTGGCGCGCTTGTTTGCGCGCCTCGAACGCCGGACTGTCCCGCCTGTCCGCTGTCGCCCGATTGCGCGGCGCGGCGTTTGGGCGCGCAGAGCGACTACCCGGCGCGGGAGGCCACGCGGCCCAAGCCCAAGCGCCGCGGCGCGATCTTCATCCTGCGGCGCGGCGACGAGGCGTTGCTCCTGCGCCGGCCGCCGCGCGGGCTCCTCGGCGGCATGAACGCCTTCCCTTCGACGCCTTTGACGCAGGATGTCGCCGCCGCGGAATTCTCGCGTTTCGCGCCTTGCGCGGCGCGGTGGCGCGCGCTGGACGCGCCGGTGACTCATGTTTTCACGCATTTCGCGCTGGAGGCGACGGTGTTCGTCGCGCATACGCGCGGCGAAGCGGCGCCCTCGGATTGCCGCTGGGCGGCGCGCGCCAATCTGGGTAAAGAAGGATTGCCCACCCTCATGCGCAAGGCCGCCGCTCACGCCGGACTTATCGACGCATGAGAGCTGCGAGGCGGAGGGAGCGATGGCGCGACGCGCAGGCGGCTATCAGGTCGAGGTGACGGAGGGCGCGATTCGCGTGCGCCGCGCCGGGAAAACGCTCACCATTCCCGCCGCGCCGCCGGACGGCGACGCAGAAGAAGACGCCGATTTCATCGTGCGTCTCGACGACCTCGAACATTGGGACGCGCCCGACGATGAAACGTCGATCGGCATCGAGGAGCTGCAGAAAATCCTCGACGCGGTCGAAAAACAGTTCGAAAAGCACGGTTTGAGCGTCGATTTCGAATAGCGCGCGCAGGGCTTGAACATGTCAGATCGCCCAGCCGAGCGAGCGCTCGACGGCCTTTTCCCAGGATGCGATCAGCCGCGCCCGCTCCTGCGGCGTCATTTGGGGCGCAAAGCGACGTGATTCTCGCGTGTGCGCGGCGATGTCATCCAGGCTTTTGTAAACTCCGACGGCGAGGCCCGCCGCATAGGCGGCGCCGACCGCCGTCAACTCCAGCTGGCTGGGGCGGACGACCGGCGCGTCGATGAGGTCGGCCTGAAACTGCATCAACAAATCGCTCCCCGCCATGCCGCCGTCGACCTTGAGCGCGCTGATCTCGACGCCCGCGTCGGCGATCATCGCCGCCAGCACTTCCCGGGTCTGAAACGCCGCGGCTTCGAGCGCCGCGCGCGCGATATGGCCCTTGTTGGAGAATCGCGTCAGCCCGGCGATGATCCCGCGGGCGTCGCCCCGCCATCGCGGCGCAAACAGACCGGAGAACGCCGGCACGAAATAGACGTCGCCATTGTCCGGCACGCTTCTCGCCAGCGTCTCGATCTCGCGGCTCTCTTTTATGATGCCGAGATTGTCGCGTAGCCACTGCACCAGAGCGCCGGCGATCGCGATCGAGCCTTCCAGCGCATAGCAGGGTTTAGCGTCTCCAAGCTGATAGGCGAGCGTCGTCAGCAGGCCCTTGGTCGAGATGCGCGGCGTCTCGCCGACGTTCATCAGCAGAAAACAGCCGGTGCCATAGGTGTTCTTGGCGTCGCCAACATTGACGCAGGCTTGCCCGAGCAGCGCGGCGTGCTGGTCGCCGAGCGCGCCGGCGAGCGGAACGCCGGCGAGCGCGCCGACGCATTCCCCATAAACTTCGCTCGACGAGCATATTTTCGGCAGGCAGGCTCCGGGAATGTCGAAGATCCGCAGCAGTTCTTGATCCCATTGCAGGGTTTCGAGAGTCATCAGCTGCGTGCGCGAGGCGTTGGTCGCGTCGATGAGATGACGGCCGCCGCTGGCGCCGCCGGTCAGATTCCAGATGAGCCAGGAATCGATCGTGCCGAACAGCGCCGCGCCCTGCGCCGCCCTTTCGCGCGCGCCGGGGATCTCGTCGAGAAGCCAGGCGAGCTTGAGCGCGGAAAAATAGGTCGCGAGCGGCAGTCCCGTCTTTGCGCGGACCAGATCGCCCAGACCTTGCGCCGCGATCCGGTCGACGGCGGCTTGCGTGCGCGTATCCATCCAGACGATCGCGTGATGAAGCGGCGCGCCGGTCGCCGCATCCCACAAGAGGGTCGTCTCACGCTGATTGGTGACGCCGACGGCCGAGAGGTCGCCGGCCGAGACCTTGGCCTCGGCCAGCGCCGTCTCGATCACCGCCTGCGCGTTGCGCCAAATCTCGGCGGCGTCATGTTCGACCCAGCCGGGGCGGGGATAGATTTGCCGGTGCTCGCGCTGCGCCTGGGCGACGATCCCGCCGTGACTGCGCATGACGATAAAGCGGGTGCTCGTCGTGCCCTGATCGATCGCCCCCAGGAGTTTGGACATCATAACCTTCTGATGAACGCAAGCTTCAGCTCAAAATGAGGATGCTCCACGAGAGCGGCAGCCGTCAAAACCCTATCGGTGCCAGTCAAGCCGGCCCTGGCCGCGCTTCTTTTGCTGGTGGCGGACCGGCTATGGCTGGGCTGGACCTGGCTACGGTTGGGGCGGCGGAGGCCGGGGACACCGTCACTGGTAAGAAAGGATTAACCAAAACAACATGAGCCGCGGACGTCGTTCGCGGCTCATGTTTTGACACTTGCCGGGAGACCGATCCGTCCAAAATGTATTTGATAAACCGGCATGGTCCTTGCCAATCAAAGTTCATCGGCGCGGGTCTGTCCGAAAGGCGACACGCGAGAGTTGGCAAACGATAGGAGGTGTTGTAACCTACTGATACGAAAGGTAGTTTGCAATCTTTCCAAAGAAGGAAATTTGCAACCTTTCCAGAAAGTAGTTTGCAACCTTTCCAAACTGGGCTAAGTAATGATCGTCTGTTCGTGCAACGTCCTGTCGGACCGCGATGTGCGCGATACGCTTGGGCCACGCGGTGACCGGCCTTCGGTTTCAGCTGTGTTCCGGCATATGGGCTGCGAGGCGAAATGCGGGCGCTGCGTGCGCAGCATTGTCGCCATCGTCGACCAGCACGCCGCGAGAGGATTGGATGAGTGCTCGGGGAGCGGCGATTGTGAAGGCTGTCGCGCCGACGAATTGGCGGCGTAAGTCTATTTTCATGGAAAGGATGCGGACATGCGCGGTGACGCGAAGGTCATCGACTATCTCAATCGCGGGTTGCGCGCAGAATTGACCGCGGTCAATCAATACTGGCTGCATTTCCGCATTTTCCACAATTGGGGGTTCCTCGAGCTCGCCAAGAAATGGCGCGAAGAGTCGATTGAGGAGATGCATCACGCGGATCATTTCGCCGAGCGTATCCTCTTCCTCGAAGGCTTCCCGAATATGCAGGTGCTCGATCCGCTGCGCATCGGCCAATCCGTCGAGGAGATCATCAAGGCGGACCTCGAGACCGAACTTGGCGCCCGCGACCTGTATCTCGAAGCTGCGGCCTATTGTCTCTCGATCAACGATCGCGTTTCCGAGCAGCTTTTCGAAGGCGTGGTGAAGAGCGAGGAAAAGCACATCGACTTCCTCGAGACGCAGCTTGAGTTGATCAAGCAGCTCGGCGTCCAGCTTTATTCGCAAAAGCACGTCGGCGAATTGCACTCCTGACGCACGGAGCGCGTCATCGGCCGCCGCTGGCGCTTTCACGCCCTGCGGCGGCGAGTCATTCCATCGCCGCCGCCTTCAGAATGCACACCATCGTCGCCTGTGCCGGCGTTTTGCCGAGGTTGCGGATAATGTGCGGCCGGTCGCAGCGATAGCGCAGGGTTTCGCCTGCTTTCACGCTCGATTTTACTCCGGCGACCTCGACCTCAAGCTCGCCGTCGCGCACGGACAGGCTCTCGACCGAGCCGCGCTGATGGGCCTCGGATTCCAATACGCCGCCAGGCGCGGCGGCGAATTCATAGCACTGCAGCCACTCGACCGTCTTGATCCAGCCGATGATCTCGAGCCGGCATTTGCCGTCGTCGGACACCAGGATGGGCGTGTCGGCCTTACTGGTTTTCTCGAGGAAGGGTCCGTCTTCCGTCGTCTGCAAAACCCGCTCGATCGAGACATCGAGCGCCTGCGCGAGACGCCAGATGGTGGCGAGCGTCGGATTGGTTTCATTGCGTTCGATCTGGCTAATGATGGACTTGGCGACTCCAGACTGCTGAGAGAGTTCGGAAAGCGACAAATTATAGGCCTTGCGCAGGCGCTGCACGGTCGCGCCGAGCTGCCCAGAAAGCGCCAGCGCGCCCGCCTCCAACATTTTTTGCTTGTCCTGACCTTCGACGCCCATCATCCCCAGCGCTTCAGCCGCGCCCATACGTTTCAGAATCGATCGGCAAGATAGCCGACTGCGTTCGAAATATCGAACGGCGAACCCTTCCCCACTTTCCCCGACCTTGCGTTTGCTCGAACCCGAGACGGCCATGTCATCTGGCCATGTCATCTGGCTGTGATGCGAATCTGGTCAATCAGGCCAAGCGGCGAAGGCGAGAGGCGAACAGCTCATGCTCGACAGAAACGCCAGGGTGAAGGTCTCCCAAGCGGTGCGCTCCAACACAGCGCAGATGTCGGATCCGGCAAATGAACATGCAGTCAAGCGCTATCGGACGCTTTTTTTGTCCGATCTGCATCTGGGCGCGCGCGGCGCCCAGGCCGAACTGCTGGTCGATTTCCTCAAACATAACGACGCCGACACATTCTACCTCGTCGGCGATATCGTCGACGGCTGGCGTCTGAAGAACGGCTGGTACTGGCCGCAGGCCCATAATGACGTCGTCCAGAAGCTCCTACGCAAGGCGAGAAAAGGCGCGCGCGTCATCTATGTGCCGGGCAATCACGACGAATTCGCGCGCGATTACACCGGGCTCAATTTCGGCGGCGTCGAAGTCGTCGACGACGCGCTGCATGAGACCGCCGACGGCAAGACCATGCTCGTCATTCACGGCGACCAGTTCGACATTGTCGTGCGCAACGCCCGCTGGCTCGCCTTCTTTGGCGACTGGGCCTATGATTTTGCGATTGTCGTCAACACTTGGTTCAACCGTGCGCGCCGGATGTTCGGCGTCGGCTATTGGTCGCTTTCCGCCTGGGCGAAGCTGAAGGTCAAGAACGCCGTCAATTTCATCGGCGATTTCGAGAACGCTTTGGCCTCCGAGGCCGCGCGGCGCAATGTCGACGGCGTGATCTGCGGTCATATCCATCACGCGACGATCAAGACCATCGCCGGCAAGCTTTATGTCAATACCGGGGACTTCGTCGAAAGCTGCACCGCGATCGCCGAACATCAGGACGGCGCATTCGAGATTTTGCGCTGGCATAATACCGCGGCTGAACGCGAGGCGGCGGAGGCCGCAGAAAGCGCCAAGGCCTCGCAAAACGAGAGAGCTGTGGCGGCCTGATGAGAATATTGGTGGCGACGGACGCCTGGCGTCCGCAGGTGAATGGCGTCGTCCGATCGCTTGAAACCATGGCGCAGTCAGCCCACGCGCTGGGCGCCGAAATCGACTTTCTGACGCCGCGCGACTTCAACTCGCTGCCGATGCCGACCTATCCCGAAATCGCGCTGGCGCTTGCCTCGCCGCGCGCCGTTCGGCGGCGGCTCGAGGATGGCTATGATCACGTCCATATTGCGACGGAAGGCCCCATCGGACTTGTGACCCGCGCCGTGCTGCTGCGGGCGCGCCGCTGCTTCACAACGAGCTTTCACACGCGCTTCCCCGAATATATTCAGGCGCGCTTCGGACTGCCCATCGGGCTTTCCTATGCGGCTTTGCGCCGCTTCCACAATGCCGGCGCTGGCGTCATGGTGTCGACGCCGAGCCTTTCCCGCGAATTGTCGGAGCGCGGATTTCGGCGGATTTTGCGCTGGTCGCGCGGCGTCGACCACGCGCTGTTCACGCCCGATGCGGCAGCGCCGCTCCCCTTTCAGCGGCCGATTTTCCTTTACGCCGGGCGACTCGCCGTCGAGAAAAACATCGAGGCCTTTCTGTCGCTCGATCTGCCGGGAACAAAGCTCGTCGCCGGCGACGGGCCAGCGCGCGCCGGGCTCGAAGCGCGATTTCCGCAGGCCCGGTTCCTTGGCCTGAAATCGAGCGCCGAACTTGCGGCGCTTTACGCCTCGTCGGACGTTTTCGTCTTTCCGAGCCGCACCGACACATTCGGCATTGTGCTGCTCGAAGCCATGGCCTGCGGCCTGCCGGTCGCGGCCTATCCGGTCATGGGTCCGCTCGACGTCGTCGGTGCGAGCGGCGCTGGCGCGCTGGACGAAGATTTGCGGTCGGCGGCGCTCGCCGCGCTGGACATTAGTCGCGAGGCGGCGCGGGCGCATGCGCTGACCTTCACCTGGGAGAATTGCGCCCGGCAGTTCCTCGACAATATCGCTTACGCCCGCGGCGCGGCCGCGCTCGGCGGCGTCGGCCTGGAGGCGCTGCGCGCGACAAGCCAGGAATCGGCAGGCGAGCGCCGCTCCGCCAAAAAGCGCCAGCCTGTCCAGCCATAAACGTTGTGTCGTCGCCCCGCGTGCGGTCGCCACTGGAGACCGGCGGGCGAAGCCACTATGGTCAGCCCGCCGCAATCCTAGC
>NZ_JBPFDU010000086.1:0-6509 GCF_051062815.1 Methylocystis sp. | reverse complement strand
GATCGTGTCCCTTGGCGTGGTGTAGCTGGTTGGCGTGATCGCCACGTTCGCCGGGAAGCCGGGTTGATCAGGCGGCTACAACGGGCAGCCCGACGATGGGATCATCGCTCAAGGGCGCGATTGTTTCCAGTGTCATGTATCGGCTGCGCTGGACGGCCCATTCGTCATTCTGTTCGAGCAGGATCGCGCCGACGAGGCGGATGATGGCGGCCTCGTTGGGGAAGATGCCGACGACCTCGGTGCGCCGCTTGATTTCGCCGTTCAGCCGTTCGATCGGATTTGTGCTGTGCAGCTTGGCCCGGTGCGCGGCCGGGAAGCTCATATAGGCGAGCACGTCGGTCTCGGCGTCGTCCATGAGGTTCGCAAGTTTCGGCAGCTTGGGCCGCAACTGGTCGGCGACCTTGCGCCATTGGCCTTTCGCCGCTTCGGCGTCGTCCTGCGCGAAGGCGGTGGCGATGAAGGCGGAGACGACGCGCCGTCCGCTCTTTCCGGCATGAGCGAGCGCATTGCGCATGAAGTGGACGCGGCAGCGCTGCCATGTCGATTGCAGAACCTTGGCGACTGCGGCCTTCAGCCCTTCATGCGCATCGGACACCACGAGCTTGACGCCACGCAGCCCTCTCCAGCGCAGTTTGCGCAAAAACTCGGTCCAGAAGGTCTCGGCCTCCGAAGGGCCGATATCCATGCCGAGCACTTCGCGCCTGCCGTCGTCGTTGACGCCCACCGCGATGATCGTCGCCAGCGAGACGACGCGGCCGTTCTGGCGCGCCTTCACATAGGTCGCGTCGATCCAAAGATAGGGCCAGTCGCCTTCGATCGGCCGCTCGAGGAAGGCCGTCACCCGCTCGTCGATCTCCTCGCACAGCCGGCTCACCTGGCTCTTGGAGACGCCGCTCATGCCCATGGCCTTGACGAGATCGTCGACCGAGCGCGTCGAGACGCCCTGGATATAGGCCTCCTGAATGACGGCGGTCAGCGCCTTCTCGGCCATCCGCCGCGGCTCCAGAAAACCGGGAAAGTAACTGCCCTTGCGCAGCTTGGGGATACGCAGCTCCACGGCGCCGGCGCGCGTTTCCCAGGTCCGCTCGCGATAGCCGTTGCGCTGGGCGAGGCGCTCCGCGCTTTTCTCGCCATAGGCGACGCCGGTCAGAGCGCCGACCTCGATCTCCATCAGCCGCTCGGCGGCAAAGCCGATCATCTCGCGCAAAATATCCGCGTCGGGGGCCTTCTCCACAAGCGCGCGCAGGGTCATCATCTCGTCGGTCATCGGCAGTTCCTCGGTTGCGTTGGATGTTTCGCAACCCGATCCTACCGGCGAATCGTCGATGACCACCGCAAGCCGATCGCTCGCTACGGCGCTAGCAAAAGCGCGCGTCGCGAGCGGCTTGCTCCCACTGAGCTACACCATCACTGGGGGCACGACCGCCGATTGGGCGGAAGGTGCTTGAGGCCTCATAGTGAACCGCCTTGGGGTTGCTGGAGGCAATTTCGTTTGAGTCACGGAACGCAGTGGCGGAGCCCTCTCGCCCCCTCGCCTCTTCGAAATTGGTGAGTTTCGAGAATGCAATCCAAGCTCCATAGTGAAATAGGAAGATGCGGAATACGTGGATGTTCAAAGCCTGCGTGGGAGTCTGCTGCGTGTTCGCCGGCGCGGAAGTCCGATGTGGGCGCATCCCGGCGGGCGCTGGATGATCCGGGGGATGCCGCCATATGGTTGCAGCCAGAGGTAGAGCGGACGCCTTGTTTGCAGACGCTCCAAATTCACGGCGATATTTCAAGCACATACGTGTTCGCATCTTTGTCCTGACCGGCACGCCAATTTAAAATAAATTTGTCATGCCAGTTTGCGAGCCAAAAATTCGGGTGTGTCCAATATTTGTCCAATATACGGACATGCATTGCCGAGAAGTCATGCGGATAAAAAAGCCGCCATGCGCCAGCCGCCAACTCATCGCAAGGTGTCTCGGGCGTTCTCTAATCGCGCTTCCGTCCAGTCCACCAAATTGATCATATGAACCTCCGATGATGCGAATCACCGCGGGAAGCCGCCCGGATCGCGGCACTGTCGGACGATCAAGCGCCGATCGCGATTATCGGATGTCCACATATGGTGTTTAAGCCGCACCTGGCAGCATTATGGAGTCGTGTCCTTCGAAGAGATAGGCGCTCCCGCACGAAAAAGCCCGTTCGTCGCCGGCTGGGCTGTGAGGAACCTGGAACGACGGCGCTTCCCCCGGGAAGGGCTTCATGCCGAAAGCTCGCGCTCAATCGCGCGCACGAGCAGCTTGATCCGATTCATTTCAATGAGCAGCTCTAAGGAAAGCGCCTTGTCTTCAGCCGTTATTTGCTCGCGAAAGGGGAAGTCGACCGCGACCGTCCGGATTTCGGCGAAGATTGCGTCTATCTCATCATCGTCTCGTTTCGGCCGCGACGCTGCGCGCCGCGGATCGGTCCAATGTCTAACATGAGCTTGATTCAGCATATCTACTGCTCCTTTCGTGCATGCATACAGCCACGCCGCAGTATCAGCGGCGCCAGCGATATGAGGTGATCAGCTCATTGCCAAGCGAGGCCGCCGCGCAATCGGATGGAGCGGGTCGGCGCCCCCAAACGCTAGCGGCGCTGCCTTTACTGCGGCGGAGTCGCTTCCTTGCCGCTCTGCGTGCCCTTTTTACCTTCGACTCCTGGTTCACCGGCGGAGGTTGCGCTTGGTGTCGCGATGTTCTTTTTCTGCGTGTGTGGGATGCTGGGATTTTCCTTTTGCACCGCTCCAGAAGGCTTGACCGGCTTGCCAGTCATCGGCCCTGATGTCTCTCCTTGGTCTTGTCCAAACGCAATCGGCGACGCCAAAAAGGCAGTGGCGAGGCTTACGATGATGACGAGAAGTTTCTCCATGGCGAGCTCCTGAACCAACGCGGTGTGGCGTCTGAGAGCCCCTCTCAAGCCATATTGGAATTAGCCTACCTGGGGTGAACGCGTGCATTGGCAAGCCATGCCGGTCTGCATAAAACCGCCGCCGCACATCCACAGCGGAGCGTTATGTTGCGCCGAGAAAAAAGGAAACTGGCGCTTGCAAGCATGTATGGGCGTCACAGCTTGCGCCGCAATTCGCCCACCACTTTGCGGTCTGCGCGCGCGCCAGCTAGGCTTGCCATAGCGGCGCCGAGCTATTTAGCCGACGTCGCGTCCCGCGAAGCGACTGTAATCTTCTTGCCTAAGTTACTTGTCTGCGGCTTCGCGGGCGCGCTCGCCATTGGGCGCTGCTTGACGATCTTCGGGGACGGGCGGAAATTGGGGCGACCCGCGAAATGGCTAGCTCGGGTCATGTGTCGTTCGATGCTCTCGCGCCAGTTCTGCAGCAAATGAAAGTGGTGAGTAATTTGTCGAGCTTGCGGCACCCCTTGCCGGACGCCTTGGGCGTAAAGCCCGCGGCGGTCGCGGCTGACGGCTTCGATTTTGGGGTGCTGCTGAGCCAATCCGCCGTCTCTTTGGCGGAGAGGATTTCCTGCAGTCTGAGAGGCTGACTAAAAAAGTAGTTGAGTGATTTCAGGAGGTTGTGATTCCTCCGGATTTACGAGATTCGAGAGGGATGTAAGATGGCCTGGACTGAAATCACCCGACGCAAGTATCGCCGCGACGGATTGCGTTACGCAAGTCATTTAACGGACGCGGACTGGGCGTTGATCGAGCCCCTGTTGCCGCCCGCTTCACCTCTTGGCCGTCCAGGCGATACAAAACTGCGGGCGGTGGTGAACGCGATCTTGTATATGGCTTCCACGGGCTGCCGGTGGCGGCAGTTGCCGAAGGAGTTTCCGCCCTATTCGACTGTGCAGAGCTATTTCTATGCCTGGTCGCGCTGCGGCGTGTTCGCGAACATCAATCACGCTTTGGTCAGGCCGGCCGCAAGGCAAGCCCGACGGCGGGCGTCATTGATAGCCAATCGGTGAAGACCACGGAAAGCGGCGGCCCGCGTGGGCTTGATGCTGGCAAGAAGATCAAGGGCCGCAAGCGTCACATCGTCACCGATACGCAAGGAAACCTCGTAGGCCTCGTCGTGAATGAAGCCGACGTTCAGGATCGTGACGGAGCGTCGCGCGTGCTCGCCTTCGATCCTTTCGCTTTATCCGTGGTTGCGCCCGATGCGGTGCTCCCCCGATGATTGCGGCAATAAGTTTAGGCATCTTCGGCAGACAGGCGTTCACAAGACGGGTCGGCAGCAACGAAGCAACCACACACGGAATGTATTCACAGCGCTCATAGCGGGAGTCGCCGGCTATCTGATCGCGCCGGCCGCCGCGCTGTGGCTCATCGCGTTGCTTGGCGCCGCCAGCGCACACGCGGTACTCGCGTCAGTGCGAGCGAGATTGATCATTCGTTGGCGCGTGGCTTGGACGACAACGATCGCGGCCACGAGTATCGAAAACGCCCGAGCGCATTGAGCGTGATTTTCTATTGCAAACCGCTGCTCACTTTTACGGCGGCGATAACCTTGTTCCATTTCGCCGATGCCGCCATGCTACCGCTCGTTGGCGAGCGCCTGAGCCAAGGCCAAAAAGACTCAGGATCCCATTCACAGCGGCCTGCATCATCGTGGCGCAGGCCGATTCCGATGGCGATGTTGGTTGGAGACAAGAGCGACCTTGGGCCGCAAACTACTCTTTCTTCTCGGGCTCGTTATAGTGCAGGCAGGGCAATTCCGGGCGGATGGGAGCGACCGCCGCTCTTGATCGCATTGTCAGCTGGTAGACGACATATCGGCTGTCGTCGCTCGCTGGATATCGTCTTCGGTGAAATCGACAAATAATCCAAAACGCATCGCCTATGAAACAATCTGCGCTATCTGCGTCGATAACTATGTTGAGGGTGGTCAGGCGGCGCTAGCGCGTATCCATGAGCGAGGCCAGTTCGCTTGGCGCTGCTGATAGGTAGAGCCACGAAAGCTAACGCCCTGCATCCCAGCGAGAGAGGGAGCGAAACATGGCCAAGATCGTATGCGTGCTGTATGATGATCCGGTCGACGGTTATCCGAAAGCCTATGCGCGCGATGAGGTGGCTCAGCCCAAACGCTATCCCGACGGACAAACGCTGCCCTCCCCAAAAGCAATCGATTTCAAGCCGGGTACGCTCCTCGGCAGCGTTTCCGGCGAACTAGGACTACGCAAATTCCTAGAGTCGAACGATCATCAACTAATGGTGACATCCAGCAAGGACGGCGCGGACAGCGTACTCGACCAAGAGCTTCCTGACGCCGACATTGTTATTTCGCAGCCTTTTTGGCCGGCTTATATGACCCGCGAGCGGATTGCGAAGGCGTCCAAGCTCAGGCTCATCGTGACCGCGGGCATTGGATCCGATCACATCGATCTGCAAGCAGCGATCGATCGCAACATCACCGTCGCGGAAGTCACATACTGCAATAGCATCAGCGTATCCGAGCACGTGGTGATGATGATCCTCGCGCTGGTACGCAATTACATCCCTTCGTACGAATGGGTCGTGACAGGCGGCTGGAATATAGCGGACTGCGTAGCGCGTTCCTACGATCTTGAAGCCATGCAGGTCGGCACTGTCGCCGCCGGCCGCATCGGCTCGGCAGTACTGCGGCGGTTGAAGCCATTCGATGTCGGCCTTCACTATTTCGACCGGCATCGCCTTCCGGAGTCGGTCGAACGAGAACTGAATGTGACGTATCACCCCAGCGTGGAAAGCATGGTCGAGGTTTGTGACGTCGTCACTATAAATTGTCCGCTGCACCCGGAGACCGAACATTTGTTCAATGACGCACTAATTGCCAAAATGAAGCGCGGCTCCTACATCGTTAACACCGCGCGCGGCAAGATCTGCGATCGCGATGCCATCGTGCGTGCCCTCGAAAGCGGACAATTGGCCGGCTATGCGGGCGATGTCTGGTTTCCTCAACCAGCACCGGTCGACCATCCTTGGAGAAGTATGCCGCACCATGGCATGACGCCGCATATTTCTGGCACCAGTCTGACGGCGCAGACTCTCGAATGCTGGTTCGAAAATCGCCCGATCCGCGATGAATACCTCATCGTTAGCGCGGGGAAGCTCGCGGGCGCGGGGGCGCATTCATATAGCGCAGGCGACGCAACCAGCGGATCGGAAGAAGCCGTCCGCTTCAAGAAAGGCTGACCTTGCCCGCTTCCCGATGCGTTGGAGCTAAGCTATGTTGGATTTTGGGTGACGGCGAGAATCAAGCGGCGGATTTCTTCTCGGACGCGATTTCGATTCCGTCGCGGAATGTTATGTTACACCGCTGAGGACCTTCGGCAATTGATTTTGTCCTTGCAGCCGTCGCCAGCTTTTCGCTGCAGCCATCACCAGCTTGAAAAACCATGAGGCGCGCGGTTGTCAGGATACATCCTTTGATTAGAAAATCCCTGTTCGCGCGGCGCGTTGACATCATATTTGAGAATTTCGGCGCGCATTTTCGAGCTTTGACGCTTAAATTGAGAACTCCAGCGGCATCCCGAGCGCGGCGTAGGCGA
>NZ_JBPFDU010000085.1:0-50961 GCF_051062815.1 Methylocystis sp. | reverse complement strand
TTCGAGAGGAAGGCGAAGGATTGCGTCAGGACGAGCTCGAACGGCAAGGAAAGGAGGCCGTTCAACAGTCCCGGCCTGGTTGAGGCCGGATATTCCTTGATCCCGAACATGCCGGCGAACCGCGAATCGCCGCTGCGGCGGATTTCGAGGGCTTCGCGCCCGAAAATGACCCGGTTCGTATAGAGCGCCGGCCCGATCGGCCCCTGCGGCAAGGGCGTCGGCAACCATTCGCCGGAGGCGAGCGCGTGCAGGAACTCCATCGGCTCGGAAAAGACGAGCGCCTTACGCTCAATAAGCCGCAATGGACGGGCGCCATACCGCTCGAACGCCGCCACGATGTCGCGCGTGGCGTCGCCGAGCCGCTTCAAGGCCTCAGTGTCGACTTCGGCTGCGATGCGGTCCGCGCGGCCGAGCCGTTTGAAGAAGTCGGCGGCGGCGTCGGTCGCAGCGCGTCCTGGATGCCAGACGAGCGTGAGATAAAGATCGTTGCGAAAGAGCCGTTCGCTTTGCAGCCGTTCGCGATAACGGCTGTCGAGCGCCGCGGCGAAGGGCGAACGGAATTGCCCTTCGGGGTAATCCATCGAGCGTCGGCGCACGAGATGCGTCCACAGCGCCAGCTGCTCGTCGGCGAGATTGCGCAGCGTCAGATTGAGCTTGGTGTGGAGATCGTTGAGATCGGCAGTCGCGGCGGTCTCGAATGAAGCGCCGTCGAGGCGGATAACCGTGATCAATGCGCGCGTCGAGAGGCTGATAACCGTCTGGTTCACGTGCCGCACGAACGGCAGATAGACGTCGGGTTCGAGCTCGCGCGTTGTGATCACCGCCTTACGCATGGGCGAAGTCTTTCGCTCGATAGGGCTTCACGAGCCGCAGCGGCGTACAGGATGAGCCGCCCCAGAACGACGCATTGCGCATCCGCCCATGCGTCTCGAGCCAGGCAAGAAGAATGCGGAACATGTTGGGATCATGCCGGCAGACGATCCGATTAACGCCGTGGATCGGGAGCGCGACGAGGCCGTAAAGAATGCTCCCGGCGGCGAGGAAAAGGATGCAGGAGAAAATCATATTGAAGGCCATAGCCTCCATGGTGACCCCTGCGATCATCGCCGGGCGTGTGCAGGCGAGAAACAACGTGTCCTCCGTCAGGCGGAGCGGCTCCATTATCAATGACCGCCAGTCAGCGTCGACACCACTTCTGAGGCGCCGAACACGATGGCGACGCCGAGCACCACGTAAGCAGCCTTGCGCAGATCGAGATGGCCGAACATCCAGGCGATGCCGACAATGATCACGGCAAGAGTCGCCAAGAGACGCGCGACATTGCCGGTCAGCAGGGTAACGATGTTTTGCAGCACGCCCTCGATGTTTGCTGATTGCGCGAATGCCGGCTCGACGAGGCCGATGCTGATAATGAGGCCCATGCAGAGAAGCGCGGAGGATCTGCGAAAAGAAGACATTAGAGACTCCCGATTGGGCTCGCGGCGAATGGGTCGCGTGTTGTTAAACCGAACGAAACGAGAGCGCGCTCATTCAGCGCTCATAGACAAAAACCGAAGCGCCGCGGCCGGAGCGATACACGTCGAGGGTTGTTGGACGCTGCTCGACGGGCGAAATGTTCGCCGAGGAACGTTCCGCTGCGGATCCGGCTACGTGCGGGCCTGCCTGTGGACGCACCGCAATCTCAGAGGCCGCGCGTGATTCTTTTTCGACAAGGTTCGCGACGACGGATGCCGCGGCCTTTTCGGGATCGCTCACCCTTGTGCGCGCCGCCTCGAGTCGCGCTTGGTACAATGCGTGAAGGCCGGCGACATGCTTGCAAGCGTCGAAGCTTGCAGAAATCGTCAGCCCAGCCTGTTTCCTTTCTTCGGGACCGAGTTGAGCGAGACCGATTCGCACGTTTTGTCCGGCGACGGTCGCTTCGCTCGCCAGTTGAACGCCTTCTTCGAGACTGGTTGCCTGAACGGAAATTGGTTTTCTTCCGTCGATCGTGATCAAGAGCGGCTCGAAGGCGCTCGTTTGGCGCACGATCGCCGTCAGCGGCTTGATGGCCGCTCCCGGCGCACAACGTTCAAGGAGAGCAGCGAAAGCGGCAGGATCCATGTCTGGGGTCCTCGTTGAAAGCGTCAGTCGAGATTGCGGAGCCTTTGGCTTTTTCAAATCAGGCGACGAGCTGCCATTTCGCGACTGCGCGATCGACGAGGGCGCGCATCGCACGCGTTCGCCTATTTGCGTGAAGATCGAAAAAAGACGCGGGCGCGATCAGTTTCATTTCCGAATCGTCTCCAGCTGCGGAGTTGAGGCTCGCGAGCAATGCAGCAGGAGGACTCGGTATGGAACCTGCCACTTTAGACAGGGCGGCTGTGGGTAAATGCTCAGGTCCCGCCCAAAAGTCGCCCCATCAGGACAATAGACGGCCAGGCATCTATCTCGCTCGTCTCCCGAGGGGTGAAAAATCTAACATTTGTATGCAGTTGGGAACCAAATGAAAAAGGCTGAAAGAGCATTCCATGAGTTCATCGACGCCGTGTACATTGCGAACACGAGGGAGGAATTCCAACGCGTCGGAGATCGCGCTGCGCATGCGCTAGGCTTTGAATGGTTCGCCTATTTCGAAGGAGGTAATGGCGACCTCACCCTCGTCACGTCGTATCCGAAGAACTGGGTGGATCGCTATTACGACGAACAATATCAAAACATTGATCCCGTCCTCCGTCAGGCGCGCATTATTGGTCCGGCATTTCTGTGGGACGCGAGCGACGCCGCGGAAACGCGATCGACAAAAGAACGTCGTTTCTTCGAAGATACCTTGGCCTTCAACATCAGAGCTGGGGTGACTGTCCCGATTGCTGCGGGTTACGGCCGCTTCGCCGCGTTCACATTTGCAACCGACGATCGCAGTCCTGTGCTCGATCGTCTTGCGGGGAACTCGAAGGATCTGCTGCAGATGATGGGCGTCAGTTACCATGCTCACGTAAAGGCCAGAATGTCGGATCCGTTGGAGCTCGATGGGGACAACGTCGTGCTAACTTTTAGAGAACGGCAATGTCTCGGATGGGCGTCTTCGGGCAAGACGATGCAAGAGATGGCGACGATTTTGCGCATCACGCCTCGCGTGGTGAAGTTTCATCTCGATAATGGTCGGCGGAAACTCGGCGCATCGACGCTGCCTCACGCCGTCGCCCTCGCTCTTCGTCGGGAATTGCTGCCATAGCACGCAAAACCATTTGGGAAATTGCATGGGCGACTGATCACGCCCGCCAATTCTGATAAACTTCTTCGTAGCAGGTTTGAGGAATCGGCTATCACTCGTGGTGGTCGGAAGCGGTGCCTCATGCGCTTTCAGTTCACGCGCCGTAAAAGAATCACACGTGCTGCAGACGCTTCACTTAAGCCTACATAGTGCAGGAAATTTGCGACTCCTCGGCGTCGTTGGCCGCCACAAAACCTGCGCGTCCGCTAAACGTCGCTCCGACGATGGACGTCGATACCGTCGTCGCGGGTGACGGAGCCAACGCGAGGCGGAATGTCTCGCTTGGACTTCAGGCGGCCGCACCATGGATCGGATGGGTCAGGTCCTCGGCGTTAAGACGCGTACCGTCGCCTTTCATCTCGACAACGCGCGCGCCAAAGTTGACGTTGAAAACGTTGCACATGCCGTGGCGATGGCGTTGAGGCGCGGACCGATTTCTTGAAGGGACGCAGTGCTACGTTATCGAGCTGTAGCATGAAGGTAGGCCTGATCGGGTTTTAGGTCGATGCGAAAATGTCAGCGATCGCCGCCTTTCCTGGCTATCTCTCGCGTAACTTCACTCTTCGAGATTGCCGCCCGCATCCTTCACATTCGCATCGGTCTCCTCCGGAATTGGGAGGTAGCCCAATGCGTCGTCGAAAGCGACAAGAGTCGTGAAAGCTGATTTCAACTCCGCTGTCGCTTCGCTCATCGCGAAGCGGATGTTGTGCAGCCGGGAAATGGCGGTCTGCCCCGCTTCAACGAGATTCGATCTCGCGTCCGAACTGACAACGTCGGAAGTCGACTTTTCGACGCGATCGCGCCATTCGACAAGCGCCTGGTGCGCCGTCGCCTCTTCCTTTTCCAACGCGTCGACCCTGGCGAGCGCTTCGCGATAACCAAGCAAGGCTTCGAGAGCTCTCTTTTCGATATCTGCATTCTCGCTCATGCGTTCGCTTTCTGGCCGGGCTGAAGAGACCACCATTTACACCTGAACCCGTAAAAGGGTTTTTACGATGTACCGCGGGCTCGAGGTTCACAAGTCCGTCGGCGCAAGCGCGGCGCGATAGAAAAATTAGATGGCGCCAGCATAGCGGTCTGGACGTTCTCTGGGCGAGCCGATTGCATGCGAAGCTCAGCGGGACACGACGGTCGACCACGGCGTTGAGGATGAGAAGCGTCTCGAGCCGCCTCCGCGCCGATCGGTCCGGCTCGGCGGCTCCTATTGCCTTGGCTGAACGGCTGTTTTGCATGATCCTTTAATGGTGCTTAAATGACGATGGCCGGGGATATTTCGCCGAGGTGGCCGATGACGAAAGACACCGCTGCTCAACTCGCTCTCCTCGCAGATGCGTTGACGGAGATTGTCGACTTGACACCAGCTCGAGCGACGTCCGGCGCTTCTTCGGACGAACTCCTCAATCGAGCGGTCGACATCGCCGCTGGAGCGCTAGCAGCGGCCGCAACCTATGGGCGATTACCCCCGTTCATGGATAACGCTGCTTTTGTGGGTGAGGCTCAAAACTAACACAGGTCGGAGTTGAGGCGAGCGTTTGCGAAGATTTGAAAATGATCAGTTCTCGGGACTGCGGAATCTCGCCCACGCGGTCTCCGCAAAGCGGACAAGATCCATTTCTCCTTGGCCATAGATTTGAATGACGCCATTTTCATCACATAGGAGACCGACATTGCTCTCTTCGGCGCAAAACAAAAATTCCTGAGCCAGGGCCTTTGGCAGGAAAAACGCGACATAGGGATATCGTGCCTGGTGTTGACCGCCGAAGGCGCCAGCATTGCAGCTTGAGATGGGTATAGCGCCGTACGCTGATAGCGCGATCGTCGCGGCGGCGACACCGACATCGAGGCCCCACAGCGCCGGTTCGTCGTCAAACGAGGTTGCTTGCAGCTTCTCAAAATTTGCCAGCTCTGCTTCGAGGTCTTCGGCGGACTTGAGCCGATTAATGACGACGATCTCTGCTTCGAGCGCGGCGCGTACGTCCTGCCACGAGAAACCGCGCATATCGAAATAGAAGTGATTTCCGGCAAGCGCCCCTTCCTCGTCCGCTTGCTCAAGCTGCTGCTCCGATATGTCAGCAAGATTCGCCACAATTAATTCGCGGCGAATTTCGACAGGGAATGAGCGAGGAACCCAGCGCATTTGTGCGCCTCTCTGATGCGTTAACAGTGAAAGGCGCAATTCAGGCCGGTTCGGCCGAAAAATCTAGGATTATCCGCGGCAGGGTCGGGCGCCGATCAGAACATAAATAGAACATTCTGGACATGGCGCCAAATAGGCGCCAGCCTTTAGCTATGACTGATTCGCAAAAGACAACTGCCGTCCGAGCCCTCGATCGCATCAACCTCCGTCTGTCTCCGTTGATGTTTGCCGCCATCGAAGAGGCGCGTAGCGCGCGCCCAGGAAACGTTTCACGGAATACGTGGATCGCCGAGGCCATAGAAGAAAAGCTCGCCCGCGAGGTGGAAGTCAGTCGGCAAAGCACCGAACGGAAGCGGCATGCCTAATTTCTACGAGTTTTTTGCGGGAGGCGGTATGGCGCGCGCTGGGCTCGGCCCAGAATGGACCTGCCTGTTCGCGAACGACTTCGATCACAAAAAAGGGCTCTCCTATCAGGCGAACTGGGGGACTGGTGGAGAGCTGAAGATCGGCGACGTGCGGAAAGTCAGCGCAACTGAACTGTCGGGATGCGCTGATTTGGTCTGGGGATCGTTCCCCTGTCAGGATTTGTCATTGGCCGGCGGCGGAGCCGGTCTCAAGGGGGAGCGGTCCGGAACTTTCTATCCGTTCTGGGATGTGATCACGGACCTGATTGAGGACGGGCGCGCCCCGAAAATCGTGGCGATTGAAAATGTTTGCGGTACGCTGACGTCGCACGGGGGCAAGGATTTCCGGGCGATTGGCGAGACGTTCATCGAGGCGGGCTATCGATATGGCGCGCTCATCATCAATGCATCTCTGTTTCAGCCGCAATCACGACCGCGACTCTTCGTAGTCGGCGTTTCGCAGGATGTGGAGATTGATCCGTCGCTCCTATCTCCAGAATCGATTGAACCATTCCACACTCGCGCATTGTGCAGGGCAATCGACAGCGTTTCTGCGCGGCATCGGAAAAAGATGCTGTGGTGGAATTTGCCGACGCCGCGTCGTCGCAAGACGACTTTTGCGGAGATCATCGAAGAGAATCCAACGAGCGTTGAGTGGCACAGTCCGGCTGAGACCAAACAGATTTTGGCGAAAATGTCCGCGGTCAATCTGGCGAAGGTTGAAGCCGCGAAGCGCTCAGGCCGCCGTATGGTTGGCGGCGTCTATAAGCGAACGAGATACGACGAGAATGGCGTTAAGGTGCAGCGGGCAGAAATCCGGTTTGACGATGTCGCCGGATGTTTGCGCACGCCCGCTGGAGGCTCGAGTCGACAGACGATTTTGGTCGTCGACGGAACGAAGATCCGCTCGCGCTTGATTTCGTCGCGTGAAACAGCCCGCCTAATGGGGCTCGACGACGCATACAAACTTCCAAGAAATTACAATGAAGCTTACCACCTGACTGGGGACGGCGTCGTCGTCGATGTCGTGCGTCACCTCGCGCAATATTTGTTCGAGCCGCTTCTTAAGGGCGTGATCGAAACGGAGAAGGCGGCTTGAGCGCCATTCCCTGTGAACAGGATCCCGATCTTCGTCGTCAGATCGAACAGTTCGCTGAAATGTTGAAGACGCAAGCTCATAAGCTTGGCGACCATGGTCTTTCGGAAAAGGATTTCTACGCTTCGCCGATATTCCGTGGCGCCATTCAGCAGGTACGCGGCGAAATCTCAGCGACGATGCGAGAAAAACGAGAATTCGTCCAGCATGTTCTCAATCACATGGAAGATCGCGGTTTTATCGCGAGTTGGGATCGCACAAGGCGAGGCGTTCTGCATGATTATGTTGTGAATTTGAAGAGCCAGCGTACCGCAATCATCGATTTAAAGGGGTGCTTGGATGGCGATAACACCAAGCTTTTCGAGCGCCCGAACAGCGCCGACGAATTCGTCATTTGGAGCTTATGCACCAATGTTGGCGCCGATCCTCGACGTAATGCTTGGTCCGGCGTTCATACGCGCATCAGCGCAGAGATCATCGCGCGCAACCAACTCGTTGACGGTTTGATCATATGGGACATGATGTGTGGGAACCATTGGGCGTTCTTGTCCACAGCTGGCGTTGGATAGTGAGGTAGATAGAAAGACGTTTATCGGCCCATTTTGCGTGCCGCCGCCTTGCATATATCTCTTCCCCAATTCGATCCCGTCGGCTGACAATCTACAGGTCGCCGCTCAGTCATTATCGAACGTCGAGATTCTTGATGCGTTTCATTCATGCTTTGGGGGCCGTGATGACGAGCTCAATCATGTAAGCTTTGATATTGAGTTTCATGGAGAGGAGACGATGCGGCGTACGACCATCAAACGTGGTGGAATCGTTCAGCATTCTTCTGAGATGACGGCGATCCGACGTGGCTAACGACTCTGATCACCGCGCGCCACGTAACCCGGACTTCGTGAATTTCCCTCCATTCGAAACGGAAGATTTGCGGGCCAACTTGACGAGGTTCCTGGATACGTCGTTCGATGATGGTTCGGGGCAATTTGCAAAGGTCGGTCATTACAAGTGGGGCGTCTACGCATTCTTCGATTATGATGGCGAACCGATCTATGTCGGCCAAACGAAGAAGATGCTGCGTACACGAATCCGCCGTCATCTTACCAACCAGCGTACTGATGCTGTGGCGATGTCGGTTCTCGACCCGTTTGAGGTTCTGGAGATAGAGGTGTGGCCGCTATCACAATTTCAAGAGACCAACCGCTCGGACATTGGCGCTCGACAACATTTGGATGCGCTGGAGCGCTCGATAACGCAGCGTGCAATTGAGCAGTCCGAGTTTAAAGCAATCCTGAATGAAAAGGATCCGCCGGCCGGGTCCCTTGTAGTTGAAACGCCGCGATCGTTGCGGGGCCGAATCGTATCGGATCGCGTCTATGAGCTAAGATCCCATCCGGATTTTAGAATCGCCCGAAGGGCGCTCATTATATCGCGTCTTGCGCAGGTGATTGCAGAACGAAAAGTGCAAGGCGGCCTCCGTCGTGTGCTGCAAACCCAAGCGTTGCGCCTCCAGTGGCTTGCAGCACGTCGTTACGATGCGCTGGGTGGCGCGGCCTCTGTCGGACGTGGCGGTGACGAAGACATTTAGCTCGTGTAAAATCTTCGTAACGCATTGTTTTAGTTCCATAATCACAATTATGCGAATTTCGCGTGTAGCGAGATGTCACCGGCCCGCAAAGTTGAGATGTCGCTCCCCTCGATAAGCGCATCGACTGAGGACGGGCGGCAGCAAGGTGGTCTCTATGAGCGAAAGAGAGTTTTTGACTTCGGCCCGACGCTCGCCGTCGAAAAGCTGCGCGAGAACCACGCTTGCCTCGTCTCGCGCGAGACGCTGTGCAAATGGATGATTGAAGACGGGCTTTGGACCGACCGCAAGCATCGCCTGCCCTACCGAACATTCAACAAGCTGCAGAAGGTCAATCAGGCGGCGATCGTCGAGAGACAAGCGGCTTGGTGAGGTGCTGGCCTACATCGCCGCGCGGCAGGAGCCGCAAACCGAGGGACGCTCCAAGAAATCCCCACGCCGCCTGGGCCAAGCCGAGCGGCATATGTTCAAGGTCAGTTGAGCGCTTTTCAAGGTAGGCTAAAGCCTGACGGAAAATTGCGGGGTCTGTTCGAACAGCGCGGCTGCGCAACCCCGACCCGCTCCGCCGCGCTGCTCGAACCCGCGAGGTCCGGGAAGCCCGACGGGTGACATTTCAACTCTGCACAAGTAGCGCCATTTCTGCCTTGCGCTGACATCGTGTGTATAGCTGACGCGCCAGGCACCAGCGCCTCACCCACACGCTGGCGCTGTCGAGCCAGGCATAAAATGGCCTATGACGAAAGAGGGAGGCGGTAGAACTTCTCTCGCTTGTGCCACGCTTTCTGCTTTGCAGAGCGGCGAGGGCATGAGCGCTTGCGAACCAGGCTCCATCGGCAAAGAGCGTCGACTCAATCGATATGGCATAGAAGCACCGCTTCTTCGACGAGTTATGCAGCGTAGGTGCAGCGCATCCGGGAACATATCGAGCTACATCACCCCCTCCCCTTGTGTCGCGCGCCGCCGGAAAATTTCGGTAAAGCATGGCGACCGACACCCCTATCCGCTTCGCCACATCCGCCACGGGGAATGTCTGGGTTGGCGAGCAGCGCTTTCGCGGCCTAGAGGTCATCTACCTTTAGCTTCGGGGGCGGCCCCCTTTCTGCGTTTGCAATGATTTCATTTGTTGCATTTACTGCATATGATGCGTATGATTCGCTTAGTCAATAACGATAACAGGGGAACACCATGACCGCGCTCGCTCACCGCCAGTTGCCTCCAACGGCCCAGGACGCCGCCATTGCCCGCGCCTCTGGCCAGCGACTCTCGCGCTTCGCCCGCCGCAACCGACCGCTCACGCTTCGCGTCACCGACGCCGAGCAGGATCAGCCGATCGAGTTGCCCGCAGGAGCGGTGTCCTTGCTTATGGATATCCTGGAGGCTATGGCCGCCGGGCGCGGCATTACCCTCATTCCTGAAAACGCCGAGCTGACCACGGTGCAGGCGGCCGAGATTTTGAACGTCTCCCGTCCGTTCCTCATCGGGCTTCTTGAGTCCAAGGCCATCCCCCACCACAAGGTCGGCAAGCACCGCCGCGTCCGCATGGAGGATGTGATGGCCTACAAGGAGCGCATCGACCGCGAGCGCGAAGCAGTCCTCGACCAGCTTGTTGCTGAAGCGCAGGAACACGGCATGGGTTAAAGCCGCTCATGACAGTGTACACCGCGCTTCTCGACGCCAACGTCCTCTATCCCGCCGCTGTGCGGGATATTCTTTTGCAGCTCGCGGTCACCGATTTGTACTGTGCGAAATGGAGCGCTGATATCCACCGCGAATGGATCGAAGCGCTCCTTCGCAACGAACCGCACCGCGATCGCGCCGTCCTGGAGCGCACCCGAGACCTAATGGATCAGCATACGCGCGATTGCCTTGTCAGCGGCTATGAGGCGCTCATCCCCTCGCTTTCCTTGCCCGATGAAAACGACCGTCACGTTCTCGCGGCGGCGATCGTCGGCCGCTGTGACGTGATCGTGACGCAGAACTTGAAGCACTTTCCCGAGGCCGTGCTTGCGCCGCTCAACATCGACGCGCAGCATCCCGACGAATTCCTGTGCAACCAACTCGACCTCGCGCCGGGCATCTTCTGCGCTGCGGTGCGCAAAGTTCGCGCGCGCCTAAAGAATCCGCCTTATTCCGTTGAAGATTATCTCGCCAATCTCACCCAACAGGGCCTTGTCGGAACCGCATCGGACCTCGAACAATTCTCTCAGCTTATTTAGCCCGCAGCCAAGGCCTCTTGCCAACTGGTCCGCAGGCAGCCCATGAATTAATATTCCGTCCGGATCGCTCCGAAGATGGAGCGAACCGGGGGCTGCCATGGAAATTATTGCTTCGAAAACGATAGAAAATTCAGACACTACACGCGTAATTGAAGTTCTGGCGGATGTGGCCGGCAGCTTCACATATGCTTCCTTCCAAAACGCGATTCCAGTCATCCGATCGATCGGCGTCAATAATCCGACTGCGGAGAATTTCGGAGGTTGCGAACTCAGGCTCGTCTCTAACCCGCCATTTCTGCGAAGCAAGAGATGGGTCGTCGATCGACTCGCAGCCGGCGATTGCCTGTCGCTCACCGACCGAAAAGTAGAACTCGATCCGGCCTATCTTGCAGGCCTAAACGAATCCGAGCGCGGGGAGATTGTCTTCACGTTATCAATGGGCGATCGGACATTGGCCGAGATTAGAAGTTCGGTTCGTCTGCTCGCGCGAGATGAGTGGGGCGGCGTTGGCGACATGGCCCAACTTCTTCCCGCATTCGTTATGCCAAACGATCCGGCGGTCGCGAAAATATTGCGCGCCGCCGCCGAACGGCTCGCGGCCCATGGCCATTCGTCGGCGCTTGATGGTTATCAAAGCGAAAATCCACAGCGCGCATTTCTGCTCACGGCGGCGATCTATTCGGCCGTCGCCGGGCTTTCGCTGCATTATGCCGAACCGCCGGCAAGCTTCGAGGAGCGAGGGCAGAAAATACGACGGCCTTCCACAATTTCGACCGAAGGCCTCGCGACATGTCTCGATACGACGCTGCTCTTCGGCGCGGCTTTGGAGGCCGCCGGACTCTACCCAATCCTCCTAATGTTTCGCGGTCACGCGGCCATCGGCGTCTGGCTGGCGAAGCGAACCCTGTCGAACGCCATCGAACCGGACGTCATGGAAATTCGCAAGGCGTTGGCCTCCCGCGAGATGATTGTGTTCGAGACGACGGGCGTCACCAATCGTCCCCCTATGACGCTGGAACAAGCCCAGTCCTCGGTCGAAATCAGACTTGACGAAGATCGGCGCGTGGAATTCGTCGCCGCAATCGATGTGCGCCGGTCTCGCAGCGGCGGCGTCACGCCGCTCGCCTCCCATGAGCCGTCGCATGCGGTCGTAGACGTCACCCCAGAGGGGCCGGTCGAATTGCCGCTGCCGCCTGCGCCGACGATGGATGAACTGCCAGCTGACACTGCCATAGAAAAGCCGACGACGGCGGCCGGACGGATAGAACGTTGGCAGAAGAAGCTGCTGGATTTGACGCTGCGCAATCGGCTTCTAAACTTTCCGGACACGAAGAAGACCGTTCCCTTCCTCTGCACGGATATCTCCTATCTCGAGGATCGTCTTGCTGCGGGCGCGTCCATACGCCTTATCTCGCTGCCCGAACAAAATCCCCTGGGAGAGCGTGACGCGGACCTCTATCGCGATATCCACGGACAGGACCTCCAGCGCCGCTTCGCTACGGAGGCCCTGCAACGCGATGAATTAGCCTCCCCCCTCGATGCCAAACATCTCGAAGCGCGGTTGATCGATCTCGATCGGCAGGTCCGTAATGACTTTGCCGAGGGCGGCGCCAATACACTTTTTCTCGCGGTCGGCTTCCTTCGCTGGAAGAAGAAGCCTGAGGACGAAAGAAGCTATAGGGCGCCGTTGTTGCTCATCCCTGTCAAGCTCGACAGAAAAAGCGCCTCTTCGCGATTCAATCTGCGCTTTCACGAGGACGAGCCCCGGTTCAATGCGACCCTTCTTCAACTCCTCGAGCGCGACTTCGATCTGCGCTTGCCGCAATTCGCCGGCGAGCTGCCACGGGATGAATTTGGCGTCGATGTTCCGCGCCTGCTGAGTCTGATGCGCCAGGCGGTTCGCGACGCGCCCGGTATGGAAGTGTTGGACGAGACCGCGCTCTCGACCTTTTCCTTCGCCAAGTTCCTGATGTGGAAGGACCTGGTCGAACGGACGGAGGCGCTTCGCCAAAATCGTGTCGTCAAGCATCTCATCGACACGCCCGACCAGGCTTTCCAGGCGGATGGCGAGGTCTTCAAGGATGAGCGCGAACTCGATTGCCATTACGCGCCGGCAGACATCGTTTCGCTGCTGCCCGCCGACTCATCCCAGATCGCCGCTAGTCTGGCGGCTGCGGAAGGTCGCGACTTCGTCATCGTCGGTCCGCCCGGAACCGGCAAGAGCCAGACCATCACGAATATGATCGCGAGTTGTCTCGCGGCAGGCAAGACGGTTCTATTCGTCGCCGAAAAGACTGCGGCGCTCGACGTCGTTTATCGGAGGTTGCGGGAGCATGGGTTAGGCGACCACTGTCTCGAACTGCATTCGTCGAAGACCGATCGCAGGGGTTTTCTCGGGCAGCTCAAGAAATCCTGGGAGAGCAGCAGTCAATTCGATCAGTCGGGCTGGGTCGCCATCAACGAAAAATTGCGATTCCGCCGCGATCAATTGAACGCTTACGTGGAGGCGTTGCATCGACAGCACGTCAATGGGCTGACGCCTTACGCCGCGCTCGGCATCGCCTTGCAAGGCTGGGAACGCCATGCGCCGCCGCTTTCCTGGCCATCGACGGACACGCATGACCTCGCTACGCGCATGAATTTGGAGGAGATGGCCGAAGAGCTCGGCCGCGTCTTCAAATCGGTAGTCAATCGGCCCGTGCTTGATCTCGTCCATGCAGGCGAATGGTCTTCGCAGTGGCAAGAACGTCTCATCGGCGCGGCTGGAGATCTGAAGGCGAAGACGAGCGTCCTACGCGGGAGGCTCGCCACATTCGCCGCCCAGATCAACTTGCCTGCCGCTGATGATGCTTCCTTTGGGGACCTGCAGCGACTTGCTTCTTTCGCAGCTGCGCTTCGCGACAGTGCAGGCGTCGATCACCGCGTCCTGTTCGATCGCGAGTTTCGGCAGTTGAGCGCGGCGCTGACCGAACTTGAACAGGCAATACGCGGCTATCGCGCCGCCGAGGCTGGTTTGACTGCGGCCTTTGATCGAGACGCCGTGCTCTCCATCCCAGTCCATGATCTCGATACCGCCTGGCGGCAGGCTTCGGCCTCGCTCTGGCCGATGAGCTGGTTTGGACGCCGCCGCGTCAGAAAGCTCCTGCGAAGCTACGCAAAAGCCGGCGCGCCCAATCCCGAAACAGAGTTGCGAGCCCTGCGGCATATGCAGGCATATGCGGCCTCCGTTCAATGCAACAAGCTCGCGGCCAAACCGGTCGGCTTCGCAGGTCTCGATACCGACATCGCGGCTGTCGACCGATTGCTGAAAAGCGCGGATCGCCTCTTGCAAGGATTGCTTGGCCTGGGCAAGACGGCGGGAGAACTGGAGACGGTGGCGCAGGCCATAGCGCCGATGCTCCGCACGCCGACGGGAGGAGATCCTGTCCGCCAAGCTGCGCACGATTATTCCGACGCCCTTGTCGCATTCATGGAGTCCGCAAGCCAATTCGCAATCTTATCGGGGCGAGATCCGCTGAATCCGGAAACGTCAACCTTGCTATCCACGCTCTCCGCGCAAATGCATGAACTCGTCGAAGCGCGGCATCTCCTGAGGGACTGGTCGACCTGGTGTGGCGTGCGGGCGCGCGCCAAAGCGCATGGGCTTTGCGAATTGGTCGACGATCTCCAGTCCGGCGCCATTGAACCGGAAGAATCGGGAGCCGCCTTCAGGCTCGCCTATGCCCGCTGGTGGCTGCCGTCGACTTTGGACGCAGATCCAATATTGCGGGAATTTCGACGTTTCCAGCATGAGCATGCGATCGAAGAGTTCAGGCGGATAGACGACATGGTGCGGGCGGAGGCCGCGAATCGGGTTGTCGAGGGACTCGCCCATGATTTGCCGTCGGTACAAAGCGTGCCGCGCAGTTCGGAGCTTGGCTTGCTGCGGCATCAAATGGAATTACAGCGTCCCAGTCGCACGATTCGGGAGATGATCGCGGCAATGCCGTCGAGTTTCTCCAAGCTCGCGCCCTGCATGCTGATGTCGCCGCTCTCGATCGCTCAATATCTACCGCCCGATCAAGCGCTCTTTGATGTCGTGATCTTCGATGAAGCGTCGCAGATTACCACATGGGACGCCGTCGGCGCGATCGCCAGGGCCAGGCAAACGATCATCGTCGGCGATCCCAAACAGCTTCCTCCTACGAATTTCTTCGGTCGCAATGAAGACGACGAGGAGGTTGCGGAGCACGAAAGGGATCTGGAGAGCATTTTGGATGAAGCGAAGGCGGCCGGCATTCCATTGCGAGCTTTGCGCTGGCATTATCGCAGCCGCAATGAGTCGCTCATCGCATTTTCCAATCACCACTATTATCAGAATCGGCTGATCACCTTCCCATCTTCGAATGTCGATGATCGCGCCGTTCAACTCCGGCATGTGCCTGAAGGCGTTTACGACCGGGGCAAGAGCCGCACCAACCGGATTGAAGCTTTCGCTATTGCGGATGAGGCGAAGAGACGCATGCTACATTGGCTTGATTTGCCGAAAGAGAATCGGCCGACCCTCGGCGTCATCACCTTCAATTCGCAGCAACAATCGCTGATCCAGGATTTGCTGGACGACGCCCGGCGCGACAATCCCGATCTCGAATGGTTTTTCGCAGACGAGCGCGTGGAGCCCACGATCGTCAAGAATCTCGAGAATGTGCAGGGCGACGAACGCGATGTGATCCTGTTCTCGATAACCTTCGCGCAGGACGCCGCCGGCAAGCGCAGCATGGATTTCGGCGCGCTCAATCGCGATGGCGGAGAGCGTAGGCTTAATGTCGCTCTCACTCGCGCGCGTCAGGAGCTTCTCGTCTTTTCCGGGTTCACGGCCGATCAGATCGACGCCAGCAGGACAAAGGCGATTGGGGTGAATCATCTGAAGACATTCTTGGACTTCGCGGCCCGCGGTCCTATCGCGCTCCCGGCGCAGGACCTGGGGTCGAAGGGTCCGCCGGAATCTCCTTTCGAAGAAGCGGTCGCGGCCGAGCTCGACCGGCTTGGCTGGCATATAGCGCCGCAGGTCGGCATTTCCGGTTTCAGAGTGGATATCGGGATCAAGCATCCTGAACTCGCAGGCGCCTATCTTGCGGGCGTCGAGTGCGATGGCGCTACCTATCACCACTCGGCGACGGCGCGCGACCGCGACAAGGTTAGGGAGCAGGTGTTACGCGGCCTTGGATGGAACATCATCCGCGTCTGGTCGACAGATTGGTGGTTCGATCCCAAGAGAGCGGCCGAACGCTTGCACAATGCGCTCTCGGCGTTACTCGAAGACTGGCGTCAGGCATCTACAGACCGGTCAACGTCTGAAGAAACCACGCATTGGGACTTGGGGCATGAAATCGACCCCGATCAATCAATAAACGAAGTGGAGCCAACCGACGAAGCAGAAGATTCGCCGCGCCCGCCACGAGAGGAGACGGAGGAGCGCGTCGGCGCTCCTGACGAAACGATATCGCAGGCGCTGGCGGCTGATGCGCCAATTGGCGTTTTGAGCGAAGCGCAATCAGGTGCGTCTTCCATTGCAGCCTCCGCGGTGTCAGAGGAATCGCCAAACAGAGCGCGCTATAAAATCGCTGATTTGTCGATTGTGCGCGCCGAGCCGGATCGCTTCCATGACTTCGACTATAAAAGCACGTTACGTGCGATGGTGGAGGCCGTCGTCGATTGCGAAGCGCCATTGCGCGAGGACATATTGGCGCAACGCATCGCGCGTGCGCATGGGTGGCTGCGAACCGGGAGCAAGATCCGGGAGCGCGTTATGCTGCACTTGAGAAATGTGGATAGAACGTCGGAGTCGAGCGGCGATTTTATTTGGAGAAAGGGAACCGTCGCGGAGTTGATTGATTATCGTCCACCCTACGACGCCGACTCCCGTCGAGCCGTCTCAGAAATTTCGCTTGCCGAGCTCGCCTCTACCGTAATCGCCAACGAAGATATTCTGGAAGAACCGGATCCGGCGCTAGCTCTTGCGCGCTTGCTTGGCGTTGAACGGTTGGCTGCGACTGCTCGAGCGCGCCTTGATGAAGCACTTGATCGGGCAAGAAGCCATTTGTCTAAAACGCGCCGCATTGAAGGCGGCTAAATTCCATATTAAAGATCTCCATCCAAAACAGTTGTGACGCGAGCATGTCATGGGCGGATTTTGTCCATCGGAGCAACTTCGGGTCGGTGTTGTGCCGATTGATCAAAGTGCGGATGTCCACGTTAACGGATTTATGAGCACTGCGTTTGAGGTGTTCGTCTGGGAGCAGCGAAGAAAATCGGTCGAACTATTTCAGCCTTGAAGTTGATGCCGACGTGAAGAGCGTTTGGCGCCGCGGCCGTTTGGCAAACAGTCACGGATCAGCCTGGTTTGGGGCTCGAGGCATTGTTCATAGCTACCCGAAATTCGGGGCCGCAGGTACCTTACGCACAAACTCGTCGAGAAACGTCTGAAACTCCCTCGCCCGGTGGCGTTGCATGCACTGGCCAATGATGGTCGTAGCATCAACCAATGCCTCGGGTTTGCGGCAGCTGGTTCACTTTGTGAAATCGAGGGGCATCATGCTCATTTCACCTCGGTCTTGTGCTACCCTGTGTTCGCCGAAGGCGCGAATTACAGCGACGGTCCGGACGATCGTTATCTTGATCCTTGGCATATTATGCAGATGGTGGACGCCTTCTCCCGCGCTCTGGCTCTCGGTCCCGTCGCGGATCGATCTACTACCCTGAGCCCCTCTCTCTTACGCGCTGCTGGTCGCAGCCGCAGAAGCTTGCTGTCGCGCCGAAGCTGATGCTTGCAACTTGGGTCCTTGCGGGAAGCGGCAACCGGAGAGCGAGAGGGCCCTTCGGGCTTCGTGACGAGGAGTAAGGGCGAGAGAGAGGCTTTCGCCGTCCCGTCGCGGAGTTGGGAACATGTCGAAGATTGCGCTTGTGGGAGCGAGGGATATTGCGCTTGATCGTCTGGTTGCGTCGGACGCCAATGTGCGCCGGATCAAGACGGGGATCAGCGTCGAAGATTTGGCGGAGGACATTGCCCGTCGAGGATTGCTGCAGTCGCTGAGCGTGCGGCCTGTGCCGAATGGCGACGGCGAAGAAACCGGGAAATTCGCAGTGAGCGCGGGTGGCAGAAGGCTCGCGGCGCTGAAGCTCCTCGTGAAGCAGAAGCGGCTCGCCAAGAACGCGCCCGTTCCCTGCATTGTGAAGACGGAAGGGATCGAAGAGGAGGATTCGCTCGCCGAGAACACGATGCGCGAAGGCCTGCATCCGCTCGATCAGTTCCGCGCCTTCAAGGCCTTGCACGACCAAGGGTTGACGATCGAGGAGATCGCCGCCCGGTTCTTCGTCGCCCCGCAGGTCGTGCGCCAGCGCCTGAAGCTCGCGGCGGCGAGCCAAAAGCTGCTGGATCTCTACGTCGCGGAGGAACTGACCCTCGAACAGCTCAGCGCCTTTTGCGTCACGGACGACCATGCACGGCAAGAGCAGGTCTGGGGGGCCCTCGCCCACTCCTACAGCAAGGAACCTTACATAATCCGACGGATGCTGACCGAGGGCGCGGTCAGGCCTTCTGACAAGCGCGCGATTTTCGTCGGAACCGAAGCTTACGAAGCGGCCGGCGGCGTGGTCTTGCGCGATCTCTTCGCCGCAGATCAGGGCGGCTGGCTTGAAGACGTGCCGCTGCTCGATCGCTTGGCGCGCGAAAAACTCAACAAGGCGGCCAACGAAATTCGGGCCGTAGGCTGGAAGTGGGCTGAAGTTTCAGTCGAATTTCCCTATGGCCACACGAATGGCCTGCGGCGCTTGCCGGCGAGCTACGCGCCGCTCTCAGACGAGGAGCAGCCGCGTTACGAAACCATTCTCGCGGAATATAATTCGCTCTCGGAAGAGTACGAAGGCGCTGAGGATCTGTCCGAGGAGGTCGACCAGAAGCTCGCCGAACTCGAGCAGCAGATCGCCGCTTTTGACGAACGTCCCGCGATCTATGACCCGGCCGACATCGCCCGCGCCGGAATTTTCGTGAGCGTCGATCACGCCGGCGCCTTGAAGGTCGAGCGCGGTTTCGTGCGCCCCGAGGACGAGGCACTCGCCGCTATCGAGGAGGCCAGCGCCAAAGGCGGGTCGACGACTGAACGAGATGGTTCGCGGGGTGACGCGAGCCACCAAACGATCGGATCGCATACGGACGCTGCCCGGTCTGCCTCGCCTTCGATCGACGAGGAGGAAACAGGTGCCTCGCCAAAACTCTCGGATCGGCTGCTGACCGAGCTCACCGCGCATCGCACGCTAGCTTTGCGCGAAGCCTTGGCGAGGGATCCAGCGGCGGCGTTTCTCGCGGCGACCCATGCGCTGGCGCTCAACGCCTTTTATGGGCCCGGCGCATTCGAGACCTGCGTCGAAATCGGCGCAAAGAGCGTTCTGCTCGGCTCTCATGCGCCAGCTTTGAGCGATGCGCCGGCGGCGCGAGCGCTCGACGACACTTATGGACACTGGCAGTTGCGCTTGCCGGAGAAAGCGGAAGATCTCTGGGCCTGGCTCATCAAGATCGACCACGACGCACGCGCATCGCTCTTTGCCCACTGCGTCGGGTTGAGCGCCAATGCGCTCTATCTTCCTTACGACAGGCGGCCGCGCGCTCTCGCCCACGCCGATCTCTTGGCCGAGCATCTCGCGCTCGATATGAGCGCTCACTGGAGCCCGACGGTCGAGAGCTATTTCGGCAAAGTCACCAAGGCGCAGATTTTGGCCGCCGTGCGGGAAGCGAAGGGCGAAGCCGCCGCGCAAATGATCGATCACCTGAAGAAAAGCGACATGGCGGCGGAAGCCGAACGCCTGCTGCAAGGATTGGGCTGGCTGCCAGAAATCTTGCGCACGACGAATCTCGACGCCCCTGCGCTGGCGCAAGACGGCGAGTCCATGGGCGGAGATGCGGCCGTGGCGGACGACGCCGATCTGCCGGCGTTCCTCGCGGGGGTCGAAAACGACGGCGCCGACGATCCGACAGGCTTCGAGTCCGCAGAGCAAGAGCATTCGGCGATCGCGGCGGGATAATCGCACAAGCGCCACGCGGCCCCGGCCGCACCCTCATCGATCTTCTCTCCAAGAGCCCGGTCCTTGCGCTGGGCTCTTTCTTTTGATGGAGCCCCTGATGAGATCTCCACACCGATTTCTCGTTTCCTTCCACCGCACGCGCGGCGGGCTTCTCGCAGCGCGTCTCGGTGAGCGCGCCTTTCTCGCCCTGCCCTCGAAATCTGGCGGCCTCTCTGTTGCAAGCGCGCATCACGTCAACAAGCCGCCTGAGGAATGGCGCCCATCCGATTTTCATATCTTCGAGCGTCTCCTCGAAGACGAAGCCGCCTTTCGACGACACGTCGTCGAAATCGCCGATCACGAGCGCCAGCTGCTCACGCTCGATCGCCGAGAGTTCAAATCGAGCGCCGTCACTCCATGGGGAGCGGCGCAGATTTCTCAGGTGTACGACCAGGGCGTCGTCTTTCATTCGACCGCCTCGCATGGCGGCTTCCATCTCGACGAAGAGCGCAACGCCCTCGTCCATCCCGCCTATCGCGACGCCGATGGCTACTACGAGGAAGATTGTGAATGGGCGAAGGTCGCGGCGACATTACCGCTTCTCTTCACTGACTACGAGCAAATATGCGCCGACCAGACTCTGCGCGACTGGGAACCGGACGCCTATGAGATCGTCAACAACGTGGTCCTGGGTCGCGGCGAATCCTACACAAAGGACGTCCGCCGATTTCGGCTGGACCATGCGCGCGATTGGCTCGTGATATCGGCCATCAAGTCGCGACAGCGCTCGGGGTTGGTCGAGTGCGTCGCGACATTGGGCGGCGATCGCCGTGGAAAGGAGCGGCGCTTTCTTGTGCCCGAGGCCGAATACGATTCCGGGCGTCACGGTTTCGTGATCGATCCGGCGCGACACCAAACGTACGACGGGCCGAGCAGTTTCGTCGGCTGGGCTGGATAGGTCGCGGCGTCGGTGTGACGGAGAGGAGGGAGAGGGCGTTGCCGGGAAGGGCGAGCCCGGAAGACGTGAAGAGAGAGCGATCCGGGCTGGTTCAACCAAACCCGGAGATGATCGATGAGTCCAGTTCTCGCCGCCGCCCTGTCCAAGTCCGAACAGACCGAACTTTCCTTCACGACAGACGACAAGCCCACAGCGCTGATGATGGCGGCGCAAGCGCTCGTCGCCGATCTCGCCAAGGGCCGCGCGATCGACGCCACGGCTCTGCGCGCCGCTATGGAGAACGCCTTCGGTGCGAGCGATGCGCAAGGCGCCTGGGGTTGGAAGGACGCTTATGAGGCGTTGGAGGCGGCGCAGGCGTTGTTTCTGCGCCGCTATGGTCCGGCGATCAAGGCGCGCGCTCAAGGCGAACCCTCGCGCATCCTCGCGATGCTCGCGAAGATCGGCATGTTGCTGCCGACGCAGACGCGCCGTTCGGAAGAGAGCCATGCGCTGCAACAATTTTCGACTCCCCTGGAATTCGCCTATCTGGCGAGTCTCGCCGCGGGGATCCGCGCGAACGACATCGTGCTGGAGCCTTCGGCCGGCACGGGATTGCTGGCGATCTTCGCCGAGCTCGCGGGGGCGAAGGTCGTCCTCAACGAATGGGCCGAGACCCGCGCCGGGCTGTTGAAACTCTTATTCCCGGGCGCGCGAGTGAGCAGATTCGACGGCGCGCAGATCAACGACCGGCTCGACGCCGATCTTCGTCCGAGCCTCGTCTTGATGAACCCGCCCTTTTCGTCGTCACCGTTGATCGAGGGGCGACACGCCGCGGCGACCTTCGAACACATTCGTTCCGCCTTGGCGCGCCTGCAGCCGAACGGCCGGCTCGTCGCCATCACCGGCGAGACCTTTTTGCCGACCTCGCCCGCTTGGCGCGCGGGCTTCGAGCGCCTGCAGGAGAAGGGCAGGCTCGTCCTCACCGCCTCGCTCGCGCGCGGCTTCTTCGCGCGTCACGGCACGAGCGTCGAGAGCCGCCTCACCGTCTTCGACAAGACGCCCGCCGAGAATCCAGAAGCGTTTCGCGAAGGCTTCGGCCCCGTCGCCACTCTCGAAGAATTGCTGCCCATCGTTCAGCGGGAGATTCCGCCGCGTCAAGCGCCCGCTAAGGGCGAGCGAGGCGGCGCCGTTCCCCCTGCCCTGTCGAAACCGCTCGCCTCAATCGCGTTCCCCCGTTCGTCACAGTTGCGGTCGTTGCGTGGGTCCAATCGCGCGTCTTCTCCGCCTTCCAACGTCGGCATCGCTGCAAGTTCAAATCCTCGCCACTCGGCCGTCGCGAGCGAGGTCGTCGAGCTCGCCTATGAGACCAGGGAGTGGAAAACGCTCAAGGGCGGCTCTCTCAGCGCCGGACTCTACGAGCCCTATGCGGTGCAATCGATCACGATCGATGGCGCGAAGCCGCATCCGACGACGCTCGTGCAATCGGCCGCCATGGCCTCGGTCGCCCCACCGAAACTCTCCTATCGGCCGCACCTCCCCAAAGCCGTAATCGACTCCGGACTGCTCTCCGACGCCCAGCTCGAGAGCATCGCTTACGCTGGCGAAGCGCATTGCGGACATCTTGCCGGCTCCTTCGTCGTCAACCAGAGTTTCGATTGCGTGTCCGCCGCTCCTGACGACGCGGAAAACTCCGTTCGGTTTCGCCGCGGTTTTTACCTTGGCGACGGCACCGGCGCCGGCAAGGGGCGCCAGGTCGCGGGCGTCCTCGTCGATAACTGGCTCAAAGGCCGGCGCAAGGCGCTGTGGGTCTCGAAATCCGACAAGCTGATCGAGGACGCCCAGCGCGACTGGGCGGCCTTGGGCCGAGAGAAGCTGCAAATCGTCCCTTTGTCGCGCTTCAAGCAGGGAACGCCGATCAGACTCGACGAAGGAATCCTGTTCACGACCTACGCCACCTTGCGCTCGGACGAGCGGCAGGGGCGCGACGGCTCGCTCAAGGCCTCACGCCTTTCACAGATCATCGATTGGCTCGGAGAGACATTCGACGGCGTCGTCGTTTTCGACGAGGCGCACGCCATGGCGAACGCGGTGGGCGACAAGGGCGAGCGCGGCGAAAAGGCCGCTTCCCAGCAAGGACGCGCGGGCTTGCGGCTGCAAAACGCCCTCCCCGACGCCCGCGTCCTCTATGTCTCGGCGACGGGCGCGACCATCGTCTCCAATCTCGCCTATGCGGCGCGACTGGGCCTCTGGGCCTCGACCGACATGCCCTTTGCGACGCGGCAGGATTTCGTTTCCGCCATGGAGGCGGGCGGCATCGCCACGATGGAAGTGCTGGCGCGCGATCTCAAGGCTCTCGGGCTCTATGCATCCCGCGCCCTCTCCTACGCCGGGGTCGAAGTCGAGATGCTGGAGCATCGGCTGACGCCCGAACAAATCCGCATCTATGATTCTTACGCCTCCGCCTTCGAGATCATCCACAATAATCTGAACGCCGCTCTGGAGGCGGCGAATATCACCGGCGAGGGCGGCAGGGCCTATAACCGCAATGCAAAGAGCGCCGCGCGCTCGGCATTCGAATCCAACAAGCAGCGCTTCTTCAATCATCTCATCACGGCGATGAAGGTCCCGAGCCTCATCGCTTCGATCGAGCGCGATTTGGAAGCGGGTCACGCTGCGGTGATCCAGATCGTTTCGACGAGCGAGGCGCTGATGGAGCGCCGCCTCGCGGAAATCCCGACATCGGAATGGGGCGATCTTTTCTGCGACGTCACTCCGCGCGAGTACGTGTTGGATTATTTGGCGCACTCGTTCCCGACCCAGCTTTACGAGGTCTATTCGGACGAGAACGGCGATCTGCAATCGCGGCCTGTCGTCGACGAGAACGGCAATCCCGTCCAATCGCGCGAAGCGATGGAGCGGCGCGATCGCCTGGTCGAACATCTCGCCGCCCTGCCCGCCGTCCAGGGCGCGCTCGATCAGATCGTGCAGCGCTTCGGAATCGAAATGGTGGCGGAGGTGACCGGCCGCTCGCGGCGGATCGTGCGCAAGACCAACGCCGACGGCTCCGATCGTCTGTGCGTCGAAAATCGCCCCGCCTCCGCAAACATCGGCGAAACCCAAGCCTTCATGGACGACGAGAAACGCATTCTCGTCTTTTCCGACGCCGGCGGCACGGGGCGCTCCTATCACGCCGAGCGAAGCGCCAGAAACCAGAGGCTCCGCGTCCATTATCTCTTGGAGCCCGGTTGGAAGGCGGACAACGCCATCCAGGGCCTCGGGCGCACCAATCGCACTAATCAGGCCCAACCGCCTTTGTTCCGCCCCGTCGCGACCGACGTGAAGGGCGAAAAGCGCTTCCTTTCGACCATCGCCCGGCGGCTCGACACGCTCGGCGCCATCACGAGAGGTCAGCGTCAGACTGGCGGACAAGGGCTGTTCCGGCCGGAGGACAATCTCGAATCGACGTATGGGCGCACGGCGCTGCGCCAGCTCTATCAGCTGCTTTACGCCAGCAAGGTCGAGGGTTGTTCCTTGACCCGTTTTCAAGAGGCGACTGGGCTCGATCTCACTGATCAGGACGGCAGTTTCAAGGAAGAACTGCCGCCGATCTCGACCTTCCTCAATCGCATCCTCGCTTTGCCGATCGCCTTGCAGAACCGCCTCTTCGAGGTGTTCGAAGCGCTGATGGGGGCTTCGATCGAGGCCGCCGTTCAGGCGGGCACGTTCGATGTCGGCGTCGAGACGGTGACGGCGGAGAGCCTCGTCGTCATCAATCGCCAAACCATCGCCACTCATGAGCGCAGCGGCGCGCAGACCTCGCTGGTCACCATCGCCCGCAAGGACAAAACGCGGGTGACGACGCTCGACGAGGCGTTTGAACTTGCGACCGCCTCGCAAAAGTCACGGCTGATGATCAATGAACAATCGGGCCGCGCCGCCGTCAAACTGCCGGCGCCCGGCCTAATGCAGGACGACGGAACGGTTCAGCCGCGCGTGCGGCTGTTGCGCCCCCTGCATCGGGATCTCGTGAGCGTCGAAGCTCTGGAGCGCTCGCATTGGCGCGAGGCGACCCCACAGGAGTTTCAACGCGCCTGGGAGGCCGAAGTCGCCGCCCTCCCGGAATTCACCCAGAGCACTTTTCATATCGTGACGGGCCTGCTGCTTCCCGTCTGGAACCGCTTGCCCGACGAGACCGCGCGCGTCTACCGTATGCAGACTGACGAGGGAGAACGAATCATCGGCCGTCTCGTCTCGCCGGCGAGCGCCGCCGCCCTCGCGGAGACCTTCGGCGCCGAAGCCCCTGCCCTGTCGACGACGGAGGCGGTCACCGCCGTCATGCAGGATGGCGCCAGTCTCGTTCTCGCCGAGGGCCTCGTTCTGAAGCGCTCGCTGGTGATGAACCGCCAGCGGCTTGAACTTCTGGGCTTCCCGGACAGCCTGGTCGAACGGCTGAAGGCTCTGGGGCTCGTCTCGGAAATCATCGCTTGGAAGCTGCGGCTGTTCGTGCCGCTCGGCAATGGCGCTACGGCAATCGTCGAGAAGCTTCTCGCACTCCATCCCCTGCTCCGCGTCGCCCCTTCGGCGCGCGTCAGCGCTTGAGCGGCGGAGGCGACAATGGAAAGCCCCGCCAAGACCCTGTCGCGCGGCCTCGCCGAACAGGTCGACGCCGTGTGCAAGCACTATCTCTCGAACGGCCACCGCTATGGCAATTACTGGATCGTCGGCGATGTGAACAACCATGCGGGCCGTAGCCTTTATGTGCGGCTAAAAGGCCCGTTGTCCGGCAAGGGCGCCCGCGGCAGATGGAGCGACTCCGCGACCGCAGAATACGGCGACTTGCTTGATTTGATCGCCGCGCGGGAGAATCTTCGGTCCTTCAAGGATACGCTCGACGAGGCGCGGCGCTTCTTGAACAAGCCGCGAGCGGTGCCGCCGCAGGGGCGTAGTGATGAACGATTTTCGAATTGCGACACGATCGCCGCCGCCCGGAAAATCTGGGCGGCGTCGCGGCCGGTCCTCGGAACGCCGGCGAAGGCCTATCTACGGGCGCGAAAAATCACCGCCGATCTTGACATTGCGTCATTGCGTTATCATCCGGCGCTCTTCTATCGCGAGCGCCCCGGCGTTACTGCTCGAAAATTGCCGGCGCTGGTCGCGGCGGTCACGAATCTCCGTGGCGAGATCATGGGCGTGCATCGCACCTGGCTCGATCCCTCGCGCAACGACAAAGCGCGCGTCGCCGCGCCGCGCCGTTCGCTCGGCGCCATTCTCGGAAACGGCGTGTGGTTCGGGGAGATCAGCGATGTCGCTCTCGTTGGCGAAGGCATTGAGACGGTTCTGTCGCTGAAGAGCGCCCTTCCCCATCTACCCACAGTGGCAGCGCTATCCGCAAGCCATCTCGCTGCGTGGGAATTCCCGTCGTCGTTGCGTCGCCTGATCATCGCCTGCGACAATGATAGCGCTGGCCGGTGCGGGGGGCGCCGTTTGACAGAAAGAGCCGAGGCGGCGGGAGTTACGGTGATGACGATCACGTCCCTGCGCTCCGACTTCAACAGCGACTTGCGCGCAATGTCGGCGGGGACGTTTCGAAGGCGGGCGAAGGCGTTGCTCCCATCAAATCTCGATTGGGGGTGAGTTTCAGCGTCGACGGGTCGTGTTGCGTCTGCGAGCGTCTGGCTACGCCCATATAGATCGCTGCAGCTCGATGAACCGCCTCTCAGCGCGTAGCACCCGGTGCGGTGCGCCGGACGCGCACCCCGCAGCGACACTTCTCAGAGTGTCGTGGCCTTCGGCGGCTTCTCGTATTCCTTCCTGCGGTTTTCGGTCTCTTGGCGCCGCTTATCGACCGCGAGACGATACTCGTCGATAGCTTTCAGGTCCGCCTTAAGATCATCAGGTTTGGGAACAGGCGCATTGCGTGCCGCCGCCATATCGTGACCCGACCGCTCGGAAACGCGCTTCATAGCCCAAAAGATTTTCTTGTAATCCTCGTCATCCACGATGACCCCTTTCAGGCTTTGCGTCTTTACGCCGGTATTGAAGCGCTCGACGACCTTTCCAAGCAGGATTTCTTCGACCAGACGCTCCCATGTTTCGCGGAGGTCGGTGTAGAAATCCTTCACGGCGCTGCGATAGTCGTCGCTGCCGAAATCGCTTCGACCTTCGATCTTCTTCTTGAGGCGGTCGCGCAACCTCGTGATCCTTTCGTTGACCCTCTGTGCGATCCACGGCTCATCCTTGTCGGAGATAACGCCGAATCCCTCGGCAGCCGATTTCGTTACCACGCGCCGCGCAACCGGGATTGGTGGGTCCGCTTGAGCCGCGGTTTCGGAAACCTCGTTATAAAAGAGAAGATTGTGGGTGAAGACGACAATCTGCCGTCCTTTCGCGGCCTCAGCCACAATGCGCTGACCAACCCGCCGGATGCGCAAATGATCGAGCGACGACACCGGATCGTCGATGACGAGGCCATGGTTGGCCGTATCACCGCCCAATTCTCCGAGGAAGCAAGCCAGAGCCAGGGCCCGCTGCTCGCCCTCGCTGAGCACGCGGTCGTTGGCGACGCCCACCGGAGTCTGCAAGCCAACGGCAAAATAGCTTTGCCCCCCTGAACTGCGATCCGAAACGCGAAACGGCAAATGCGTCAGGTCGAAGGCATCGATTTCCGCGGCAATCCGCTTTTCGAGGTCGGCCGTGACAAGCTCGCGGCGCAGCGCCGTGATCTGAAGCGAGACCTGCTTCGTGTTCACTAGCTCGCGGCACTTGGTCAGCTTCGCCAGAGTCCCCAGGTCGGCGAGCCGGGCCAGCACGGTATCAAGGTCTTCGGAGAGCTTCTTGCCATCCTTGAGTTCCGACAGGCGCGCACGGTCAGCGGTGCGCTGCTGGCCATCGCTGGCGGCCGCCTTTTCGTACCCGGCCGCCGCCGCTTCCAAGGCCGCGACGTCGATCGGGATGGTTGGGCTGACGGCCTCGGGCGGATCGCCGATCTTGGAAAAGTCGCCGGTCCCGGCGGTTTCGACAATCTTGGCCCGCCGCGTTTCCGCCTGATCCAGAAAGCCGATGATAGCCGCCACCGTCTTCTCGGTCTGCTCGCTGATTTTGCGATAATCCGCGAGAGCGTTGTCGGCATCACGCCGCTTCGGAATGTGCAATTTCTGGAATTCAGCCAGCTCCTGGCGCAAAGCCAGTTGGGCGGCTTCCGCTGCTTTCGAGGCCTTATCCCCGATAAACGCCGCAAAACGTTGCATGCGCGTGCTCGCGGCCGCCGATAACGGTTGTTGGCACAGCGCGCAGGCATCGCCTTCTTCAGCGGGAAGGGAGTCCGTTTCCGGAGCAATTGACTGGATGTACTCGCGTGCGTAATCGTACATCCGCCGCCAAGGCGGTAAGCCGACATCCGCGAGCGGTTCGTCCTTGAATTGTTCCGACGCAGCAAGCGCCGCTGCCGCAGCGCTCGATCGAGCTTCGTCCGACAAGCGCGTCAGATTTGTCACAATCGCGGGTGCAAGCCGACTCTCGATGGCGGCAAGATCGGCCAGATAGGAATTCAGGACCGACGCGGCGTGGCGGTAGCGGTCCGCAAGCGCGTTCGGGTCTTGCGCCAACGCCTTTTCCAGCGCCTCCAGCTCCGCCTGGTCTTTGCCCGTCCACGCCGCCGCCTGCCGGATTTCGTCGGCGGTCGGCAAGGCGAACTTGGGCTGCAAGCGCTGGAACAGCTTCGCGATGCCGCCGCCCGGCGCATAGCCGGCCGGCAAGGGGGTCTTGATGCGCGCGTTCAGGGCCTTGATCTCAACGTCGAAGGCCTTGTCCATGTCGCCGCAATGATGGGCAAATTGTTCGAGCAACGCGACCTCGCGAGGCAGGAACCCGATCTTGTTCTCGGCATCGACGTAGAGGCGCGCATTGCGCGAATCGAAGACGGATATGTTGGCGACCGCGGACGGCGGGGGCGTACCGTCCTGCCATGTTTCCGCCGTCGGCTGCTCGTCGCCATCGCGTAGGTAGCGCACCTGGACTTCGGCCGGCGGCTTGGCGTCGCCGGTAAACACGTCGCCGATCAACTCCTCCGACGTAAGGCTCCGACAGAGCTTCTTCGTGATACGGCAGTAGCCGCTCTTGCCGGTGCCGTTGTCGCCGTAGATCAGCGTGATGCCATCAATGGCGAAGCTCAGTGTCTGGTTTGCCGCGAGCCGCGCAAGGTTCTTGACCGAACCAAGCGACACAAGCAGCGTGCGCGGCCCGACTGCACCGGTTCCCTGAAGATGCTCGGCGGTGAAAGGCTCGTGCGTGCAATCGTCATCGCCGATGCCTGCGGCGCGCCGCACGCGCTTGACCACCTCGGCCTTGCCGTTGGCGTCCAACTCGAAATTCTGCGCGAGCGCGTGGCGTCGCAGCGCGTCTTGAGTCCATTCCGGTTGTTTCGCTGCCCAATCCAACAAGTCTTTGTGTGCCATCGGTGCCCCCGCGAAACATTTGCTTGTTAGATTGCTTCGGCCGGAAATTGCAGGCGCAGCGTATGGCCGCCGAGCGGCGCGAACGTGCGGAGCCGACAAGTCAGGATGATTACCTGCTGGCTCTTGCCGGCGCGGCTGAGAGCGTCAAACATCCGTTTGATGCGGTCGTCGTCGCAATAGACAAGGGCATCATCGAGGATCACCGGGACGCATTGCCCTCGCTCGGAGAGCATGGACGCCATGGCAAGGCGCACCAAGACGGCGATTTGTTCCTGCGTGCCGTCGGACAGGCGCGTGAACGCTTCGGCACGATCGCGGAGTATGCCCGTAATGGAAAAACCGTCTCCCAGCTCGAGTTCTGAACCGGGAAAAAGGTCGTTGAGGTAAGGGCGCAAATGCCGCCGCACGGGTTCGTAGTAGCGCTCGCGGCCCTCGGTCAGGCAGCCGGTTATGGTGTCGCGCAGCAGTTTGAGCGTGGCGATCCGTTCTTCGACGCGCGCCAATTCGCGCTCGGCTAGCGCACGGTTTTCGTGCGCGGCAGCCATGACTTCGCCGACGCCATCGCCCCCCGCCGTTTGAATCTGGCCAGTCAAACGCCCGATTTCGCGCTCAAGCGCGATCAGGTCGTTCTTCCGGTTTTCAAGGGCCTGTTCTAGGCGCTGGCAGCGCGCCTCCCTTCGTTCGATCTCGGCGGCATCCGCTGCCGAGCTCCGTTTCGCGTCGAGGATGGCGGCAGCGTTCTGATGGACGGTTTCGGCCCCAGTCACCTCAGCAACGAGCGACGCTTCGCGTGCGGCCCGTTCCGTGTCAGGGCACAGGGCGATGTTTTCATCAATGGTCTTGCGAACAAGCTGAAGCTGGGATTCGGCACCGCTTCGCTTGTCACGCGCGTCTGCCACAGCTTCTTGCTGCTGATCGCGCGTCTGCTCAAGGCTCGCGCGGCGGGCATCGAGCTGGTTGCGCTTCTGCTCCAATTCGAGCTTGCCGACCTCGATCTCCCTCATGCCGGGAAGCCGATCGTGCTGCGTGTCGGACAGCGCGGCTTCGATCACCGCATCGATTTCGGCGAGCGCTTTTTTGGTTTGCGCAAGGATTGGTGCCGGGTCGTCCGAAACGCCAAGAGTCTTCAGCTCCGCAAGAACGCCTTTGCGGTTCGCCTCTAGTTCGCGGCGTTTGGATAGCATGGCGCGCGCATCGGCAGCGTTGGCGACGCCGAGCGAGGCGAGCAACGACGATCGTTCGTCGTCCAGAGACCGGCGCTCGTCATGCCGAGCGCTCGGAGCCGGCATCACGGTGATAACCGCAAGGTCGCCGACGGCGATCTTGGTCAGCTCAAGGACGGCGGCGGTGTGCGTACCCTTCGGTTCCAGCGGACCGATCCGAACATGCCCTTCGCCCAAGGGGCTGATCTCAACCGTAAGCTGGGCGGCCGCCGCAGAGAGCTGCGCGTCAAGGCTCGCGATTTTTCTTTCAAGTTCGTCCAGATCGTCCATATGTTTCGGCTTGACGGCGATGTGGGCGATTTCAGCATTGATCTGCGTCAGGTCCTTTGAGGCCCGTTCAAGCGCCGCAAGCCGACGGGCGAGGTCGTCTTTGGCCGTCGCGCGGACGATAGCGTTTGAGAGCTTGCCGAGTTTCTGTTCCTGCACGGCGAGCAATCGTGCCTGGGCTTCGAGTTCGGCGAGTTGCTCCTGCGTATGTAGCAGAGCGACCTTGGCTTCCTCCTCGCGCGCCCGCTGTGCGGGAAGGCCCTCAGCTAAGGCCTTTTCCGTGCGCCGGCTTGCGTCGATGCGGCCCGTGATGTCGCGGTGCTGCTTGAGTCGCTGCGCGGCGGCGTCGAGCGCACGCCGTGCGCTGTTTTCCTCGGCTTCGAGGCGGCGGACTTCCTGCGCGGACAGCCGGCCGACGTCGAGGCTCTCCTTGGCTTCGACCAATTCGTTCCGGAGTTGATGGGCGATGGTTGGGTCCGTCAAATCCCGGTGGCGTTCCCGGAGCTGGGCGAGTTCCGCAAACTGCTGTTCAAGGGCGTTGAGCTTGGCGCAGGCTTCCGTTTCGGTCGCGCGCCACTGCTCCACGTCGCGCATGGCTCGGTGCAATGGTCCGTCGCTCTTCGGGCGGTCGGTCTCCGTGAGCGAGCGCCGCAATTCGGCGTTGATGTCCTCAACGGTCTGCCGAGCACGTTCGCCTCCGATGAGAGCGCCGACTTCGGATTCAATGGCAGTATTGAGAGCCGACGATGCGACCGGTCCCGGCGCCGGAATGCCAAAGGATGATCCTTGTCCTACCCACAGCACGCCAAATGCGCCGTCATCGACGGTTCTGCCACTGCCCGGACTGACGCCAAGCAAGTCCCAGACGGCCTCGTCGGCTTGTTTGGACCGGGCGATTTCGCGTCCGTTTTCCATGAGGACGGCGCTCGCCGAACGCAGAAAAGATTTCTTGATGATGTAGGAACGGCCGTCATGCTCGAAGATGAGTTCGACAGTGGCGGGCAACTGGCTGTCGTCCGCGGACAGGTCCCGGATATCCTGGCCCTTGCTGTCGTGGCGCGCAAAGAGGCAAGTGCGAATGGCCCGGAACAAGGTTGACTTGCCGGCCTCGTTGCCGGCCGCCAGAACGTTGACGCCGTCGTTGAAGCCCTCGATGCGCGTCGCCTTCGCAAAGCGACCGACTCCTTCCACCATGAGTCCCTTGATCAACATCAGGCGGCCTCGCGAGGTTGTCGCGCGACGGCGCGCAGATAGAGTTCGATCAAGGCTTCTTCAGCGCGGCGGCGTAGTTCGGGAGCCTGGGTCACGTCATCCGCCAGCGTCTTGAGACGGTCAGCAGATCGGCGGAGCACGCCATCGAAATCGATGGATTCAAGATCGGCCTGCGTCGGACGAACGGCGAGCGCCGCCTGATCCGCATCCAGCTGGAACACCGCCGCTTCAAGATCGACAAGGCGGCGTTGAAGTTCGGCATGAGCGGCAAGCGGAAGGGTCCCTTCGAGGCGAAGGCGTAGGATGAGCCGCGATAGATCTTGCTCGGCGCGAAGACGCTGATCGATGTCGGCAAGCTCGCCTCCATCCGTAAGCTTCTCTGTCCGGGTCAACCAACGGTACGTGCCGGTCGACAGGGGCGTGACGGATGGCGGCGATCCATGTCCTTGCACGTTGACCAGTAGGGCGGCGCCGCGTTCCTGGCCGCCGGCGCGATCCGGTTCCGGAGTCCCGGCGTACCAGACGGCGGGACTGATTTGGCAGGTGCGGTGCCAATCCCCCAAAGCAAGATAGTCCAGACCGGCTTTGGCAGGGCGCGTGGCGTCAATGGGATTGGCGGCTTCGCCTTCGCTGGCGAAATTGATGACGCCGCCGTGCGCAAGCCCGATGCGCAACGCACCCGGCGGCGTTGCCGCGCTGTCCATCCAGTCCGTCAGGTCGCTGTATTCACTTTTGCGAAGGAGCGGCGACGGCAGAAGAAAAGCGCCGTCCGATAAGGGAATGGGTTCCGGTTTCAGATGGACATGGATGTGCGGAGGCAGGCCGAGCTGGGCCACGCGATTCCATAAGCCTTCCGGGCGGTGCGGATCGTGATTGCCGGGAAGGAGATGCCAGTGAATGTCCGTGAACGGCTTCATCCGCTCAATCGGCGCGCGGAGCGTAATGACATTCGGCGCTTCATTGTCGTAGATGTCGCCCGCAACCAGGATGTGCGAAGCGCCGTGCGATCGCGCCAACGTACCAAGGCGCTCGATCGCCGCGAGGCGAGCTTGCCGCAGCGCTTCTTCCTTGCTGCCGAATTGTTTGAAGACCTTGCCGATCTGCCAGTCTGCGGTGTGTATGAAGCGCACGTCCCCCAGCCCCCTCGCATCCCTTTACTTCGCCAAGCCGACGGACTCGGCGTGCGCGAAAAGATTAAGCCGCCGGAGATCCTCGATCTTGGTCCAGGAACCCTCCAGCAAATCGCGGCCATGAACGACAATGGCGAGGCATTGTGCGCGGCTAATCGCGACATTGAACCGATTTGGGTTGAACAGGAATTCCGTTCCGCGCGGCGCATCCACGCCTTTCGAGGTCGTCATGGAAACGATGACGACGGCCGCCTCCTGCCCCTGGAACTTGTCGACTGTGCCGACATGCGCGCCTTCCGGCAAGACCTGCTTCAAAAGGTTCACCTGAAGGTTGTACGGCGCGACAATCAAAATGTCGTCGAGCGTAAGCGGTGACTCCTTTCCACTGCGACTTATTCTTTGGTTTCTGAGCTCGCTGACAAGCTGCGCGATTGCGTCGGCTTCGGCGCGGCTCGATTGCGTGCACCCGGCGTGTGCGATCGGAACAAACGAAAGCCCAGCGTGGCGTAGCGCGCTCGTTGCACCGATTTGAAGCGCGAGATGGCGCTCGATAGTGGACGCATGCGCTTTCAGGCGACCGTCGTAGACGGCCTCCGATATGAACGCGCAAAGGGTCGGGTGAAGGCGCCGGCTTTCGTTCAGGAGGATTCCGTGATCTTCCGGCACGGTAGCCTTTTCCTCAAGAAGGTGTTCGAGGCAGGACAGGCCTGTTTCGCCCGGATGTACGCCTTGAACCGGCTGTGGAAGCTGCATTTGATCGCCGACCAGCACAATGTTCGCGGCGGCGCCGGCCATGGCGACCAGATTGCCGAGCGAAACCTGCCCCGCCTCATCGACAAACAGATAGTCAAACGCGCCGCGTTGATCGTCACGGCAGAAATGAAACACCGTGCCGCCGACCAGCCGGTGCTGCGCCGCGACCGCCTTCGAGTCAAAAACCGTTGCTATATTGATGCTGTCGAATTCCGTCTCGGGCGCGTCCTTGTTGCCCTTCTTGGCGCCGCAAAAACGGAAACCGGACTCGGCGGCACGCGTCTCGACTTCACCAAGAAGCTTATTGATCGCTTTATGCGAATTCGACGAAATGCCGACGCGCTTGCCGGCGCGCAGCAAAGCGACGATGGCCTGCGCGGACGTGTAGGTCTTGCCGGTGCCCGGAGGCCCCTGAATGAAAAGATAGCTATGGTCGAGGTCTATGACGGCGCGTATGACGGCTTCCGTCAAAGGCTCGCCCGGATTGCGCACCGGCGCTCCGGCTGTGCGCCCGTTCAGGCGCGGCGCTCGGCGCATAAAGATATCGAGCAAGGCCTGGTCCGCTTGCGAGGGACCGTTTGCAAACCGTTCGGCAAACGCAAGCACGGCATCGGGCACGGCTTGCAGATTGATCGGCGCGGGAACGAGGCTGAAGCGCGCCGGAAGATTCGCCGCTTTCATGCCACGGCGAAGGACAATCCGCCCGTTCTCGGCCGAAAGATCGACAATGCTGCCCGCGTAGCCAAGCGTTTCGGCAATCCTTGGAGCATCGCCGATCTTAAGCTTGGTGTCCTGCAGCGGAAAAATATAGGCTGTATCGAACGATTTCTTGACTTGGACGGGCGGCGTTGCGGCGTCGAGCTGGAGGCCTCCAAGGCTTTCGGCATCGTCTACCAATTCATCTTCGGACCAAGCCTGCCGCTCGAACAAGGCCCACCATCCCGGCTTCTGCGAGCGCTGATGAAACCAGAGCAATTCGGCCACGAGGTCGCGCACGCGTGCATCGCCTTGTCCGGAAGCGCGCACGCTGGCAGCGAGAGCCTGTTTACGGGCTTCCAGTTGGGCGCGCTCGGCCGACTGTTCGCGCCTTTCGGCCGTCGTGTCGTCGACGATTTCCAAATGGATGCCCGGAGGGCGCAGCCCTTCCAGCCACTGCCGCAATTGCGCCGTCGATACGCAGTCGTCCTTGTTATAGGACGCGATGGAGTCGAGGATGGTGTTGTCTTTCTTCAGGCACCACCGCTCGTATTCGACGATACTGGCAGAAGCCGTCTTTACCTCGCCGGTGCGCTCCCTCCAGTAAAGAGCTTCAAGGTGCTTGATGGAATAGCTTTCGGTTGATGCCCGCAACGCCTGAGCGACCACACGATAAAGGTCGACAAACCGGCGCTCGCGCAAGAGCTGGTCGAGTTCGGCCTCCATCGTCGCGTAACGCATCGCGAGGCGCTTCAGCGCCGTAGGCTCGTAGGCGGCATAGTGATAGATATGCGCGCCGGGGGACCGCTTGATCTGATCCACAAAGAGACGCATCGCGGTCTCGAATGCGGCTTTCTCCTCCGCCGGGTTATGAGCCCAGATCGGTTGGAACTCCGGGTCGCGGGTTTCCCCGATGTGCCCGTAGATGCCGAAAAGATATTCAAGACCATCGCCGGCGAGCGGATCGCCCTCCATGTCAAAGTACAAATCGCCGTAATCGGGCGCCGGCAGCATTGCGAAGCCGCGGCCCCGCGAATGCGCCAAAAGTTCGAAGGCGTGCTTGCCGTTCGTCCGGGCCTCGGCTTGGAGCCGTGCTTGCGCGGATAGCTTCGCGACTGTCTCCGTACCTATGCCCTCAATTCTTGCGGAGGGCGAAAGCTCCGCCAGCTGTGAAAGGGTATGGACACCGGCAGCGGCCAGTTTTGTGATCTGGGCCCCGCTGACGCCCGCAACAAAAAACGGGCTGTCGGCATCACGCCATTCGGCTTCGCAGCGCAGCTTGTAGTCGCATTGCGCGCACGCCGCACAAGGCTGGGGTTTCGTCACGCGCGATTCATTGGCCACGAATTGCTCGAAACTGCGCATCAGCCGCTTCAGAATGTAGCGGGTCCGGCGAAGATCGAAGCGTACCGGATCGCCCGCCGCGACGTGGATCGCGCCGCCTTGCACCGGTACCCCGAACAGCGTTTCGAGCAATTCCGCATAGATTCCGAGTTGCAGAACGTGTTCGCCCTTGGCGCGTCGCGCGAGTTTGGCGTCTTCGGGTTGGAGGCTTGGCGGTTGCACCGCGCTGTCTTGCACGAGAAAGTCTGGGTAACCGAGCCATGCGCCGTGAACCAGGGCGCCCTGATAGATGAGCGGCGCGCCCCGCGCGATCGCTTCGCGCGTCCGGTGGACGCGGTCAGCGAGGCTGCTGTCCGACGGAATGCACGCGACGGACCCGTACTGCTTTTCGAGTTGCGCGAGGACCGCCGCTTCATGTTCGAAACCTTTATCGCGAACGAGTTGTACCGTCGCATCAGCCTCGTCGTCGGGCTTGATGCCGGCGAGCCAAAGGGTGGCCTGGTGAGGACAGCCAAGAAAGTCGTTAAGGCGCGAGGCGGAGAGCGGATGCATGAAATTTACGATAGCGAAGCGTTACGACAAAAATGGACGCAGCCGGGACACTAGCTACGAGGCTTTGGCGTTTACGGTGTACGAAAAACGCAGAGGTTCTTCATGATGGGCAAGCGCAACCCGCAATTCCGTAATCATCTGCTGGCGCAGCGAAACCGGTTCGACGATTTCGATCTTGTTGCCCCAGGTGAAGAGGTGCCAAGCCAATTCGAGCATGCCGCTGGCGCGAAAGCGCACGATCACGCCGCCCTCGGGGTGGTCTTCCACGGTTTGACTCGCATGAAAACGATAATTCTTGAAATCGTCCATGCCGCCCGGAAGGACGTGCAGGACGACATTTTCCTGCGGTCCTTCGAAATAAGCGAACGCCGTGTTGGCAAATGCAGCAAGGTCGAAATCGTCCGGGGGTGCCGCAGCTTCGTCGAGAGCTTCGAGATTATCAACGCGGTCGAGCCGCCAATGCTTCGGCTTGGTCGCGCCGGCATCGGCGCCGATGAGATAATTCATGCGCCCGAAGATGATCCCGTACGGGACCACCTTGCGTGAAGCGCCCGGCTTCGATCCCCCATAATAGGTGAAGTGCAGCATTTTCATGCCGAGCAGCGCCTGACGAAGAACCGTCAAGACGACAGGGTCTTCCGTCGGCCTCGGCCCGGCCTGTACGGCGATGCGTTCGGCGCGTAACAGCGCCTCCACGTCCGTTTCGGCGGTTCGCCGGCGACCCTGCCGCATCGCTGCGCGGATTTTTGTCGCCAGCGACCCCAAGGATTGAGCACGCGCCGTCGCGCCTGCATCGCGTAACGTCGCAATCGCGACGCCGAGATCGCTCAGCTCGTCCGTCGTCGGGTCCTGAAAGAAGCCGTCGAGCCCCTTCGGGATGTGGAAGCGCTTCGTCGGGTGATCCTGGATTTCCTCCATCTGCGGAAACACGTCGCGGATGGTGTCGCGCATGCGCTCGACGGTGCGGCGGGAGCAACCGGTCACGCGGCACATTTCGTCCAAAGTCATGCCTGTGGCGCTGCTCGCAAGCGCGCGGGCGAGTTCGAGGATTTTTCTGGTCTTGTCGAACCGCATGAGAGGTGCGTCCAATTCTGACGTATCCCACCCCTAAAGTCCACCCGCCGGCGAAGGTCGCCGGAAACGTCAAGCCAATCTGCAAGTTATGGAGAAACGGAATGAACAATGAACACGCGGGCACGCCAGACAAAGGCGGGCATCGAGAACATCACGCGCACCATTACCATGGCGAAGACGGACATCACTATCACCATGGTCCGTGGAAGCTCAATGTTCAGGGTGTCGTGATCGAATCGCCGCGTCCCGAAATCACCGTGCGGGAGGCGATCAGGCAAGCGGGCTTCAGCCCGGATACGCCCTGGATCATCATCCTCAAAATCGCCGGGGAGGCTAAGAAGGAGGTCGATCTCTCCTACGTTATCGATTTGCGGCACAGGGGCATCGAAAAGTTGCGACTGACGCCGCGGCAGATCAACAACGGAGAAACGGCTGTGAAGTTGCGCGCCGACTTCGCGATGTTGCCGCAGGACGAAGAACATCTAGATCATCTCGGCCTGCATTGGGAGACTCTTGTCGATGGTGGCCGCCGCTGGTTGATCGTTCAGGGCTATCCTTTGCCGCCCGGCTACAGCGCGCCGGCGGCGGACATTGCGATTGAAGTGCCCGTTGCCTACCCCGGCGCCCAGCTCGACATGTTCTATTGCCATCCGGCTCTCGCGCTCCAGAGCGGCGGCGCCATCGCGCAAACCCAGCAAATGGAAACGATTACCGCTCGGCCCTTTCAGCGTTGGTCGCGGCACCGTTCGTGGGACGCGGCACGCGACACGCTGGCGACGCACCTCGCGCTCGTCGACGAGTCGTTGCGCCGCGAAGTCGGCCAATGAAGCGATCCTTCACCCTGGTGCTCCCGCAACCGATCGCCGACCAACTGCGCCAACATCTTTTTCCAGGTGATGGCTTGGAAGCTGCCGCCTTGCTGTTGTGTGCAGAGACCGGCAGGCGGCGGAAAAAGCTGCTCGGCCGCGAGGTCATTCCCGTGCCTTACGACCGGTGCACCCGCCGGCGCGATTTCCTCACCTGGCCGGGCGAATATGTGGAAACGGCCATTGACCGTGCGGCGCTGCGGGGCGACGTCGTCATGGCCGTCCATTCGCATCCCGGCGGGCTCTATGCATTTTCGGGTACCGACGATGACAGCGACCACACTTTGATGAGCGCTCTCCGGCACGGGACGGAGCGGATGGCCGGATCGGCCATCATGATTCCGGGCGGACCCACGCGCGCCCGCGTCTACGAGAAAGACGACGCCCCATCGGCAATTGACCTCGTGATGATGGCCGGCACGGACATCCGGACGTGGTGGGACGATGACGCGACGGCCGGCGGTCCCGCGCCGCCACCCATGGCCTTCGCCAGCGGCATGCGCGCCTGGCTTCGGCGCCTCAGCGTATGCGTCGTCGGCGTGTCGGGAACAGGCTCGATCGTCGCCGAACAGCTTGCCCGCCTCGGCGTTGGCGAAATCATTCTCGTCGATTTCGACAAGCTGGAAGAGCGCAACCTCAATCGGGTCCTTAACGCCTCAACCGCGGACATCGGTTCTAACAAGGCGGAGATGTTTGCCGATGCGATCCGCCGCTATCGGCCCGATTGCCACGTCGAGCCGGTAACAAGCTCCATTTCAACGCGCGAGGCCATTTTGACCGCTGCGAATGCCGACGTGCTTTTCTCGTGCGTCGATACGGCAGAAGGCCGCCATATCGCGGACCGCCTGAGCGCGTCTTTTGCCATGCCGCTATTCGACGTCGGCGTTGCCATCCCGACCGAGGCGGCACCGGATGGAGGTCGCCGTATCACAGAGGCCTATGGGCGGGTGGATTATGTCTACCCCGGCGGATCGAGCCTTATGGATCGCGGCGTTTACGAAGCCGCATTGCTCGAAGCTGAATACCTCGCGCGCGTTGCACCGCACGCGCTTTCGAGAAAAATTGCAGACGGGTATTTGCAAGGAATGGCTGAGGAAGCTCCCGGAGTCATCACGCTGAACATGCGCGCCGCGTCGGCGTGCGTCGCCGAGTTAATCGCGCGGTTGTTTCCGTTTCGTCAATTCCCGAACGAGGCGCTCGCTCGCTCGATCTTCATGCTGGCGGACGGCGATGAAGATACGTTCGCCGAAAGCCGGTTCACAGCCGGAAGCCGGTTTCCTGTGGCAACGGGCGCAACGGAACCGCTGCTTGGACTGCCCGCGCTTGCCCCGCACAGGAGGGTCGCATGAAACGCAGACCCTTGTGGTGGCGCCGACTCGTCGCCTCCCTTCTGCCCCGACGTTCCGTTCTTGTCGTCGACGGCGACATGTTGCCGACGAAGCTGCCGCGCTGGAATCTCGTCCTGGCGCGCGACGGCGATGAAGAGTGGTCGGTGGGCATGCGGTGTCCATGTGGATGCGGGCAGCGGTTGGAGATGATGCTGCTCAAGGAGGTGAAACCGTGCTGGGATATTGCGGTTGATGCGCGCGGGCATGTGTCCTTGCATCCTTCGGTATGGCTGCGCGAAGGATGCAAATCGCACTTCTGGATACGATCGGGGAAGATTATCTGGTGTGACTGACACATCGGCGACACCTTGGACGAAGCAAGACGGCCCCGTCGCAGAATGAGCGATTTTCGAATCGCGACACGATCGCGACCGCCCGGAAAATCTGGGCGGCATCGCGACCCATCCTCGGAATGCCGGCTGAGGCATACCTGCGAGCGCGCAAAATCGTGCATCGCACATGGCTCGATCCCTCGCGCAACGACAAAGCGCGCGTCGCCTCGACACGCTCGGCGCGATCACGCGCGGCCAGCGCCAGACCGGCGGCCAGGGCCTGTTCCGGCCCGAGGACAATCTGGAATCGCCTTACGGGCGCAGCGCATTGCGCCAGCTCTATCAGCTGGTGTTTTCGGGCAAGCTAGAGGGCTGCTCCCTAGCCCGCTTCGAGGAGGCGACCGGTCTCGATCTCACAGATCAGGACGGCACATTCAAAGAGGAGCAGCCGCCGATTTCGACCTTCCTCAATCGCATTCTCGCTTTGCCGATCGCTTTGCAGAACCGGCTATTCGACGTCTTCGAGGAGCTGATGGAGGCTCAGATCGAAGCGGCGGTGCAGGCCGGCATTTTCGATGTCGGCGTCGAGACGGTCACGGCCGAAAGTCTCGTCGTGACGGGTCGTCAGACAATCGCTTCTCACGCCAAGAGCGGCGCGCAAACGCAGCTGCTGACGCTTGCCCGCAAGGACAGGACTAGGATCACTTCGCTCGACGAGGCGCTGGAGCTTGCGACCGCCTCCCTCAAATCACGTCTGATGATCAACGAGCAATCGGGTCGCGCGGCCGTCAAACTGCCGGCGACCGGCCTCATGTTGGACGACGGCTCGGTCCAGCCGCGCGTGCGGCTGCTGCGTCCGGCGCATCGAGATGTGATTTCCGTCGAAGCTTTGGAGCGCTCGCATTGGCGCGAAGTGGGTGCGAAAGCGTTTCATGCGGCCTGGGAGGCGGAGGTCGCTGAAATTCCCGAACTAACCGAGAGCGCGTTTCATATGGTCACCGGCTTGCTGCTGCCGGTCTGGAACCGCCTTCCCGATGAAACGGCGCGAGTCTATCGGCTGCAAACAGATGAGGGCGAGCGCATCATCGGCCGACTCGTATCGCCGGCGAGCGCCGCAGCGCTGCTCGAATCCTCCGGCGCCGACGCCCCTGCCCTTGCGCCGCCGACGGCGATTGCCGCCGTCATGCAGGACGGCGCGAGTCTCATCCTCGCCGACGGGCTCGTTTTGAAGCGGTCCCTCGTCATGAACCGTCGCCGGCTCGAACTCGTCGGGGTCGGCGACACGAGCGTCGATCGGTTGAAGGCGCTTGGCCTGACCTCAGAAATCATCGCCTGGAAGCTGAGGCTGTTTGTGCCGCTTTGCGGTGACGCTCCGATGATCGTCGAGAAACTCCTCGCCCTTCACCCGCTGATGCGCGTCGCGCCCGCGACCCGCGTCAATCTTTGAGGCGGGAGGCGGCAATGGAAAGCCCCGCGCGGGAATTGTCGCGCAGCCCCGAAAATGTCGAGGCCGTGTGCAAATATTATCTCTCCAACGGCCGACGATCCGGAAATTACTGGATCGTCGGCGACGTCAACAATCATGCTGGCCGCAGCCTGTTCGTTCGTCTCAAAGGCCCGCTCTCTGGTAAAGGCGCACGCGGAAAATGGATGGATGGTGCGACGGGCGAACATGGCGATCTGCTCGATTTGATCTCGGCGCGAGAAGGATACGATTCCATCGGGCGCGCGCTCGACGAGGCGCGGCGCTTTTTGAAGACGCCGCGCGAGACGATTATGGAGAGAGGAGATGATGATTCGGGCGGATGCGACACGATTGTGCTCGCGCGAAAAATCTGGGCGTCGTCGTGCTCTATTATCGGCACGCCTGCCGAAGCCTATCTCCGCGCGCGAAAAATCACCGCCGATCTCCATGACGCGCCACTGCGCTTTCATCCGGCGCTGCTCTATCGCGAACATCCAGACTCGCCGCCACGAAAATTCCCGGCGCTTGTCGCCGCCGTCACCAATCATGACGGCGAGATCATGGGCATTCATCGGACGTTTCTTGATCCCGCGCACAACGCCAAGGCCTGCGTGTCATCACCGCGTCGATCACTTGGCGCCATTCTCGGGTATGGCGTGCGCTTCGGCGCCATTGGCGATTTCGACATCGTCGGCGAAGGGATCGAAACCGTGCTTTCGCTGAAAAGCGTTGCGCCGCATCTGCCGATGGTCGCGGCGCTCTCGGCGGCGCATCTCGTGGCGTGGGAATTTCCGACCGGGTTGCGTCGATTGATCATCGCGCCGGACGAAACGCCGCGCGCAAACTTGCTGAACGCGCTGAGGTTCTGGGCGTTGATGTTGAAACGATTGTGTCGCAAGGCAAGGATTTCAATTTGCGATCTGGAGCATACTGAGCTGGAACGCCTTCGGCGTCGATTTGGCGCGTCAATCTCCTTGACGCACCGGATGCCAAACGAACCGTTTTCGCTACGAGCAGACCGTCGAGGCGCAATCGCAAGCGACCTCGCGGCGACGTGAGATACCTTAATCGCGTTATGCGACTTCGTTCGCGTCGACTGGCTTCGCTGCCGATATGGCGACAAAAGCCGCTCCGAGGGTTGTTCGCCGCCCGAGCCACGGATCGACAGCGACAAGCAGCTGCGCGGCCGCTGCGCATGGCGGATAGTAGGCGGCCCCGCGCACCTCAAGGACGCTGAGTCCTGCGCCGCCAATGAGCCGGCGAAGCTCGGCGGGTGAGCGAAATCTCGCCGCTCGCCATAATGGGTGGCCGAGCCAGCCGCGAATGCGGCGATAGGCTGCCCACAGGCTTGCGCTTCCAAGCTCCCCGATGATCAGTTGGCCACCTGGCTTCAGCACGCGAGCGATTTCCGCAATCGCCAGCTTCGCGTCAGGAACGAAGCAGAGTACCGTGACCGCTAGGACATAGTCAAATTCGCCATCTCGAAACGGCAGCGCCTCGGATTTCCCCGCGACGAGCCAGAGTTGGACATCTTCTTTCTCTGCTCGCCGACGCGCGGCGCCGATCATCGCGGGATCCGGATCAACGCCAGTCACGGCAGCGCCTCGCTGGGAAAGTTCTGAAGCGAGTGCGCCGTCGCCGCAGCCAACATCGAGTAACGCCTTCCCAGCGACGGGCCCGAGAAGTTCGAAGAGCAACTCCCGCTCCAACGAGTCGGTGATCTGACCAAGGCTGCTTCGCCGCCAACGCGCACTCCCCCACCCCCGCCGCCCGTCTCTGTGTCTTCTCTTCCATTTTCTTAGGGGCCGAACATCACCCGATCACCTTCGATCGTGCTGGGCTCGGGGAGCCATGCATCAACAGAGCAACGATTAATCCGGAGACAAATGTAACCGCCGCGATCGCTCCGATCGCCCACGCCATTCCGAACAAGTCGGCGATGATTCCAGCGGAGAGCGCGCCGATGGCGTAGCCGAGATCGCGCCAGAACCGATAGACGCTAAGCGACCGCGCGCGCCACGAAGGATGCGACGCGTCGGAGACGGCGGCGATCAGACTCGGATAGACCATCGCCGTACCGAGACCGAGAAGCAGGCTGCCGATCAGCCAGTAATGAAATTGGGACGTCGCCGCCGTGAGAAACAGCGCCGTGGCCTGAACCCACATGCCGGCGACGATCAGGCCCTTGCGGCCCCAGCGATCGCTCAACGGGCCAGTGGCGACCTGAAGAATGCCCCAAGTCGCCGGATAGACGGCTTTGAGCAGGCCGATCCGTTCGACGCCGAGGCCGAAGGACGCGAAGAACAGCGGGAAAATACCCCAGCTCATCCCGTCGTTGAGATTGTTGACGAGTCCGGCCTGTGACGCAGCGAAGAGATTGCGATCACGGAAGGAGGCGAGCGCGAACACCTCCCGGAAGCCGATGGCGGGCGCCTCGACGGGATGGTTGCCGATTTCCGCGCGCACATGCTCGCGCGTATCGCGCACGAGCAGGATCGACAGCGCCGCTCCCGCGATCGCATAACCGACGCCGAGATAGATTGGGACGGGCCGCAGTCCATACTCGGAGGCGAGATAGCCGGTGGCAAAAGCGGTGACGCCAACGGCGAGATAGCCCGCGAACTCGTTGAGGCCGACGGCGAGTCCCCGCGATTTCGGTCCGACGAGATCGACTTTCATGATGACGGTCATCGACCAGGCGAGGCCCTGATTGACGCCGAGTAGCGCATTGGCGGCGACAATCCATCCCCAGCTTGGAGCCCACATGATCATGAAGGGAACCGGCAGGCCGACCAGCCAGCCGAGGACCAGCACACGCTTGCGACCCCACACGTCGGCGAGATGCCCCGAGACCAGATTGGCGAAAGCCTTGACCACGCCGAAGCTGACGATGAACGAGACCACCAGCGTCGTCGAGGTGATGCCGAATTCCTCCGAGCCGATCAGCGGCACGACCGTGCGCTCAATGCCAACCATGCCGCCGACAAAGGCGTTGATCAGAACGAGCAGCGCGAACTGCCGCCGATTGGCGCGCAGCCCGAGCGTTACGCTGGAGGCAGAGGGAACGGACGCCTCCGTGTCACTCACGCTCATTCCGCCGCTGCCTTCAAACCCGAATTGACCGCGCGAATTTCAGCCGCCTGCGCGGGCGGCGGCGGAATGTCGGTGACCATGGCGCGGACAAAGACCTCTTCGTTCTCGATTCGAAACGCCTTGTTGTGGCGTTTCTCGAACCCGATCGTTGATGTTGGCTTGCCACTCAGGCTGCGTCCGCAAACCGAGCCCGAATAGGCCCCCGGCAGGATTTCGAGATAGTCGGGGAGAGCCTTGAGCCTCTGCACCGAGCGGAACAATACGCGCGCGCCTTCCTCGGCGTTCGTCGCGAGCTCCGTTCGGCCGAGATCGCCCACCATGAGCGTATGCCCGGTCAGCACGAACCAGGGCTCGTCGGCGCGCGTGCGATCGGTGACGAGGAGCGAAATATGCTCGGGCGTGTGGCCTGGAGTGTGCAACACGCGGATCGCGACATTGCCCAGCTCCAGAAAGTCGCCGTCGCGCACCCCATGGAAAGGAAAGGCCGCTTTCGCTTCGGCAAACAGCACGTATGGCGCGCCCGCCGCCTCAGCCAACTCGCGGCCTGATGAGATGTGATCGGCATGCAGATGCGTGTCGATGACGTAGAGAATTCGCATGCCGGTTTCTTCCGCCGTGCGCAGATAAGGACCGATATCGCCTACCGGATCGACAACCGCGGCTGCGGCGCGCCCGCCGCAGCCGAAAAGATAGGAAGCCGCAACAGGGCTGGCGTGGAGGAATTGACGCAAGATCATGGAGGTCTCTCCTTACTCTCTCCCAGCGCCGGGCGCGGAGCGTGTTGACAAAGCGCCTGGGATATCATTCAATTAATCGCTTGAATGATATGAGCGTTATCCAAGATGTCAACCCGAAGTCCCAAACAGGCGCTGTTCGCGGAGTTCGCCACTCTTGCCAAGGCGCTCGGCCACGCCCATCGCCTCGAATTGCTCGAGCAGCTGGCGCAGGGCGAGCGCAGCGTCGAGACGCTGGCGCAGAAAACCAGCCTCTCCATCGCCAACGCTTCTCAGCACTTGCGGCACATGCGGCGCACGGGCCTGGTGGACACGAGGCGCGATGGCAAGTTCGTCTATTACCGGCTTGCCGATGAAGCTGTGCTCGATCTCTTGGCAGCGCTGGGGCGATTGGCGGAGCGCAACGTCGCGGAGGTCGAACGCATTATGCGCCGCTATTTCAAGGACCGGGACGGGCTGGAGCCCGTGCCGCGCGACGCGCTGCTCGAACGAATCCGCGCCGGCACGGTCACGGTGCTCGACGTGCGGCCGCAAGACGAATTTGCACTCGGCCATTTGCCGAGCGCCGTGAACATTCCGCTGAAAGCAATGGAGGCGCGGCTCAGCGAACTCGATCCGTCGCGCGAGGTCGTCGCCTACTGCCGGGGACGCTTCTGCGTGCTCTCCTTTGAGGCGGCGGCGCTGCTGCGCAGCCGCGGCTTCAAGGCCCGCTGTCTGGAGGATGGCCTGCCCGAATGGCGCGCCGCAGGCTTGCCCGTCGTCGCCGGCTCCTCGTGAAGCAACGTTGCAAACAGAATAATAAAAGGGAGGAAAATATGACTGGCGCAATACAGGCGCATAACCAGAAGTCCGCCGCAGTCTGGAATTCCGGCGGCGCGCATTACGAGGCCATCAGTCGCGGCATCGCCGATTCTATCGAACACTGCGTGTTGCGTCTCGATCCGAAGTCCGGCGAACGCGTTCTCGATCTCGCGACCGGGACTGGCTGGACGTCTCGCGTCCTCGCGAGGAGGGGCGCGAAGGTCACAGGCGTCGATATCAGCGAGAAGCTTGTCGATGCCGCCATCGCGCGCGCCAAAAGCGAAACCCTCGACATCGACTATCAAATCGGCGACGCGGAGAGCCTGCCATTCGAGGACGGCGCGTTCGACGCCGTCGCATCGACCTGCGGCGTAATGTTCGCCAGCCGCCCAGAAGCCGCCGCGGCCGAGCTGGCGCGAGTTTGCAAAAAGGGCGGACGCATCGCTTTGACCACTTGGCTGTCCGACAGCAACCTCTTCAAGATGTTCATGATCATGAAGCCGTACATGCCGCCGCCGCCCACGTTCGCGCCGCCATCGCCTTTCGAATGGGGCGGGACGGACCGCATTCGCGAACTGCTCGCGGCGAATTTCGATCTCGCGTTCGAAAGGGGAACCTCTTTCTATCGCGAGCCGAGTGGAGAAGCCGCCTGGAATACGTTCTCGACGGGCTACGGACCGACACATTCTTTGGCCAAGAGCCTCGATGAGGCGCGGCGCGAAGAGTTAAGGCGAGATTTCATCGCTTTCCATGAAGGCTTCCGCAACGAACTCGGCGTCTGCGTCCCGCGCGAATATTGGCTGACGGTCGGAGTCCGGCGCTAGGAGCGAGACTGCGCGGGCATCGGCCCTTGCTGATTTGGCGAAATGCAAAGAGAAGGCCGGGAGGCAATGCTCGGGCATATCGATCTGCAGCGATCAGGACGCCCGGTATTGAGCCAGTCCTTGAACGCGCCAAGAAGCGCGTGAGTGGGTTGCGCCTGCCGCGTTCAATCAAGATGTTGCTTCGACCTTCCCTTCGACCGCTTGGGGAAAGGGATAGATTGTTCGCGCTCAGGCATGCGCTCTTCGAGAGGGCCGCGCGCCGGCCTAAGAGAGCAGCGATGACGCCACAAGCGGCTCGCTTGCCGCAACGCTTCCCGACGACTTCTTTCCCCTGCCCGACGCTCAAGCGCCGGGCATTCCTCGCGCTCCAAACAAGTCGTCGGGAAGCGTCCTCCGCTGCGCTTCAGCCCTTCGGGTGCGGCGCGATCCGCCCGTGGCTCGAGATCGCTGTTAGGCCGCAATCGGCGCGGCCACAAGCGAAAGCGCAATAGCCATGGATGTCGAAATCACGCCCCTCCCCCACGACGCTCCACACGAATCGTCGACGTCACATCTCCTCGACGAACTCGCGCTTCACGGCTATCGGCCCTTTGACGAAGAGCCTGACCCGCGTCCCCTGCCCTCCTCCGACATTGCGTCAATAGCGCTCGAATCTGCGGTCGAATCGCTTTCAAGCCTCTTTCTCAACACGCGGCTCGAAGCCGACCTGCCCGATCTGCTTTGGTCCTTCGTCAACCTCTTCCATCGCAAGGCGGAGCGCGTCGATCGCGATCTCGACGACAACGAAACCGCGCAGCGTCGCTCGCAGGCCGAACAGGACGGCTCGGAAATACGTTCGGTCGAACTGGAGCGGCTGATCTCGCAAGGGCTGACGCTCAACGAACGCCGCAATGCCTTCGAATTCTTCCGGGACCATCTCACTGAACTCTATGCGAGCGAGACAGGTTCCGCTTGGCGTCCGCGCTCAGGCTCAAAGGTCAATCACCGCGCGCTGACAGCTGCGATGATCGATAGTCGGGATTTCCTGAACGCAAAGAAGTTGGCCGAGACGCAAGTGCTCTTGCCGCGCGGACCACGGATCGCTTTTGCCGGCGGAGCCGACTGCAACGATCATCGGCGGATTTGGGAAGCTCTCGACAAGGTTCATGCGAAGCACCCCGACATGGTCCTTCTCCATGGCGGCGGCTCCAAGGGCGCTGAACGGATCGCGTCCTGCTGGGCGGACAATCGCAAAGTTCCTCAGGTCGCGTTCAAACCGGACTGGAGCCGTCACAAGAACGCCGCGCCCTTCAAGCGCAATGATGTGATGCTTGAGACATTGCCGATCGGCGTGATCGTGTTCCCCGGTTCCGGCATCGTCGAGAACCTCGGCGACAAGGCGCGCAAGATGGGAATTCCCGTGTGGCGATTCGAGAATGGCAGCGCGTAAGCGCTGCCCAGTTGGCCGCGGCCAACTCATGCAGTCGCGAAGTTGATACAACACGGCGTTAACTAATCGTTTACTCAAAAATCATTGCTCAAGCTGCCGAATCGTGCTCCTGATACGGAAGAAGAGCGATTTCTGGCCTGAAATCGTATCGCGGAATAAAATCGTGGACACGCAGACAATCGAGACGGCGGCAACTTCGGACGCGCGAATTTCCGCGCACGCTCGTCTTTTGTCCGAACAGCTTCAGGCGCTCGGCTCCCGACTTTTCCCTCCAGACAGCCATAAACTACTCCGCTCCTTTTCGTCAGGTGAAGCCGCGAAGCTCTTGCACGTATCGGACGGATACCTCCGGCAGCTTTCTCTCGACGGGATTGGACCTGCGCCAGAAATTAGTCCGTCCGGGCGACGTTCTTACACGCTTGCTCAAGTCAATGAATTGCGCAGGCACATCGCCACGGTGAAACCCCGTGAAGCGCTATCTGTCCTGCCCCACCGTCGCGCTGGCGAGAAAATGCAAACCGTTGCCTGCGTCAATTTCAAAGGCGGTTCCGCCAAAACGACGACATGTCTCTATCTCGCCCAATATCTTGCGCTGTCTGGATTTCGGGTGCTTGCGGTTGATCTAGATCCTCAGGCGTCCCTGTCGGCCATGCTGGGCTTGCAGCCCGAATTCGATCTCAAGGAAGGCGACACAATATACGGGGCGATTCGATATGACGGCGTCCGACGTCCGGTCCGGGACTGCATTCGCAGGACCTATTTCGACGGAATTGATCTGATTCCTGGCAATCTTGAACTAATGGAGTTTGAGCATGAAACGCCGCGGGCTTTGGCCCTAGGTTCGCGGCTGCCAGGCGGCATGTTCTTCGAACGGGTAGGTAATGCGCTCGCTGAGATTGAGGCGGATTACGATATCGTTGTGGTCGATTGCCCGCCTCAGCTCGGGTATCTGACGCTCGGAGCGCTTTGCGCAGCAACAGCGCTTCTGATTACGATTCATCCGCAGATGGTCGACGTTGCATCCATGTCGCAGTTCCTGCTGATGGCCTCCGACTTGATGGCGGTTGTGCGAAAGGCAGGCGGCGATCTGCGCCACGACTTCATTCGCTATGTGATCACACGGCACGAGCCGCATGACGGGCCGCAGTCGCAGGTCGTTGCTCTTCTCCGCAGCCTTTTTGGTGATGAGGTTCTCGCGGCTTCCGCCTGGAAGTCGACAGCCATTGCCGACGCGGGTCTCACGAAGCAATCGCTATATGAGCTCGAACGTGGGGCGATAGGGCGCGTGACCTACGACCGCGCGATCGAGTCTCTCGAAGCGGTTAATAGCGAAATTCTCGGGCTCATCCTTCGAACATGGGGACGGATTCCATGACCCGACGGAACATTTTGACCTCGCTGCTTGAGGGCAAGTTGGCCGCGGCCAACTCATCCGATCGTCCTAGCGCGGAAAGCAAAGACAGGGTTCTTGCAGGTCCGGTGAGGACGATGAGCCTCACGCTCGATAGGATGGCAGAGGAGTCTAGGACGCTTCAAGAGGCGCTTGCGACCGGCGCGGCGGTGGTCGAGCTGGATCCCGAATGCGTCGACGTTTCGTTTATTAGAGACAGGCTTTCCGGCCCTGACGACCCCCAACTTCTGGTGCTCAAGGAGTCGCTTCGCTCTCACGGACAAGAAGTGCCGATTCTGGTGAGGCCGCATCCAACCCGCGGCGGCGCCTATCAAGCGGCATATGGACATCGGCGTTTAAAGGCGGCGCAAGATCTCGGAATCAAGATCAAAGCCGTCGTCCGCAACCTCGATGACCGACAGCTGATCATTGCCCAGGGAATCGAAAATTCAGCGCGGCGGGATCTTTCTTTCATCGAGCGCGCCCTGTTTGCAAAAGCCCTCGAAGATAGTGGGCATGACCGCAGCGTCATCATGGCCGCCCTCTCGACTGACAAAACTGAGCTTTCGAAGTTGATCACAGTTATGCGAGCGCTGCCTGAAACATTGGTTCGTGCGATCGGTCCGGCGCCAAAGGCCGGACGGCGGCGTTGGCTACAGCTCGCCGAACTGGTGCGCACACGGAAGGCGCTTATTCGTGTCGAAGCTGTCCTTTCCGACACGAATTTGCCGGCCGACTCGGATGCCCGGTTTCTAAAAGCCTTTGCGGCGGCCATGGAAAAGGCCTCCAAAACCGCTCGCGATGAGGTTTGGAAGCGGCCGGACGGTGCGGCTCTGGCGCGAATTAGCCGCGACCCCAAAGCCACCGTATTGCGTTTCGACGAGAAAGCCGAACCGGATTTCGGCGCCTATGTTGTCGAGCGTCTAAGCGACCTCTACGAGGAATTCCGCACACGTCGTGCGTAGCGGATCGTTGAGTAAGAACAACTGGAAAGAGAAGGAACCTCGCAAAAGAAAAAGGCCCCCGAAACGTTTCCGCCCGGAAGCCCTTCTCGATGTGTTGCGACTGAGAGAATCACACTTCCGAGAATCGCTGTCAAGAGTCAGCGCCGTTTCGGCGAGCGGATTTCTTTTGCCTGAACGAGGCAAAGGATCATGCGCACACATTCAACGACGCCCTTCGGGCGGCGACCACTGTCGCTCGCCATGGTGGCGGCGCAGGCGGCGACGCGAGATTTCGCGGCGAAACCCGACGCGTCCGAGACCGTCGTCCATAAATGGCGGCTGTTTCGCGCGCTCACGGAAGCCAAGGAGCCGATCGGCGTCACCGACCGA
>NZ_JBPFDU010000084.1:0-19667 GCF_051062815.1 Methylocystis sp. | reverse complement strand
CAACCGGATCGTCGTACAGCACGCATACGATCTTGGCCATGTTCCGCTCCCTCTCTCGCTGGGATGCAGGGCGTTATGCTTTCGTGGCTCTACCCATCAGCAGCGCCAAGCGCGAACTGGCCTCGCTCATGGATACGCGCTCGCGCCGCCTCACCAGCCTCATCATAGTTGTCGAAGTAGATAGCGCAGATCGTTTCATCGGCGATGCGTTCAGGGTTATCTGTCGATTTCACCGAAGACGATATCCAGCGAGCGACGACAGCCGAGATATCTGCCAGCTGCAATGCGATCGAGAGCGGCAGTCGCCCCATCCGCCCGGCATTGCCCTGCCTGCACTATAACGAGCCCGAGAAGAAAGAGTAGCTTGCGGCCCCAAGGTCGCTCTTGTCTCCAACCGGCATCGCCATCGGTATCATAACGGCCTGCGCCACAATGATGCAGGCCGTTATGGAATAGGGATCCTGAGTCTTTTTGGCCTTGGCTCAGGCGCTCGCCAACGAGCGGTAGCTCGGCGGCATCGGCGAAATGGAACAAGGTGATCGCCGCCGTAAAAGTCAGCAGCGGTTTGCAATCGAAAATCACGCTCAATGCGCTCGGGCGTTTTCGATACTCGTGGCCGCGATCGTTGTGGTCCAAGCCACGCGCCAACGAACGATCAATCTCCCTCGCATTGATGGCGAGTACCGCGAGTGCGCTGGCGGCGCCAAGCAACGCGACGAGCCCCAGCACGGTGGCCGGCATGATCGGCTAGCCGGCGACTTCCGCTATGATCGCTGTGAATACGTTCCTTGTATGGTTGAAGGCTTCCCTTGTATGGTTGAAGGCTTCGTTGCGGCCGACCCGTCTTGTGAACGCCTGTCTGCGGACGATGCCTAAGCTTCTTGCCGCGATCACCGGGGGAACACACCGCATCGCAGGCGCCAATCAGGGTTTGCGCGGCCGCCGCTGGCCGGAACAGGGGGAAAAGAATGAGGCATATCCCCCGAGGACGACGATGCTGGCGGTGGCACCAATCAGAGCGCGCTTCCAAACGGTCCAGTCGACGAGCGCTCCAGCTGGTGTGCGGGCTGCGACGGTTGCGATTCCCGCGATCGTCATGACAATGCCGACATGCGTGGGGCCCCATCCTTGGCTAGACCAAAGGAAAATTGCGAGAAACGGACCAACGCGTCCTTGCACGTCGGGAATGAGGAAATTGAGGCAGTCAAGCACCGCTTGGTTTCGCATGGGGTTTCCGCGTTTGTATGGCTCGGGACGCGGCCGACGCCAGCGCGGCGGTAACAGGCCTTGCAATTATCGAACGGCCCGTTGACGGCATTCCCATGCCAGAAGGCGATTATTCGGAAGCAGCAAGCGCGGCACTCGCGACAGACCGTCTCCGCTTCTCGCAAATCGCGCCGACGCACTTCGTTGACAAGATTCTTCCAAAGCCTCCTTTCGGCGCACCAGGCGGCGCATCGATTAGGGGAATGACGCCTCATGTCGCACATTGGCAGTGCAACGCGTGATCGCACCCGCAAATGAAACCATCCCGTTGGTCGCTTCCCCGGAATGCGGGGCGAGCAGCAGGCAGCTGCGCTGTCTTGATCACTCTCGCGCACGAACAGCTCGGGAATTGGACGCACTATTTTCGCTGTGGTAAAAGATCAAAGGGACAGACTGCCCCAATCCGCCGCGAGAAGAGCGGCCTCATCCCAAAGCGATACAGTTTGATGCGCTCGAGCCCTAGGTTGTCTCAGGCTCACGTACGCGAGCCTTTGTTAGCCGCGCTCGTGGACAACGCCTTGGACGGCATCATCACGATTGATAAGACTGGAACAATCCTGTCATTTAATCCTGCTGCGGTCGCATTGTTTGGATACACGCCCGACGAAGTAATCGGGCAAAACGTTCGCATACTGATGCCCGAGCCATATCGCAGTCGGCATAATGACTACCTGAGCCATTACCTCCGCACCGGCGAAGCCAAGATTATCGGAATTGGCCGGCAGGTCGAGGGACAGCGTCTGGACGGGTCGGTCTTTCCGATGGAGCTTGGCGTCGCCGCAGTCGAAGCCGAGGGCGAACGCTACTTTGTCGGCTTCATACATGATTTAAGCGAGCGGCGCAGATTTGAAGCTCGAATGCATGATCTGCACGCGGACCGTCTCGATATTATCGAGAATATGACAGTCGGACTCGCCCACGAACTCAAACAGCCCCTCTCTGGGATCAACGCCTATCTCCATATTGCGAGCAGGCTCCTTAAGAAAGGGGATTTAACAGAAATAGAGCAGGTCTTGGACAATGCCTCCAAGCAGGTATTCCGTGTTTCAGAAATAGTGGACAGTCTGCGCCAATTTATCGCGCGGGGCGAATCGATCAAGACTCTCCACCATTTAAACGAAGTCGTCCGAACCGCATGTGAATTCACCGACTCCATCGCCAAAGAATGCGGCGTCGCGACAGCTGTCAATCTGGATGCGCAAAATGACCTGGTGCTCATCAACAGGGTTCAAATCCAGCAGGTCGTCGTCAATCTGAAGCGCAATGCCATCGAAGCGATGGAAAATTGCGAGAGTCGCGAATTAGTTGTGTCGACGCGCCTGATCGACGGTAATGAGATTCGGGTCGATGTCGCTGATACTGGTCCAGGCATTTCGGAAGCGATCAAAGCCAAATTGTTCGAACAGTTTACGACCACGAAACCGCACGGGCTGGGCGTTGGCTTGTCTATCTCGCGCTCGATTATCAACGCGCATCATGGACGGTTGTGGGTCGAGCCCAATCCTGGCGGCGGCACGATCTTTAGCTTCGAATTGCCGTTGGCGGAACAACATCAAAAGCTCGCGGAAACCTAACTCCTGTCTCGAAAGCGACCGAAAGGGCAGCACCAGCGTTTGATTGAGGCCGCATAAATGGGTCGGCGAGGCAACACAACAGAGACGAGGACGAAGCGCGTGAGTGGCGCACGCCCTCTATGACAGCGCCGTGATTGGGCGAGCATAGCAATTTTGTTATTCTATTGGTGACGTTCTTTTTTGCCTTGCGCACCCGCTGATGTTACTCTTGGCTCACTTCCCGAACATCCTCTTTTGCCGCGTCGCGTAGTTCGGCGCGAAACTGATCGCGTTTTTCGTGGACGGAGGCGATAACGTATCCTACTGGAATACCTAAACCTACAAGTGCAGCCTCCGAGATTTGAAGACTGGCCTCGACCGTCTCGGGCACGGCATCAGTCACTCCAATTGCATAGAGGTGCCGTGCATGTTCGGTATCTCTTGCGCGCGCGACGATCAGGACGTCAGGCCTGAGTTTTCGGACGCCAAGAACGATCGCGTCTACGCTCGATTCCGAACCGATGGTCACAATGACAGCCGCGGCTTCCATAATCCCGCATGCTTTCATAAATGCCGCATGTGTCGCGTCTCCGAAGTACACTTCATGCCCGTTCGTTCGGTCTCCTGCCACCGAGGCTGCATCTCTATCCGTGGCGATATAGGGAATGTTATGTTCCTTCAGGAAGGACGTGACGACCTTGCCGACGCGCCCATGACCGACGACGATTGCATGCTTATACTGTTCGCGCGGCGCCACGTTGAGCGCCGGGTCAATCTTCTTTAGCGGTTCCATTCGAGAATTGATGTGTCGCGCGGCAGCGGACAACGCCGGAATGAGAATCATCGAAAGCGATGTGACAGCTAGAACGAACGATGACAGTGCAGGGGTTATAAGCCCGAGGCTTTTCGCCAGCCCCAAAGCGACAAAAGCAAATTCCCCGCCGGGGCCAAGTAGGAATCCAGTTTCGATAGCAACGCGCCACGATTGGCCGAATGCCTTCGACAGTCCAATGATGATCGCCGCCTTGAAGGCGATGAGGCTGCATACGATTGCCAAGATGGTGAGCGGATCGCGTGCAATCTCCCGCACATCAATGGTCATCCCCACCGTAAAAAAGAAGATACCAAGCAATAGGCCCTTGAACGGCTCGACGATGGCCTCGACCGCCTTGCGATATTCGGTCTCGGCCAGAAGGAGCCCCGCGACGAATGCTCCAAGCGCCATGGACAGGCCCTCGACGGCGGCCAGCACGCCCGTGCCGATGATGACGAACAGAACCGCCGCCGTCAGTAGTTCAAGAGATTCGATGGATCCAACAAGACGGAAAAGAGGTCGCAGCACTACTCTTCCAACCAGAACGATGAGCGCAATGGCCATCGCCGCATGGGCCAGTGTTATGCCAATGTTCGCCGCAAGCGAACCTTCAGTGTTCGAGCCGAGGATCGAAACGAATATAAGTATCGGAATCACGGCCAGGTCCTGCGCCAGCAGGATAGAAAAGCTTGCTCTGCCTGCCCCTGTGGGCAGCTCGCCGTGTGCTGCAAGAATTTCAAGAACGATCGCGGTCGAGGATAGCGCGAGGCAGGTTCCAACGATGATGGCGACCGATGGCGCCTGTCCAGTCCAGGCGATGATGACGGAAAGCAAGCACGACGTGATAACGACCTGCGATCCGCCAAGCCCGAAAACGAGTCGCCGCATTGAAAGCAACCGATCGTAGGAAAGCTCCAATCCGATAAGAAACAAAAGAAAAACGACGCCAAGTTCGGCGATGCCGCTAACATTTTTTGCATCGACGACGGTGAACCAGTAGAGAAACGGCAGCTTGTCGATGAATGAACCCAGCCCGAGCGGACCAAGGAGCGCGCCCGCTCCCAAATAACCCAGTACCGGGTTCAACCCGAGATAGCGCACCAAGGGAACGACGACGCCGGCAGTCCCTAGAACGACGAGAGCATCGCTATAGACCGGTATGTTGATTGTCGCAGCCAAATTACCTCCCAGAGTTGCACGGTGAAGGATTACGAATCTCCTTAAGCTTCATACACCGCAATTGGGCCTTCAACGATCGGCAATCTCAGTGCGCGCGGCCAGAGTTGCGAGCGCTAGAATATTGGCGATGACCGAGCCTTCGACTTTCGACCCCAGGGGGCCGGCAACCCGCTGCTCGCAGGAGTCTCCATCGTTAAGCTCCAAGGACGGGCCATGCTGGCACGGCTCCAAGGCAAAACGATCGGTCAGAACCGCACGCGTTTCTGCGAACGCGCCTGCGTCATGCTCAGCATCTCAGCGTAGTCCTAGGCATTCGCATTTTTATGGCGCTGCCCATCACCGTCGTTCTAATATGCCACAAACGCTGACGTTGCGTCTCGACCTGCGCTGAACGAAAAAATGGCCGCCTTTGCCGGCAGGATCGAAGTCTGCGTTCGCCGAGCTGGAATGCAGGCACATTCGGGTTTTCATCGAATGCGTCAAGCGAGGCTTCTAATGCCTGGCGCGCGAGTCGCGCACTCCAATTCAATTTGCGCGAGCATATTTCTTCCGGGCTCGCGCGGCAGCGAGCGCCTGCATATGATCGTTACGTGTTTTGGAACTTCCGTAGCCGTTCAGGGGCCTGCTCGTCAACTTGCCGGCGTCGCTGAACGCGAGCAAAGCCTGCATTGCCAACCCTGTAGGATACATACTTGCGATACTTGTCGCGTTTGATCTTCTCCCGGTATCGAGAGTTTGCTTCACTCTTTGGCGAGACAGGCCTGCCGCTTCCGGGGGCTGGGTTATTCCCGCCTCGGGCGGGAAGTAATGGCTGTCCATGTGGATAGGAAGGTTGTGAGAGGTGCAACATGGGATTCGTCGAAGATTTTATCTTAATGAACGAGTTGCGTGCGACGAAGATCGCGTTTGCAAACCTTCCTCCCTCTTCACAGCAGATTGCACTTCGGGAATTTCGCGATCTCACATCTAAAAGCGAATCGTGCGACTCGAAAGAGACGATTTCGGCGACGGCGTTCGAAGCGGCACTGCGGCGCCAAGAGCTTGGTCATACCGCAAACGCAATACCTGAATGGGTTGGAGCTTGCTTAGCCGAAAGTCATTTGCTTATGTGGCAAAAGGCCTGGAGCGGCAATTCCAAATGGCAGTCCAAACTTGCAGAGCTTGAAGCGTGGATTGAGCAAGCAACCTCTGGCGTCCAAAAAACCTGATGGATGCGACGCCGACGTTTGCCGCCATTTCTTTCGGGAGTTCGCGCTCGGCGTTGGTCTGCCAGTCCGCGGCATTTCGTGATAAATCGGTTTCACGATGCTACATCCCCGGCTTTCTTTCACCGTAGAGAGCGGCCGATGACGTTCAACACGAAGGCTCTGCCGATGTTGAGCGATGACGAGCCGCTGCCCGTGAGACGGAATGTTGAGTCGTTAAATGAACCACGCGGTTTCGACAGCATCTGCGAGAACTGCCGACCTACAGAGCGCTGATACGCGCCTTCGAAACCGTCCACGTACAGATTGTTTTGAGTGCTACCTTTGACCAGCGGGGCGGCCTTGGCTGAGACGCTTTCAGTCCGGTATCGGCCGCCATGATCGGCAGTGTTTATCGGCGCGCATCCGATCCACGGATTGGCGCAAGGCATTTCACGTCGGTCTCGATGCCATATTCAACACGTTCTCAAAACAGTCAACGCAATATGAACCTTGGCGCCGGCTTAGATCTCGGCGCAATGAAACATGTCCGTAGGTAACACTCGCTCTCTCGCGCACCCGGCTCAGAAAGGTATCATCGACGACGCGCGGCGACGTAAATGAAACTGCGTCCACCCTCTGCTTCGCCTAGGTGATGCGAACGAGGCGACGAGCGACACGGCGCCCGTGCAGCTAACTCTATGATTGCGTCGGCGAAGGTCGGAATGCGCTCGCCGCGCAGATCGCACTTGGGCGCATCGAGCGTGTGCCCGCGCTCAGAATCGAGCGCTCGGCACACCAGCGCATAAGCGCCGCGATGCACCTAAGAGCTTCGAGGTCTCGCCGGGATTGTTGAACAACTTGTTCCCAGGAGTTCGATCTGGAAACGTTGACAAATCTACACCGTGATCGCCGGTGATCGTGAGATAGCGCTGCGAGCGATAAAGCTCGACGTGCGCAGGATCGCTTTTGATCGTGCTTTCGATCTTCCCGCGCGCAATCATGCAGATTCCGGTGCCGGATGGGCTTACCTCTGAATAGTTCTCTGCGAGATTGACAATCTCCTGCGCCCACGGCTCGATCTGGCCGGTCTTAACGTCACGGCATTTGTCGAGATCGACGCCGGTGTAGCCATCATCTTCGGAAAGCACAAAGCCGACGCCGGCCAGCCGATATCGGCGAACGGCCGCTGCGGCCTGCGCATAACTGCTCCAATCCTCGGGGCGGGAATGCGACGCGCCTCGACCATTGTGGGGATTTACAGGCGGCTTAGTCGGATGCAGCAAACCATCCTTGTCGGGACGTGTATGTCACGACGCCGAGCCGCTTGCGATGAGCGGTCGTCGTCCCCAAAAAACTAATAGCATCCCTACGAGGATAAGTCTGATGTCAAATGCAGAGACAACGAAAGATCTCGTTGGCCAATCGATCAGAGAGATCAAGCGGGGAATCGACACGCTGGCCGATTCGACGAAAGCGCCGCTTGAGGCCGAAAGCCTTGAAGTTCAGCAGAATATCCAGCACGCAATTGACCAAGTGAAGGACGCTGTGTCGGTTGCCCTCGATTGTCTTACTCAGTGCAGCTCAGTGGACCAATTGCGAGGCTACGCAAATGAGGCAATGGGCAAGACGAAGCTAGCCATAGCTCTCTCTACGCGCTCTCCGGAGCTTGCTGTGGCCGGAATCGTGCAGCAAGTCATAGGCGATTTGCAGAAGTTTATAGGCGAAGCAAAAAACGCCGATGAAAAAGAATAGCACGGTCAGCTTGCATTCCCGGCATCGGCGTCTATCTGACCCGTATCCGCAGGCGCCACATGGGCCGGCAAATCCTTGGTTCTTCATAGCCCGGTCGTCGCCGACTGGGCTTTTTCACGCATCGCAGCCGCACAACGGGAAAATTCGCTCAGCCATCAACCTTGATCACCAATTTCTTGGTCCGTGTGTCTATGACCACGACGTCGGCCGCTCGTTTCGTCGCTTTGACCTGCTTGGCGACCGCGACAGCGTCGCGGACATCATAGAACCGGTCGTGTAAGACCTCGTCGACGCGGACTTCAAAGGGACATTCGACGAGCTTTGTCGGCGTTAATGCGTTCATGAGCGTCGATAGAAATACCCCTCACCCGCCGGAGAATTTGAGTTTCATAGGTGTAACAGGGTCAGCAGCGATCAGTCTGGATCGTCAGGCCTATGCCGCCAGCCTATGAACATGCACGTCGTGGCCTCCATTGTTCTGCATGGCAGACATGGCGGCGCGTTCATGTTCTTCGGTCCGGGTTCGCACCCACAGCAACAGCCCGCCGCGCGCTAATTGCGCCTGCACCCAATTGCGCTGACGACGTCGAATGAATGCGCCGACGCCCACGCCAACTAGGCTGGCGGCCATACCAGCGCCAATGCCCGCAACGATCGCCTCGGCGAAACTGCCGTAGATGGTCCAAATGGCGATCGCGCCAGCAATGGCGCCAACATAGAAGAGCAGGCCGATGAGCGCAGCTTTGCCTTCATTAAGCGACTCGGCTTCGATGTAGGAAATGCGAGGAGCTTCATCGCTGTCCTCGATTTCGACCGAGCGTTTCGATCCAACCTTTTCGCGCGTCTTCGCGTCTTCGGTGAGCAGGCTGATTTCGGATCGATCGAATCCATGAGTCATCAAATTGTCAATGGCGGACTGCAGCTTATCAAGCGAGTCGAACAGGCCTACGACTTCGGTAAATTCGCGAGACTGTTCGAGCGCAGTCGTTTCATTCGATTCCATGGAGTTTCTCCCGAAGCTCAGTACTCTTGAATCGAAGCCGGCCTCTTTGTGCGCCCTTGCCCATCTGAGCGGTCATTTGCCCTGTGGTCGGCGTCTCAGATATCAGCATGCCCCCGCTTGAAGCCTTCGACAAGGCCAAGCGCTAACGGAGCCCCGGAGAAAAGCTCTTCCCAGGACAGATGCTGCGTGAAGCGTCCGCACGTAGGCGGCACGATAGCGCCAAGGCCACATAAAGCCAAAAAAGCCTCGCAAGCGCACGTCCGAACGGCGACGCTCCATTTGCAAGGTCTGAGCAGCGGGACCCTGGGCGTGAACCTGAAAAAAGGCCCACGGCTGTGAAACCGCGGGCGAGGTCGCTGCAAACGTCACTATGATGCGACGCCGGCCAAATAGTTCTGAAGCGCGCCGAGGCAAACGGGGCTGCGAGCTGCGTCACGACGGCTTATTCCCGGACGTCATGCGGTTGCTTACCATTGCCGCCCGCCTATGATCTGGGATTGTGACAACTGCGCCCTTTTTATTAACCGGGAGAATGACCGATGACAGCCCGCACCGAGAGCGAGATTTCCGCCATTTCCGGGGCCGCAGTCGGCGCAACGGTTGGCGCCTTGGTTGGTTCACTGTTCGGCGTGATCGGAAGCGCAGTGGGAGCATTCTTGGGGGCAACGATTGGCGCCGCCGCCCGTCTCGCGAAACACGCCTGATGAACCGCCGGCTCGCAGCGGCGTCGCCGCCGAGGTCCCGCGCAGCGCGCTATTGAGCATTCGACGTCGCCGTCGCGTCCTTGACGCACTTCTTCGTGAAGCTCGTCTTGGCGGCGCCCGCCAACTTTTTCTCGACGGCGGCAGCTTCGCAGGAAGCAGCGGCGGTGTCCCTTTCGCACTTTTTCATGAAGCTGTTCAGCGCCGCGCCATGCAGTTTCTTCTCGGTAGCCCGGGCGGCGCAGTCCGGAGCGGGAGGCGGCGTTTGAGCGGAAGCCGCAGCGGAAACGCCAGCGGCGAAGATCGCGGCGGCCAAAATCCTTTTCAACATGTTGTCTTCCTCAAAGGTGCGCGTTTTCACTGCTAGAACAACCAAAGAAGGGCGACCAGAGAAGCCATCCCAAGGGCGTCAAACACTATCCCTTCCCAAGTCGGGCCGATCCATATTCCGAGCGTGAGCAGGCCGACTCGACGCACACAACTCCAACGAGTTGAAGGACCGAATTCATAAGATTCTCGAAGACGGCGCTCATAATCTCATCGTCGATCTCGGTCAGGTCCAGTTCATCGACAGCTCGGGTTTAGGAGCGCTGTTGTCCGGTTATAAGAACGCCAACCTGCGTTCGAGCGCATTTGCGCTGGCGGGTCTGCAGCCTCGCGTCAAGTCGATGTTGGAACTCACCAGGCTGCACCGCGTATTCGATATCTACCCTGGCCTGCAGGACGCGCTGGGCAGTTAAGGCGGAGGGGCCGGCTGGCTGATATGTCCGAGACAATCCTGAACTTGGATATCGTTGTCCCAAACCAAACGCGCTACCTGCGAGTGGTTGGAAACATCGCCGAACAGATCGCCAAGGAGCTGGACACACGAAATTGCGACCAGGACACTTTGGCGTACCACCTTAATCTCGTTCTCACCGAAGCGGTGGCCAACGCCATTGAATTTAGCGGCGGCAGCGGCACAAAAGAGACCGTCAGAATATGCCTATCGATCGAAAACAACGATCTTTGGGTTCGAGTCTATGACCACGGACAAGGTTTCGATCTCGCGGCCGTCCCGACGCCCGACTTCGATGACTTGAGCGAACGTGGGCGCGGGATCTTCTTTATTCGCTCCTTAATGGATTCTGTTGAGTACCACAGCACGGACTCCGGCAACGTTCTCGAGATGCGCAAGAAGCTGACATAACCAGAACCGGTTACGGCTTAGGGCCTTGCTCGACGCCGACAACGGATGGAAGGCGACGCCGCAACCGCAATTCGACCATGGACTGGGAAACGAATCTTTCAAATTTCCTCAAGCGCGCGGCCCGGAGATTGCAGCGGGAGCCGCCACCCTATTCGATCGAGCGCGCATTCCCCGCGAACTATCGTCCTTTCAACTCTGCGCAACGCGCCGGTCGCGACTTGCTGTTGCTGAGCGCAGCGGCGAATCGTAGGCGCGACGCCGTCGATGTGCGTCGGCTGACCGACGGCGCCGTCGCACGCCACGAGATCCGAATTTTCAGCATGAGGGAGCGCCCTCTCGACGAGCTGTTGCCGATCTTGCAAAATTTGGGACTTCGTGTCGTCGATCAGGTCCAATTCAAAATAACGCTCGACGCCGAACGAGGGTTCATTCGCAGCTTCCTCGTCGAGCCAGGGAATGAAGGCGTCGGCGTCCTCCAAGCCTCCGCCAAACAACTCCTGCGCGCGCTGGACGTCCTGCTCGCCGGCCAGGCGGAGGACGACGCTCTGAACAGGCTGACCTCGCTCGCGGGATTCGATTGGCGGGAGATCGATCTATTTCGGACCTATTGCAATTATTACCTCCAGCTTGGAGGCCGTCTTGGACGAGGCCGCGTTTACCAGGCGCTCCTGGACAATGTCGAGGTCGCGCGTCTGCTGCATCGCTATTTCGAGGCCCGCTTCGAACCAAACGGCGTCGCGAAGAACTCCTTTCAACTTGAATTGGACACGTTGACATCAATCCGGTTGCAACTCATCGCCGGCCTCGACAAAGTCTCGGACGTAAATGATGATCGCATCTTGCGCGATCTCTTCAATCTTATCGACGCCACCCTGCGCACGAATTTCTATTTCCGTGGCGATCGGGTCGATCGCGGCATTGCAATTAAAATCGATAGCCTTGGCGTGATTAACATGCCGAACCCAAGGCCGATGACGGAAATCTACGTCCACTCGCGCTTGATGGAAGGCGTGTATTTGCGCGGCGCCAAAGTGGCGCGCGGAGGCGTTCGCTGGTCGGATCGCCCGGACGATTTGCGTGGTGAGATTCTCGATCCAATGGAAACGCAAATGGTCAAGAACGCCTTGATCGCTCCTCAGGGCGCCAAAGGCGGGTTTGTCCTCAAGCGCCCTTGCGCGGACCCCAAACAGCGCGAGAGCCTCGCGAAGGCGGCCTACGGTGATTTCATTCGAGGATTGCTGGATCTGACCGACAATTTGGAGAACTCGCGAGCGACGCATTCGCCCGAACTCGTTTGCTATGACGACGCCGATCCCTATCTTGTCGTCGCCGCCGACAAGGGGACCGCGACATGGTTGGATCACGCCAACGAAATCGCGCAGTCGTATGGCTTCTGGCTTGGAGACGCCTTCGCGACCGGCGGATCGAATGGGTTTCACCATAAAAGACTCGGCATCACCGCCCGCGGCGCCTGGGTCTGCGTGAAACGGCATTTCCACGAATTGGCACGCGACATCGACGAGCAAGCGTTCACCGTCGTCGGCGTCGGCTCGATGGATGGCGATGTTTTCGGCAACGGAATGTTGCAAACGAACAATATTCGCCTGCTCGCGGCATTCAGTTCGCGGCATATATTTATCGACCCCAGTCCCGACCCGCTGCCTTCCTTAGCGGAGCGCCGCCGCTTGTTCGACACGCCGAATTCCACCTGGCTGGATTACAATCCGGAGCTCATTTCCGGGGGCGGAGGGGTGTTTCGGCGAGACGACAAGGACATTCCACTGAGCACCGAGGTGCGAGCGTGGCTTGGCGTACGACATCCCTCGATCGACGGGGAAGGCCTCATCCGCCTCCTGTTAACCGCGCCCGTGGACCTGTTATGGATGGGTGGCGTCGGCTCCTATGTCAAGGCGAGCTCCGAAACCAACGAGAGCGTCGGCGACCGCGCCAATGACGGCGCGCGCGTTGACGCGATCCAGCTTCGCGCCAAGGTCGTTGGGGAGGGCGCGAACCTTGCCTTCACTCAACGCGCGCGCGTTGAATATGCCCTGAACGGCGGTCGCATCAACACCGACGCGGTGGACAATTTCCGCCGGGGTCGACCTCTCGGATCACGAGGTCAATCTCAAGATTCTCCTGCGCTCGCCTCTTGTCGGCCGACCCGATGTCCTTGGCGACAAGGATCGAAATCAACTTCTCAATGCGCTCACCGACGATGTCTGCACATCCGTGCTGAATGACAATTATCGGCAGAGCCTGTGCCTGTCGTTGGACAGCGAGCGTAGTCTCGAAGATATCGGACCGTTCATGGATCTCGCCGATCAACTCGAGAACGTGGGGCTATTGGATCGAACGCTCCACGCCTTTCCGTCGCGCAAGGATGTCTTGGCTCGCGCCGGAAAGCGACTGACAAGGCCGGAGCTCGCCTTGCTGACGGCCTATTCGAAGTTGGCTGAAGCGGACTCTGCTCGAGGCCGCAAGCTTTTTACAAGGGGAATGGGCCAATGATCTTCTCGCCGGTTATTTTCCGGAGGTGGTGCGCTCGCGCTACGCGGATCACTTGAAGGATCATCCGCTCGCGCGAGGGATCGCCGCGACGATGATTTGCAACAAGGTGATCGATCAAGCAGGCGGCTGCTTTCTCCTTTGCAGCGAAGGGCTGGTTCCAGACCTGCTCATTGACGCGGTTGGGCTTTATTTGGCCTTCGACCAGATTTTAGAGGGCGATCGATGGCGCGACGCCGTGCGCGCCCTGGACGGCAAAATGACGACCAGCCGTCAGTATGAATATCTCCTGCAGCTCGAGAACGCCCTGGCGTACCTGTGCCGCTGGGCATTGCAGTGTGGCCGACGCCTCCAACCACGCAAGGACGAAATCGCCGAATGGCGCGGATATCTGCGAGACTATCTTGATCACTTCAGCGAAAGCGCGGAGTTCGCGATTTTGGGTTCGACTGCTCCCGAGGTCTCGCGGCAATTGTTCTTGAACAGGCTGCGCGACTTTCCGATTCTGGTGGAGCTGTCTCAGTCCGCGGGGCAGGACATCCGGGTTGCGGCCGAGCTTTACGACGACGCGGTCGTTCTGTTTGGACTGCGTCAGATCGCAACGCTTCTGGCCGAAGTTAAGGCGCGGAACGCCTGGGAGCGACGGTTGCAGACCGCGCTCGACGACCGGTTTCGCGGGGCGCCGGCGCGCGTAGCGTCGTTCGAGTTGCGAATGGGTTTGCGAGAACCGCCGGCGTTCTTCCGACGTCTTGGGTTCGAGTCTCATTTGGCCAAGCTTCAGCGATCGCGCGCCGAATTGATCGAGGCGGCCATGCCGACGCTCGCGGCCTTCGCGGCCTTCGGCGCCGAACTCGACACGCTGATCGATGCGAGCAGCGCGGTGTGCGACGCCCGCGCGGCAGCCTAGATGATGGAGACAGAGCCAACAACGCGCTCGGCGTTGCACGATGCAAAGGAGTTGGCGCCGTGATCAAAAACCCGCCTGCACGCTCGATCCTCGATGCATTTGACGAAGGCCTCTGCCTGCTGGACGAGGCCGGCGCGCTGCGCGCGATGAATGGCGCGGCTGAACGGTTGACTGGTTACGCGGAAAAAGAGTTGATCGGCCATCGGTTGGTCCCGAAGCTCGAAATCTCGAGCAGAAAGGACGATACGCGTCCGGCCGCGCCGGCGCTGGACCCATCAACGCCGTCGGGCGCGGGGTTGGACATTCGATTTCGTCGCAAGGATGGAAGCAAGGTCGACGCCGTCTGTGCGGCCTATCCGCTTGGGAATAGCGCCACAGGGGCTCTGTTGAAGCTTCGCCCCCCTGAATCCACGCCAAGCGAAGACGTCGCGCTGCGCGACATCAAGGTAAAGCTCGAAGCCATCTTCGGTAGGATGGTCGATGGCCTTGTCGTCATCGACGAAGGCGGCAAAATTCAATTGTTCAGCGCGGGAGCCGAGACGCTCTTCGGCTATCGCGCGGAGGAGGCGCTCGGCGCCAACGTCAAGTTGCTGATGCCTGCGCCATATCGCGACGCTCACGACGGCTACCTTTCAACGTATCGCGAAACCGGCGTCAAGAAGATCATCGGCATAGGCCGGGAGGTCTCCGGACGGCGCAAGGACGGCTCGACCTTCCCAATGTATTTATCCATTGGCGAGATCTGGTTGGAGGGGAAACGATACTTCGTCGGGGTCACTCACGATCTGACCAGGCTAAAGCGCGTCGAGGAGCGGCTTATAACCCTTTCGGCGGCAGTGGAGCAGAGCCCCGCCGCTGTGATGATTTCGAACAAGGAAGGGCGTATTGAATATGTGAACAACCGTTTCGTCCATTTGACGGGGTACGAAGCTGACGAACTGATCGGCCAGAATCCACGTCTGCTGCAATCGAATCATAAGGCGAGCGAGCAATATCGCCGTCCCTGGGAAACCATTTGCGGCGGCAGCGAATGGCGCGGAAAAATCCAGGATCGGAAGAAGAGCGGCGAACTCTATTGGGCGCAGGAAACGATTACGCCTTTGCGCGACGCTCGGGGCGAAATCACCCACTTCTTGGCGATTCAGGAGGACGTCACGCAACAAAAGCAGGATAAGGAGGCGCTCGCCGAAAGCGAACAACGTTTCCGACATGTCGCGGAGATGGCCGGCGAATGGCTTTGGGAACAGGACCCGCGGGGCCGCTACATCTATAGCAGCGTCGCGGTGCGAGACATTCTCGGGTTGGAGCCGGAAGAGATCCTGGGAAAAAGCTATCTTGACTTATTCGCAGGGGAGCCCCCCGAACATTGGATGGCGGAGCTTCCTTCCTATTCGGCCGAAAATTGTCATCCGTTTCACCGGCTCGTCAATCATTACCGTCACAAGGACGGGCATGACATCTACACCGAGTCGACTGGCTCCCCGATATTTGACCCCAATGGCGAGTTGATCAAATGGCGTGGCGTGGACCATGACATTACAGCGCGAAAGCAGTACGAAGACGCTCTGCGCGTTCGCAATCGCGCGATCGAATCCGTGCACATCGGCATTGTGATCTGCGATGCGCGAATTCCTGGAAACCCCAATATTTACGTCAATCCGGCGCTTTCTCGCATCACGGGCTATACGCGCGAGGAGCTGCTCGGACACAGCATGAATCTGCTGCAAGGCCCCGAAACCGATCCGGCGGCGCTCGATGAAATTCGTCGCGCCATCTCCAAAGGACAAAGCTGCGAAGTTACGCTGAAGAACTACCGAAAGGACGGCTCCGCCTTTTGGAACGAGTTGCTGATCTCGCCGGTCGTGGACGACGCCGGCGCAATCACGCATTATATCGGCATCCAGACGGACGTCACCGAACGGCGCAAAGCGGAGGAGAGCCGGCATGAATTGGAGATCGCGAAGCATATTCAGCTTTCGTTGCTGCCGGACGCGCCACTTCGCCTGCCCCGCGCCGAACTGGCCGGCGTTTGCCTACCCGCAACCCATGTGGGCGGAGACTATTTCGACTATTTTGACAATTCCGGCGGCGTCGATGTCGTGATCGCCGACGTCTCCGGTCACAGCGTCGGGGCGGCGCTCATCATGACCGAAGTGCGCAGCACGTTACGAGCCGAAACCCGCAGATCAATTGGCGCGCCAACTGGCCCGGCGCAGGTTTTGCGCGATTTGAATGAGCTACTTCATCACGACCTCACTCGGGCCGAATTGTTCATCACGATGTTCTATTTCCGTTTTCTGTCCGAGACCCGAACCTTGAAATATGCTAACGCCGGCCACAATTCTCCGTTGTTGCTGCGGTCGTCCCAAAGCGCCTGCGCCTTATTGGACGCGGATGGCCTGGTGCTTGGCGTGAAGCGCGCCGTCGATTTCGAGGAGCGTAGCATCGGACTTTCCGCCGGCGACAAGCTCCTATTCTACACCGACGGAGTCACGGAGGCCCAAAATCGCCGTGGCGATTTCTTTGGCGTCGATCGCCTATGCGAGGCGTTCAGGGCGCACCGTGATCTTGCGCCAGAAACGCTGATCACCGAAGTGCTGGCCGATATGCGCGAGTTTTGCGGCGACGCGCCTCGAAGCGACGATATCGCGATGGTGATCATGGAGATTTCGTGAACAATAGATTCCGCCAACTTCGCCCCTATATTGAACGGATTCTGGGCTCCGGCAAACGCGGTACGAGGAGACGCCGAGCGGCGGGGGGCTCGACACCGGTTCCATGGGGGCCGTTCCGTGGCGATCGCTGACTCCATAAACCCGTCCCAGCGCCGCAAGGTCGGACTTGCCTTGAGCAGCGGCGTGGCGAGAGGCTGGGCGCATATTGGGGTGATACACGCCTTGTCGCGCCTTGGAATCGGATTCGACATCATGGCAGGCTGTTCAGCGGGCGCGCGTCGGCGCATGCTATCTCACACGACAACTCGACGAATTGGAAAGCTGGGCGCTGTCGCTAAACAAGCGGAACATCTTGAGTTACCTCGATTTGCATTTTGGCCGCGGCGGACTGCTCAGCGGAAACAGAATCGTCACCGAAATACGACGATTTCTCGGTTCGCGCCGCATTGAAGATTTGCGGATTCCCTTTGTCGCTGTCGCAACCGATTTGGTGACCGGACATGAAATATGGTTGCGGCAGGGCGACCTCGCCGACGCGGTGCACGCGTCCTTAGCCTTGCCCGGATTGTTGCCGCCCACGGAAATCGAGAGCCGCTTGCTTGCAGACGGCGCGCTGGTCGACCCCTTGCCTGTCGCGGCTTGTCGCGCGTTGGGCGCGGATATGGTCATTGCGATCAAATCTCAACACCGACATCATTGGCAAATCGCGCAGCACCGCGGCGAATGTTCGGACCGCATTTGGGTTCGTTCCGCTAACGCTTACGCAAGGCATCACCAATATCTCGAACGCCGCGCTTCCGACCGGGCTAACGCGTGGAATTTTTCAGCAGGAGAGAGACCGACCGAGCTTGTTCGGCGTGATGTCGACGTCTTTAGGCATCATGCAGGATCGCCTGACGCGTTCACGCTTGGCGGGAGACCTGCCTGACGTGCATATCACGCCGCGCGTCGGCCATATCGGGCTGCTGGAGTTCGATCGCGCGAAGGAGGCCGGGAAGGTGAGGATGCAGTCGAACGCAAAAGGATCGAATTGGCCGACTCATTGCAGGCCATGAGCATGGGAGTCGGAAAAGGCTGGGAGTAGCAAATTTTGCGGGTTCGCCGCACAGAACGCTAATCTACGACGGTCGTCCATTCGATCGACAATGACGGTGATATCCCGCGCAAAATAGAGATTCAGACGCCAAGCGTCGCGCTCATAGGGTTATCCAAAGGCTTGCGCAATATCACCGATGAGATGGCGGCCGCCGACGTATTTCGTCAAAAAAAGGCGATAGATCGGCCCATGCCGGAGCGGCGACCGGAAAACCGGCCCAAGGAGCCTGTTGTCGCAACAGACGATCGGTCTGAAGCCCTGTTTGCGCCCAATGTCCTCGGAAATGCCGCATTTACCGAAATGCGGCACCAGCCAAGCGCCGCCCAAGGCGACTTTCCCGTCGAGACGTGAACGCCAAAAGCGTTCTGGACGATCAGCGCGATATCAGACACGGCTCGACGATCAACGTGCTCGCGCGCCCCAACACGACGCCGAAGTCGGACAAGAGAGCCAAAGTCATCATTGCGTTGTGCCGAAGGTAGGACGATTCCGCTCCACAATCGTCGAGCGCGCGCCGGCTATGCAGAAACTGGCTTGGCGCGTGGAGCTTATGGATGGAGATGAGGAGACGATCGAATCCGGCGCAAGCGCAAGACAGCATAGAACCGCCGTTTGTCGCTTTACACGATCATCGGTTCGTCAGATATCGTGTTCGGCGTTGATCGACGATCTCGACGTCAGCGCGTCGTACCAGCTTCCCTTGCGCCTGCCGTTTCGACGGTGGTTGACGACGCCGCCAGCGAGAATGATCTCGATTTGATCGGACGTCAGACCGTGTTGCGTCTCTATTGTGACGTTCGCGGATTGCAACACGATTTTCCCGCTGCTTTCGAGCTTCTGGCGCAAATCCGGGATCTGGAGCGTATCGTTCGCCTCCAACCGATCATAGTCCGTCGACTCGACGAAAAGGAGCGGAAGAATTCCATAGTTGATGAGGTTTTGCCGATGGATTCGGGCGAAGCTCTTCGCAATCACGATCCTGAGGCCGAGATAGCGCGGCGCCGCGGCGGCATGCTCGCGAGAGGAGCCCTGACCGTAGTTCTTGCCGGCGACGACGGCATGTCCCGCCTTTTGACCGGTGGCCCTCGCGCGATCGACATAGGTCGGGTCGACGCGTTCGAATGAAAAGTCAGCGATCTTCTGGAGATTGGAACGATAAGGCAATGCCTTCGCTCCCGCCGGCATAATTTCGTCGGTCGAGACGTCGTCTCCCATCTTGAGAAGCACAGGCAGCTCCAATTCATCGGGAAGCGGATCTAATTCCGGCAGCGATTTGATGTTCGACCCCTTTACCAATGTGACTTCTCTCGCTTGCTCGATCGGAAGCGGCGGCTCGAGCAGTGAGGGTGGCAAACACGGGATCGCTGGTTGCGAGAGTTTCGGATAGGCAATGCCCAGCGTCCTCGGATCGATGATCTTGCCGACGAGAGCGGATGCAGCCGCCGTTTCCGGAGAACACAGGAACACCGAATCTTCTTCGGTTCCCGAACGTCCCGGGAAATTGCGCGGCGTCGTGCGAAGCGAATTCCGTCCGATCGCCGGAGCTTGCCCCATGCCGATGCAGCCATTGCATCCGGTCTGGTGAATTCGGGCGCCGGCGGCGACAAGCGCGCCAAGCCGCCCATCATTGATCAGCATCTGCAGCACTTGCCGCGACGTCGGATTCACATCGAAGGAGATGCCGGGCGGGACCGTTCGCCCCCGGACGATTTCCGCGGCGATGGCAAAGTCCCGCCACCCCGGATTGGCGGAAGAGCCGATGTAGGATTGAGCGATCTCTTCGCCTTGAACTTCCCGTACGGCGACGACCTTGCCAGGACTCGACGGCTTAGCGATGAGC
>NZ_JBPFDU010000083.1:0-7204 GCF_051062815.1 Methylocystis sp. | reverse complement strand
GCCATGAGCGACCGCGAGGTCGGCGAAGAGCCTCGGCACGCGGTAATACAGCACGGAGATGTCCTGTCGGCAGGCTTTCTGGCCAATAGCGCAGGCAAGCCAGCTCTTGCCGAGCCCGCTTGCCCCGGTGATCAGCAGATTGCGGCGCTCCGTGATCCAGTCGCAGGCGGAGAGTTTCAGGAACAGCGCGCGGTCGAGTCCGCGTGGGCTCTGATAGTCCACGTCTTCGACACTGGCCGGATGACGCAGGCGGGCGACGCGAGACCGCGTTGCGAAGCGTTTTTGGCGACGCAGCGTCAGTTCGTATTCGAGGAGCAGGCCGAGCCATTCGGCGTGTTCAAGGCCGCGCGCTTCGGGCTTGTGTTCGAGTTCCTTGAATCCTTTGGCGAGTCCGTAAAGACCGAGCGTGTTCAGTTGATCGAGTGTCGGATGAGCGAGCATGACGAGTTCCTTCTCAATGGTAGTAGCCGGGGCCGCGCAAATTGGCGTGATCGAACAGGGTCGCCGGCCCGTCTTCCCGGGCGGCCGCCGCGGGTTTGCGCGCGAGCAAGGAGACGACGCTTTTGCAATTGAGCGCGCCGATCTCGAGCGCGCGGGCGGAGACGGCTTCGGCGCGCGCGGGCTCCACGCCTCGATAAAGCTTCAGAACGCCGAGGCAGGTGCGAAAGCCTTGTTCGGGATGGCGCCGACTCGCGAGGACGGCGACGATCAACCCTTCGGTGTTCGGCCCGATGCTAGCGGCCCAGCGACGGAAGCGGTCCGGCGTCCAATCGGCGTAGCGCCGATGTGAACTGGGCATATGGTCCGGGTCCGTCCCATGCCGGTGGCCCATGTAACGCCGCTCGTGCAGGCCGACGCGCTGGCCGCGGTGGAAAATCTCGATCATGCGCGCCGTGCCGCGCACGTCGACCTCGGCGTGGATGAGCGCATGCGGGACCGAATAAAAAAACCCATCGACCTCGATGTGGTAGTCGATGTTAACGCGCGAGAGCTTCCACTCGGCGTATTCCCAATCCGCCTCGGGCAAGGACGAGAGCGCCTCCCGCTCGATCTTCTCGAACAGCTCACGACGGCTGACCCCGAGTTTGCGCATCGTCCGGCCGTTCATCATCTCCATGGCGAGCGCGATGGCGGCGTTGCATTCGTCAAGCGAGAAGAAGGTCTGCCGCCGCAACCGCCCGAGAATGTAGCTTTGCGCGAACCTCACCCCCGCTTCGACCTTCGCCTTGTCACGCGGCTTTCTCGGCCGAGCTGGCAGCACGCCGACGCCGTAATGCGACGCGAGCGCGCCATAGGTCCGATTGATCTCGGGGTCGTAGAACGACGCCTTGTTGACCCCGCTCTTCAGATTGTCAGGAACCAGCAGCCGCGGCGCGCCGCCGAAAAAACGGAACATGCGCACATGTGCCCCGGTCCAGTCCGTCAGCTTCTGCGTCCAGGTTGCTTCCGCATAAGTGAGGTTCGAGGCGCCGAGCACGGCGACGAAAATCTCCGCCTCGCGGATCTCGCCCGTGGCTGGGTTCACGATGCCGATGCGCTTGCCCGAATAGTCGACGAAGACCTTGTCGCCGGGCGCATGGTGCTGCCGCATCACCGGCGTCAGTCGTCGCTCAAAGCCGCGAAGCAGATCGCAAAAACGGCTGTAGCCATAACCTTCCGGTTGCGTGGCCCGGTATTCCTCCCACAAGATCATCATGTTGACGCCGGCGCGTTTCAGCTCCCGCGCCAGTTCCGCCCAGTCCGGCTCAACCCGGCGGCGCGCACCCGTCTTGACGCCGGCATGCGTGAATAGACGCTTCTCCAGCGCCGCGTCGTCCAACTCCTCGGGCAGCGGCCAGCTCACGCCCGCCGTCGTCGCCCGCTTCAAATTGTCCTGGATCGTGCTGCGCGCCACGCCGAGCCGGCGCCCCATCTCGCGCGCGCTCACCCCCTCGTGGGCAAGCCGCAGCATGTGCCTCAGTTGTCGCATGGTCAGTTCTCTCTTCGCCGGCATCCCGTTCTCCCCGTCGATCTCGACAAGGCGGAATGCCAAAGTTGCTGACCTGCAGGCAGCAGACGAAAAGAGGACCAAAGGCCTCTCAGGTGGCCGGCTTCATCTCGGAATGGTGGCCGGCTTCAAATCGGAACGGTGGCCGGAATGAAATCGGAATCCCCGGCCGGCTTGCGTCGGAATTCGCATTCGGAATTGCGGAGGCCGTCGCCGAAGCCTTTCCGGGTTCGCGACTTGAGATATTCCAGCAAAGCGGCCGTCTCGAGATCGGCTTACAAACCGGCAATCTTAATCGTCCACTGCACGCCAGCGAACTGTCCGACGGTACACTGCGGTACCTCTGTTTGGTTGGTGCTTTTCTTGGCCTTCGCATGCCGTCGTTCGTGGTTCTTAATGAACCCGAGATGAGCCTTCATCCTGATCTGTTGAAGCCGCTTGCGCGACTGATCCATAAGGGCTCGCAACGAACTCAAGTATGGGTTATTACGCATTCCGAGCTCCTGACGAAATACATCGAGGAGTATGGCGCTGCGCAGACCCTCCATGTCTCGATGAAGGACGGAATGACCATCGTATCAGAGGCGGACGAGATGCTGTGCCCGAGCGAGTAGCTCAATCAATCGATAGCCGGTGACCACATGGACCGAGAAAAGCAACTGCGAGTAGTTGTTAATCACGAGGAGCAGTACTCCATCTGGTTTGTCGACAGGGGTCTGCCGGCCGGCTGGAGGGATGTCGGCTTCACAGGAACGAAGGTGGAGTGCCTGGAGCATATCGCCCGCGTTTGGGTGGACCTCAGGCCCCGCAGTCTCCGACAAACGCAAACAGTCGTCCAACCTAAGCCGCCTGAGGAAAAGGCGCGTCATGAGTGACGATGGCCTACTCTGCCTGCGACCTGATGTGGTGCTTGAGCCGCTGATCGATGGCTGGTTCGCCTGGTCGCATCTTATACCACCGAACACCGCGGCCATGAACATCGCCGCACGACATATCAGGTTGATGGAATCGTTTATTGCGATGCCTCAAGCGCATGCGGCTGCGAGCAAAAATCCGGCGCTCAGGGGTGGGCAATTTGTTGAGTTGTTGCCGGAGCGGGTGGAGGAGGTCCGCACCCTGTTGGCGCAGACCCGCCGCAAGAGAAGCGGAGCAATTGCGCTTCATGATGCCATTCGCGCGTGCATTCAAATGCTGCGCGACGATGCTAAGGGCTACTCACTAGGTCTACTGTATGAAAAAACCCCGAAGCTGCTGCAGGGATATGTCGAGTTTGTCTACAACATCTCTGGGCAGCCGGATGTGCACTTTTTCGAGCCGTTGCTGTATCGGAGCGAATTCCACGACTCCTCGACTCAATCAATTCTCATTCAGCGACTGTCGGGAAAAAAACGAACCTTCATAATGAGCACACCGCGCCTGCCCGAAAATAGTACCATTCAGTGGGATATTGCCTTTGAATCGCAGGCAATCGATGCGCTGTCGCAACTGCGTTCGACGCCGGCGCGTTGGTCAATCATCAAGCGGACCCTCGATAAGTTCTCCTTGCCTGTCGATAAGATGCGAAACTTCTTTTGCGATTGGGAAGGTGGACGTCGCCTTCGGGTCCGGCCCGGACCGCGGTGGAGCTACTATGGGCATGCTTGTCTTCTCCTTGAGAGTGCGGGCGGAGCGTCGATCCTCATCGACCCCATTGTTGCATACGACGCCCATCCGCAGCTCGAGCACTTCGGCTTCGCCGATCTTCCTGACCGGATCGACACGGTACTTATCACTCACAACCACAGCGACCATGTAAACCTGGAAACCCTTCTGGCGCTTCGGCACAAGATAGGCAGTATTGTCGTTCCCGCGGGTGGCGGCCGGCTTCAGGACCCTTCACTAAAGCTCACCCTGGAGGCTCTCGGGTTTCAGAATGTGCACGCTGTGGAGCCCTTTGACTCGCGTGTCTGCGGAGACGCAACCATTTCCGCGTTGCCTTTTCTCGGAGAGCATGCGGACTTGGACGTACGCACCAAGTGTGCTTACCGTATATCCTATAATGGCTGGTCGGCCATGGTAGTCGCCGATTCCGCAAACCTCGATCCGATTCTCTATGACCACATCCGGCAGGCAGTCGGTCCAGTGGACACGCTCTTTATCGGGATGGAGTGTACAGGGGCACCCATGAGCTGGGTCTATGGGCCGCTGTTGTGTGGTGCAATCGAGCGCGACAAGGACAATTCCCGCCGGTTGGCCGGCTCAGATGAAAAGCAGGCGCAGGGGATTGTCAAGAGCCTCGGCTGTCGAGAGGTGTACGTATACGCATTGGGACTCGAGCCTTGGGTGGAGTTTATCACCAGCGTATCGGAACACTCCAGTGCGCCCGCAACGCAAGCTTCCGATCGCTTTGTAGCGGCCTGCCGAGAACAGGGGATCGAGGCGCGCCGGCTGTATGGGATTGACGCATCCGACCGCTGATGTTCGGGAGCATCACGGATACAATTGCCAGGCCCGACGGATGCGTGATTTACGGAGGATCGTTAGGCAGAGACATCAGAGGGAGCTATCTGCGCGTCAGGGGAGTTTGCGAACCGTGGCTAGAGTTTTTCGTAACGTGGGGCCTTGGCATTTGCGAAATACAATTGTGGCTCAGTTCTTGGAGTTGGCTACGACGGAGCGCTTGTGGCCGGCAGCCGCAGCACTAGGGCAGCAATTCTGCTACACCAGATCAATTGACGCGGATCACTCAAGCCCAAACGCAGGCCAGGTTGCCGCGAACCGACGTGATGGGGGAGTTCTAGACTACTTTGTCTGATCAGCCATGGAATCCTTAAGTCTTGCGAGGCGAGCAAGGCTGGCAAGGACGACTTCGGGCGGCGGACCAAAATCGACAAGGCACGCGACTTCATCCACGCCAACCTGTGACAAGCGACTCAAGGCCTCCTGGCAAGAGCGAGGGGTGCCTATCAAAGAGCGCTCTCGTATAAAAGTATCGGCTACGTGAGCCAAGAAGGCATTACGGTCGCCCGTGTCGGCTGTGCTCATGAGCCCTCCGATTTCCGGATTTGTTGCCAGTTCGTTGCCGCTCTGCCCGATGAAAGACGCAAGGTAAGACTTCATAAATGGCGAGCTTGTCGTGCGTACGTCCGACAAATCGTCACCTAACAAGGCATGCTGCATCAGCGTGACCTGCCCCCGAGACTTGTGTCCCGTCTGACGACGGCAGTCGCGGTACATTTCGATTCGGCGTCCAAGTTCTGTGAGATCCATTCCGATCAGCCCGGTTAAGATATTGGTGCCAAGCTCACCCGCAAGGCGAAAAGAGTCTGCGCCTACCGCTGTTATCCAGAGGGGGAGCTCGTCCTGCACCGGACGCGGGCGCGGAATGACGTGTGCCAGCGCGCCCACACCGTTGATGCGGGACAGTTTCCTGCCACGCCAGGACTCTCGGATCACCTCTATACCTTCGATCATCAGCCGGCGACGCTCCTGAAAGTGATCTGGAGCTAGGCAAAAATCATTGGGATGCCAGCCGGCGGCACAGGAAATTGCAACACGGCCGCGCGAAAGATTGTCAACGATACTCCATTGCTCGACAATGCGCAGCGGCTCATCGAGCGGCAGAACCACGCTGCCAGCGCGTAACCCGATACGCTCGGTCGCCATCGCGAGTGCGGCACAAAGGACTGCCGGCGCAGAAAAATGTCCCCCAAAATCAACAAAATGTCGTTCCGGGATCCAGACGGCTTCGAAGCCGGCATCATCCGCAAAGCGCGCGCATTTGAGTAACAAATCGTAGGGTTGGCCGGGGTCTGGGCAACTCGCGAAAAACATGAGGCTCAAACTACAGCACGCCTGCACATCAGTGGGCATCGGTTCACTTGGAGCGCGGGCAGCTGCCAATGGCCATGTCAGATTCGCAGCCCGGACCACCTTCTCCAGTAATTCTCGACGCTCTGGAGGGAGGTTTGCGATTCGTTTCTCAAGGTCCATGGCCTGCTCCGATCCCACCTCGGGTGTGGAGGAAATTGGTTGGCGTAGTCTGCCGGTTACTAGACCCGAGCGCTTTCAGCGTTGGAGCGCTGAAAAAGAGGCTACACCATGGCCAAGGTACCATGAATACGCAGGCTGTCGCCGCCGACCTTTTGCTTTTCGATGATTGGAATGGCGCGATCGAAGAAGGGGTTCGCGCCAAGGTGCGCAACTTTATCGATGCGACCCTCGAAGAGGAGATGGCGGCTATTTGCGGTGCCCGCGCTATGGATGCCGCAAACTTGGCGGTGATAACGAGCCTAAGGCCTCGATCGGCAGCCGTCATGACCACCGCGAGTGCGAGCGGACACTCCCGACGCTGACCGGAAACTTCGGCGACACGCCAATCACGAGGATCCTACCGCGTAGCGGGTTCGTTCAATCACCAGAGGATGGCGGGACACGGGAATGGCAAGGCGCTTCTTTGCGCGCCGGCCAACGCCGCACTAAAACTCGTCGGCGGTGCTCATCTTTTGGAACAATACGCGCCGCGTGCGGCGGGCCCTGGCCTCCGTCTTCAAAGGATAAATCGGCAAGGCAATTGTCAGCCGCGGCCGGCGGCGGGCGAAGGGCGAATGGGATGCTTGGAACAAGCCCTCGCTTGCCGAAGAGCCGATCATTCGGCTCCTTCTTGACGGCACGGTCGCGCGCGTCCGGCTCGACAAAAGAAGACTTCGATTTCCTTGCTCGTGGCGCGGCGCTCGCCCAGTCGGACAAAAAGTCCTGTTTGCCGTCAAAGACGTGGGCCTTTCTCGGCGATCTTGTTGCGCGCGGCCTGAAAACTCCCCAACTCATTATTGCCCACGGCCCGCCGAGCTTGAAGAAAGTGCTGGCTGGCGGCCCTGCAGTCCGATGTGACCGTGCAGCGATGCACGGTTCACAAGCATCGCAACCTTCTAGCCCATGCGCCGGATCGGCTGCACAAAAATTCTCCAACGACTACAGAGACACAATCTACACCAAGAATACGAGATCGAGGCGTGGTGCACGCCCTTCCTGCGCAAATGGCCGCTCAAGTGCAGTGCCGTGACCGACAGCCAGGAAGAAGTGGGCGGCAGGCTATTCTGAACCGCCCCGGGTTTGCCGGAGGCTGTTTCGTTTGAGTCACGCCGCCAATGCGGGCTTCGCGATTTGCGCATAATAGCGCGCTTCGGCTTCGGCTGGCGGAATGTTTCCGATCGGCTCCAGCAGCCTCTTGTTGTTGAA
>NZ_JBPFDU010000082.1:0-100589 GCF_051062815.1 Methylocystis sp. | reverse complement strand
CCGACACTGACGCGCTTGGCCTGCGGCCCTTCGTTGCCGATGTCGTCGACGAATTTGACCTCATCGCCCGCCTTCAGTTTATCGAAGCTGGGACTGGCGACGCTGTCGCTATGAAAGTAACGCTCGTTGCCGTCCGGCCCGGCGATGAAACCGAATCCCTCCTTCTGCGAAATCCGGGTTACATGCCCGACGTGTTCCGGCGAATGCGCCTTGGTCTCGCGCCGCATCCGGCGCACATAATTCTCAAGCTGGCGCTTGGCGGCATCGAATGCGTCGCGCAGCGCCACGTACGGGTCTTCATGATGATCGCGGGTGACGACCAGCTCATTGCCCGGCACACCCATATCGATGCGGACATTGAATTGGTTGCCCTGCTGGCGATGACGGTGCGGCACCTCCACGACCACGCGACACGAAACAAGACGCCCGAAGAAGGCGTCCAGTTTTTGCACTTTTTCGCGAATGTAGGTTTCGAGAGCATGGGAATGGGGCATGTCGCGGACGGTGATTTGTAACGGGATTTGCATATGAGGCCTCCAGAAATAAACGAAGGAACAACACATGTGTGATCAAAAGTTTTCGACAAGGTTCGGCACTGAGGGACAAACAATGCATGCCTGTCCGGGATGTTTTACCTCCGCAAAACTTCTGGCGCATTTGCGCATCTGATAAAACACCCCCTGCAGGCCGCATAGACGATCCCAGCAGGCTTTTTACAAGAAAATCGCAAGGGGAAAAATGTCGCCCATTAGCAACAGTCTCAGCAAGTACATGGCCTGTTGTTAGTGTCGAGAAGTATTAAGAGCCTATTTCACTTGCTGCTGATTTCATGTTCACACGGCAGCAATGCCACTCACCGGAAAAGCCTGTAAGTATTCTTCCCGCTCTTCTTGGCGACATACATCGCCTCGTCGGCCTTCCTCAGCAAGGCTTCGTGGTCGGCGGCGTCATCGGGGTGGACGGCGATGCCAACGCTGCCGCCGATCCGGCAGTCCCGGCCTTTGAGGTTGAATTTTTCGGAGAGCGTATCGATGATTTTCTGCGCGACGGCGGCGGCGTTTTCGTGGCTGCCGATGTCGTTGAGGACGAAGGTGAATTCGTCCCCGCCCATGCGCGCCGCGACGTCCGAGTCTCGAATAACGGTCTTCAGCCGAGCGGCGACTTCCTTCAGCAGTTGGTCGCCGGCCTCGTGCCCGAGGGCGTCGTTGACCTGCTTGAATCCGTCGAGGTCGAGGAACAGGACGGCGGTTTTGTGCTGCCGGCGTTTCGCCAGCCGTATCGCCTGTTCGAGCTGATCGATGAACAGGCTACGGTTGGGCAGCCCGGTGAGGTAGTCATGGTGCGCCATGTGCTTGATCTTGCGCTCGACCAGCTTGCGCTCCGTGACGTCGCGCACGATGGCGACGAAAAAGCGTTGTTCCTTGATTTCCATTTCCGAGGCGGAGAGTTCCATGGGGAATTGCTCGCCGTTCTTGCGGGTGGCGACGACCTCCTGCCCGCGGATGCCGACCGAGCCGCGCTGGCCGGATTGAAGATAGCGCTGTATCTCTTCCCGGTATTGCTTTTGCGTGTCAGAAGACAACAATATTGACACGGGCTTGCCGATCATTTCGTCCTGCGCGTATCCGAAAATTTCCTCGGCGGCGGGGTTGAAGCCCTGGATCTCGCCGGACTCGCTGATGGTGAGGATGCCGTCCATCGCATGGTGAATGATGGCGTTCAACTGGTTCTGGCTGTTTTCCAGCTCGACCTTGATGCGCTTCAGGTTGGTGACGATCTGCCAGAACAGCTTGGCTTCCGGGCCGCTGGTGACTTTCTTGTTGCCGAAGGCGCGGCTGACTTCTTCGGCAATGGCGTCGTCGTGCGTCAGGTTGTAGACGATGAAGTCGGGATACTCCTGACAAAGCGGCACCGCCTGGCTAACGTGGGAATAGACCGGGATGCCCATGCGCTTCGCCAGCAGGATGCCGGGCGCGGCGTCGGAGGGGTCGACAATACCGAGCACTTCGACGTGCTCGTCCTCGATGAACATTTCCAGCAGCGCGGCGCCGCCTCTTCCCGCGCCGAGAATCAGAACCGGATAGCCATGAATTTTTCGTGCCGCCATGCTTTGTACCCTAGCGTAAGTGTGTCAAAGCGAATGCACATCAAGCGCCTGTTTCAGCAAGTTGCATCCATCGCGCCGCAAGACTGCGGGATGTAGACGAAGGCGCAGGCCGCGCGGTGCAGCCATTCTCCACAAGCAGACCGCAGCCGCAATGCGCCCGCACCTTGCGGCCCTCTGCAGCACAGGCGTCGAGCCTTGCTTCCATCTGCGCCCAGGCTCAACGCGGGGGATAAAACCCGCTGAAACAGGTTCTTAGAAGTATAGCGTATCGAAATGATCCCGACCTCGCTCTATAGCACGCGCACGCCGTTTACGACGCGAAAACTGCCTTGCCGTATTTACGACAACCGCCACGCTTAAACATTCACGTTAAAAATCATAAGGCTACAGATATTGCCTGCTGGCGCGCGGCTTGCAGGTGCGAGGCTGACAATTCCATTCGAGCGACCATCATGGCACCCAGCCGTATGCGTGCGAACGGCTGGCCGGATGCCGCGATTACGTGTCAGGAATTTTTACAAAGCAACGGCCTGGAAACCGTTATTAATTCCACAACCATATGTTTATATGGAATATATTTCCACATGGCATAGTCCTTGCACATCACCATTATCCAATGATGATCGTGATCACGAGCAAAACTGCTTCGATTCAACTTTCGCCATGGACTTGGGTTGGAGGACGCGCTGTGGAAATTTTATATTTAGCAGCCGGACTGCTTATCTATCTAATTTTGATGACATTAATTACAAAAATATTTGGACAAGACAATATCAATCCAGATCGAAGAAGTACGGATAGGCGGCAGAACACCGAAGATCGACGAAAACTCCAACGCCATGCCGGGGGCAGATCTCGGCGCGTGAAGGAGAGGCGTTCTTTTTATCACAACATGCCTGCATAAGACCGACTCGGCCGAAAGACCACTCGAGATACCTTGTTGACCCCAACCCAATAAAAACGGCCCGCGGAAGCGGGCCGTTTTTATTGGTTCATCCTCGATCGACGTTACAGCTTGAAGCGCCGCAATTCCTGCTCCAGCCGCTCGGCTTCCATTTTCAGCTGCCTGGCGGCATCGGCCGACATATTCACGGCCGCGGCATTTTCTTCCGCCATCTGGGCGATTCTTTCGACGTTGCGCGCGATTTCGTTGCTGGCGGAGCTCTGCTCGCGTGTCGCGAAAGCGATTTCGCTCACCGTCAGCGTCACATCCTGCGCGCCCTGGTTGATCCGCTCCATCGCCGCCCCCGCACGGTTGGCCAGTTCCACCCCGGTGTTCACCTGCACGCGGCCGCTTTCCATGCCGGCGACGGCCGCCGTGGTTTCGGCGCGGATCTTGTCCACCATTTCGCCGATCTGGATGGTGGCCTGGGTCGTCCGTTCCGCGAGTTTGCGTACTTCGTCGGCCACCACCGCGAAGCCGCGCCCGGTTTCGCCGGCGCGCGCCGCTTCGATAGCGGCATTCAGCGCCAACAGGTTGGTTTGGTCGGCGATCGATTTGATCTCGCCGAGCACCTCGGAAATCTGGGTCGAGCTGTCGCCGAGCGAGCCGACGGTGACCGCGGATTCCTGGACCGACTGAGCGATCTTGCGCATCTCGCTGACCGCGGCCTGGACGACTTCCAGGCCGTCCGCGGACAGGGTGCGCGCAGCTCCCGCGACTTCGTCGGCGTGGCGCGAATTGTCCGCGACCTGGGCAATGCTGACCGTCACCTCCTCCACCGCGGCCGCCATCGAGGCGGCGGCGTTGCTTTGCTCCTGCGAGCCCTTGGCGACTTGTTCGGACGCCACCGACAGGTCCGCCGCCGAGTGCGACATCTTCCGCACCGCCTGCGCGACGTTCTCGATGAGCTGGCCCAGTTGGTCCGCCATGCCGTTGAAGCTTTCGGCCACGTGCACGAGCTCATCCTGGACCTTCAGCTTGACGCGGCCGGTGAGGTCGCCCGCGGCAAAACGCGCGGTGATCGCGCGCAGGTCGCTGATGGCGCCGTGCATGGAAATATAGGTGCCGACGAACAAATAGGCGCCCACCGCCAGCAGCAGCAGGGTCAAGCCGACGATCAGCAGCCGGTGCCGATGCGCTTCTACTGCGCGCTGCTGCAGCAGGCTATCGAATTTAGCCGCCACCGCATCGTACAGTGTCAGGGATGCCGCGAGCGCCTTGGTGGTGGCGGCGAAATTTTCCGCCGGCGCCAGCGTGATCTGCTCCGCCAGGATCAATTCGCGATTGACCATGGCATCGACCTTGCGGATTTCCTGCAAGGTCTCGTCGCCGACCTGCTGCAACGCCTCCCGCAACGCCGGATTGGCATCGAAGCCGCGCTTCAGATTGCTCTCGGTCTCTCGCAGCAGGCTCTGCAGAGTGCCGGAGCGCATCGACAGTTTGACGCGCTCCTCGAGTTCGATGGTCTTGCGCGCGGCGACCAGCGTGCCCATGCCGCGGGTTTGGGCGAGCGTCTCTTCCAGCGGCAACAGGTTGGTCACCAGCAGCGTCTTGAGGTAATAGCTGTCTGCCGCCGGGTCGAGGGTCAGCCCCGATTTATCCGCCACAGTGACCATCAGCGCCATCAGGTCGTTGACCACCGCGGTATGGCCGCCGAAACTCGCGGCGGGCGTCATCCCTTTCCAGCCATCCAGTTGCTGCCATTTTTTCTGTAATTCGCCGAATTCGGCGTCGACATTGAAGCTCGCGCCATGCAGCTTCTGCTGCGCCGCGGCGGCGGCCAGCGCCTTGTTGATTTCGGCTTCACTCGCCTCCAGCTTCGGCGCGAACGACAGATCGCCGCCGAGATAGCCATTCGCCATGCCGCGATGCTGCTGCACATGCTCCACCACCTTGCGCAGCGAAACAATGTATTCCAGGCCGTCCCGCTCGGTTTCCGCCATCCGGATCTCATGATTGATGGTGGTCAGTATCTGCGTCAGCATAAAGCCGATGGGGATCGCAAACACCAGGCCGATCAGTATGAATTTGCCGGGATAATTGAAACGGCTGATCAACGCGGTGGCAGGTGCAAAGAAAGATTTCATAAAACCTCTAATCAACTATGATATTTATCGATCTGGCAAACTAAACATTTTCCGTCCAGTCTTTACTACTGAAATGAAATGCGCCGGCCGCATACTACTCGAGCAGCACAGGTCATACCCGTATTTTAAGCCAGCAGTCGAGAAATATGATCATACTGATTTGTATTTATCATTGACAAACATCAAGCGCGCTCAAATATTTTCCCAGTCCCGATGAACAATACCTTCATGCGCCCCCCTTTGCTGATCGGCAACGATGCCGAACTCAAGCGCCGGGAAATCCGCGCCTATTTCCATGCCACCTGCGACCGCTACGAGTCGCTGTTCGAAACGCTGGCCAGCGACGAAGCCTATTACCGCAAGCCGATCGCGCTGCGGCATCCGCTGATTTTCTACCTCGGGCATACCGCGACCTTCTTCATCAACAAGCTGCTGCTCGCCGGGTTGGTCACGCGGCGCATCCAGCCCGAGTTCGAGTCCATGTTCGCGATCGGCGTCGACGAAATGCGCTGGGACGATCTCGACGAGACAAATTACGCCTGGCCGAGCGTCGCGGCGGTGCGCACCTACCGGGCCGAGATGCGGCGCGTGGTCGATGCCGTCATCGCCAACACGCCGCTGACGTTGCCGATCGGCTGGGAACACCCCTGGTGGACTATCCTGATGGGCATCGAACACGAGCGCATCCATCTCGAGACTTCATCCGTGCTGATCCGCCAGCACGCGCTGCAGTACGTGCAGCCGCACCCGGCGTGGCAACCTTGCCGCACAAGCGGCGAGGCTCCCGGGAACGACCTGGTCGACATCCCGGCCGGTAGCGTCCGGCTCGGCAAAGGCTTGGACGACGCGACCTACGGCTGGGACAACGAATACGGCCGCCATGAAGCGGAAATCCCGCCGTTCCAGGCGAGCCGCTACCTGGTCAGCAACCGGGAATACCTGGAGTTCGTCGCCGCCGGCGGCTACGGCAACGACGACTGCTGGGAAGAAGAAGGCCGCGACTGGAAAAACTACACCCGCGCTGAGCATCCGACCTTCTGGCTGCGCGACGGCGACGCCTGGAAATTCCGCCTGATGACGGAAGAAGTCGCGATGCCGTGGGACTGGCCGGTGGAAGTGAACTATCACGAGGCCAAGGCGTTCTGTAATTGGAAGCAAGCCGCAACCGGCTTGCCGGTCAGGCTGCCCACCGAGGACGAGTGGTACCGCCTGTATGACATGACCGCCCTGGACGAAGTGCCGCACGCCAACCTGCACCTCGACCATTACGCCTCGTCCTGCCCGGTAACCGAATTTCGTCACGGCGATTTGTACGACGTGGTCGGCAATGTCTGGCAATGGACCGAGACGCCGATTTACCCGTTCGACGGCTTTGCCGTACACCCGCTCTACGACGATTTCACCACGCCGACGTTCGACGGCCGCCACAACCTGATGAAGGGCGGCGCGTGGATTTCCTGCGGCAACGAAGCGCTGAAAAGCGCGCGCTACGCTTTCCGCCGCCACTTCTTCCAGCATGCCGGGTTCCGCTACGTGGTTGCCGACACCGCAGTGCCGGCCAGCACGCCGGCTTCGCACTACGAAACCGACAAGCTGCTGTCGGAATACGCGGAATTCCATTACGGCGACACCTATTACGGTGTGCCAAACTTCTCCCGCGCCTTGAGCGAGATCGCCATTGCCGCGATGCGCGACCAACCCGCGCGAACCGCGCTGGACCTCGGTTGCGCCGCCGGACGTGCAACCTTCGAACTGGCACGGCATTTCGAGCACGTCACCGGCATCGATTTCTCCGCCCGCTTCATCGGGTTGGGGGTGCAGATGGTGCAGCAGGGCGTGCTGCGCTACACCCTGGCCGACGAAGGCGAACTGGTGTTCTACAAGGAGCGCTGTCTTGCCAACCTCGGCCTCGACGACGTGCGCGGCAAGGTCGAATTCTTCCAGGGCGACGCCTGCAACCTGAAGCCGCATTTTTCCGGCTACGACCTGATCCTGGCCGCCAACCTGATCGACCGCCTGTACAGCCCGCGCAAATTCCTCGCCACCGTGCACAAACGGCTCAACCCCGGCGGCATGTTGCTGATCGCCTCGCCCTACACCTGGCTGGAAGAGCACACCCCGCGCAAGGAATGGATCGGCGGCTTCAAAGAGGCGGGCGAGAACCTGAGCACGCTGGACGGGCTGAAAGCCATCCTGGGCGAGCATTTCCGGCTGGTGCAGGAGCCGCAGGAAGTGCCGTTCGTGATCCGCGAAACCCGGCGCAAATTCCAGCACACGCTGTCGGAAGTCACGCTCTGGGAAAAAATCCGTTGAGCTTCGATTTCGACCGCGAGATTTCGCGCGCCGGCACGGCATCGCTCAAATACGACGGCCGGGAGGCCTATTTTGGCACCGACGACGTGCTGCCCATGTGGGTGGCCGACATGGACTTCGCTGCGCCGGAGGCCGTCACCCGCGCGCTGCTGGAACGCGCCGCGCACCCGATCTACGGCTACACGCTGCAGCCCGACAGCCTGTACGACGCACTGATCGACTGGATGAAAAAACGCCACCACTGGCCAATCGAGCGCGAATGGATCGTGCTCACGCCCGGCGTGGTGCCTTCGCTCAATGCAGTGGTGATGGCGCTGACCGAGCCGAATGAAGGCGTGCTGGTGCAGCCGCCGGTGTATTTCCCGTTCTTTTCCGCGGCCACCAAGACCGGGCGGCGCCAGGTGCTGAATCCGCTGCAGCTGGACGATGGCCGCTACCGCATCGACTATGATCACCTCGAACAATGCGCCCGCGACGCCCGCCTGCTGCTGCTCTGCTCGCCGCACAACCCGGTCGGCCGCGTGTGGGAGCCGGACGAGCTGGCGCAGGTGCTGGAGATCGCCCGCCGTCATCGCCTCACCATCCTCTCGGACGAAATTCACGCCGACCTGATCTACCCCGAATACCGCCACCAAGCGCTGGCGACGCTGACCGACGACCCGGCCGACATCGTCACCGCGGTCGCCCCCAGCAAGACCTTCAACATCCCCGGCCTCGGCCTTTCCGCGCTGATCGTGCCGGACCCGGAACGCCGCGCCTCGATCCGCAAGGTGCTGGACATGGTCCACATGAGCGCCGCCAACCCGTTCAGCATTACCGCCTTCGAAGCCGCCTATCGCGAAGGCGAGCCCTGGCTGGAAAGCCTGCTGGTTTATCTGCAGCAAACCCGCGACGCAGCGGCAAGCTACATCGACCGCGAGTTGCCGCAAATCAGGCTGATCCAGCCCGAGGGCACCTACCTGCTATGGCTGGATTGCCGCGCACTGGGCATGAACGACGACGCATTGATACATTTCATGACTCATCAGGCCAAGTTGGGCCTGTCGCCCGGCATTGCCTTCGGCAAGAACGGCCAGGGGTTCATGCGGATGAATATCGGGGCGCCGCGGAAAGTGGTCATGGAGGCGCTGGAGCGCCTCAAAAAAGCGCTTCAGTAGCGGGGGTCAACCATGGTGCCGCAACCATGCCAACACCTCCTCCGCGCTCTGGTCCGGCGGGAAGACCGGATAAAACACCTGCTCGATCACGCCATCCTGAATGATCAAGGTCAGCCGCTTGTACAGCTCCATGCCGGCGACGGTGAAGGTCGGCAACCGCAACAGCACCTTGAGCCTTAATGTCGGGTCGCTCAGCAGTTGAAATGGCAAATGCAGCCGATCGCGCGCTTCCAGCTGGTAATCGGTCGGCTGGGCGCTTAACCCAAAGACTTCCGTGTTCAGGGTCTCCAATTCGCCATAGTGGTCCCGAAAACTGCATGACTGCGGCGTGCAGCCACGCGCGCCGGGAATGCCATCCCAGCCGTCCGGCAACGGCACGTCCGGGCGGCCCGTCATCGGATAAATGTAGATCACCCAGCGCCCACGCAGCCCGGCGAGGTTGACGCCGGCCCCATCCGTGCCAGGAAGATCGATATCCGGCAAACGCAAACCCGTGAGATGCGCTGCCGCGCCATCGTCAACGGGCACGGGCAAATCCCCGGGTAGCTGGAAGAGGCTAGTGCTCATGCGCCCCTGGCCGCACTGTCAAGCTGTGGATGTAGAGCATTTGTGCTGAATCATTTTGTGGAAAGCGTAGAACGACGCGTCGCACAGAACAGCCAACGCAAAATAGATGGTCAAACTGTACGCGCCAAGAATCTCGAGACCTAGCGCCAAGTAGAGAAAGACAAAGCCGAGGTCTACGCCCACCTCCAGCTTTTTCAAGCATGTCCATTTTTTTGGGTTGAGCGTGGTCACCTCCGCCAGCTCCCAAACCACGGCACTGAATTTGGTAATCAATAGCCAGAAGACTGGCTGGCTAAGCCACGACCAACCCTCCTTGAACAGAACACCCTCTTCCGCGAGAGCAAGGCGCATTGCAACGTAGAGACAAACAACAATAACCGAATCCGCGAGGAATTTCAGTGGCGTGTATGGTTGCTCTTTTTTAAGGACAATGGTGTAAGTCCAGTCCATCACGTAGTGAAAGATTAGGGCAAGGACAATCAGGCTGGTCGTCAGGTCAAAGAATCCCGGGGTCTTGAACAGCTTCTCCGCGGCGACATAGGACATATTGCCGAGGAACGCCGGATAGAACAGACTGCCAATCACCACCTGCAATTGAGTTGGTGCGCTCATTCGCTTCTCCTTCGTGGTATGTGCAGTGAAGCCTAGCGATAAAGCCAGGGGCGCGCTTTAGCGCGCCCCGCTCGATGGACGGATTGGGCCCGATGCTCATAGGTGGCTAAAGAATGCCGGTGCGCTTTGCCTGTCATGCAGTCCGTCAACATAGGTGATCGGGACTTTTGAAAGCTCCTCGTCGGTGACATCGGTGAGACACCCGAGATTGACGCCATACATTTTGCCGATGGGCGTTTCATTGCCGACGCCAAAGCAGCGCACGCCGCAGTGCTTGCAGAAGTAGTGATGGTTGTTCCTGGTGTTGAACAAATACTGCGTCAGCTCGGACTCGCCAGTAAGCAAACGGAAGTTTTCGGGCTTGGCTACCGCCGGCCAGAAGCGCGTGCGCCGGCAGATGGAGCAGTTGCACCGGAATGAGCTTTGCGTGAGGTCAAGGTCGGCCTCGAACGTGACAGCACCGCAATGACAACTGCCGTGATAGGTTTTCAGCATCCTCGGTTCTCCGCAATATCTGAGAGCGGGCTTTTTAAGTTACGCTAATGTGCAATTGGCATGCCGCGTCTCCCCGCAGCATGCAGGTAGGCTCGGTGATGGTGGCCTGCTCTCCGTAATGCCTGGCGATCCCCTTGATGATCCCCTTCGCCAGGGGACACATCTTCCGGGATGATATGTAGGTTACAACCACCTCGTGCGACCCGGACCAGCGGCACTTCAGCTCCGGCGGATTGGTATTCGTCCCCGCCTGGCGAAGCACCTCATGGATGGCCTCCTCCGTGTTGGCGATCACGTCGAGGGTCTTCCAGCCTGGTCTGATGAGCGTTGAGACCATGTTGATCAGATCCGGCACCATTAATTCGCCCAGGGCCTCCAGGATGACGGGAATGGAATCTCCCGTCCTGGCCGATACGGCGGAGAGGAGCGCCATCACCTCTTGGTCCGGGTAATCAACCACAGGCACATACACCCGGGGCGGAACTTCAGCCAACCGTACGATCTCCGGCCACGCTTGCTTCCCCAGTCCGGTCTCGACGAACTTCCGAATTTCCAAAGGGATGATACCGTTCATGGGGCCTCCGTTACCTTACGACGGTTCTTGTCGTTGCGGATCGTTGCACTAGAGAACCCCTGAACAAGTCCGAAGCCGTCATTCCGGCGAAAGCCGGAATCCAGTATTTCAAGCATCTGGACACCGGCTTTCGCCGGTGTGACGGACTTGTTCAGGGCTTCCTAGCCACCAGTCTTTCCGGCTGCACGAGCAGGCATGGGTCGAGCGAGGTCGTCATTCCGGGCTTGGCTAACGTTGATTCGGAAATACAATATCACGATTATGTTCGGGGCGGCGCCTTGCCAGGACTGGAAACCCTTGGCGCCATGATTTTCGCTCGTGATCGTTTTGAGGAAGCGTTGCTGTGGCGTAACGGATCGAATGCTGGATGCCTTGCGCATCGAGATAGTTAGGAGCTCGCGCGGTTTGGTCGCGAACAATTTGAAATGCAGAGAGAAGTGCCGCCAGTTTGGGTCGGGCGCATGAAAGCCGGATGAGCGAGTGAGGCTTTCTGCACCGCCACAACCCAAACTGGCGCTGCACGCACCGGAGGCTGGGCGCATGGCCCCCGGCGGGTTTTCCGATCAAGACGGACGGCGGATCGTGCCTCGCCAGGCGCCGGTTTCCTCGCCGCGCGATTCGAGAAAATCCTTGAAGCGTTCGAGATCGCCCTCGACGCGCTGGGACAGCAGACCGACCGTATCGCCGGCATTTTCCAGGATGCTTTCCGGGTCGTAATCCATTTGCACCATCACGCGCGTAGCGCCGTCATCCAGCTTGTGGAAACTCACCACACCGGCAGTCGGCGTACCCTCCACGCTACGCCAGGCGATGCGCTGGTCGGGAATCTGTTCGGTGATTTCGGCATCCCATTCCATCTCCTTGCCGCCGATTTCTGCGCACCAGTGCAGGTGCGAATCATCGAGCTGCGTGACCTCCGTGACTCCTTCCATGAAGGCGGGGAAATCTTCAAACTGGGTCCACTGGTTGTATACGGAACTGACGGGGGCGTTGATATCGATCGACTTTTGTACGGTAGACATGATGTTCTCCAATGCAAGGTTCGCGAAAATGAAGGCAACGATAGATCCAATAGCCACCGGACAATTCTAGGTCGCTCGATGTGCGTTTAACGTCGGATTTGTCTGATTTGCCTGTAGGTGCGCGGCGGAATTAACAATGGCTGCGGCATGGAAGAAACCCTCACGTTGGAGATTGCGCCTGACCGACCTGCCCGGGGCGTTATGCCCTGATTAGCAGGAATACCGACACGGTCTGCCTGTAAAATGCGGGCATGACCGACCAACTCACCCCGTTTTCCGCGCTGACGCCCGATTTCATCCTGGATGCGCTGGAAAGCGTAGACGTACGCGGGGATGGCCGCCTGCTGGCGCTCAACAGCTACGAAAACCGCGTTTACCAGATCGGCATCGAAGACCAGCCGCCGCTGATCGCGAAGTTCTATCGCCCGGCGCGCTGGAGCGATGCGGCGATCCTGGAAGAGCACACCTTCGTGCAAACGCTGGCCGAGGCGGAGATTCCTGTGGTGCCGGCCCTGTCGCTGGCCGGCAAGGGGACACTGCATGCCTACGACGGCTTCCGTTTCGCGCTGTTCGAGCGCCATGGCGGCCGCGCGCCGGAGCTGGGCGACCCGGACACGCTGGAATGGATGGGACGCTTCATCGGGCGCATTCATGCGATCGGCGCGCTGGCGGATTTCCGCGCACGGCCGGCGCTGGATATCGCCAGCTTCGGCGAGGAGCCGCGCGATTTCCTGCTGTCGCACGGGTTCATCCCGCCAGATATCGAAGCGGCCTACCGCAGCGTGGTGGAACAGGCGCTGGATGGCGTACGCCGCTGTTTCGACCGCGCCGGCGACGTGCGCCGGCTGCGTCTGCATGGCGACTGCCATCCGGGCAATGTGCTGTGGACGGAAGACGGCCCGCATTTCGTCGATTTCGACGACAGTCGCATGGGGCCGGCGATCCAGGATTTATGGATGCTGCTGTCGGGCGAACGGCGCGAGATGACGCGGCAACTCGCCGACCTGCTGGCCGGTTACGAGGATTTTTACGATTTCGACCCGCGCGAACTGCACCTGGTCGAGGCGCTGCGCACCCTGCGCCTGATCCATTACGCCGGCTGGCTCGCCCGTCGCTGGGACGACCCGGCTTTCCCCAAGGCTTTCCCGTGGTTCAACACCCAGCATTACTGGCAGAACCGCATCCTGGAACTGCGCGAGCAGATTGCATTGATGGACGAGCCGCCGCTGTGGCAGGGATGATGCGGGCCTCGGTATACTATTGCCAATGAATCCGTATAAAGTCGACCGAGCCAACGTCACCCGCCTGGAAGACCTGCCCAACATCGGCCAGGCGATGGCCGCCGATTTGCGCCTGATCGGCATCCAAACACCGGAGCAGCTGGTCGGCCGCGATGCGCTGGACCTGTACGACGCGCTATGCATGGAAACCGGCATGCGGCACGACCCGTGCGTGATTGACGTCTTCATGTCGGTTACCAGTTTCATGAACGGCGGGCCGGCGCTGCCGTGGTGGTCGTTCACCGCGGAACGCAAGCGCCTGTTCCAACCCTGATTCCAACCCCTGCTCCAGGAGACCCCGTGGACATCCGCATCGCCGCCACCGAGGCCGAGATCAAGGCCTGTTATCCCGCCATCCACGAATTGCGGCCGCACCTTGCCGAAGACGACTTCGTCGCGCAGGTGCAGCGCCAGATGCAACGCCACGGCTATGTGCTGGTCTATATGGCGGTGCAGGATCGCGTTGTCGCGGCGGCCGGTTATCGCGTCGCGGAACTCCTCGCCTGGGGCAAGACGTTCTACCTGGACGACCTGGTCACCCTGGGTTCGGCGCGCCAGCACGGCTACGGCGGCAAGCTGCTCGACTGGCTGATCGAAAAGGCGCGGGAGCTCGGCTGCCAGCAGTTCCATCTCGATTCCGGCGTGCAGCGGCACGATGCGCACCGCCTTTACCTGAACAGGAAACTGCAAATCACTTCGCATCATTTTGCCAAGGTATTGTCATGAGCGATTGCAAGCACATTGTGTTGATGGCGTCGTATAACGCCTGGATGAACGACAAGGTGTATGAGGCCGCCGGCCGCTTGAACCATGCAGAAATCACCCGCAACCGCGGGGCGTTTTTCGGTTCCATCCTCGGCACGCTCAATCATATCGCCGTGGCCGACACCATCTGGCTGCGCCGGTTTGCCGCGCATCCGTCTGGATTCGCAGCGCTTACCGGCGTCCGCGATGTGCCAGCGCCGCCATCGCTGGATACGCCGCTGTTCGCGGAACTGGCCGGACTCGCCGCCTACCGGAAAACGCTGGACGGCATTATCCAGGCATGGGCGTCAGAACTCGCGGAAGACGACCTGTCGCGCATCCTGTCCTATACCAGCATGAAAGGCATTGCGGCGCAAAAACGCCTGGCCGGCGTCATCATGCATTTTTTCAATCACCAGACCCATCACCGCGGCCAGGTCACGACATTGCTGCTGCAGGCCGGCGAGGATGTCGGCGTGACCGACCTGATCGCGCTGATCCCGGACGAAGTCCTTATCTGAATTTGGAGCGAACCATGCCTACCCTATTGATCACCGGTGCCAATCGCGGCCTCGGACTCGAATTCGTCAAACAATATGCGGCAGCCGGCTGGCGTGTGCTGGCCTGCTGCCGTATGCCGGCCACCGCCGAAAACTTGCAGGCGCTGAGCGATGCCTCGCAGGGCCGGGTGACGCTGCACGCGCTGGACGTGGCGGACTTGTCCGACATCGACGCGCTGGCGCAGCAACTGCACGGCACGCCCATCGACCTCCTCATCAATAACGCGGGCATCTACCCGGATCGGCACAGCGGCTTCGGCCAGACCGATTACGACGCCTGGGTGCTGGCTTTCCTCGTCAACACCATGGCACCGATGAAAATGGCGGAAGCGTTCGTTGGCAACCTCGACCTCGGCCAGGGCAAAACCATCGCCACCGTCAGCAGCAAGATGGGCAGCCTGGACGACAACACCAGCGGCGACGCCTACCTGTACCGCTCCAGCAAGGCGGCGGTGAATATGGTGGTCAAAAGCCTGTCGCTCGATCTGGCGCCGCGCGGCATCCGTGCGGTGGTACTGCATCCGGGCTGGGTGCAGACCGACATGGGCGGGCCAAATGCGCTGATCTCGGGCGAGACAAGTATCGCCGGCATGCGCAAGGTGCTCGACCGGCTGACCGCCGAGGATTCCGGCCGCTTCATCGGCTTCGACGGAACCGAAATACCCTGGTGACCGATGGCCACTGAACCCGACGATCCATGCAGGACATGCGGCGCCTGCAACAATGTGCGGGCAGGAATAGAGTCTTGAAAATTGCTGCGTCGGGAGTCTGCGGCGTTGCGCCCGACGGTAGCGCAGGCGGGGACGCCTGCGCTACGGGGATGCGCCTCCATCCGCGCCCAACCCAGCGCTGGGATGAAGCTTACTGAAACAGGTGCTTGGCTTGCGCAAGGCTGGTTTCTGGTCCAGAATCCTCCGCGCCCTCGGGAACCTTTATCCTCGTATGTTTCTCAATACCATTACACATGAGGCCGGGACAGGAAGCGCTCATGGTCTGTGGCAAACCCTTCATCAACACGGAGATTATCTGCATGAAACATCCGCACAATAAATACAACTTATCTGCCGCACTGCTGCTCACGCTGGGCCTTGGCACCGCATCCTGCACGCAGGCCGGCAACAAGGGCGTCGCCTATATTTCCAACCAGGATGGCGGCGTCACCGTGATCGACCTCGCCACCATGGAAACCAAGGGCGCCATCGATATCGGCGCCAAGGGGCCGCGCGGCATCGGCGTGACGGCGGACGGCAAGTGGCTGGTGACGGCCAACCGCGACGACGGCAATATCTCCGTGATCGACACCGCCACCGGCAAGGTGGCGAAGCACATTCCCATCGGCAAGAATCCTGAATTCGTGCGCGTGCTGGGCGACAAGGTCTACATCTCCTACGAACCGAGCTCCAAGGGCGGACCGCCGCCGAAGCCGGGTGCCGCTCCGGTAGAGGACGACGACGATGACGAGCCCGAGGTTCCGGCCAAGATTTCCGTGGTCGACCTCAAGCAGGGCAAGGTCGTGCAGGAGATCGTCGGCGGACCGGAAACCGAAGGCATCGAGTTTTCCAAGGACGGCAAGAAGCTGGTGATCACCAACGAGGCGGACAACACCATCACCGTGCACGACATCCAGTCGGGCAAGCTGCTGAAGACGATCCACACCTCCAAATACGGCGACCGTCCGCGCGGCATCAAGGTTTCGCCGGACGGCACGTTCTATGTTTCCACGCTGGAATACGGCAACAAATTCCTCGTGCTGGACAAGGATTTCAATCCGGTGAGAACCGTGAATACCGGCAAAACGCCGTACGGTATTTCGTTCGATCCTGAAGGCAAGCACATCTACGTTGCCGCTTCCAAGGAGAAAACCCTGGAAGTCTATGACGCGAAGTCCTTCAAGAAGGTCAAGAGCGTGACCACCGGCGAGCGGTGCTGGCACTTCACCTTCACGCCCGACAACGCCAACGTGCTGCTCGCCTGCGGCCGCTCGGATGAAGTCCTGGTGATCGACCGGAAAAAGCTGGAAGTCACCAAGCGCATCGGCGACAAGGAAATGCCCTGGGGCATCGTCACCTATCCGAAGTCTGTCGGCTCGCTGGATAAGCCCTGATCGTCAACCCCGGCCTGTTACAAGGCCGGACGTGTAGCGCAGGCGCCTCGCCTGCATTTCCTCCCAAAGCACATGGGCTGATGCAGGCGAGAACGCCTGCGCTACATCCTATTGCCGGAAGCTTCACTCCAAGCTAATTTCTCCATCAAACCCGACCTCCAGGTTGACCTGGCCCATGGTCAGTGTCATTTTCACCGGTATTTTCTCGTTGCCCGTGAGTTGCCCGCTGGATAATGCCTTCGCGACCGCCTGCTCGATTTCATGCTGGGAACGCACGCCCACCATCTTGAGATACTTGCGGATGCTCATGTTGAAATTGTCGTCTATCATTGCGATTCCTTTCCCCCGTCGCCGCGCAACGGAATCCGGACGTTATAACCGCCGCATCGTTCAGCTCAAAAGCGGCATCGCGTACTGCAAATTCTGCACACTGCTCCAAACGACCAGGGTCGACACCATCAGGAACCCCATCGCCACCGTGCCGGCAATCAGGACCGCGCCGAACACCAGGATGGCATGTCCTCTTTCCTTCATCCTGAACACGACCGGAATGCCGTAATAGATCAGTCCTGCCGCCGCCATCAGCGCGAGCGTGACGACCGCGAGGTTGACCAGCACGCTGGGCACGAGCAGAAAGATCGGCGCCAGCCATAACGGAGTAGGCGCCACCGCGGCGAGGATGAAAGCCTCGCGAAAGGACGGATGGACTTCGCCCAGTTCGCCCAACTGCCGGATCAGGACGCCCATGATCGGCACCGCCGCCATCTCGACCAGGAAGAAAATCACCGCAATCAGCAGCAGCTTCGAGGACGCCATCATCGGGAAAAACTGGCCGCCGTATTTGCCTCCGGCAAGGTAGAGCATCAAGGGCGGGATCAGGGAAAAAGGAATGACATGCAACAGGTACAGCTGGGGGATCGATGGTTTGGTGTGGACCAGACGGCTCCAGCCGTGCGCGGGCGCAGCAAACAGCCAGAACAGATTAAGCGGATTCATGGTAACCCTCCTCTCCTCAAGGCTTGACACTCGAGAGTAGTCTACTATTTAAGTAGGGTTTGTACAGGGGTTTTTGTGGCGCTTGCACCCGAATAAATATCATACTAGTATGGTCAAGTATTACGAATTTTGCAGTAAGCACGAAGGGGTGTGACACTCATACTGGCAAGGGTCATTTGCCATAGAAAGTGAGGCACGACATGGTCGATGTCTGCGGTTCGACATCATCGGTGCATTACTCCATCACTGCCAGGCCAAATTGTTCCTTGTCCCCGGCCGGTACCCTGTGTGCCTTTTTCATCATCACCTTCGTCACTCTGACCATCGCCTCCGGTTTTACCCTGCTCGGCGCCTGGCCGGTTCTTCCCTTTGCCGGCATCGAACTCCTCATCCTCTGGCTCTGCTTCCGCCATATCTGGCGTCATGTCCATGACTACGAACGCCTGACCATAGACGACCACAAGGTCATCGTCGAAAAGCACGATCCCAAATGCGACAGCCATATAGAACTGAATGGTTATTGGGCGCAGGTGGTCATGGAATACATGCCGGATGGCGAATGCCGGCGGCTGGCCTTGCGTTCGCACGGCAAGGAAATCGAGTTCGGACGACTACTCAACAGCGAAGAACGACTCAATCTCGGGCGACAACTGCAATCGCGCCTGGGCCACTCCCAGACATGAAAGGATAACGACATGCTCTGCAAAATCCGATCAGCTCTACAAACAATAACGATCAGCCTTTTCGCCACCTCGGCATATGCAGAATTCAATCTCAATCTCCAGCCCCCGGTAACCCCCCTCGCCACGGAAATTTACGATTTGCACACCCTGATACTGCTGGTGTGCCTGGTAATTTTCATTGTGGTATTCGGCGCCATGTTCTATGCGCTGTACAAGCACCGTAAATCGGTCGGACACCAGGCAGCGCAGTTCCATCACAACACTCGGCTGGAAATCGTCTGGACCATCATTCCGTTCTTCATCCTGGTGGGCATGGCCTACCCCACCACCAAAACCGTGCTGCGCATGAAAACCGTCGAAAACACCGACATGAGCATCAAGGTCACCGGCCGGCAGTGGCTGTGGGAATACGAATACATGGACCAGGGCGTGAAATACGTCAGCAATCTGGCCACTCCGCGCGACCAGATCGACAACAAGGCGGCAAAGACCACGCACTACCTGCTGGAAGTCGACCATCCAATGGTCGTGCCCACCGGCAAGAAAGTCCGGCTGCTGCTGACGGCCTCCGACGTGATCCACTCCTGGTGGATCCCGGCATTCGGCGTCAAGCAGGACGCGATTCCCGGCTTCATCCATGAGGCCTGGTTCCAGGTGGACAAACCCGGCACCTATCGCGGCCAGTGCGCCGAGCTGTGCGGCATCGGCCACGGTTTCATGCCGATCGTGGTCGAGGCGATGCCGCAGGAGCAATACGACGCATGGCTCCAGCAGCAGAAAACCAAGCTTGTCGCCGAGGCGGCAGCCGCCACCAAGGACTATGCGCTGGATGATCTGAAAAAGCATGGCGAGGGCGTCTTCAAGGCCCGCTGCGCCGCATGCCACCAGGCCAACGGACAGGGCATTGCGGGCGTATTCCCGCCCTTGGTCGAAGGCGCGACGCTCACCAACCAGGATACCGTCAAACGCCTGGCCGGGCTCGGCTTCGCAAAAGACGGCAAAGTCGTGATGGGGCCGAAGGACAAGCATCTGGACATCGTGATGCACGGCATTCCGGGATCGGCCATGCTAGGACTGGGCGAGCAGATGTCGGACCTGGATGTCGCCGCCGTGATCACCTACGAACGCAACAGTTGGGGCAACAAGGCGGGGGACATGGTGCAGCCCGCGGAAGTCGCCGCCGTGCGCAAAACAAAAGGATAAGGAGAAGACTGATGGCTACGACGACTACGCATGCGCATTACGAGGCACATCCGAGCGGCATGATGCGCTGGCTGACGACCACCAACCACAAGGATATCGGCACCTTGTACCTGTGGTTCAGCTTCATCATGTTCCTGTTTGCCGGTGCGCTGGCGATGCTGATCCGCACCGAGCTTTTCCAGCCCGGGCTGCAATTCTTCCAGCCCAACCTGTTCAACCAGTTCACCACCATGCACGGCCTGATCATGATCTTCGGCGCGATCATGCCGGCCTTCGTCGGCTTCGCCAACTGGCAGATCCCGCTGATGATAGGGGCGCCGGACATGGCCTTCCCGCGCCTCAACAACATTTCATTCTGGCTGCTCTTCGCCTCGCTCGTGCTCGCCGTCATTTCGATGTTCGTCGAAGGCGCGCCGGGCATGAAGGGCTTTGGCGGCGGCTGGACCTTCTATCCGCCGCTGTCGTCGAACACCGGCTCGCCCGGCCCGGCGATGGATTTCGTGATCCTGGCGCTGCATCTTGCCGGCGCGTCGTCGATCCTTGGCGCGATCAACTTCATCACGACGATCTTCAACATGCGGGCGCCCGGCATGACGCTGCACAAGATGCCGCTGTTCGTGTGGTCGATCCTCGTGACCGCCTTCCTGCTGCTGCTCGTGCTGCCGGTGCTCGCGGGCTGCGTGACGATGCTGCTCACCGACCGCAACTTCGGCACGATGTTCTATGATCCGGCGGGCGGCGGCGATCCGCTGCTGTTCCAGCACCTGCTGTGGTTCTTCGGCCATCCGGAAGTCTACATCGTCATTCTTCCCGGCTTCGGCATCATCAGCCAGATCGTGTCGACCTTCTCGAAAAAGCCGGTGTTCGGCTATCTCGGCATGGCCTACGCCATGGTCTCCATCGGCGTGCTCGGCAGCATCGTGTGGGCGCACCACATGTATACGGTCGGCCTGTCGCTCAATGCACAGCGCTACTTCACGCTGGCGACCATGGTGATCGCGGTGCCGACCGGCATCAAGATCTTCTCCTGGATCGCGACGATGTGGGGCGGGTCGATCTCGTTCCGCGCGCCGATGGTCTGGGCGATCGGCTTCATCTTCGTGTTCACGATGGGCGGCATCACCGGCGTCGTGCTCGCCAACGCCAGCGCCGACAAGCAGTTCCACGAGGGCTACTATGTCGTCGCCCACTTCCACTACACGCTGTCGCTCGGCGCGGTCTTCGCGCTCTATGCGGGGTTCTATTACTGGTTCCCCAAAATGACCGGCTACATGTATTCGGAGACTCTGGCCAAGGCGAACTTCTGGCTGCTGTTTATCGGCGTCAACATCGTCTTCTTCCCGCAGCACTTCCTCGGACTGGGCGGGATGCCGCGCCGCTACATCGACTATCCGGACGCTTACGCGCTGTGGAATTTGGTGTCGTCCTCCGGCATGATCTTCGTCACGCTCTCGCTGGTCGTCTGGTTCTACGCGATCATTGAGGCCTTCATGAAGAAGCGGCTGGCCGGCGCCAATCCCTGGGGCGTGGGCGCAACGACGCTGGAATGGACTCTGTCGTCGCCGCCGCCCTTCCACCAGTTCCAGGTTCTGCCGCGGATCACCGGGGCGAGCCGGTAACAAACCAAGCGTCGGCGCGAAGAACGCGCGCCGACGATGCAAGCTGGCGCCGGCGAGCAATGACGCGACTCTTCTGCGCCCGCCTCAGCGGCCAAGGTTCTGAGTGAAACGCCATGAGCGACGCATCTTATCTGCACGACGAACAGGCTCCGCGCATCTCCGTCGCGTCGCCATCCGACTATTTCGCGCTGCTCAAGCCGCGCGTGATGTCGCTCGTGGTGTTCACCGCGCTCGCCGGTCTGTTGCTCGCGCCGACTCCGCCGCATCCGCTGATCGGCTTTGCTTCGCTCCTGGCGATCGCCGTCGGCGCCGGCGCGTCCGGCGCGCTCAACATGTGGTACGACGCCGACGTTGACGCGCTGATGACGCGCACGCGCAAACGCCCGATCCCGGCCGGACGTCTCGATCCCGAGGCGGCGCTCGGCTTTGGTCTCGTGCTGGCGACGCTGTCGGTCTTTACGCTCGGCTATGTCGCGAACTGGTTTGCCGCCGCGCTGCTCGCCTTCACCATCTTCTTCTATGTCGTGATCTATACGATGTTGCTGAAGCGCTGGACGCCGATGAACATCGTCATCGGCGGCGCCGCCGGCGCGCTTCCGCCGATGGTCGGCTATGCCGCCGCGACGGGCGAAATCAGTCTTGCGAGCGTCGTGCTCTTTGCGATCATCTTCATGTGGACGCCGCCGCATTTCTGGTCGCTCGCGTTGCTGAGAAGCGAGGATTACGCCCGCGCCGGCGTGCCGATGCTGCCCAATGTCGCCGGCGAAGACCGCACGCGTCTCGAAATCCTGATCTATGCGCTGGCGCTCGCGCCGCTTGGCGTCGCGCCATGGCTGTTGGGCTTCGCATCGCTCGCCTATGGTCTCGTCTCGATCGGCTGCGGGATCGCGCTCGTCGGCGGCGCTGCGGCGGTGTTCAAGCAGCGTGAAGGCGATACGGCCCGTCGGGCCGCCCGCCGGATGTTTTTGTTCTCCATCCTCTATCTGTTTCTGCTGTTCCTGGTCCTCGTCGTCGAGCAGACGGCGCATATCTTTGCGCTGATCTAGGCGGCCAAGCGGATGGTGAAAGAAATGACCGATGCAGGAGACAAGATGAAAGCGCGCGCGAGCTTATTCGACCGGCCAGGGGTCGTGCTGACCGACGAGCAGGCGCGCAGCCGTCGCGCGCGCAACATCGCGATCGGCGTGACGATCGCGCTCCTCGCCGTGCTGTTCTACGCCGTCACGCTGGTGAAGTTTGGCGCCGCCATCGTCAATCGGACGATCTGACCATGAACGCGCCGGCGCCTCGTTCACGCAAACGCCCGCGGATGATCGCGGCGGCGCTGGTCGTGGGCACGGCGGCGATGCTCGGCCTATCTTTCGCTTCGGTTCCGCTTTACCGGGCCTTTTGCGCCGCGACCGGCTTTGGCGGCACGCCGAGGACCGATGTCGCCGGCGCGCCGTCCCCCGGCGAGCGCGTGCTCACCGTGCGCTTCGACGCCAATGTCGCCCGTGATCTGCCGTGGCGCTTCGAGCCTGAGGTCGCCAAGATCTCCTTGCGCACCGGCGAGACGAAAACCGTCTATTACAAGGTCGCCAATCTCTCTGATCGCGAGACCAGCGGCCAGGCGGCCTACAATGTCACGCCCGGTCAGGCCGGGGCCTTCTTCGTCAAGGTCGCCTGCTTCTGCTTCGAGGAGAAGCGGCTCGGCCCCCATGAGGCCGAGGAATGGCCGGTGGTTTTCTATCTCGATCCCGCGCTTGAGCGCGAAGAAGGCATGCGCGGCGTTCGTGAGATCACGCTTTCCTACACGTTCTTCGCCATCAAGGATTCCACTGCGGCGAAGACGAGCGAGACGGCGACCGCAAAGCCGAAGGGTTGACCGCGCGGCAAACTAGGGGACTGGCCGGTACCGCCGGCCGATGACAAGGAAGAGCAAGATGGCGGACGGACACGCGAAACCCGAACACGACTATCATCTGGTCGATCCGAGTCCGTGGCCGATCGTGGGCGCGCTCGCCGCGCTCATCACGGCGATCGGCGCGGTCATGTGGATGGCGCAGCACAAGGGCGCGCCGATCGGCGGCATGACCTTCGGCGGCGCCATGTTCTTTGTCGGCATGGGCGGCATTCTGCTGGTCATGTACGCGTGGTGGAGCGACATCATCCACGAAGCGAGCGTCGGCGGATTCCACTCGCCGGTCGTGCGGCTGCATCATCGCTACGGCATGATCCTATTCATCTTCTCGGAGGTGATGTTCTTCGTCGCCTGGTTCTGGGCATTCTTCAATTCGGCGCTCTTCCCCGCCGATGCGGCGCAGGTCCTGCGCACCGAATTGTTCCAGGGCGTTTGGCCGCCCAAGGGCATGGAAGTGCTGAGCCCTTGGAAACTGCCGCTCCTCAACACGCTCATTCTGCTCAGCTCAGGCGCGACTCTGACCTGGGCCCATCACGGCCTTCTGGAAAACAAGCGCGACGTGTTGAAGAAGGGCTTGATCGCGACGATCGCGCTCGGCCTGCTGTTCACGACGATCCAGGCCTATGAATATCTCCACGCGCCCTTCGCCTTCGCCTTCGACCCGGCGAAGCCGGCGGCGACGAATTACGGCTCGACCTTTTTTATGGCGACCGGCTTCCATGGCTTCCACGTGATCGTCGGCACGATCTTCCTGATCGTGTGCCTGCTGCGCGTCTTCAGGGGCGCCTTCACGCCGGACCAGCATTTGGGCTTCGAATTCGCCGCCTGGTACTGGCACTTCGTCGACGTCGTCTGGCTGTTTCTGTTCGCCTGCATTTACGTGTGGGGGAACTGGGGCGGGACAATGGAATAGGCGCGCCGGCGCCAGTTTGACCATTGGACGGTCACGGGCGCGCCCGTGACCGTTTTCGTTGGAGGACCAACATGTCACAAGAGCACGTCTATCCGCCCGTATCGCTCTATGTCGACGGAATCCTCGGCAGATGTCCGCGCTGCGGCAAGGGCCACATGATCCGCGGCCTGCTGACCGTCGCGCCGACCTGCGAGGTTTGCGGGCTCGATTTCTCCTTCGCCGACGCGGGCGACGGTCCGGCGATCATGGTCATGACCGTCGTCGGCTTCGTCGCGATCGCGGTGCTGTGGTACGTCGAGGTGAACTATCAGCCGTCCTATTGGGTGCACGCCGCCATCCTCGTGCCGCTATCAGCCATTCTCTGCGTGGGGCTGCTGCGGCCGATGAAGGGCCTGCTGATCGCCCTGCAATATTTCAACAAGGCTGAAGAAAGCCGCCATCAGTCGTGAGTTCCGCCGTCCGCGCGCTTCTGGGGCCGGCGGTTGCGACGACGCTGCTCTTTGCGCTGCTGGTCAGTCTGGGGTTTTGGCAGGTGCGGCGGCTCGGCGAGAAAGAGGCGCTGATCGCGCGCGTCGAGCAGCGCTCCACGCAGGCGCCGCAGCCAATTCCACCGCCTGAGCGATGGGCGACGCTTCGCACTGAGGATTACGACTTCATGCATGTGCGGGCGACGGGTCGTTTTGTCGGCGGCCGCGACGCGCTCGTCTTCGCCGCGCCGCCGGAGGGTGCGAGCCGCGAGCCGGGCTATTGGCTGCTCACGCCTTTCGCGCTGACGGGCGGCGGCGTCGTGCTTGTCGACCGCGGATTTCTTCCGGCGTCAAAAGCCGACGACGCCGACGTGCGCGCCGCCCCCTCCGGCGAAGTGACGCTCGTCGGATTGCTGCGCGCGCCGGAGCGCCGCAACCCGTTCACGCCCGCCGATCAGCCCGAAAAGAACGTCTTCTACGCGCGCGATCCCGCGGCGATCGCCGGCGCCCTGGGTGTAGCCGACGCCGCGCCTTTCGCGCTCGTCCTCGACGCGGTTCCCGCAGCGGGGCCGGATTGGCCGCGCCCGGTGGGAGGCGTTCCAACGATCGTCAATAATCATTTCTCCTACGCCGTGACGTGGTTCGGCCTGTCGCTCGCGCTTCTCGTCGTTTTTGGGATTTACGCACGCGGCGTTCTTGCGCATGAGCGCATCTAGCGACCTCGGGCTTGCAGCGCTGTCGAATATGCTATGAAAAGCGCACTGACACGCGCGCGCGGCGCGCTCTTCCATCCATGGATTGACGGTTGCGCTATCTCTCAACCCGCGGCGAGGCCGCGCAGCTCGGCTTCGACGACGTTCTGCTCGCCGGTCTTGCGACTGACGGCGGGCTCTACGCGCCGCTCGCCTATCCGCGTCTCGCGCCTTCCGAGATCGCCGCGCTCGCGGGCCGGCCATATGCCGAAGCGACGGCCAAAGTAATCGCGCCTTATCTCAGCGAGACGTTTGCGCGTGAGATTTTGCGGGCGCAGACAGAGAGCGCCTATAGCGGGTTTCGTCACCGCGCGATCGCGCCGCTGACGCAGATCGCCGACAATCTCTTCGTTCTCGAACTTTTTCACGGGCCGACGCTCGCCTTCAAGGATCTGGCGATGCAGCTCCTTGGGCGCATGATGAATCATGTGCTCGAAGAGCGAAATCTGCGCGCCACCATCGTTGGCGCGACGTCCGGCGATACGGGCGCCGCGGCGATCGAGGCGTTCAAGGGTCTGGACCGCGTCGACGTCTTCATCCTGTTTCCGCACGGCCGGGTTTCCGACGTGCAGCGCAAGCAAATGACCACGGTCGCTGACGACAATGTTCATACGATCGCGCTGCAGGGCTCGTTTGACGATGCGCAGGCGATTTTGAAACGGCTGTTTCGCGCCGCCGACTTTCGTGCGCGCGTCGGACTCGCCGGCGTCAATTCCATCAACTGGGCGCGCGTCGTCGCGCAGACAGTCTATTATTTCACGAGCGCCGTCGCCCTCGGCGCGCCGCATCGGCATATTTCCTTCGCCGTGCCGACGGGCAATTTCGGCGACGTGCTGGCCGGCTATGTCGCCAAGCGGATGGGTCTGCCGATCGACAGACTGGTCGTCGCGACCAACGCCAACGACATTCTAGCGCGCGCGCTTGCGAGCGGCCGTTACGAGCCGCGGGGCGTCACGCCGACTCAGTCGCCGTCGATGGACATTCAGGTTTCATCCAATTTCGAGCGCCTATTGTTTGATGCGACGGGGCGCGATCCGGCGGTGATCCGCGCCGCTTTCGCCTCGCTCGATCAATCCGGCGCCTTCGATATTCCGCCTGCGGCGCTCGCCGCCATTCGCGCCGAATTCGATGCGCAGTCCGTCGGCGAGACCGAGACGACGGAGGAGATTCGCCGCACCTGGCGCGAGACCGGCTATGTGCTCGATCCGCATACCGCGACCGGCGTCACTGCGGCGCGTGCGCGGCTTGCGAAAGATCCCGCGACGCCCGTCATCGCGCTTTCGACGGCGCATCCGGCAAAGTTTCCGGACGCTATTGAGCGCGCCATCGGACTGCGTCCGCAGCCGCCTGAAAATATTGCGGCGCGACTTGACGCGCCGGAACGATTCACGATTCTTGAAAATGATGGCGCGCGAGTCGCCGAATTTATCTCGTCGCACGCGCGGGCGGCGAAGAGCTGATAAGGTCTGGCAAGGAGCACGATGGCGATCTTCAGCGTAATCGGGCGGCGCGACCTGCCGATTAGAGGCGACGGTCTTTATCTGCGCGCGTCCGAAATGCGCGACTACATCGAGTGGGCCGAACTGCGCGAAAAAAGCCGCTCCTTCCTGACGCCCTGGGAGCCGCTCTGGCCGATCGATGATCTCACACGGGCGAGCTTTCGCTATCGCGTGCGCCGCCACGCCGAGGAAATGGCCCGCGACGAGGCCTATTCCTTCTTCATCTTCCGTGAGGAGGACGACGCGCTGATGGGCGGCCTCTCCTTCGGCCATGTCCGGCGGGGCGTGTCGCAGGCGGCGACGCTTGGCTATTGGATGGGCGAACCCTATGCAGGCAAGGGCCACATGACCCGCGCCGTTCGCGCCGCTTGCGCCTATGCTTTTGAGAAGCGCGGCTTCCATCGCATCGAGGCGGCTTGCCTGCCGACGAACGAGCCCTCGAAGCGCTTGCTGGAGCGCGTCGGCTTCAAGCAGGAGGGTTATGCGCGCTCCTATCTCAACATCAACGGCCAGTGGCGCGACCATTTGCTCTATGCGTTGTTGGAAACCGATCCTCTGCCGATCAATCCGCCATCGGCGGCGTAAGCGGTGCTGAAAGAAAACGCGCCCGGCGATCGATGCAGGGCGCGCGGCGCGGGACGAGCTTCCCGTGCGGCTTGAGCCGCGCCGTCTCTTCAAATCGGATTGACGTGGACGAGATCGCTTACGCGAGCGCCGCTTTCTGCAGAGCGACGAGGTCCGCGACTCCCTGCTGGGCGAGCGCCAGCATGGCCGACAACTCATCTTGGGAAAAAACCGCGACTTCGGCCGTCGCCTGAATTTCAACGAGGCCGCCCGATCCGGTGAGGACGAAATTGGCGTCGGTCGCCGCGGTTGAATCCTCGGCGTAATCGAGGTCGATCACCGGGGTTGCGTTGAAGATGCCGCAGGACACCGCGGCGACATGATCGCGCAGCGGGCTTTCCTTGACGATGGAGCGCGAACGCATCCAATTAAGGCAATCATGCAGCGCCAGCCAGGCGCCGGTGATCGACGCCGTGCGCGTGCCGCCGTCCGCCTGTATGACGTCGCAGTCGACGACGATCTGCCGCTCGCCAAGCGCGGGCAGATTGGTGACGGCGCGCAGCGAGCGGCCGATGAGGCGCTGGATTTCCTGCGTGCGTCCCGAGAGCCTTCCGGCGGCGGCCTCGCGCCGCGTGCGCGTGTGGGTGGCGCGTGGCAGCATGGAATATTCCGCCGTCACCCAGCCTCGGCCCTGGCCGCGCAGCCACGGCGGCGGCTTGTCCTCGAGCGACGCCGCGCAGAGCACTTGCGTATTGCCGAATTTTACGAGGCAGGAGCCCTCGGCGTAGCGGGCGACGCCTCGCTCGAAACTCACCTGGCGCATCTCGTCGGGCGCGCGTTTACTAGGGCGCATAATAGCTCCGTTGTCGTATGGGTTGCGCCTTCTATCGCGCTTTCCGCGAGCGTGGAAGCGCCGGGCGAGGGACGGCGTCTTGCGCTGGCGGCCGCATGGTGAAACCATGAGCTAACGGGGCCGGACGAAACCAGGCTCCGATAGATAAGGAGGGAGTGATGGGTCAAACATTGTCCCCAGCGTCGTCCCAAGGAGCGCATTCTCACGAGGCGAGAGCACAGGGCCCGCGGCTGATTGCGCTGGCGGGCCCGTTCCAATGCGGCAAGACCACTCTTCTCGAGGCTATTCTGGCCCACGCCGGCGCGATCCCGCGGCAGGGCCCCGTCGCTGCAGGCGCCAGCGTCGGCGACTCCAGTCCGGAAGCCCGCGCCCATCAGATGAGCGTCGAGTCCAATGTCGCGACGGTCGATTATATGGGCGACGGCTACACATTCGTCGATCTGCCAGGCTCCGTCGAATTCGCCCATGACTCGCGCAATATCCTGCCGACGGTCGACGCCGCCGTCGTCGTCTGCGAGGCCGACCCCCGCAAGATACCGGCGTTGCAGCTCATTTTGCGCCAGCTCGAAGAACTCGGCGTGCCGCATTTCATTTTCCTGAACAAGATCGACGCCGCGACCATCGATGTGCGCGAGGCGCTCACCATTCTGCAGCAGGCCTCGCGCACGCCGTTGCTGCTGCGCCAGGTTCCGATCTGGAACAATGGCGTCGCGGTCGGCTTCATCGATCTCGCGCTGGAGCGCGCCTATGTCTATCGCGAACATGCGCCGTCGGAAGTCGTCGACATTTCCGGGGGCGACGTCGCGACCGAGAAGGAAGCCCGCTATTCGATGCTCGAACGGCTCGCCGACTACGACGACGCGCTGATGGAGGAGCTGATTTCCGACATCGAACCGCCGCGCGATCAGGTTTTCGACGACCTCACCAAGGAATTGCGCGCCGGACTGGTCGTGCCTTTGTTCATCGGCTCGGCCGAACGGGGCGCTGGGGTGACGCGGCTGTTGAAAGCGATGCGTCACGAGGCGCCGGGAGTCGAAGCGACCCGGGTGCGGCTTGGCGTCGGCGAGGGCGGCCCCGCGCTGGCGCGCATCATTCGTACGATCCACACGCCGCACGGCGGAAAAATGTCGGTCGCGCGCGTGCTGCGCGGCTCCCTTGCGGACGGGCAGACCGTCGCTTCGCCGCAGGGAGAGGATCGCATTTCGGGCATATCGCATTTGATGGGCGCGGCGACGAGCAAGACGACGGAGGCGAAGACCGGAGACGTCGTCGCTCTCGGGCGTCTCGATCATGCGCAGACCGGCGACACGATCGTCGCCGACGCGCGCTCGGGCGCGGCGGATCTGCGGAAGACGCGCGCGGAAGCTCCCGATCCGGTGCACGCCCTCGCGCTCAATGTGAAGGACCGCAAGGACGAGATGCGCCTCGCCGCGGCGATGACGAAGCTCATCGAAGAGGATCCTTCGCTCGTTTTTGTCCATGACCAGGAACTGTCGCAGATCAAGCTTTTCGGCCAGGGAGAGATGCATTTGCGCGTCGCGCTCGAACGCCTCGCCTCGCGTTTCAACGTCGCGGTCGACTGCTCAAAGCCGACGGTCGCCTATCGCGAAACGATCCGCCATAAGGTCACCGTCCGCGGCCGTCACAAGAAGCAGTCGGGCGGACATGGCCAGTTCGGCGACGTGGTGATGGAGATCGCGCCACGCGGCCGCGGCGAAGGATTCGCCTTCAGCGAGCGCGTGCACGGCGGCTCCGTGCCCAGGCAATATTTCTCGTCCGTCGAGGCCGGCTGTCAGGACGCCTTGCTGCACGGCCCGTTAGGCTTTCCGGTGGTCGACGTCGAGGCGGTGCTGACCGACGGCTCGTACCATTCCGTCGATTCTTCCGACATGGCGTTCCGCACCGCGGCGCGCATCGGCATGAGCGAAGCCTTGGAAAAGGCCGAGCCGATCCTGCTGGAGCCGGTGCTCGCGGTCGATATTTTCGTGCCCAGCGACGCCATGTCGCGCGCAACCGGCATCGTCTCGGCGCGGCGCGGCCAGATCATGGGCTTCGGCCCGCGTGAGGGGTGGGAAGGCTGGGACAAGTTAGAAACTCTGATTCCCGAGGCGGAGATGGACAATCTCATCGTCGAACTGCGCTCCGCGACGGCGGGCGCGGGCTTTTACCAGGCGCGTTTCGACCATCTCGCGGAAGTCGTCGGCAAGCAGGCGCGCGACATCGTCGCCGCGCATACGGCGAAGGCGAACGGGGGGTAGTCGGGTCAGCCTGGAAAGCATCGCCCAAAGGCCAGTAGCAGGCGCGGATCGCCGCGCAGCCGGATCTTGCCGCGCAGCAGCGCCCAGACGAGGCTCGTCTCCTTGCGCACGAAGCGCAGCCAAGTTTCGGAGTCGGCGGTCACGAGCAGTCGCGAGTCGCCGACAAGCCCGTCGTCGACGCTGAGCATTTTGTTGGCGATGACGATGGTGGCGCTGCGATGGTCCGCGCCGGTGAAGACGAAGTGGTAGACCGCGTCGAGACCGGTCGACTTGCCGCGCTGGAAGAATAGCCGCAAGCCGGAGAGGAAGCCCTCGATCGTCACGGGACGTGGCGTCGAGCCCACGCGTTTTGGCGTCTTGGCCGGAAACCGGCGCGCCACATAAGCTTCGGCGTCGGAGTCAGCGACGACGTAGACCGTCTCGGCTTTCTTCTGCAGCGGATCGACGATCTCCTGAAGATAACGCTTCTTGTCCGCCTGATAGGCGCCGATCACATCCGCGCCCGCCGGGCAGACGGCCATGCAATAGGCCGCCTTGTAGTTCGGACCGAAGGCGAGGCTCTGCCACATTGAGACGGTCTCGGCGTCGCTGACTTTCGCGCGATAGGCGCGCGCGCTTTTTGCATCCGCGATCGTCTCCACCCACTCGCCGAAACCGCCCATGAACTCGCGATAATTATGCGCGTAGCAGGCGCCGAAGTCGAAATGTCCGTCCGGCGCAATCGCGCCCGTCGGACAGGCGGCGACGCAGAGTTTGCATTCAAAGCATGGATTGAAGTCGAGCGGCTTGGCGCGCGCCTCAAGGTCGAGATCGACGGCGACCGTGCCGAGCAGAATGAAATTGCCGAACTTCGGGTGAATGACGTTGCGATGGATTCCCATGCGTCCAAGCCCCGCCGCCACGGCGACCGGCTTATGCGAGATGAGCCACATCTTGTCGGGCCATCGCGACGCTTCCATCGGGAATCCCATTGACGGATAGGCGGCGCGCACGCCGCGCGCTTCGAGGGAGCGGGCGATCGCGCGCGCGATATCGTCACAATCGTCGGCTGCATGGTGGAATTCGAGATTGGCGGCGGATCGCGCCGGGCTGCGGATGTTTTCGCGATTCATCCTGACGACGAAAGAAACGAGCGTGCGCGCGAAGGGAAAGGCCGCGAGGATGTCGCCCCGCTGATCGTCAAGCGCCGGATCGTCGAGCGAGACAAGGCCGACGTCATCGGCGCCGGCCTCAAGAGCAATGTCGCGGAGGGCGTTCGCATTGATGTCTTTGGCGTCAGCTGCGAAGGAGAGGCTGCGATCTACCATCATTGCATATACCCCTTTCAGCGCGGCGATCGTCTCGGCGCCGTTCAGCTTAGACTGGCGAGGTCGCTTCCGTCAGGACGCGCAGTTCGGAGAGAAGCTTTTGGAGGCGTTCGGCGCCGAATTTCGACTCCACTGCATTCTGCGCCTCGCGCCAGTGCGGCAGCGCGTTGGCGATCGTCGCCTCGCCGAACGGCGTCAGCGCAATCTTGCGCGTACGGCGATCGTCGCCGCGCTTCACCTTCACAAGCCCGCGCTTCTCCAAAACCGCGAGGTTTCGAGCAAGCGCGCTGCGATCAAGCGCGAAATATTCGGCCAGTTTGCTGACCGTCGCGCCTCCGGTGAGAGAGCAGGCGACGAGCAGCGAATATTGCGTCGGCTCCAGACCGGTCGCCGCCATAAACTGCCCGTAGAGCCGCGTGATGGCGCGGCTGGCGCGGCGAATATTCGCGGCCGCGCAGCTTTGCGCGCAGAGCCTGACGTCGGACGGATCTAACGAAGTCATGATATGTGCATATGCCCATTTTCTCGCGCCGTCAAGCGCGGCCGGCGCTCGCTTGTGCGCGAGAGCACAGTAAACCAACGCGCTTCGGATGAGGGTCGTGAACTGCTTTTTCACATTATCAAAAGGGAGTGATGAGATGCGAATGTTCATATTCCTGGTGGCCGCCGCCCTCGCCATGTCCTTCAGTCTCTATTCGAGCGCGGGCGGCTTGAAGCGCGCGTCGATCTCTGCGCCGCAGGCGACGAGTCTCGACGCCAATCCGCCGCCGCGTTGCGCCAATAGCAAGAGGGTGCGACAGGCGGCGAACGTCGGATGCCTCATGAAGGGCAAGCGCCGCAGCGCGTAATTGGGCGCTTGATCCGTCGACGGGCGGCGTTAGCTACTCGCGCAACCCTCACGCGCGAGAAGAGGTTCAGCATGTCCACACCCGGCGGCGCCGAGACGGCGGCGAAGACGATCGAATTGCGAATTGCGCCGCGCGCGCGCGATCTCGGCGGCTTCAGCGTCAGGCGCGCGTTGCCAGACGACAGGCGCCAGATGGTCGGGCCGTTCGTCTTCTATGATCATTTCGGCCCGGTCCAATTCGGGCCGGGGCAGGGGATAGACGTGCGTCCGCATCCCCATATCGGTCTTGCGACCGTCACCTATCTTTTCGACGGGCGCATTCTGCATCGCGACAGTTTGGCCAACGTGCAGGAGATCGCGCCTGGCGCGATGAATTTGATGACAGCCGGGCGCGGCATCGTGCATTCCGAGCGCACGCCGCCGGGGCCGCGCGCGGCGGGGCAGCAGATGCTCGGCGTGCAAAGCTGGCTGGCCTTGCCGCTGGCGCATGAAGAAACCGAGCCGAGCTTCCAGCATTTTAGCGCCGACGTTCTTCCCATCGTTGAGGATCGAGGCGTGTTCGCGCGTGTCATCGCTGGCGCCGCGTTCGGAGCCAAGTCGCCGGTGGAGACGCTATCGGATTGGTTCTATGTCGAGCTGCGTCTCGCCGCTGGCGCCTCGGCGCCGCTCGACGCCGACTATGAGCAGCGCGCGCTTTATCTCGTCGAGGGCGCCATCGAGATCGCCGGCGAACGTTTCGACGAGCCGCAACTGCTGATCTTCAGCCCCGGCGCCGCGATCACGATCCGCGCACTTTCCGATGCGCGGATGATGCTGCTTGGCGGCGCGCCGGTCGACGGGCGCCGCTTCGTCTGGTGGAATCTCGTCTCTTCCAGCAGGGAGCGGATTGAGCAGGCCAAGCGCGACTGGCGGGAAGGCCGATTCCCTTCAGTGCCGGGCGACGCGGAGTTCATTCCACTGCCGGAAGAGTAGCGACGGTCAGCCGCCGACCGTTCGGCGTGAGGCGGGCTTACGGAGTCACCACCACGGTCGCGCCCACGGCGACGCGATCATAGAGGTCGACGACGTCCTCGTTCAGCATGCGGATGCAGCCATAGGAGGCGGCCGAGCCGATCGACTTGCGCATCTTCTGCGTCGTGCCGTGGATCGCGACCTGACCTTCGCTGAGCGTCATGGCGCGGGCGCCCATCGGATTGTTCGGCGCGCCGCCGGGGATCACCTCGGGAAGCTCGGGATGATCGTGCTTCACATCTTCCGGCGGCGTCCAATCGGGCTCGACGAATTTGGCGTTGATCTGCACGACGCCGCTCCATTCCTTGCCCGCCTTCGGGACCGCCACCTTGTAGGCGATGGCGTCGTCCTGATCGACGATGAGATAGAGCTTGCGCTCGTGCTCGCTGACGACGATGGAGCCGGGATCGAGTTCGGAGTGATAATGAACGAATTCGCGGGCGGCGGCGGCCTGGGGCGCCGAGGCGGCGCCGATGAGGGCGGCGGCGAAAGCGAATTGGGCGATCCTGGAAGTGCGGCGGTTCATTGTCTTGCGCTCGATGTTCGATGTCTCGATGAGCGCGTTGTAGAAGAGCCGCGGCCCGCATTCCGTGCGCCGGCGCACGCGGGAAATTCCGTCAGGTGAGCGTCGAAGCGGAGTCTTGCGCCTGCGCGGGACTCGGCGCAGCGCCCTCAGGCGTCGAGCGCTCTCTCAAAAACCGGAAGAGCGCCACGCCCAGAAAGCCGACGATGATCAGCGTGTGGGGCGCGGTGATCGAGAAATGATACGCCAAGGCCGCGGAAATGGCGCGTTCCTTCTGAACGCCATAGCCGTTGACGAGATAGGCGACGATGCCGGCCTCAAACAGTCCCAAGCCAGCGGGGCTCGCCGGAACCGCGATCGCCAGCGCGCCGATCATCAATAATGTCATCGCGTGGATGAGGGTGAAATCGATTTCGGGGAGCAGCGTTCGAAAGGCGACGTAGACCAGGCAGACATTTGTCGTCCATATCGAGGCCGTGAAGAACGCGGTTCTCGCGGCGCGGTGATTAGCGACCAATCCGCCTGCCTGTTTGAAAAATGCGTCCAGACGCAAGGCGTCCAGGATGCGCCAATCCGGAAGGCGCCAGACAACGGCTTTCCGCCGGAAGACGAACATGCCGCAAAAAACAATTGAAAGGGTCGCAGCGGCTGCGATCAACAGGCGTGGATCGACAATGCGCGAATCTGAGCTCGCAAGGATGAGCAACGACAAAATGACGATTGCTGTAACGTCGTAGAGTTTTTCCAGCAGGACGGCGGCGCTGATGCCGCCAATCGCATAGTTAAAATATGAATGTCCAAAATAGATTTTCACGCCTTCGCCAGCCCTGAACGGCGCTAAACTGTTGAAGGTGAATCCCATCGTGGCGATCAGAAAACCGGAAAAGAGTCCGCCGCCCAGCAGCGTCGACAGGCGTGACCCATAGAATAGCAAGACGAACACATTCATCGTCATTGCGATCAGAATCGCGCTTAAGGGGAGCTGCTTGAGCTCCTGCGACAGATCGGCGAATTCGATGTTCTGATAGAGCCAGTAGGATATGTAGGCAAAAAAAGCGGCGTTCAAAATCAGCGCGACATATCCGCTACGCTGAGAGATGTATTTTATTGAGCTCGTCGCTCGCTGCGGCCCGGAGTTCGCGGGCAAAGGCCGAAGGCCGCCGACCGGCGAGACAATCTCGCTCAATCGCAGCTCGGGCGTGAGACGCGTCGGTCGAAGTCGATCGTCCTCTACGCTCATGGCCATCTCGCTATGCGCGGAATAGCGCCTCGCCTCATAGGCCAGAAAAATGGCCGGCGCGAAGACCGGCCTTTTCTCTGGCCCGCACAGGCCATCCGCTTAGTGCAGATACTGGCCGCCGTTGATCGTCAGCGTCGAGCCGGTGATGAAGCCGGCGTCATCGGCGGCGAGGAATACGACGGCGCGCGCGATCTCTTCGGGCTCGCCGAGGCGGCCGACCGCGATATAGGGAATGATGTGCTTGTCGAGCACGTCCTGCGGAACCGCCTTCACCATTTCGGTGGCGATATAGCCCGGCGCGATGGCGTTGACGGTGATGCCCTTAGACGCGCTCTCCTGAGCCAGCGCCTTGACGAAGCCGATGTCGCCGGCCTTGGAGGCGGAATAGTTGGTCTGGCCGGCCTGGCCCTTCTGGCCGTTGATCGACGAGATGACGATGATGCGGCCGAAACCGCGATCGCGCATGCCGTTGATGACCGGGCGCGTGACGTTGAACAGCGAGTTCAGATTGGTGTTGATCACCGCCTGCCACTGGGCAAGATCCATCTTGTGGAACAGACGGTCCTTGGTGATGCCGGCGTTGTTGACGAGAATGTCGACCGGGCCGATCTCTTTCTCGATCTGCGCGATTCCGGCGGCGCAGGCGTCGTAATCGGAAACGTCGAACTTGAAGACCGGAATGCCCGTCTCAGCCTTGAACTTATTGGCGGCTTCGTCATTGCCGGCGTAGGTGGCCGCGACAGTGTAGCCCGCCGCCTTCAGCGCTTTGGAAATCGCTTCGCCGATGCCGCGCGTGCCGCCTGTCACAACTGCAGTTCTTGCCATTTAAAGAGTCTCCTCCAGAATTGTTGATCGTTTGAAACGGCAGTCGGCAGTCGTGAGCAGGCAGTCGGAGATCGTCATAATCCGACTGCCTATCGCCTATTGCCGACTGCCCCGGATTACCGTTCCACCGTCAGCGCGATGCCCATGCCGCCGCCGATGCAGAGCGTCGCGAGGCCCTTCTTGGAGCCGCGACGCGCCATCTCGTGCAGGAGCGTGGTGAGCACGCGCGCGCCGGAGGCGCCGATCGGATGGCCGATGGCGATCGCGCCGCCATTGACGTTCACGATCGCGGGATCCCAGCCCATGTCCTTGTTGACCGCGAGCGCCTGCGCCGCGAAGGCTTCGTTCGCCTCGATGAGATCAAGGTCGGCGACCTTCCAGCCGGCCTTCTCCAGCGCTCTGCGCGACGCGGGGATCGGGCCGGAGCCCATCAGCGACGGATCGACGCCGGCGGTCGCCCAGGAGGCGATGCGCGCCAGCGGCGTCAGGCCGCGCTTCTTGGCCTCTTCGGCGCTCATGACGATGAGCGCCGCGGCGCCGTCGTTGAGGCCCGAGGCGTTCGCCGCCGTCACCGTGCCGTCCTTGGCGAAGGCCGGGCGCAGCTTGCCAACGCCCTCCATGGTCACGCCATGCTTGATGTATTCGTCGGCGTCGACGACGATGTCGCCCTTCTTGGTCGAGATCGTATAGGGGATGATTTCGTCCTTGAACTTGCCGGCCTTCTGCGCCGCCTCGGCCTTGTTCTGCGACTTGACCGCGAATTCGTCCTGCTGCTCGCGGGTGATCTGCCACTGCCGGGCGACGTTCTCGGCGGTCACGCCCATGTGGTAATTGTTGAAGGCGTCGGTGAGCCCGTCGACGATCATGGTGTCGACGAATTTGACGTCGCCCATTTTCGTGCCCGTACGCAGCTGCGACGCATGCGGCGCGAGCGACATCGACTCCTGACCGCCGGCGACGATGATGCTGGCGTCGCCCGCTTGGATCTGCTGGGCGGCGAGCGCCACGGCGCGTAGGCCGGAGCCGCAGACCTGATTGATTCCGAAGGCGGTGGCGCTGTCCGGAACGCCGGCCTTAATCGCCGCCTGACGCGCCGGATTCTGGCCCTGCGCGGAGTCGAGCACCTGCCCGAGAATGACCTCGTTCACTTCATTGGGCTGGACTTTGGCGCGCTCGAGAGCGGCCTTGATGGCGACAGCGCCGAGCTCGTGGGCCGGAACCGCTCCAAAGGCTCCGTTGAACGATCCGACGGCGGTGCGCGCCGCGGAAACGATCACGATATCGGTCATCTGTCGATCTCCTTAAAAAATAGTCCAACCGCCCGACCGCCTTGGCCGGTCAGGGGGCGAAGTGTTGGTCCTTTCGCGCTTGCGGTGGGCAAGCCGCGGCCCGTTTTGCACGGAATCGAGCGGTAGCGAAAGGCTTTCGGCATGAAAATATTGCCGCAGGCGCCAATTTGCGCGTATCGTCCAACGCTAGACGACTGTTTTTAGGCGGGCGGCGGCCGTGCGGCGAGGGGAGCGTGTCAGGCGTATGGCGACTGAGAAAAAACCCACCACGATCAAGAAATACGCCAATCGTCGGCTCTATGACACGGGAACGAGCACCTATGTGACGCTTGAGGACCTTGCCGGGATGGTGAAGCGCGGCGAGGATTTCGTCGTGTGCGATGCAAAAAGCGGCGATGACATCACCCGTCCGGTGCTGGCCCAAATCATCTTCGAGCAGGAGGGCAAAGAAGGCCAAAGCCTGCTGCCGATCGCCTTCCTGCGCCAGCTCATCCGCTTCTACGGCGACTCGATGCAGATGCTGGTGCCGAGCTATCTCGAATTCTCGATCGACAAGCTGACGAAAGAACAGCAAAGATTCCGGGATCAATTCACCTCGGCGCTCGGCGTCGGGGGCGCTCCGTTCGCCGAGCCGACTCGGGCGGCGTTCCAGTCGCTCGAAGAGCAGGCGCGCAAGAACATGGCCGTCTTCCGTCAGGCGCTGACCATGTTCAATCCCTTCGGCGTGCCGACGGAAGGCATGATGACCACGGCGCCGACGCTCGACGAGCAAGAAGGCGCCGGCGGCGCGCGCAAGGAGGGCGGCGACGTCGCCGACCTGAAGCGCCAGCTCGACGAGCTGAACAAGCGGATCGATAATCTATCGAAGCAGGGGTAGGCGTTCAGCGTTACGCCGGGCCATCTTTCTCCCGCTGCGGGAGAAGGCGTCGTCACGAAGTGACGACGGATGAGGGTCGACGCCGTTCAGAAAATCGCAGCGCCCTCAACCGACCCGGCTAAAGACCGTCGCTTGCGACGGGCCTCCTTACAGACGCCTTTTGGCTGAGCCGCCCTCTCCCGCAAGTGGGAGAGGAAGAGACGCTCCGTGGATTTACGTATTAAACCTGAAATGCATCACGTCGTCGTCGGCCTCGACGTGATCCTTGCGTTCCGGACTCAGCCGTCCGGCGTCGCGCGGGCAGCGGTCTCCGCCAAATAGGCGTTGGCCGGAAGCGGTTGAGGCTTCTTCCGCATCATCGGCGTTAGGCGCATTTTCCACGTCGGGCCGCAAGCGTCAACGGCGTCGCGTTTCCGCGACAATCCTGCCGAGATGCGCATCATCGCCAGCTGAATTTGCATCATGTGAAAATGCATCGCCAGCCTTGCCGCGAATCGCGAAAAACGCCTAGTAATAGGTTCATGACGATGAATGTTTCGATGAGCCGGCGATTGTTCCTAGCGCTCATCCACAGTCTGCCAGCCTGCGCCGCTCATCCTTCGGTTGCGTTCGCCGGCGCCAAGTCGAAATCAATACGCCCGCTGGAATTCGGTCCCGCGACGGCGTTTTCCTTCTCGAAAGTGAAGAAGCAAGCGCGCAAACGGGCGAGTCTCCCTTACGCGCCTCGGCCTACGCCCGCGCCGCGCATCGTCAATCAAATCGACTATGACGCGCATAATCGAATTTTTCAGCCGATCGAGAGGGGTCTCTTTCCCGCGCCGGATGGCGACGGCGCCGTCACGCTTCTTCATCTTGCCCGCTTGTTTCCGCATCCGGCTCGCATCCACCTTCTTGACGACGGCGTTGCGCGCGAAATTCGTTATCGCAAGCACGACTTCCGATATCCGAAGGAAAGCCCCGCCGCCAATATGCCCGACGATGCCGGTTTCTCGGGATTTCGCGTGCATCGGCATGGCGATCCGAAGGGTCTGGAGAGAGGACTCGCGCCAGACTGGATGTCGTTTCTCGGGGCTTCGTATTTTCGCTCTTCTGGAGACCTCGACCAATATGGCGTTTCGGCGCGCGGCTTGGCGATCGATACGGCGGTCGCCGGGAAGGAGGAGGAGTTTCCCGCCTTCACCGAATTCTGGATCGAAAAAAGTGGATCGGACTATCATGTGTACGCCTTGCTCGAAGGCAAGAGCGTCACTGGAGCGTATTTCTTTGAAATCAAGAGGTTTCCGAATGTCGTCACAACTGTGGAAGCGACTGTTTTTCCTAGGCGCGACGACATTGCCTGTCTCGGCTTCGCGCCATTGACCTCTATGTATTGGTATTCCGAAACAAACCGTTGGGCCGGTCGCGACTGGCGTCTGGAGGTGCATGATTCGGACGGACTGCTAATGCACAACGGCGCGGGAGAATGGCTGTGGCGTCCGCTGAACAATCCCGCGCGGCTTTCCGTCTCGACGTTTCTCGACGAGAGCCCGCGCGGCTTTGGACTTTTGCAACGCGACCGCTCATCCGCGAGCTATATTGATCGCGTCGCTTACGAACGCCGTCCCAATCTTTGGGTGGAGCCGCTGGGCAAATGGCCGGAAGGCGCGATCCATCTTGTTGAGATACCGACCGAGTCGGAATATTCCGACAATATCGTCGCCTTTTTCAAACCCGCCGAAAAATCGCGCGTCAATACGCCTATCCAAATATCATATCGCCTGCATTGGAACGCGGAAGAAATATTGCCGCCGCATATTGCGCCGGCAGTCGCGATCCGAATGACGAAGCCATGGACGCGCACGCTCCAGGTCGCCGAGTCCGTGCCGGCCACAGGCGTTTGGTCGCATGCGCGCAAGGTCATGATCGAGTTCAGGGGCGAGAGCCTTGGCCGGTTTGGCCTGGCGCGCTTGCGACCTGTCGTCGAAGGCGCGATGCCTGGAGAAGAAATCCCTCTCGTTCAGGATCCGGACGGCGATCCGAATCATCTGCGCGTGATTTTCAATGTCCCCGGACAGGAAGAAGACCCGACGGAGGTCCGAGCATTCCTTCTCGGACCCGATGGACCCGTAACCGCCACAGTATTGGTCCAGGTTTGGATGACGTAAAGCGCTTTTGCGCCCATTGGCTTTCGATCCTGGAGCACGGATATTGATGAACGGTCTTCGCCTGCGCGAATTCAAGCTTCGCCGAATTTACGTGTTGAATCTAAAATGCATCACGTCGCCGTCGGCGACGACGTATTCCTTGCCTTCCAGCCTTAAGCGCCCGGCGTCGCGCGCGCCGGCTTCGCCCTTGTTTGAAATGTAATCGCCATAGGCGATCGTCTCGGCGCGGATGAAGCCCTTCTCGAAGTCCGTATGGATCACGCCTGCCGCCGCCGGCGCGCGCACGCCCTTTTCGATGGTCCAGGCGCGCGCCTCTTTCGGCCCGACGGTGAAATAGGTGATGAGATGCAGGAGGTCGTAGCCGGCGCGGATGACGCGATTGAGCCCGGGCTCCGTGAGGCCGACCGCCTCCAAATAATCCTTCTGCTCGGCGGCCGGCAGCACCGCGATCTCACTTTCGATCTTCGCCGAAACGACCACCGCGGCCGCGCCTTCCTCGGCGGCGCGCACGGCGACTTTCGCTGATTGGGCGTTGCCTTCGGACGCCGACGCTTCTTCGACGTTGCAGACATAAAGCACGGGCTTCGACGAGAGGAGCCCCAGACCCGCGAAGACGACGCGCTCCTCCGCGCTCACCTTGGCGAGACGCGCGGGCTTGCCCTCGCGCAGCAGGACAAGGCAGCGATTCATCAAATCGGCGAGTTCCTTCGCCTCCTTGTCGCCGCCCTTGGCTTTCTTCTCCATGGCGACGACGCGCTTTTCGAGGCTGTCGAGATCGGCGAGCATCAGCTCCGTCTCGATCGTCTCGACGTCGCGGATCGGATCGACGCCGCCTTCGACATGCGTCACGTCGCCGTCCTCGAAACAGCGCACGACATGAGCGATGGCGTCGCATTCGCGGATATTGGCGAGAAACTGGTTGCCGAGCCCTTCGCCCTTGGAGGCGCCGCGCACGAGCCCGGCGATGTCGACGAAGGTCAGGCGCGTCGGAATGATCTCTTTGGAGCCGGCGATCCTGGCCAGTTCCTCAAGCCTCGGATCGGGAACGGCGACTTCGCCGACATTGGGCTCGATCGTGCAGAAGGGATAGTTCGCGGCCTGCGCCGCGGCGGTCTGCGTGAGCGCGTTGAAGAGGGTCGACTTGCCGACATTGGGCAAGCCGACGATGCCACATTTGAACCCCATATCCGTCCCGGTTTTTGGATTGCGCGTTGCGGCGCGGTATGCGGGGCGGCGCGAGAAAAGGCAAGGGGGAGGCGCGTCCCCCTCGTCTTCATGCTGCGATTGTCGCGCGCGCGGCCTTCGCGCTAGAGGCTCTTCAAATATTCGAGAAGCGCTTTCTTGTCGGGATCTGAAAGCGAAGTCCCGAAGTCGTGGCCGCAGCGGCTGTTGCCGGAATCGCGTTTCGAGCAATCGTCGGCGTTGTAGGTCGAGCTGAAGGCGCCCTGCTCCTTCGCCAAGCCGACGTTCTCAATGTCATAGGCCGGGCCGACCTTGAAGGAGGCCGGGCGGTCGGCGGGCTTCTTCAAGAGATCGGCGAGCGTCGGCACAGAGCCATTGTGCAGATAGGGCGCCGCCGCCCAGATGCCGCGCATCACCCGCGCTTCGAAGACCGCGGCTGGTTGCGTGCTGGGCTTCTTATAGAGATTTTGCAGGTCCGCCGAGAACTTGGCGGTAATGAGGCTGGCGGCCGTCTCCGTCCTGGCTTGCCGAGACTCGGGGATGCATTCTTCAACGATCGGCTTGAACACGTCGAGACCAAAATGGAGCGGCGCTTCGATGATCGATCCAATTACCGAGAGGCCGAGAATGCTGATGATCTTGTCTTTAGGCTTCAGCGGCGTGTCGATCCCGGGGACAAAGGGGATCGCTGCGCCGTTGAGCACGCCGGTATCCGCCTCGCGTCCGAGCACGTTGTATTCACGTATGTCCGTTCCGACATCCTGAAGCGGCGTTTTCCATGTGTTTAGGTTACAAAGCCGAGGCGTTCCCTTCGCGACTTCGTGACAACCTGTCGCGCAGCCGCCCTGCTTGGGATCGCGATTGAAAATTTCTTCGCCTTGCGCGACGAGTTTTGGATCGAGACTCCATGGCCATTTCGGCGGGCCGATCTGCTGGATCAAGTTCTCAAGACGCATGAGGCCCGGATAATTGAGCGAGGAGTCATTGAGGAAGTTGATGAGTTTGGGGAGTCGGGAAGAATTGAATTTGACGAGTTGCGGCAATGCGAGCGTGAGAGGCGTCGGTCTGTAGATCCCGAAGACCCCATAGACCTCGCCCACGTTTCTCGCCAGACCAAGAATGTCGTCGCCGTTGCGGGCGAATCCCGGCCATTGCGTCATATCTTGTATCGCCGCGTTCCAAAGGAACGGATAACGCACCGGCGCGTCGGCCAGTGCGATGTTCTGCTCGATGATCCGCGACGATGTCGTTCCGATGTCCAGCCCGGCGACTCGGTTGAAGATCATCGATACGGCGTCGGCGCGCGCCACGCCCCAGCCAGGCTTGGGGAGCGATTTGCGCATCAGAACGTCGTAGGGCTGGAACCAGACCTCGACCTCCTTGCGCAGTTTCCTGAGCGCGCGTTCGTTGGGGTCGCCGCCAAGCGCTTCTTTGGCGAATTCGTCGAAGGCGGCCTGGTCGGCAAGAATTTTTTGGAACGCCGTGTCGATGTCGGCGAGCAGGCTTTGAAAGTCGCTGAGCGCCGGCCCCCCATCGATCCGCCACGAGACGCCGTTGACGTCGATCTGACGCGTATGGCAGGCGGAACATGTCATGCTGAAGAATTGTGCGCCGTGTTCGGAGGCGGCGAGAAAGCCCACCGGCAGTCCGGGAGTCGGGCTGTTCGGATTCGGCAGATAGCCGTAGCGCGTCAGCCCATCATCGAGGAAATGTTTGCCGTCAGGATGTCTCAGAGCCTTAAACCAGTTGAGCGGCATGATTCGCGCGCCCTGGTCGAGGCTGTAGAAATCGTCGCGGTCCGCCGGCGCCCAATGGGCTCCCTGATCGACGTATTTCACTTCGGCTGACGCAGGATGAGTTGCGGCGAGTGCGAGCAGCGCGGCGGCGGCAATGTGCGCCCGCAATAGCGTGCGCAGCGCTTTGTTTGCAATCATGGCTCCCCCAAAACAATAGAATATGCGATGAAATTAGAGCATAGGCGCGCGTGATTCACAACGGGCGGCGGCGCGCCGCCGCTGTATGCGCCGCGCGCGCCGACATGGCATGAAAATGAAGAAAACTCCTTCCGCTTCTCGTCTTCGCCTCCTGATCGGGGCGCTGCTGACGATGCTCGCGACATGCGCGCCGCTTCGCGCTGAAACATCGACGCCCGAATCGGCGCCTGAGCCCGCGCAGTCGGCGCCGACGCCCATAGCGCCGTCGTCGCCCGCGGCGCCGTCCGAACCTGCGCCTGTGATATCTGCGCCGCCTGTCAGCGCCGCGCCGCAAGCGACAAATCCAGCGCCCGCTCAGGCCGCCGCGAAAAAGCCAAAGCCAAAGCCAAAACCCGCACCCCCGCGCGAGACGGCGCTTTCCGACGATCCGACGCCCGCATTGCAGCCCCAGACATTTTTCACCACCTCGAAGGCGGCGGATCGCTATCGGCAGATCGTCGATCTCGGCGGATGGCCGAGAGTGGGCGTCTCGCTTCGGCCTGGCGCGAAGGGACCTGGGGTCTCGGCGCTGCGCCGGCGCCTTGCCGCCGAAGACGACAGCATCATCGACACGGCGAAGGAGAAGTGGGACGCCGATCTCACGGCGGCGGTGAAGCGCTTTCAGTATCGCCTGGGGCTAAAACAGACGGGCGTCGTCGCCGGCGCAACGCTACGCGAACTCGACGTGCCGGCGGAGACCCGCTTCCATCAGCTCGAATCCACCGCACAGCGGCTCACTGCGTTCGATTTCGCCTTTGGTCCGCGCTACATCGTCGTCAACATTCCGTCGACGGCGGTTGATGCGGTGGAGGACGATCGCGTCGTGCGCCGCTACGCCGCGATCGTCGGCGATCCCGAGCACCATTCGCCGGAGCTGCATGCAAAGGTCGTCGCGGTCAACATCAATCCGACATGGACGGTTCCGGTCTCGATCATCAAAAACGAGATCGCGCCAAAGATGCTGAAGGATCCGTCTTACCTGCAGCGCTCGCATATTCGCGTGCTGAATGCGCAACGCGAGGAGGTCGATCCGCGCTCGATCAACTGGGCGAGCGAGCGCGCCGCCCAATACACGCTGCGGCAGGATTCCGGCGCGAACAATTCGCTGGGCTCGATCCGCATTTCGATGCCCAATTCCCATTCCGTCTACATGCATGACACGCCGTCGCGGAATCTCTTCGCCAATGACTATCGCTTCCTGTCGCATGGCTGCGTGCGCGTGCAGGGCGTCGTCGATCTCGCGGCCTGGCTGCTTGACGGCGAATCCGGCCCGCAGATGAGCAAGGATGAGATCAACGCAAAAATCGCGTCGGGCGAACGCGAGGAGGCGAGGCTGACGCAGCATGTGCCGGTGGCGTGGGTCTATATGACCGGCTGGGCGTCGGCGGACGGCCTCGTGCATTTTCGCGACGACGTCTATCATCTGGACGAGGTGAGCGGAGTCGCCGAGCAGTGAACGAGCGCTACAGCGTCACGCGGTAGCGAACGAAAGTGTCGGCTTCTACGAATGAATCATAGAGGCGCCGCGCGCGTTCATTGTCCGCTTGCGTGTGCCAATAGAGGCGCGCCCATCCGCGCGCGCGTCCAAGATCGATGAGGTCTTGAACGAGCGCGCGTCCCAGGCCCGCGCCCCGAACATTTGGATCGACGAAAAGGTCTTCGAGGTAACAGGAAGGGGAGGACGTCCAACTGCTTTCATGCAGCACGGAGACGGAAAAGCCGGCGATGCATCCCTCCCTTTCAGCAATCCGGCCGATCATGGCCGAGGTCGGGTCGAGAAGGCGGCGCCAGGTCAATTCCGTCACGTCTATCGGCACAGCCGTTGCGTAAAATTCGTTATAGCTTGCCCATAGCCTGCGCCACGCCGTGGCGTCCGACTCGCGCATGTCCCGGATGAGCGTCATTCGTCTTGCGCTCTTACGCTCTCGTGCCAGCCGCGCAGCAGAACATAGGTCAGCGCCGCGAGCGCGCCGTAGATCGCCAGCCCGCTCAGCGAGATGAGCGCCAGCGCCGCGAACATGCGCGGAATGTCGAGACGGAATCCCGCTTCGACGATGCGATAGGCGAGGCCGGTTCCCTGACCCGATGCGCCCGCGGCGAGCTCCGCGACGATGGCGCCGATGAGCGCCAATCCGCCGCCGATGCGCAAGCCAGCGAGGAATTGCGGCAGCGCCGACGGCAGGCGCAGATAGATCAACTTCTGCCATGGCGAGGCGCGATAAAGGTCGAAAAGATCGCGCAAGCCGAAGTCGACGGAGGCGAGTCCGAGCGACGTATTCGAAAGAATCGGAAAGAAGGCGACGAGAAAAGCGCAGACCAGCACCGCATTGCCGGGCTGCAGATAAACCAGCAGCAGCGGCGCGATGGCGATGATCGGCGTCACCTGCAAAGTGATGGCGAAGGGCAGCAGCGCGCGCTCCAGCCATTTCGACTGGGCGATAAGCAGCGCCAGCGCCACACCGCAAACCGTGGCGACGATAAGCGCCTCGATGGTGACGCCGAGCGTCACCAATAGCGACGAGAACAAAAGTTCACGGTCCTCGATCAGCTTGGCGAGGATGACGCTCGGCGCCGGGAGAATATAGGGCGGGATGTTTTTCCACCGCACGAGACCTTCCCACAGCGCGAGCGCTGCGAAAAGCACGGCGAGCGGCACGCCGATGTCGCGCCAGGGGATCGCGCGTCGGTTGGGGTTCACGGCGTCGCCTCTTCGATTGAGACGCGGAGCGCCTGCGACGCCCGGCGGCACACGTCGGCGAAATTCTTGCTCGACCGATAGTCGTCGTCGCGCGGGATCGCCGGGTCGATCTCGATCTCGTCGATGATTCTGCCGGCGCGCCGCGACATCACCACGATGCGCGTCGAGAGATAGGCGGCTTCGAACACCGAATGGGTGACGAAGACGATCGTCGCGCCGAACCGGCGTTTGAGCGCGAGCAGGTCGTCATTGAGCTTGAAGCGCGTCACCTCGTCGAGCGCGGCGAAAGGTTCGTCCATCATTATCAGCGTGGGCCGCGTCACCAGGGCGCGGGCGATAGCGCAGCGCATGCGCATCCCGCCGGAGAGTTCTCGCGGCAGCGCGCGCGAGAAATCCAGGAGCCCGACATGCGCGAGCGCCTCTTCGATGCGCGGCGACGCAGCTTCGCGCGGAACGCCCTTAAGCCGTAGCGGCAGGAAGGCATTGTCGAAGACACTCGCCCATGGAAGCAGCGTCGCGTCCTGGAACACGACGCCGATGTTGTTCTTAATTTGAGGCGCGCGCCAGTCGATCGCGCCGGCGGTCGGATTCGCGAGCCCTGCGATGAGCCGCAGCACCGTCGACTTGCCGCAGCCCGAAGGCCCGAGCAGCGTCAGGATCTCGCCTTCGCGCACGTCGAGATCATAGTCGGCGAGGGCGACGAGCCCGCTTGGAAAAATCTTGCCGACCTCGCGTAATGAAACAAGCGCGGGCGCAGTGATTTGCGTCTTTCTGACTGCCGAAGCGCCCAGCGTCATTTGGGCCGCAGCTCCATGCCGACCTTCTTGCCGATGAAACGCAGCGTGTAGCCGCGCCTGTAATCAATGTCGGCGGGAACCACGCCGGCCTTCGCCATTTTGTCGAAAAAGCTCTTCATCCGCGCGTCGGTGATCACGCCGACGCCATAAGTCAACGCGTCGCCGGAATCGACAATTCCGCGCTCCTTCATTTTGGCGAGGGAATAGGCGATCTGGCCGTCGGTCATCTCCGGATTGTCGCGCTGGATCATCGCGTTCGCCTGAGCGTTATCGCCATAGAGGTAGTTGTACCAACCGACGATCGAGGCGTCGACGAAGCGCTGCACGAGGTCGGGACTCTTGGCGATCGTGTCGGCGCGCGTCTCGATCGTCGTCGAATAGCTGTCATAGCCGTGGTCGTGCAAAAGAAAGACGTTAGCCGTAAAGCCGCCTTGGCGTTCGATGGCGTAGGGCTCCGAGGTGAGAATCCCCTCCTGAATCGACGTCTTGTCGGCAAGGAAAGGCGCCGAGTTGAAATTATAGGGCTTGGCGTTTTGGTCCTTGAACCCATAGGCCTGCTTCAGCCATTGCCAGACGGAAGCGCGCATGTCGCTGGCGATGAAGGCCGTCGCCTTCGGCAGATCTTCGAAATGATCGAGGCCGACGCCGGGATGCGACATGAAAATCACCGGGTCGACCTGGAACATGCTGGCGACGGTGACGACCGGCACGTTCTGCTGCACCGATTCGAACATCTGAATGGTGTTTGCGCCCATCGCGAAGTCGACCCGGCCTGCGGCGAGCAGCAGCCGCGCGTTGAGCTGCGGGCCGCCTTGCAGAATGGTCACGTCGAGTCCGTAGCGTGCGTACGTGCCGTCGGCGACGGCCTGATAGAAGCCGCCGTGTTCGGCCTGCGCCCGCCAATCGGTGGCGAAACGCACCTTGTCGAGCGCGAGGGCGGGCGCCGCGATGAGAAGAGCGATGAGCAAGGCGAAAAGGCGCATGGTGCGGCTCCAGCTGCGAGGCGCGCATCATACATGAACGCGCGCGGGCTCTATATCCCGCTCGACTTCGACGAGAAGTTGAAGCCTTCGACGAGCATCGCCGGCGCCGCCGGCGCGCCGCCTTCGCCCGCCGCGCGCCAGGTCCGACGCGTTGGACCGAGCGCTTTGATGTTGCTGAACAGCTCGCCGAGCCGCTGATTGAAGCGCATGTTGCGCATGGGCGCGATGATCCGGCCGTTTTCGATGAGAAAATTGCCGTCGCGCGTGAGGCCGGTCAGCAGCAGGCTCTTCCGGTCGACGATATTGGTGTACCAAAGTCTCGTCACCAGAACGCCGCGCCGCACCGAGCGGATCATGTCGTCCAGCGAAACGTCGCCGCCGGACATTACGAAATTCTTCGCAAAGGGGATTGGTTCGGATTCGGTCTTTTGCGCCCAGGCGCGCGACCGATAGAGCGTCGTCACAACGCCGTTCTCAACGAAGGCGCGGGCGCGATACGGCACGCCCTCGAAACCGAAGGCCGCTTCCGGCGCTAGCGGGTCGGCGGGATCGACGCGGATCGTGAGCTGTTCGTCAAAGAGCTTCTCGCCCAAAAGCGCTCCGCCGCCAGGACGCGCGAAGAAGCTTCTCCCTTCGTCGGCGGCGCGCGCCTCCATCGTTCTGATGAGCCAAAAGGCAAGCTCTGCCGTCGCCTCCGGCTCGAGAACGACGGTATAGGCGCCGGGTTCGAGATCGACGGGCGTCGCATCATGCGCGCCTTTGGCGCAGGCGACGCGCGCGATCGCCTCCGCGTCGAGACGGTCCGCGAAGAACTGATGCGCGCCGGCCCAGCCCGACCAAGAGTCGGCGCGGTTTCGCGCCGTGGCGGAGAGATCGATTTCGCTGCGCCGCTCATAGGCGAAGAGGCCGGCGCTCGTCGCATATGCGTTGAATCGCCTTGCTGTCGTCGCGCAGCCGAAGGTGTCGACGCCGATGCGCGCGCCTTCCTCGATAACGCGCGCCGCCGCGTCGGCGAGGGCGTCGAGGCGCAGATTGGCGGTCGCCTCGTCATAGCGGTCGGAGAAGCCGTAATTCTGCGGGCCGAGCGGCGCGACATAATCGGGATCGACGGGCAACATCCGCGCGATCTCTTCCGAGCGTGCGACGGCGGCGGCCAACGCCGCGTCGTCGAAACGCGAGATGCTGCAGGAGCCGATGCGCCCGCCAATATGCGACGAGATGCGCAGATTGGCTTCCGCGCTCGCAAGATTGGTCGTGGCGCCGCCGCGCGCGAAGCGCAGACTCTGATCCAGGCCGCCGTGAATCTGCACGGCGCAGGCGTCGGCCTTGGAGCGCGCGAGAACATTGTCGGCGATCGACTTTGCGTCGTCTGAAGAAAGGAACATGCGCTATGCGTCGTCGCTCGTGTTCAGCACGCGCACATTGCGAAAGAGCGCCGGAGGGCTGCCGTGCGAGACCGGCGCCACCTGCACCGGCTCGGCCTTGCCGCAGGTGAAGGTGCCGTCGAGATGATAGGCGCTCGCATCGCATAGCCCTGCGAGAGAGTTCCAAAATTGCGTGGTGCGGCCCTGATAGGCGCCGTCGCGCAGCAGATCGCCGATCTTGCCGTTCTTGATCTCATAGAACAGCTGTCCGCCGAACTGGAAGTTATCGCGCTGCTGATCGATGCTCCAGCTGCCCGCGCCGACGACATAAATGCCGTTCTCGACATCGTTGATGAGATCGTCGAAGGAGCATTTCTGAGGATTGGGCTTGAGCGAAATATTCGGCATGCGTTGAATGGGAAAGGTCGTCGGGCTGTCCGCATAGGCGCAGCCGTTCGAATGCGACAGGCCGATGAGATGCGCCTGTCCAAGCGCCATCTGGAAATTCCTGAACACGCCCTTTTCGACGATGGCGAAGTCGGCGGCTTCCGCGGGGGCGCCGTCGTCGTCGTAGCCGATCGTGGCGAGCGCGCCGGGTTGCGCGCGATCGGCGACGATCGTCATCAATTCGGAGCCGAACTGCAGTTCGTTGAGCATATGCGGTTTGACGAAGCTCGTTCCGGCGAAATTCGCCTCCCAGCCCAGCACGCGGTCGAGTTCGGTCGAATGGCCGACCGTCTCGTGAATGGTCAGCCACAGATTCGTCGGGTCGATCACGACGTCGCAATCGCCTGGCGTTACGGGTTTCGCATCGAGTTTCGCGCGCGCCTCCTCGCCGGCCTGCGCGGCCTCCTCGATCAGGCCGGCGCCGACGACGTAATCCCAGCCGGCGCCGCGTGCTGGCGCCAGGCAGTCGCGCGTCGCGAAACGGCCGCTGGCGCGGTCGATGGCGGTCGCCTGAAAGTTCGGCGCGACACGCGTGCGCGTCTGATGAATGCGGCTGCCAAGACTATTGGCGAAGAATCGCTCTTCGCAGGTCACCGAAAGCGAGGCTGAACAAAAATCCGCGCCATGATCGCGCGCGCTGGCGATGATCGAAAGCAGCAGGTCGGCCTTCTCGCCGGCGGACACTTCAAGGGGATCGATGCCCATGGGCATGATCCATTCGGCTTCATGCGATGGCAGCCGCTCGAGCGCGATCGGCTGGAATTGTATCCGTTTCACCGCGCGGGCGTTCTCCAGCGCGCGCTCGACGCCATCGCGCAGGCTCTGCGGATCGAGCCGCCGCGCGCCATAAAATCCCCAGCAGCCGTCGAGCAGCACGCGCATGCCGAAGCCTTGCGAGGCGCGCTCGTCGAAATTCTCCAAGCGGTCGTCCTTGGCGAAGGCGTATTCGCGGCGAGTTTCGCCGATCCTGACGTCGGCGTAGCTGGCGCCGTTTCGCCTCGCGGCGGTCAGCGCGATATCGGCGAGATCGTAAAGCAGCGCGCGGTCCAACGCGAAGGCGTTGCCGCCCCTGGGGCGTGAGGCTTCGGTCGTCGAAGGCGTGGCCGCCATTGGTCGCTCCAAAATTCCCTCATATGGTGGTCGTTTCGGCGGTGATTTGCAATCGCCGTGTTACGGTTGCGCTTCGCCGTTCCATCCGCATGCGGCGAGCGCCTCGCCCATATGCGCGGGCGGCGCAGCGACAGCTTGCACGGGCGGCTTGCCGTCCTGCATCGGCACGCTCACCGCGCGCGCATGAAGATGCAGAGGGGCCGAGTCCTCGCGGCGACCTGAGCCATAGATCGGATCGCCGAGAATGGGCCACCCCATCGCCTGCGCATGCACGCGGATCTGATGCGTGCGGCCGGTGTGCGGCGTGAATTCGATGAACGTCAGCGCGTTGTCCGGACTTCCGCCAAGCACGCGCCATGAGGTTCGGGCGGGCAGACCCAGAGGGTCCGGCCGCATCCACCAGCCGCGCGTCGCATCGAGCCGTCCGAGCGGGAGGTCAATTTCGCCTTCCTCGCCCGCCGGGGCGCCTTCCACCACCGCCCAATAGGTCTTGCCGATGCGGCCGGACTTGAACAGCCTGCCGAGCCGCTCGAGAGCCTTACGGTGGCGCCCAAGAACGAGGCAGCCGGACGTGTCCTTATCGAGTCGGTGGGCCAGCGCCGGCGGCCGGGGCAGGCCAAAGCGCAGCTGGTCGAAGCCGTCTTCAAGGCTTGCGCCGCCCTTCGGTCCGCGATGGACGGCGACGCCGGCGGGCTTGTCGATGATCAGCATCAGCCCGTCGCGGTGGAGCAGGCGAGAGAGGAGGTCCATCAGCGGATTATAGCAGCGAGGCGGGCAAGACGGCGCTATTTCACGGCCGGCGCGGCCTTTCCGAGCGAAACCGCGCCGCCGATGAACTCTCCATATTTGTGGAAATATTCGTCAGTCAGATGAACGCCGTCCGTCGTGTAACACCGCTCGTGTCCTTCGTAGCGATCGATGAAGGCGTCATATTCGAGAGTGTTGAGTTCGGGATGGTCGCGCCAAAGCGCGACACGATAGAGGTCATTCACCTGTCGCTCGCAGTCATCATAGAAACAGCTCAATATCGAGCGCTTGAGGGCGCTGTAGAAATTCGGCGGTCTGAAATTCCGCTCGTTGACCCGCGGTATGGAGATAAGTTCGACGTCGTCGACGTCGGCAAAATACTCGACGAGCTTTTTCGTATATTCGACATAGGCCGATGCGCCGACGTGCTGAATCGCGTCGTTGACGCCGTTCATCAGGACGACCTTGTCCGGCTTCTTGTCCTCAAACATGCGGTAGAGTTTGTATTTGGGGAATTTCTCGCGCAGTTCGGCGTAGAGCAACCGTGAGTTGCGGCCGGCAAAGCCGAGACTGCACGCCCGGACGCCGCGGCCTTCAAGTCTTTTTGACACGGCGCGCGGCAGTTCGGGGAGGACCTTGCCGTCCGAGGCCCAGGATTCGCCGATGACAAGGATTCTATAGTCGTCCCCGCCGCCGTTCACATTGGCGCAGTAGAGTGTCGGCTCATCCGACCGCTTCAGGCTGAGAAGCGTCAGCCCGCAGACGACGGCCAGAACAAACGCCAGTTTGTGCGCCCCCGGGAACATGGCGAACCCATATCCCGGCGACTGGACTCAAGCAAATTTCTGGATGTGCTTGTCCCTGCGCGATCGATCCGACGTTGGACCAGGGAAACCATCCTAGCCGAATGCGGGCGCGGCGCGAGCCGGCGTCGCCGAGGGGATCGCGCCCGGCGCGGCCATAAGCCGGCCATGCACCCAGGCGGCGCGCAATCTATTGATCGGCCGATCGAACAGCCGCCAGATCAGGTAGGAGGCGACGAAGATGATGACCAGCGCCTCGGAGCAGAGCAGGAAGCGATCGAGATAGGAGCCTTCGCCCGTCTTCAGGGCGCCAATCACCGACCAGTGCAGCAGATAGAAGATGTAGGAAAGCTCGCCGAGCATTCGGTCCTTGGCGCCGCTCGCCTGCTGCGTCGTATAGAGCGCCCAGGGCGTCATCATCACCGCGATGACGAGATTCATCTTGTCGCTGAAGGCGAGCAGATCCGGCTTTTCGCCGAGCATCATGTCCTTGGCGAAGATCAGCGTGCAGAGGAACAGCGTCGCGAGCGTCGTGAACAACGCGCGATAGGCGAAGGCGCGATCGGGCTTCAAATCGTGGCTCGCCGCCGCGACGCCGATTCCAAAAAACAAAAGGAAGGGCGCGACCGTGGCGGAGCCGCCGAGCCAGGGCGCGCCGGCCGAAACGACAAGGCAAATCAGCAAGAGAGAGATGTTTTTCGAAATGAGAAAAATGATCGCCGGCGCGATAAGATAGAATTGCAATTCCACGTCCAGCGACCAGCCGGGAATGTTCGCCTGGAACGGCAGCGCGCTGTAGCCGAGGATCATGATGTTGGAGAAGAGCTGATGTACCAGCCCGCCGAAGGCGACGGGCGCGTCGCCGCGCCAGAGCAGCAGCGCCCAAGCGATCGCCGAGCAGAGAGCGAAAACCGGCGCGATGCGCCACACGCGCGAAACGAGATAGGTGAAATAGGCCGACGTCGTTTTCGAATAGGTGTTCTTCCACATCGCCGCGACCCAGTAGCCGCTGAGCACGAAGAAGACCAGCACGGCGGACATGCCGAGGTTGAAACTGGTCGTGTGGTGGAGGAAAACCGCAAAGGCTAAGGTTAGCCGCAGCGCGCCAGGCGACGCGAATATGTCCGGTCTCATCGCCATCGCTGCTCCACGGCTGGCAGGAGATTTCCTTTAAATATGCGGCATTGATCTTAATCTTGATCAGCGCGTGGAATGCTGTGGCATGAGGTCGCGACGAGGGGCTTATGGCGCGACATGGCGTCGCGATTGCAGCGCTTGCCCGGCGGTTGGCGCCTGGTTCGTCGGTTTGCGTGTGTGTCGGCTTAGAGTGGTCGGCGAATGTGGTCCAAAACACGCCGACATGCGCGCCTAGCGAGCGGTCCGGCGGCGTTGAAACTTTGCTGTACGAGGAACAATGGCGATCATATCTCCGACTCCGAAACTTCGCGTCATAATCGAATTCGGCGTGGCGCGCCTCTACATCGAAAATCCCGCCAAGCGGAACGCGTTCGACTTTGAGATGTGGCGCGCGCTGCCGTCGCTGCTGCGCGCCGTCGACGCGGCGGAGGGCGCGCGCGTCCTCGTCATCAGCGGGGCGCCGGGTCTGCCGTTCTGTTCCGGCGCCGACATCAGCGAATTCTCCAACCTGCGCGCGACAAGCGAAGGCGGGCGCATCTATGAGAACGCCAATGTCGAGGCCTTCGACTCGATTTCGAATCTTTCCAAGCCGACGATCGCGGCCGTGTCGGGCTTTTGCATGGGCGGCGGATTCGGAATCGCCGCGGCCTGCGACCTGCGCATCGCCGATGGGCAAGCGACGTTCGCGATTCCGGCGGCGAAGCTCGGCGTCGGCTATCCGCCGGCGGCGATGGCCTATGTCGTCGCCGCGGTCGGCCCGCAACTCGCGTTCGACCTCTTTTACACGGCGCGCCGCCTGACTGCTGATGAAGCCAAGGAGCGCGGCTTCGTCAGCCGACTTTTCGCCAGCGAGAGTTTCGAAGGCGCCGTGCATGCGCTGGCCGAAACCATCGCCGGCGGCGCGCCTCTGACCTTGCGCGCCGCCAAGGCGGCGATCCGCGCCGCCGCCGGCCTGCCCGGCGCGTCGTCGCATGAGCAGTGTGAAGCGCTGACGAGCGCCTGCTTCGACAGCGCCGATTACATGGAAGGGCGCGCCGCGTTCCTCGAGAAGCGGGAGCCGAATTTTTCCGGGCGCTGACGGCGCGTGGATGGCGCGCGCGGCGGCATCTCCGCGCGATCGTCACCTGTCGGCGCTCGCTTCCACTTCGAGGCTTTCCAAGATTTCGCTCGGCTTTCGGGCAAGCGCGTCGATAGCGTTGACGCCCTTTGGCGCGGCAAAACGCAGATGCAGGCGCTTCGGCTTTTCGATATAGGCCGAGACCGCGTCGGCGATTCGCTTGGCGTTGGCACCGGGGCCGCCGAGCGCCGTAATCGCGGTCGCGGCGGCCTTGGCGTAATCGGCGCGCGCCTTGTCGACGGATGTCTTCTGCTCCTTGGCTTCCAGAGCGAGCACGCGATCGACGAGGCCGTCGCCTTCGAGCGTCAGATCGATCGATTTGATCGACGTCGTGAGCATGGCGGCGCGCGAAATGAGGGGCGAGGAAGAGAAGGCCGCGCTCGAGACATTGCCGAAGAGCGCCGTAAGATGCGCGACGCCCATGTTCTTCGCGTCGATCGCGACCGGCTCCAGCGCCGCTTCCGACGTTTTCTCGCGCCACTCTCCAGCGGCGACGCCGGAGAGCGCGAGGTCGCGATAGCCGAGCGCCAGGAAATGCGATGTCGTCTGGGTTTCGCCGCGCGCGGCGAGATCGACGCGGAAATTGTCGACGCGGCCGGAGAATTTCGTCGGCGTCGAGCCAAGAAAATTATCGAACGTCGCGCTGGCGTTCTCGACGCTGAATGTCATGCGCGACGTTTCGTTGGTTTTGGAGTCGGGAATATCGGCGGCGACGCCGCGCGCCTCGAAGCGCGCGAGCTTAGGATAGGCGGCGCCCTCTAAAATCGGAGCCAGCTGCACTTCGTTCAGCGCAAATCGCTTGACCGACAGATGGCCGCCGTCCGACGCGGCGAGCGAAAAATCGTCGAAAAATATCTCGCCGGCGCCGGCGCCCGCCACTTTGCGCAGGCCGGCGCGCGCGATCTTCGCCGTAAATGGCTTCTCTTCGGATTCGCCCTTGCCGGTGGCGACGACAGCGTCAACGTTGATCGATGCGGCTTCGAAGGAACGAAGCGCATCGAGGAGATCGCGCATCAACGCAGGGTCCTGCTCGGGTTTCGCCGGGTCGTGCTTCTCGAACCGCTCGATGAGCTTGCCGCCGGGAGTCCGCAGCGCCCGCCCGCGCACGCCCTCGATCTTCAGGCGGCCCGTCGTCAGAACGAGATTGGCGCTTGCGTCTTCGAGGCGCGACGATTCGACGAGTTCCTCGTCGATCAATGGCTTCAGCGGCGCATTGGCCTCGCCGCGCGTGGAGAGCGCCAGACGCGCGAGTTCGGCAAGATCGACGCCCTTGGCGATAGAGGCGCCCCAGTAAACGCGCTGAACGCCGCCCTTCGCGGATTCGATCGTTTCCTCGCCGCCGTCGCCGCGCATGGTCGCGGCGCGTCCGGAAACAACATTCTCGAAGAGCAGCTTGCGATATGCGGCGCGTTCAATGTTCGACTCATTGCGGCTTTCGCTCGACATCGCCGGCACGGCGATTCGCCGCGCCGAAATGCGCGCAAGACGCGCCGCGACATTGGCGTCGCCGCTCAAAAACAGCGTGGCCAATTCCGCCGGCGGCAGACTCGCGCCTTCGATTTCGATGTGCGGGATACGATAGGTCGTCGCGCCGAGCGTGATGACGAGATTGTCGAGCGTGAGCGGCTTTTCGCCGGCGCCCGGCGAAGGCGCGGCGAAACTCATGAGCGAAAGCGACGTCACGACGCCGATGGCGAGCAATTTGCGCATTAGGAAACCTTGCGAAGACGAAGGGGGAGAGCTTGCACGCCGCGCCTTTCGGGGTAAAGAGGCGCGTAGTTTCGTCGCAGCCGGCGTTTAGCGAGGGGCGGCGCGTGGCGGCGCGGCGGCGCCGTGATAGAGAGGCCGCATGCGTCGACTCCTGCTCCTGCGCCATGGCAAGGCCGACCGGCATTCGGCCGGCGGCGACCGCCAACGTCCGCTCACCCGTCGAGGGATGGAGGATGCGCGGCGCATGGGCGAGTATCTGCGAGACGCCGACATTATGCCGGGCCTCGCCGTCGCTTCCGATGCGCGTCGCGCCAAGCAGACCCTCGACCAGGTGCTTGACGCTTTTCCAGGCCATGTCACGCATCTGATCGAGAATACGATTTATCTTGCGACCGTCGACCATCTGGTCGAAATTTTGCGGCAGACGCCTGACAAGGTCGCGACGCTGCTCGCCGTTGGCCATAATCCCGGCTTTGCCGAACTCGCCTCATGGCTCGCCGGCTCGGGCGAGGCCGATGACTTGGCGCTGATGCGCTCTAAATTCCCAACGGCGGCGCTGGCGATGCTTGACTTTGAGAGCGATCATTGGGCGGACGTCGGCAGGGGCGGGGCGCGACTTGCGCGCTTCGTCACGCCGGGCATTCTACGGGGCGAGGCGACGGAAGACCCCGACTAGAGCGCGCTGCGAAAAAGTGGGAACCGGTTTTTCGCGTTGAGCGCGCTCTAAACTTTTGGAATCGATCACGTTATCTGCATTGAGCGATTCCGCCCAAATGCAGCGTGATCTAGCGCAGTCGCAAACCCGCAAAGAGCGGCCATGCTGATCGAAGCGCTCCTGACGATGCTGGCCGTAGCCGCGCCGCAAAAAGCGCCGGCGGCGCTCGTCGCGCCCTCGTCGGCTTTCGACGCGACGCCGAGCCCCGCCTATCAGCCGCAAGCGCGCGCCGTGGACAATTGGCGCTTCGAAAGCGCGCTCGCGCTGGAGATGGCGCCTGTCGCCGCGATCCGCCGGGCGTTCGGCGCCGAGGCGGGCGAACCGGCCCGCTGCGTCAAGCTCAACAATTACTGGTGCATCAAGAGCGCGGGGGGGTGGAACGGCGAGATCGCCGCCGACGCCGATGGCCATGTCGCCTTCGCATCGGCGGAGGAGGGCGCCGCGGTCGCCGCGCTGCTGCTGCGCCGATACTACGTCGACTATGGAAGGCGCACCGCGCGCGCCATCGTCGAGCGCTGGGCGCCGGCGCAATGTTCGCTCATCCTCGCCGCGCCCGCCGCGCCTCGGCGGCCGGCGGCCGCGCCCAGGCTGCCGGCGTCGCGCGGCGGCATGGCGCGCATGGCGCCGCAGCGCGTCGCGCCCACGGCGATCGCGCCGCGCGGCATTCAAAACACGCTTCGCGCGCGCTGGCTGGCGGCGCATGGGCGCGGCGGGGTCAATCTGAAGACGGAGCGGCGACCGCTCGCAAAGCCCGTCGATCTCATGCCGGCGCCCTCGATCATGGCCGGCGTCTCCGAGCTTCCCGCGCGGCGCGAAAAGCTCGCCGAGCTGATCCGACCGGCGCCCCGGACGAGTGTCGTCGACCTGCCGCCGTCGCCAGCGCCGCGGCCGCCGCCGTTTAGCGTTTCGAATTGCTCGGGGGAGCTGGCGCGGATCGCCACTTACGCAGCCAACGTGGCCCAGGGCGTCGTCGGCGGCGCTAACGAGGATCTGGCGCTGTTCACCGCCGCCGGCCTGCCGACCGAAAACCTGGCCAAGGTGATGGCCAATATGGCGGCGGTCGAGATCGGGCCGGCGCGGCCGCGCGACGCGCTGATCCGGATCGCCGTCGCGCAACTGCGCCAGATGCTGGAGGCGCCCGCGAAGTCGCATGCGGGACCATGACGCGCCAAGCGCTTCTCTACTCTAAGAGCGCGCCATCAATTCTAAGAGCGCGCCATCAATTCCAGCGCCAGCCCATAGACCTTCGTGCGGGCGGGTTCGGGCAGGGTTTTCAGCACTTCGAAATAGGTCTGCCCGGCGCCGCACATGCGGGCGTCTTCGAGCGGCGGCGTGGGCATTTTGCCGTCGAGCAGCGCGTCGATCTCGACCTTGCTCAGACCCCGCGCGGCGAGCGCGGTCTCCAACACCCGGAAGTCCGCCTCCGTCGGCGCGGTCCGATCGATCTTTTTGGCTTGTCCGCTGACGATCGCCTCTAATCCCGCAAGCGCCATGTCCGAGACGATCTGGCGGCGGGAGGCGGCGAATCGCTGGAAGTCGAGATTGGTCGCGCCGTAGAGGAAGGCGACGCACATGCGCTTATCCTCCCGCGCCACCGCCTGCAGCACTTCCAGCTGCTTTTCGAAGACGCGGGCGATCGGCTCTGGCTCGGCCTTCGCCGCCAGGGCGCCGCGCGAGGTGCGGATGCGGCGCACCGCCTCGGACAGATAATAGTCGACGCTCTGCTCTTCCTTCGTCTGCGCGAGGCGGGTGGCGAAATCATTGATCGCCGCTTCGTAATCGGCCGTGAAGGTCTCGCGGAGCCGGGCGAAATAGCGCGCATAATCCGGCGTCGAGGCGATCAGGGCCTCGATCTGCTGCCGCGCGCTTCCCTTGTCGACTTGCGCGTTGGCGGGCGCCGCGATCCCCGATCCCGCATCGGCCACGCGCGGCGCGGGGTTAAGGGCCAGCCAGGTCAGGCCGATGCCGGCTCCGACCGCGACGAGCGTCGCAGCCAACAGCGCCAGAATTTTCTCCAGATACATCGCCGACCTTTGCGTCTCTGATCGAAAGCGTGAAGCTTAAAGCATTGCGCGGGAGGGCGGAAGCGCGGCCGCGCTAGCCGCCATTCAACAGGCGATGAAGCCGCGCGGTCTCGGCACGATGGGCGACGAGCAGGCTGATGTGCCGGTTGAGATCATAGCTCCAATGGCCCCGCCGGGCGCGTTCACCGCGCATCGCGCGCTCGATTTCCTTGAGCGCGGCGCGCGCCGCGTCGGGCGATTCGCTGGCGATCGTCTGAGGCGACAGGCGATGGAAACGCGCCAATGCGCTCGTGCGATCATAGGCGTTGAGACCCGCGACGAGAGCGGCGTCGAGCGCCGCGCCAGCTTCTGCGGCGAAGCGGGCGGGGCGGTCGTCTTGCCGGGCGTGAACTGGCCTGTGCGTCATGGATCATCCTCCGTGACGCTCAGAATGCTTTCCCTCGAACGGATGAGGATAAGTATTTTATCCTTTAATAGGATTATTTTCACAATAAGGCGCGCAAGCGTGGTATCTTAATGCCTGACAGGCGGCGCGGTTGAGTAGGAGGCAGGAGCCAATCCAAATTTTTTGGGTTGGCGGGGTTGCGAAAGCTCCCCTTTCAGGGGACAAAATGTCCATATGCGAATACGCATAAATGATTCTGCGGAACGCAGCAGAATGGTGATGGGTTAAAATCAAGTCCAAAAAAATTGGACTTTTAGGAGGGTGTTCGTCGCTTGAAAAAATAGGCGCCGACGGCGCGCCTAGATGGCCCCGTAGCGGGGACCGCCAGTTCCTGGCCTGAGAAGACGAGCGAGTCGATCTTGGAAGGGTGATTCGCCCCCGTCGAAGGAACAGGACAGGATTGTGAGATTCGAGGGCTCGCGTCAACAATGGCGAGAGTGCTTCGTGCGGTTTCTCGTCCTCGATGACGAGAAAAAAGAGGGCGGCCGAAGCCGCCCCTAAGTTGCTTGGTTACTCGCCGCGTCCCTGTCGGATCAGGATGGGTTCGCGGAACTTCTACTGTCGTCGCCTGCACGCCTACCGGCGTGGCCGGCGGCGGCAGTGACTACACACGGACTCTACTCTACCGTCGCGCCCGCGCGTATACGCGCGGACGCTGACGGGCATATGCAGGGGACAAGCCATTGCTTGGTCCTTTCGCTTAATGCGCGGGAAGGTCCCCCGCCGCCCCAAGGGGAGCGAAGTGCCACCCCAAGCTCTTTAAGGGGGCGCGCAAAAGGACCGCGCGAATTCGAATCGCCCGGCGCGGAGAAAGTATCAGGAACGGCGAAGCTATTGGAGTCGTCTATGGCTCAACGGGATGAGTCAGATGTGGATATGCGTCCCATGAATGAGACGCTCCGCAGGCTGCATAAAATGCCGCCTAAGCCTCATAATAAAACCGATGCTAAGGTGAAGCCCGAATCAGGGGCTTCTGATGCCAAAGACAATACAGGTCATCGTCCACGACGACCAAGATGAGCGCCACATTCAAACTTTGGCCGCGTGCCTGCGGGCTAACGACAAATTCTCACTGCAAATCAGAGACTTTGCTGACACCGTAGCAAATGACCAACACCCCCAAGGAATCTCATTTCAACCTAAGCCAGGGCAAATTTTGATTTGTCATTTTGGCTTGGCGTTCAGACAGCCGGAGATAAATAAAACTAGGCCAGTTTTGGTAATATCCGCGCATCAAAGATCGTGGACAAGAGTGTGCACTGTAATGCCAATAAGCTCAAAGGCGCCGCACACGGTAGAACCCTATCATTATCGTTTGCCGGATGGCTTGCTACCAAAAAGCAAATACCCTGAGTCTTGGCTAAAGGGTGATCTGATCGTTAGTGTTGCTGACCATAGACTAGACAGAATGAAAACTGGCTTTCGTAAATACGAGACGCCGACTGTCTCTCCCGAAGTCCTAAAGGAGGCGCGACGATGCGCCCTCCACCGCCTAGGGATGCACTCATTGACAATTCACTGGTAGCGGCTATCTCTTGTCAGTCACCGCGCAAGCGGGCTTGCAAGACCTCTTCGCGAGAGGAGGCAGGTTGCAGCGAGGGCGATAACAAGTCTGCTGTAACCTCAAGAAGGCCCCGCCTTAATTGGTGGGGCCTTTGCCTTGCGCCATCGCAAAAACTTTGGCGTCCGCTGCTTAAGCGTTCGCGGGTTCGTCAGGTCTGCGATAGTAGAGCCGCCGGCCTCTGATGCCCGCAAGCGCCTTGTCGGCGCGCATGGCGTGGTCAAAGCCAAGTTTGACGCCGTGTTGTAGCGGTGGTCGAACTCGACCAGATTGCGGTGCAGACGCTTCTCTGAGCAGTGCTGAGCCCCCATCGGCGCGGTGAATAGTCCTCTGCGGCTTTTTTGGATTGCGCAACGGAAGCTGCCTCCGCGCTTCCTGGCGGGCGGCGCTGGTCTCGCCGCAATGATGCAAACCCTACCGTTCGGAAAACGGAGCTTTTCCAAACTCGCGAGCAATGAAATGCCACGGGATGGAAGCGTTCGTGGCTCAAGTCCTTCCTTGCGCGAGACGCTAACGCTCGGCTTGTGGTGTTATGCATTTTATCCTTGAATAGGATTATTTTCCAGCTTACGGTTGCCCGCCACCCAGCTGGAGACCTCGATGTTTCTCGATCCGACGCCTATTCCGGGGCTTAGCGCCGCCGCGGCCGCCGCCGCCCAGGGCGCGCCCTTCGCCGATCTCTTTTCGCCCCGCCGCTCCCGCGCCTCGGTCGCGCGGGCGCGTCAGCTCGCCGTCTATCTCCACCATGTCGCGCTCGGCGCCAGCGTTTCCGCCTGCGCCAAAGCTTTCGCGCGCGACCGCGCCACTGTCCGTCACGCCTGCGCGACGATCGAAGACTTGCGCGACGATCCGTTGTTCGACGCCGGTGCCCGCCGGCTCGAAACCGCGCTGGCCGCCCAGCGCGACATGATCTGCGCCCTCCTTGCGCAAGGGAGCGCGCAATGAAGAAAAGATCTGGGACCCGGGAGGAAACCGGCCGCGCCATGCGCCGGCTGCTGCAGGCGCTTGCCGAGCCGGGCGCGCGCGGCGCGCTCAGCCCGCTCGAGGCCTCGACGCTCGTCGTGCTCGCCGCGCGTAAAGGCGTCACCGTGGCGCGCGCGCGATTTGCGGCGGCCGCTTCCGACGCCGCGCTCGCCGAAGGACTCGTGCGATGGGAGCAGGACGGCGGCGAGCGTCGGTTGGCGCTCACCGACGCCGGCCGCGCGCATCTGCGCCGCTTGTCCGCTCCCAACGTCGATCAGGCGGAGCCCTTTCGCGCCCAGCACGCATCCTATGCGCTGCACCAGCTCGAAAAGGCCGCGCGCCCGACGCTCGTCAATGACGCGGAAAGTCCGCTCGCCTGGCTCGCGCGGCGAAAGGACCGCGAGGGGCGAACCTTTCTCGACGCCGCGCAGCTCGAAGCCGGCGAACGCTTCCGCCGCGACATCGAGCAGGCGCAGCTCCTGCAGCGCGTGACCGCGAATTGGGAGGCGTCGATCAACGCCGCGCGCCGCGGCGCCGACGTCGGCGCCGTCTCCGAGGTTGCGATCGACGCGCGCCGGCGCCTTGCGCGCGCTTTCGACGCGGTGGGGCCGGAACTCGCGGGCCTCTTGACCGACGTCTGCGGCTATCTGAAAGGCATGGAGATTGTCGAAAGCGAACGCGGCTGGCCGCCCCGCTCGGCGAAAGTCGTGCTCAAAATCGCGCTTGATCGATTGGCGCGCCATTACGGGCTCGCGGTCGAAGCGCGTGGCCGCGACCGCGCCGAAGCGCTGCTGCATTGGGGAGCGGAGGACTACCGGCCGAGAGTGTGAGGAACAACCCCCTCCCTGTCCCTCCCCCGCTTCGCAAACCGGGTGTTCCCGGTTTGCGCATCGACGCCGAAGTCGGCAACAGCCGACTTCGGATGGGAGAGGGGACCCTCACGAGCGGCGCCGCGCAGCGTTGATCGCAATACCCCAGCATCGACGAAGCGCAGCGTCTCACTCCCTCTCCCGCGAAGCGGGGGAGGGCTGGGGCGGGGGCCTACGCCGCCATCGCCTCGCGCGCTTCCCTCTTAATTCGCTCGACCATCGAGCGCAGGCCGTTGGCGCGTTGCGGCGTCAGATGTTCGGCAAGGCCAAGCTCCTTAAAGAGCGGCGCGGCGTCGGTGTCGACGATCTCCTGCGCCGGCCGCCCCGAGTAAAGCGCGAGCACGAGCGCGACGAGGCCGCGCACGATATGGGCGTCGCTGTCGCCGCGAAACGAGAGCGCGGTACGTCCGTCGGCGTCGCGCGTCGGCGTCGTTTCGAGCCACACCTGGCTGGCGCAGCCGCGCACTTTGTTGGCGTCGGTATAGGCGTCTTTCGGCAACGGCTCGAGCGTGCGGCCAAGCTCGATGAGATAGCGGTAGCGATCCTCCCACTCATCGAGCAGTTCGAAATTGCCGATGATCTCGTCGATCTGCATTTTGTTCGCATCCTTCCGGCGAAGGCGCATTCTACCTCATTTCGGCGCTAAGCCGCGCCCTTTCCTTGGCGAGGGCCACGCCTTACATTCCGCGCGACAATCGCTGGCGCGCCGCGCCGCTCTTTAGGAGTTTTATATGAGCGACTTTTCCCGCTGGCGCGCCGTCGCCGCCGCGATTTTTCTTAGCCTGGGTCTTGCCGGCTGCGGCTACAACACGATTCCGACGCTCGAAGAAAACGCCAAGGCGAAATGGTCGGACGTGCAGTCGCAATATCAGCGCCGCGCCGATCTCATTCCAAATCTCGTGGAGACGGTGAAGGGCTACGCCAGGCAGGAGAAGGACGTGCTCACCTCCGTCGTCGAGGCCCGCGCCAAGGCGACGTCCGTCAAGGTCGATGCGGGTTCGCTGACCGATCCCGAAAAGATGAAACAGTTCCAGGAGGCGCAAAATCAGCTGACCGGCGCGCTCGGCCGGCTGATCGCCGTGAGCGAAGCCTATCCGGACTTAAAATCCAACCAGAACTTCCTCGCCCTTCAGTCGCAGCTCGAAGGCACCGAGAACCGCATCAATGTCGCGCGGCGCGACTACATCGACGCGGTGCGGGAATTCAACACGTCGCTGCGCACCTTCCCGACGCTCCTCTGGGCGAAGACTTTCTTCGCCGGCACGAAGCCGATGGCCGAATTCTCCGCGGCCGGCGCGGCGCAATCGCCGCCCGAGGTGAAGTTTTAAATGATGAGCGCCGACGCGCCGACGGAAGAGCTGATCGCGCGGGAGGCGATGTGGGCGCATATGCGCCGCGAAGCCGAGGAGGCGCTGCGTCTCGACCCGTCGCTGACGCCGCTGATGCTCGGCGCGATTCTCAATCGCGCATCGCTCGAAGAGGCGGTGGTCCATCGCATCGCCGCAAGACTCGGCGCGTCAGCCGTGGACGCCGAGACGATCGCCGACGCCTTCCTGCAGGCGGTGCGCGACGACGCGGCGATCGCTACGGCCTTCCGCGCCGATCTCGCCGCCTATGTCGAGCGTGATCCGGCCTGCGGGCGGATGATCGAACCGCTGCTCTATTTCAAGGGCTTTCACGCCATCCAGTCGGCGCGGCTGGCGCATGCGCTGTGGCGCGCGCGGCGCCACGACTTCGCTTTCTATATCCAGAGCCGCGCCTCTGACGCGCTCGCGGCGGACATTCATCCGGCCGCGCGCTTCGGCAAAGGCCTGTTCCTCGATCATGGCGCCGGTTTCGTCGTCGGCGAGACGGCGGTCGTCGACGACGACGTCTCGATTCTGCATAACGTGACGCTGGGCGGCACGGGCAAGGTCGCGGGCGACCGTCATCCGAAGGTCAGGCGCGGCGTGATGATCGGCGCGGGCGCCAAAATTCTCGGCAATATCGAGATCGGCGCCTGTTCGCGGATCGCCGCGGGCTCGGTGGTGCTGCAGTCGGTTCCGCCGAATTCGATCGTCGCCGGCGTACCGGCGAAGGTGGTCGGGACCGAATCGCGTATGGAGCCGGCGCGCGACATGGACCAGATCCTTCGCGGCCTCGCCTATGATTCTTTCGATTACGTCATCTGACCCGCGTCTCCGCGTCCGCTAAGCGGGCCAGGGGAATCGGGTGAGGAAAAATACGCGAAAACGGGCTTTCTCGCCCTTCGAGACGCGTGCTGCGCACGCCCCGCAGGATGAGGAAGCCCACCCGATGGCCCCGGCGCGGGGGCGATTGAGGGTTGCGCAGGGCCACGGTTCGCCTGCTATGTGTCGCCGGGCGGCGGCGCCGTTCCCAAGGGCCGGCGCAGGGCGGCGGCGGCCGGGGCAGGGGGATCAATGCTCGAGATTGCGGTCCAGATGGACCCCTTGGAACGCATTAATTTTGCTGGGGATTCGACCTTTGCGCTGATGCTGGAGGCGAAGCGCAGGGGCCATCGCCTATGGTTCTACACGCCGGACCAACTGTCGCTTGAGGGCGACCGGCTGACGGCGCGCGCGCATCGTATCGACGTTTTCGACGATCCTTCCCGCTATTACGCGCTCGGCGAGGCGACGGACCTTGCGCTCGGCGCGATGGACGTCGTGCTGCTGCGTCAGGATCCGCCGTTCGATCTCGCCTATATTACCTCCACGCATTTTCTGGAGCGGCTCGCGCCGAGGACTCTCGTCGTCAACGACCCCGCGCATGTGCGCAACGCGCCAGAAAAAATCTTCGTGATGGAGTTCGCAGACCTGATGCCGCCGACGCTGATCACGCGCGACCGCGCGGCGATGGAGCGCTTCCGCGCCAAGCATGGCGAGATCGTCATGAAGCCGCTCTACGGCCATGGCGGCGCCGCGGTGTTCAAGGTCGCGCCACGCGATCCGAATTTCGGTTCGCTGTTCGACATGTTCGCGACGACTTTCCGCGAACCTTGGGTCGTGCAGCGGTTCCTGCCGGAGATCGTGAAGGGCGACAAGCGTATTCTTCTCATTGACGGCGAGGCGATGGGCGCGATCAACCGCATTCCCGCCGATGACGACATCCGCTCGAACCTGGTTCGCGGCGGGGCGCCGGCGGCTTCCGAACTCAATGCGCGTGAAAGAGACATCTGCGCGCGGCTCGGGCCGGAGCTGAAACGGCGCGGATTGGTTTTCGTCGGCATCGACGTGATCGATGGCTGGCTCACCGAGATTAACGTGACCTCGCCGACGGGGCTCCGCGCGCTAAAACGCGTCGGCGGGCCGGATCTCGCGCCGCCGCTCTTCGACGCCATCGAGGCGCGTCTGGGCGCCCTGCGCGCATCGGGCCGATCGCCGGAATTGACTCCATGAACGAAGTGGCGCCGCTCAGCGTTTTCGCCGGCCTTGATCCCAACGAGCAGTTTCGCGGTCTGCGGCAGGCGCTCGCGCCGGCGATCGCGTCGATCTGCAAGAGGGAGCGTGGCCATGCGCGACGCACGGCGATTGTCGAATTGTTTCGCTCGGCTTTGGCGGAAGGACGCGAGATCGCGCGCGTGCGGCTTGAGGCGCGCGGCTCGGGACTGGCGTGCGCGAGATTGATCTCGGCGCTCGAAGACGAGCTGATCGGCGCCATCTACGACTATGTCGTGCGCTATGTTTACGTCGTCGACAATCCGACGTTTGCTGAGCGTCTCGCGATTGTCGCCGTCGGCGGATATGGGCGCGGGACGCTCGCGCCGGGCTCCGACATCGATCTGCTGTTTCTCGTCCCTTACAAACAGACTCCGTGGGGCGAAAGCGTCATCGAGGCGATCCTGTATATTCTTTGGGATCTGCGTCAGAAGGTCGGCCATGCGACGCGCTCCGTCGCCGAGTGCATGCGTCAGGCCCGCGCCGACATGACCATTCGAACGACGCTTCTCGAAGCGCGTTTTATTCTTGGCAACGCCGAGCTGTTCAGCGAGTTCCGCGAGAGCTTCGATCGCGAGATCGCCCGTTCGGATACGCGCGAATTCGTCTCCGCCAAGCTCGCCGAACGCGACGCGCGCGTGATGCGCGCCGGCGCCTCGCGCTATCTGGTCGAACCCAATGTGAAGGAAGGCAAAGGCGGCCTGCGCGATCTCAACACGCTGTTCTGGATCGCCAAATATGTCTATCGCGTGCGTGAGGCGAAGGAACTCGTCGCCGCCGGCCTCTTCACCGCGGCGGAGCTCAGTCTGTTCGAGCGCTGCGAGGAGTTTTTGTGGCGCGTGCGCTGTCATCTGCATTTCGCGACGGGACGCGCCGAGGAGCGGCTCGCATTCGACGTGCAAACGACGATCGCCAGGCGTCTCGGCTATCACGACCGCAGCGGGCTATCGCCGGTCGAGCGCTTTATGAAGCATTATTTTCTCGTCGCCAAGGAAGTCGGCGATCTCACCGCGATCGTTTGCGCGGCGCTTGAAGAAAAGCAGGCCAAGCCGCGCGCCATCTTCGAGCGATTCCTGCAGCCGTTTCGGCGCCGGCGCAGTCGCGCCCCGCAAGGCGACTTCATCGTCGATCACGACCGCATCAGCATCGTCGACGCCGATGTGTTCAAGCGCGATCCCGTCAACATCATCCGGCTGTTCTGGATGGCCGATCATCACGGCCTGCCGCTGCATCCCGACGCTCTGCGCGCGGTGACTCTGTCGCTGCGTCTGATCGACGCCAATCTGCGCGCGAACAAGGAAGCCAATCGGCTGTTTCTCGAAATCCTGCTCTCGCGCAACATGACCGAAATTACGCTGCGCCGGATGAACGAGACCGGCGTGCTTGGGCGTTTCATTCCGGATTTCGGCAAAGTCGTCGCGATGATGCAATTCAATATGTATCATCACTACACCGTCGACGAGCATCTGCTCCGCGCGGTCGGCGGACTGTCCGATCTCGAAGCCGGGCGCATGCCGGAGCATCAGCAGCTCGTTGACGAAATCCTGCCGACGATTGTCAACCGCAAGGTGCTTTATCTGGGCCTGTTCCTGCATGACATCGCCAAGGGCCGAAAGGAGGATCACTCCCGCGCCGGCATGGAGGTGGCGCGCAGCCTGTGTCCGCGTCTGGGCTTCACCCCCGGCGAGACCGAGTCCGTGGCCTGGCTCGTCGAGCACCATCTCACCATGTCGAGCTTCGCGCAGAGCCGCGATCTCTCCGACCGCGTCACGATCGAAAATTTCGCCGCCATCGTTCAAACGATGGAGCGGCTGAAGATGCTGTTCGTTCTCACTGTCTGCGACATCAACGCGGTCGGGCCCGGCGTGCTCGACGCCTGGAAGGCGCAGCTGCTGCGCGTGCTCTATTGGGAGACTGAGGTCGTGCTCGGCGGCGGCCATTCGGCGGTCGATCGCAAGAGTCGCGTCGCGGCCGCGAAAGCCGAGCTGCGCGCGGCGCTTCCGGAGTGGAGCGACGAGGCGTTCGACGCCTACGCCAAGCGCCACTATCCGGCCTATTGGCTCAAGGTCGACGTCGCCCGCAAGCTGCGTCACGCGGAACTGCTTCGCCAGATGAACGGCGCATCGGCGCCGCTGGCGACCGCAGTCGAACTCGACAGGACGCGCGGCGCCGTGGAGCTGACCGTCGTCGCGCCCGACAATCCGCGTCTGCTGTCGATCATCGCCGGCGGCTGCGCGGCAGGCGGCGCCAATATCGTCGACGCGCATATTTTCACCACTGCCGATGGTCTCGCGCTCGACACGATCTTCTTCTCGCGCGCCTTTGATTTTGACGAAGACGAAATGCGTCGCGCCGGGCGAATCGCCGGCCTCATCGCCAGGGCGCTGCGCGGTGAGGTCGTCGTGTCTGAAGAGCTGCGGGCGCGCGCCAAAGCGCATCTGCCGACCGACGCCTTCTCGGTCGCGCCTGAGGTCGTCGTCGATAACAGCCTGTCGAACGTCTATACGGTCATCGAGGTCTCGGGACTCGACCGCGAGGGGCTGCTGTTCGAGCTCACCAACGCGATTTCGCGGCTCAATCTCAATATCGCCTCGGCGCATATCGTGACCTTTGGCGAACGCGCCGTCGACGCCTTCTATGTCACGGATCTGACGGGGGCGAAGATCGCTTCCCCGCAGCGACAGGCGGCGATCAAGCGCCAGCTTTTGGATGTGTTTCGCGGCGTGGGCGTGCGCGGGGCCAGGACGCCCGCCGCCGCGGCGACTTGATTTTGACGTTTCGCACGCAGATATCGGGCCCTTTAAAAAAGACGATGGTGGTGACAGCATGAGCGATCCAACGAAGGCGGACAAGAAGGCTGACGCAAAGGAGAATGGGGCGGCTGCAGAGCCCTCGTCCCTTTCTCAGCCGTCGGCGGAATCCGACATTGCGCAGCCGGAGCCGTTCACCGAGCTCGAAAATCTTTATGCCGAAAACGCAGGCTTAAAGGACAAGCTCCTGCGCTCGCTCGCCGAAGTCGAGAATGTTCGCCGTCGCGCCGAGCGCGAGATCGCCGACGCGAAAACTTATGGCGTGGCGAATTTCGCGCGGGAGATGCTGTCCTTCGCCGATAATCTACGCCGCGCCATCGAGAGCGTGCCCGAGGAGGCGCGCGCCGAGCCGGCGGTCGCGTCGCTGCTTGAGGGGGTCGACGTGATGGAGCGTGATTTTCTTGCGCGGCTCGCGCGCTTCGGCGTCAGGAAGATCGACGCCAAAGGCGCGCGCTTTGATCCTAATCAGCATGAAGCGCTGTTCGAAATTCCCGACGAGACGCAACCCGCGGGCACGGTGGCTCAGGTCGTTGAGCAAGGCTACATGATCGGCGAACGCGTGTTGCGCCCCGCAAAAGTCGGCGTGGCGCGCGGCGGATCAAAGCCGTCCTGACCGGTCGAGGATGCGCATGGACGAGCGAGCGACCACGACAAAGCCTACGGAAGCCGGGGTCGTCGCAGCGGCGGTCTATCACGGGGGACGTAAAATCGCCGATATCGAGATCGATGAGGCCGGAGAGTGGACCAAGCGCGAAGGCTATGTCGTCTGGATCGGACTCCACGAGCCGTCACAAGAGCTGCTGGAGCGCGTCGGCGAACAGTTCGCGTTGCATCATCTCGCGATCGAGGACGCATTCAAGGCGCATCAGTTTCCCAAGCTCGAAGAATATGAAGACAGCGTTTTCATCGTCGCGCGCACCGCGCAGATGGTTGACGGCCGCATCGCTTTCGGCGAGACGCATATTTTTATTGGCGCCGGCTATGTCGTGAGCGTGCGCCATGGCGCATCGAGTTCGTATGCGCATGTGCGAGAACGCTGCGAGGCGCGCGCGGAACGCCTCTCGGAGGGCGAAGACTTCATCGTCTACGCCATTCTCGATTTCATCGTGGACAACTACTTTCCGGTGCTCGACGCGATCAACGGTCAGGTCGAGGACATCGAGGATCATGTTCTCGCGACGACGATGGGCACGCCGGAAATCGAGCAGCTCTATAGTTTGCGGCGCGACCTCTTGCATCTGCGCAACGCCGTGACGCCGCTTGCGGACGTCTGCCGTCGCTTGGAGCGCAGCGACGTCGTCGCCATCGACCGGGAGATGCGGCCGCATTTTCGCGACGTTCGCGACCATCTGCGCCGCGTCCAGGAACGCATCGACACGATGCGGGAGACGCTCGCCTTCGCTTTCGAGTCGAGCCTGATGAACGCGCAGATCCAGCAAACTGACATTGCGCGCCGACTCGCCGCCTGGGCCGCGATCTTGGCGGTGCCCACCGCCGTCGCCGGCATCTACGGGATGAACTTCCAGCACATGCCGGAACTCCAGTGGGAGTATGGCTATTACGTCGTCCTCGGCGTGACGGCGTCGATCTGCGGCTATCTGTATTATCGGCTGCGTCGCGCCGGCTGGCTGTGAACGCCGCCCGCCATCACCGCCGAGGCGCGTCGCCAAGGCTCTCACGCCGCGCGTGTCTCGGGCGCAGTCGCCTGCGACCGTTTCCTTGGGCCTAGCGCCTTACGAAAGTTTCATCCCGCCGCCATTGGCCGGCAAAGCGGCAATCTCCATCTTTCATCTTGCGGCGACGTTGCGCTTCTCCTCCACGCGGCGTCGTTCAAGATGGAGATTTCGAGAATGCCTATCGCAAACAATCCTCGCGCCCGCGCCATTGAAGCGCCGCGCCGCGCGTCCCGTCTGGCGCTGATGGGCGCTGCGGCGGCGTTCGCGCTGAGCGCCGCGATCGGTCCGGCGCCGCTGACGCCGGCTTACGCCGAAGCGCCGCTTTCAGGATCTATCACCGCCGCCGGACCCGCCTCCTTTGCGGACGTCGTCGAGCGCGTCAAGCCCGCCGTCGTCGCCATCAAGGTCAAGGCTGTCGACGATCAGCACGGCGGCGGCATCTTCGAGATGCCGGACGTGTCGCCCGACGACCCGATGTATCGCTTTTTCAAGCGCTTCGGCGAAGGTCAGGGGGGGCGTCAACAAAAACACATGACAATGTCTCAGGGCTCTGGCTTCATCATCAGCCCGGACGGCTATGTCGTCACCAATAACCACGTTGTGGATCACGCCAGCGAAGTCGACGTTGCGCTCGACGACGGAAGAACGCTGCCCGCCAAGGTTGTCGGCACGGATAAGCGCACCGATCTGGCGCTGCTCAAGATCAGCGACGGCGCCAAGCTGCCCTATGTCGACTGGGGCTCCGCGGCGCCGCGTGTCGGCGACTGGGTGATCGCGGTCGGAAACCCGTTCGGTCTCGGAGGCTCAGTCACCGCCGGCATCGTTTCGGCGCGCGGGCGCGACATCGGCGCCGGCCCTTATGACGACTTCCTGCAGATCGACGCGCCGGTCAATCGCGGCAATTCCGGCGGTCCGGCGTTCGATTCGCGCGGCAATGTGATCGGCGTCAATACGGCGATCTATTCGCCTTCGGGCGGTTCGATCGGCATCGGCTTCGCCATTCCGGCCGAGGTGGCCAAGGACGTGGTCGCGGCGCTCAAGGAAAAAGGCTCCGTGTCGCGTGGCTGGATCGGCGTCAAGATTCAGAATGTGACGCCGGAAATCGCCGACAGCATGGGGCTGAAGTCCGCGAAAGGCGCGCTGATCGCGCAGCCGCAGCGGGGCGCTCCGGCGGAAGAGGCCGGCCTGAGGTCCGGCGACGTCATCATCGCCGTCAACGGCGACAAGATCGACACGTCGCGCGATCTCGCGCGCCGCATCGCGACCCTTGGCCCGGGCAAGACGGCGGACATCACTTTTCTGCGCTCGGGCGCCGAAAAGACGGTGAAGCTGAAACTCGGCGTCCTTCCCGACGAACGGGAAGCGCGCGCGGACGATGAAGGCTTTTCGGAGCGGGGACCTGAACTGTCCGGCCTTGGGCTTGAGGTCGCCCCGGCGGCCGAGGTCCGCGGCGCAGGTCGGGAAGGGCTGTTCGTGACGGATCTCGATCCCTCCGGCGCCGCCGCGCAAAAGGGATTGCGCAGGGGCGACGTGATTATCGAGGCCGCCGGGCAGCCGGTGAGTTCCCGTCGCGACCTCGCCTCGGCGCTCGAGGCGGCTCGCAAGGAGGGACGGCGTTCGGTGCTGCTGCGTGTGAAATCCGCGGACGGCGCGAAGTTCATCGCCGTTCCGCTGAAAGGCGGAGCCGGCTAAGGCGGCTTAAGGAACTTCTTGCGTTGAGGCCGTCGTCACTGCACCCGCCCGCAGCCGGTCTCCGCAACGAAGAGCGTCGGGCAGAGCCAGTCCCCTCCTGGCGCCTGAACGCGGGGCAGGCTGGCGCGCAATGCGCCGGCCTGCCGTTTTTTTGCAATCTCAGCTATAGTGAAACATGCGCATTCTGATCATTGAAGACGACAGCGAAGCGAGCGAATACCTCGTCAAGGCGTTCCGCGAACAAGGCCATGTCGCCGAACACGCCGCCGATGGGCTCGCCGGCTATGGACGCGCCAGCGAAGGCGGTTACGACGTGCTGATCGTCGATAGGATGCTGCCCAAGATGGACGGGCTGTCGCTGATCTCGGGCTTGCGCGAGCAGGGCGTTCAGACGCCGGCGCTCATTCTCTCCGCGCTCGGCCAGGTCGACGATCGCGTGAAGGGTCTGCGCGCCGGCGGCGACGACTATCTGCCAAAGCCCTACGCCTTTTCGGAGCTGCTGGCGCGGGTCGAGGCGCTGGCGCGCCGCCGCGTCGGGCCAAAGGGCGAAGAAACCCAATATCGCGTCGGCGATCTGGAGCTCGATCGGTTGTCGCACAAGGTGACGGTCGGCAGCCAGGAGGTGGTGCTTCAGCCGCGCGAGTTCCGGCTGCTGGAATATCTGATGAAACATGCCGGCCAGGTGGTGACCCGCACCATGCTGCTCGAAAACGTCTGGGACTATCATTTTGATCCGCAGACCAATGTCATCGACGTGCATATTTCTCGTTTACGCTCCAAGATCGACAAAGGCCGCGAGAACCCGCTTCTGCACACCATCCGCGGGGCTGGGTATATGATCCGTGACGGCGCTCGGTAAGCTTTTCCGCACGACGGCGTTCAAACTGTCGATCGCCTATCTCGTGCTGTTCTCGATTGGCGCGGGCCTCGTGCTCGCGCGCGTCGGCGCACGCGTCAAGGAAGTTCTCGACGAACAGATCGAGCAGACCGTCGACGCCGAAATACGGGCGCTGTCCGAACAATATGCGCAGGGCGGCCTGCGCCAGCTCGCCAATGCGGTGGAGCGCCGCGTGCGCGCCCCCGGAGGTTCGCTCTATCTGCTCTCGAGTCATTCCGGCGACGTCATCGTCGGCAATATCGAGCCGCCGAATTTCACGCCGTCGGGCGGCACGGAACTCGTCGAGACGACCTATGAGCGACGCGGCGAGCCGGGCGTCAAGCATCCGGCCTTGCTGCGGCTGTTCCTTCTTCCCGGCGGCTTTCGCCTGCTTATCGGCCATGACATCGAAGATCATGAAGTGCTTCGCGGCATATTGCGCCGCGCGCTCGGCGTGTCGCTATTCTGGCTCGCGCTCGTCGGCGCGCTTGGAGGTTTGTTCGTGTCGTATCGCATGCTGGAGCGCGTCGACGTGATGTCGGGCTCCGCGCGCCGCATCATGGCGGGCGATATGCACGAGCGACTCGCCATCTCGGGCGCCGGCGATGAACTTGACCGGCTGGCGGAAAACTTCAACGCCATGCTCGAGCGCATCAGCGAGCTGATGGCCGGCTTGCGCGAAGTTTCCGATAATATCGCGCATGACCTCAAGACGCCGTTGACCCGTTTGCGCAACCGCGCCGAGGCGGCGTTGCGGGCGGGCTCAAACGACAGCGAGCATCGCGCGGCGCTGGCCGCCGTGATCGAAGAATCCGACAACCTGATCCGCGTGTTCAACGCGCTGTTGATGATCGCGCGAGCCGAGGCCGGCTATTCGAGCGACAACACGGCGAGCTTCGACGCTGATGCTGTCGTGCGCGACATCGCCGAGATGTACGAGCCCGTCGCCGAAGAGCAGGGCGTGCGTCTGGACGTTACGACGCAGGACGGACTGACGATCATGGGCAGCCGCGAGCTGCTCGGACAGGCGCTCGTGAATCTCGTCGACAACGCGCTGAAATATGGCGGGACAGGCGATGAGCCGCGCATCGCCATCGAGGCGCGGCGCGTCGGCGATCGCGTGGAAATCGTCGTCGCGGATCGCGGACCCGGCATTGCGCCATCGGATCGCGAGCGCGTGGTGGGACGTTTCGTGCGGCTTGAGAATTCCCGTTCGCGGCCGGGTTCAGGTCTCGGCTTGTCGCTGGCGGCGGCGGTTGCGCGGATGCATCACGGCGCGTTGCGGATAGAAGACAATGCGCCTGGATTGCGCGTGGCGCTGTCGCTGCCTGCGATGCGTACGACCGTCGGTCCAGCGGCGCGGATGGAGCGCGCATAAGGCGCAATTTTCGCGGTCCCGCCCGCTTCGACGGCGCGCGCCTTCAATGGTGTCACCGTCGCCGAGGCCGCCGGCAAGCGCATCATGACGACCGTGCCTTCTCCAAGACGGGAGCGGACGCGCAGCGCGCCGCCATGCAGCTCGATGAGGGCGCGGGCGATGGCGAGGCCGAGCCCGGATCCGCGCATGCCGTTTTCCATCAGATCGGCGCATTGTTCGAACGGCTTGCCGAGCTTGGGGATGGCGCGCGGGTCGATGCCGCGTCCCGAATCCTCGACATAGACGTCGATCGCGCCGCCGTGGGCTCGCGCGCGCACCCGCACGAAGCGTCCGAATTCGCTGAATTTGACGGCATTCGACAGAAAGATGCTGAGCGTCTTGACGATCGCCGCTTCGTCTCCGACGCAACGCAGGTTCTCGCGGGCGTCGGCGACAAGCTCGATATTCTTTGCTTCGGCGCGCCCGCGCCAGGCTCCGACGGCTTTGCGCAGCGCCTCCGCGACGTTGATCTCCCGTTCGGCGAGGCGGATGAGGCCCGCTTCGAGACGCGACATGTCGAGAATGTCGGACAGCACTTCGTTGAGGTAATTGCCGCCCTGGCGTATGCCGCAGCAATATTCGAGATATTTTGGCGAACCGAGCGCGCCGAAAGGCTCCGCCTCCATCATTTCGGAAAAGCCGATGATGGCGTTGAGCGGCGTGCGCAGCTCGTGCGACATGTTGGCGAGAAATTCCGATTTCATGCGGCTGGCTTCCAGCAGTTGCAGGTTTTGCCGGCTGATTTCCTCGCTGCGCAAGCGCAACTGGCCGGCGAGCAGCTTGAGGTCGTCATACTGCTGCACGTTGTGCAGCGCCACGCCGAGCTGGGCGGCGGTGCGCTCGAGAAAGGTCTGGTCGCGGTCGCCCAGCGGACGGCTGGAGACGACGACGACGATGGCCAGCAACTTGTCGAGATGAATGGCCGGGCACAGGACGATGCATGCGGGATTAAAGGGCAGGGGGGCCATCTCCTCGTCCACATACGCTGCGTGTTCGCGGTAGTCTTGCAATACGGTAATCCGCGAACTGCGCGCCACGTTGCGTATCGTTTCGTCGCTCAGCCTAAGCTCTATCGGCGCGCCTGGGCCGGCATTGTGGCTGGCTTCCTGGCGGTAGATGCCGTGCCATTCGTCGAATCCGTAGACCGCCGCAGCCGGATAGCCATGATTCTTGCCGAGAATCTCGAGCATGCCTTCCAGCATCCGTCTGCGCTCCAGGGTCGAATTGAACAGCCGCAACACTTCGCCGTGCGTGCGTTCGTAAAGCGCTGCATGTATCAGCTCCTGCTGCCGTACCTCCAGGTCCTCCTTGATCCGCACCGCTTCCTCGAAGGTCGAGATCAGCAGGTCGAGTATCTGCTGCCGCTCGGCGTTGATGTAATGCTTCTGGCCGGAGAAGTAAATCTCCATGCCCATCTGCATTTTATGGTTCTGCCGCATCTCGCGATTCATCAACAGATAGTCGATGCGTGCCAGCAGGTATTTTTCGTCGTAGGGCTTGCGGATGAAGTTGTCGGCGCCGCACTCCAGGCCTTTCAGCACGTCCTGCACATCGGACAGCGAGGTCACCAGGATCAGGGGCAGGCTGATATGGCGCGGGTTCTGCCGGATGGCGTGACAGAGTTCGTACCCGCTCATTTCCGGCATCACGATGTCGCTGATCACGAGCTGCGGATCGATTTCGTCGAGCAATTCCAGCGCCTGCTTGCCGTTGAACGCCACCGCCACCTTGAAGTTATTGCGTTCGAGGAGATACTTGAGATGCTCCGCCTGCGTTGGGCTGTCTTCGGCGATCAGGATGCGCACGCCTTGGGTAATGGTTTCCTGCTTGCGTTTTTCAGGCATCGGATGCTCCTTACATAACCCTAATGCATAACCCTAGGAAGGCTTCGTCAAGCCGGTCAGCACCGACACGATCCTGTCCGGCTCCAGCACATGGGTGGCCGCGCCCAGCGCGATGGCCTCGCCCGGCATGCCGTGCACCACCGAGCTTTCCTTGTCCTGGGCGATGGTGAGCGCCCCGCGGCCGCGCATCAGCCCCAGCTCCGCCGCCCCATCCTTGCCCATGCCGGTCAGCAGGATGCCGACGGCATAGGCGCCGTAGGCGTTTGCCACGGAGCGGAACAGCGCGGAAACCGAGGGGCAGTGTCCGTTTTCCGCCGCGTCTTTTTTAAGCGTGATGCGGGCATAGGCATCGACGCTGGCCTGGACGCCGCTGGGCACGACGTAGGCATGCGACGGCATCATCACGATGCCGTCGGCGGCCAGCGAAACCGCAAACCCGCTGGATTCGGCCAGCCATTGCACGAAGCCCTCCGCAAATCCCTGCGCAATGTGCTGCACAATGATGATGGGCAAGGGGAAATTCCTGGGCAGGTGCGACAGTATTCGCTGCAGTACGAGCGGCCCGCCGGTGGAGGAACCGATGGCAACCAGCCGGAAGTGCTTGCGGGCCGCCGGCGCCACGGGCGGCGGTTCGGCCTGGCCCGCGTCGAAGGCGGGTATCACGGGTGTTTTTTGTTTCGCCCAGCGCTTGACGACCTTGATCTCGGACATCAGCTTGACCGTCTGTATCAATTCGCGTGCGGTAGCCGCGTGATCGGGATGCCCGATGCCCATCGGCCGCTTCATCACCACCAGCGCGCCGGCTTCCAGCGCGGAAAGGGTGGTGGATATGTCTTCCGGGGCCGAGCTGCCGGTGACCACCACGATGGGCGTCGGGTAGTTTTCCATGATGGCGCGGGTCGCCGTATAGCCGTCCATCCTGGGCATATGCAGGTCCATGGTGATCACGTCCGGTTTTCTGCTCCTGACCGCCTCCAGTGCCTCCTCGCCATTGCCGGCGGTGGCAATGACCTGGAGATCCTGGTCCGAGGCGAACAGGTACAGCAGGAATTCGCGCACCGAAGGCGAGTCCTCGACCACCAGCAGGCGGATCGGCGGGCGCTTATCCGATACTGTTTTCGCACTACCGGGCATGATGGTCCGCCTGTGCGGAAAGTGGCTGGAATCGCTTGGGCATGGTCATGTCTCCTATACCAGCCGCCCCATCACTTCGAGCAGGTTGCTCTGCTCGAAGCTGCGTTTGACGATATAGGCATCGGCGCCGACATCGATGCCGCGCTCGCGGTCTTCGCGCGACTCCAGCCCCGTCACCAATACCACCGGCAGCTCGGCCAGCTTCTTGTCGCCGCGTATCTTGGCGGTGAGATCGAAACCGTCCATGCGCGGCATTTCCACGTCCGACACCACGATGTCGAACTCGCCGTTGCGCAGTAGCGTATAGCCATCCACGCCGTCTACCGCCGTGCTGACCCGGTAGCCCGCCAATTCGAGTATGCCCTTGATCAGGCTGCGCGCGGTGATGGAATCCTCCACCACCAGCACGTGTTTTTGCCGGGCGGGGCTCTCTTGTGGTTGGGCGGTCATGCGCGCCGTTGCGGCGGCCGGCGCCAGCATCGCCGATTTCATCAGATCGGAGACGTTGAGGATGGGCACCGCCTTGCCGTTGCCGAGTATGGTGGCGGCGGCGATATTGCGCACGCGCGCAAGCTGCCGGCCTAGGCGCTTGACCAGCACCTCCTGCTCGTTGAGCACTTCGTCCACGACGAAAGCGATATGCTTGCCGCTCGCCGTCAGCAGGGCCATCTGGATAAACGGATCGGCCGCGTCCTCGGCGTGGGGGATACCCAGCACGTCGCCCATGCGCACCAACGCAAACGTCGTGCCGTTGATGCGTACCGTTGCGCGGTTCTCCGCCGTGCGGATGTCGGTCTTCAGCACGCGCGAAGTCTGTTCGACATGGCTGGTAGGCAGCACGAGAATCTGCTCGCCGACCCGTATCGTGATGCCGCGATAGGTGGCGAGCGTCAACGGCAGCAGGATGCGAAAACTGGTGCCGTTGCCGGGATGCGTCGTCACGTTGACCGAACCGCCCAGCTTGTCGATTTTTTCGCGCACGATGGCGAGACCTAGCCCCCGCCCGGAAATCTCGGTGATGATGGGGCTGGTGGATACGCCGGAGTGATAAATCAGTTCCATCGCCCCGTTCTCGTCCATGCTCAATGCTTCCTCCCGGCTCAGCAGGCCGAGCCGTTCGGCATGCGTCTTGACCTTGTCGGTATCGATGCCGCCGCCGTCGTCGGAGATGGCGACCTCTACGCGATTTCCGCTGTACGGCTGTACGGTGATGACAATTTTTCCGCGTTCCGGCTTGTGATGCCGCACCCGCGCCTCGGGCGCTTCGATGCCGTGGTCGACGGCGTTTCTGACGATGTGGGTCAGCGGGTCCTTGATCGCCTCCAGTATCCGCCGGTCGGCTTCGAGCTCTTCGCCGTGCATCGCCAGATCGATGTCCTTGCCATGCTGTTTTGCCAGGTCGCGTACCAGTCGCGGAAACGCTTCCAGCACCGTCGAGAATGGCAGCATCAGGGCCTTTTTCATGCCTTCCAGCAGCTCGTCCACCATGCGGCCTATCATGCGCTGGTCCTGTTCGGTGGACTTGGCGATGGCGTTGAGCTGATGGTTCAGGCTCTTGATGAAGGCGGCGTTCTGCTCCAGCAGCTCCTGCAATTGCGGCTGCTGCGCCAGCGTGTGCTGCACATCGGGATACTGGCTGCTGAAATTCGACCATTCCTTGTGCATCGCGGCGGCCAGATTCTGCATGGAGGCAAGCTCCTGCCGCCGCTGCTGTATCAGCAGCTTGGCCGCGAGCATTTCTTCTGCCTGCAGGAAAATGGCATCCAGCTGGTCGGTGGCGATGCGCACCGTGGTGCCCAGCACGGTGCTCTCGCCAGCCGTCTTGTGGGGTAAGGCGGATGCCGGTGCGGGGGCCGCCTGCGCTGCGTGGGGCGGGGAGGGGGCTGCCGCATACTCCTCGGTCAGCAGCGCGCTCAATTGGTTCAGCGTCAGCTGCAGGTTGTCGAACAATGCAGACGAGCTTTCCAGCTCGCCGCGCTTCATCGACGAGAAGGTGCTTTCCAGCGACTGGCAGATGCCTTCGATGGCGCTCTGGTTCACCGAACGCGCCGCGCCTTTCAGGCTGTGCGCTTCGCGGAAAACCCGTTCTACCAGCGCGGCGATGCTGGCTGCTTCCGGCTGGCTCTCCATCTCGGCGATGCCGGCATAGAGCGCGTCGATATGCTCCCGCGCTTCCAGCCGGAAGGTGGTCAGCAGGCGCTTGAGGAATTCGTCGTTGTTGTCCGGCGTCGCCATGGCGATTGCTAGTTCCGCTCCATCAATTGTTTCAGTTTCTGCCCGACCATGTGGAGGTTTTCCGCCGCCGCCTTGGCCTGCCCGGCGCTATCCACATTCAACCGTGCGGCCTGGCTGATGCCCTTGATCGCCAGCACCGCCTGATCCATGCCGACCAGTTGTTGCTGTGCCGATACCGCAATCTGGGTCGCCGCGCGCGCGGCTTCTTCTATGCTTTCCGCCAGCGCATTGATCGATTGCCCGACTTCGCCGGAAAGCCGTACGCCGGATTCCACCGCCTTGCTGCCTTGCTCGGTTGCCGTCACCGCGGCGTTGGTGGCCTTCTGGATTTCGCCCAGAATCGCGCGCACCTGGGTGGTCGCCTGCTTGGATTGACCGGCCAGGCTTTTCACTTCCAGCGCCACCACGGCGAAGCCCTTGCCTTGCTCGCCGGCCTTGGCCGCCTCGATGGCGGCGTTCACCGCCAGCAGGTTGGATTGTTCGGCGAGGTCGTTGACGGTGGCGATGATTTCGCCGATGGCCTGGCTCTGCTCGGACAGGCGGATGATGCTTTCCGCCACCGATTCCATCTGCCCCTGGATGTGGCGCATGGCGCCGACGGATTCCTCGACCGATTTCTTGCCGTGCTGCGAGATTTCGGCGGTTCTCTGGGCGGTTTCCGAAACATGGCGCGCCTTGTCCGCAGCCATCAGCGCGGTCTGCTTGACTTCTTCCACCGTGGAGGTGGTCTGGCCGACGGCCGTGGCCGTGCTGGTGGATCCCGAGGCGACCTGGCTGGCGGCATCGAGAATGTCGCTGGTGGAGGCGGCGAGCACGGTGACGGTTTCCTGCATTTCCTGCATCAGGCGGCTCATCCCGGCTTCGGCGCGCTTGCGCTCGGTGATGTCGATTACGCTGGTCAGCACCAGGTTGCCTTCGTCGCTCTGGATCGGATTGAGGCCGATTTCCACCGGAAATTCGCGGCCGTCCTTGCGCAGCCCGAAGAGATCGCGTCCCGCGCCCATCGCCCGTACGCTGGGGTTGGCGAAGAATGACGAGCGATAGCCGCCGTGCATGCCGCGAAAGCGCTCCGGCACCAGCTTGTCGACCGACATGCCGATCAGCTCTTCGCGCGTGTAACCGAATAGTTTTTCTGCTTGCGCGTTGACCAGCGTGATGTCGCCGTCTTCTCTCACCAGAATGATGGCGTTAGGTGCAGATTCGACCACGCGCCGGAAACGCTCTTCGGCCCGTTTGCGTTCGGTGATGTCGATAATGCTGGCCAGCACCAGGTCGCGCCCGCCGCCATGGATGGGGTTGAGACCGATTTCCACGGGGATTTCCTGGCCGTCCTTGCGCAGTCCGTACAAATCGCGCCCGGCGCCCATGGAGCGGACGCTGGGATGGAAAAAGAAACTGTCGCGGTAACCGGGGTGCGCGGCGCGAAAACGCTTGGGGACCAGCGTTTCAATCGGCTGCCCGATCAGTTCGCTGCGCGCATAGCCGAAGAGTTTTTCGGTCTGGGTGTTGACCAGCACGATCTTGCCGGAGCTCGCCACCAGCACGATGGCGTTGGGTGCCGCTTCGACGATATGACGGAAGATGCCCGAGCCTGGGCCCGACCCGATCAAACTAAGACTCCAAGGTATTTTCATCAGACTCAGCATATGATCTCCAATCCCTATGGTTCAGCCATTTCCGGCTGATAGGCCGCTGCCAGTTGTTGCAGTTTCAGGCCCAGTTCGTGCAGTTTCCTGGCAGTCTCCTCGGCCTGTTGCGTGCTGATCACGTTTTCTGCGCTTGCCTGCCCGATGTTATGCATCGCCAGCGCCACCTGATACATGCCCGCCCATTGCTGTTGCGCCGCTACGGCAATCTGCGTCGCCGCCTGTGCTGCGCCTTCGAAGCTATCCGTCAGCATGCGGATCGCTTCGTCCGCCTGCGCGGAGCGCTCCATGCCCGATGCCACCGCCTGGCTGCCCTGCTCGGCGGTGGATACGGCGGTGCCGGTGGCCTTGCGGATGTCGTTCAGTATCGTCCTGACCTGTGCGGAGGCCTGTTTGGACTGTTCTGCCAGCCGCTTGATTTCCTGCGCCACCACCGCGAAGCCCTTGCCCTGGTCGCCGGCTTTTGCCGCCTCGATGGCCGCGTTGACGGCCAGCAGCTTGGATTGCTCCGCCAGGTCGATCACCGAGGCCATGATTTCGCCGATTGCGTGGTTATGTTCGGACAGGAGCACGATGCTTTCGGCGGATGATTCCATTTGGCGCTGGATGTGGTGCATGGCATCGGCCGATTCCTGCACCGACTTTCTGCCGAGTTGCGAGACCTGGGCGGTGTTTTGCGCCGTCTCCGCGACATACTGCGCTTTCTCGGTCGCGAGCTTTGCCGTCTGCTTTACTTCCTCCACAGTCGCGGTGGCCTGAATCACCGCCGCTGCCGTTTCGGCGGAGCTGGAGCCCAGCCGCATGGCGGCCTCCAGAATTTCCGTCGCCGACGCGTTAAGCACATTGACCGTTGCCCGCATCTCCTGCATGAGCTGGTGCAGCTTTGTCTCGGCGCGCGTGCGTTCGACGATTTCCTGTTGCGCGGCTTCGGTGCTTTTTACCAATTCTGCCGTGCGTTCCTGCACGCGCTGTTCAAGATCGTCGCGCGCTTCGCGCACGGCGGCTTCGGCGTGCTGGCGGTTGATGTCTGTTTCTTCGAGCGAGCGGCAGTAGCGCCAGATCAGGCCGGCGAAGACGAAAATGTTCAGCATGACGACGAGCGATAGGCGGAACTCGGTGCCGTAGAACCCGCTGCGCGATCCACCCCAGCACAGCCAGCCGATCAGGATAGGAATGGCGACGGCGGCGGGCAGCAGCCGGCGCGCCAGTTCGCCGCCGGCGCCGCTGCCGGTGATGGTGGCCATCACGCCGTGGCCGGCGCGCGCGGCGAGTATGCCCAGGGACAGTACCAGGAACGTGGTTACCGTATGCACGGCCATTTTCGGATAGGCCGCGAAACCATAAAGCGACTGGATGTCGTAGGCGTAGCCGAGCAGCGCCAGCAGCGACACGATCAACATGGCCAGCGCCAGATACTGTGCCGGTCGCCGCCTGCCACCGATCTCGATATCCAGGAAACGCAGCGCCAGCCCTGCCAGCAGGAAATTGGACGCCGTATTGGGGGACATCCTTCCCGGCATCGAAGCCGGCACGTCCTGTTGCGTTTCCATGAACAGCAGCTGGTCGATGCCGAAATCCATGTCCAGCAGGTATTCGCCCAGCGTCAGCAGCCCGATCAGCGCGACGGCGGTCGCACTCCAGCGCGCGGTTCTCGTGGCGGGGCGGTGCGGCGCCTGTCGCAGCGCCAGGCCGATCAATAAAAAGGCCGCTGCCGTATTCGCCTTCATCGACGGCAGGCTGGGATGTATGCTTTTAAGCGTCGGAATATCCAGCCCCCAGCCTATCAGCACGGCTATGCCGACCGCCATGACCAGCGTTCCGGCGCCTTTCGACCATGATTCGAATTGTTCGACCTGGCTGATGTTGAGGTTTTTTTCAAACATGCGTTTCAATGCTCCCTACCGCTCAACCAGCTGTTTCAGCCGGAGGCCCATCTCATGCAGATTCTGCGCGGCGACCTCGGTCTGCTTGGTGCCTGCCATGTTTTGCGCGCTGGCCTGCTTGATGTTTTCCATCGCCAGCGCTACCTGATCCATGCCCACCAACTGTTGCTGGCTGGATGCCGCAATCTGCAATGCCGCCTGCGCCGCGTTTATGATGTTTTCCGAAAGGGTCTGGATGGTGATGCCCGCGGTGCCGGATTGCCGGGCGCCGTCTTCCACCGCCTTGCCGTTGAGGTCGGTCGCCATGACGGCCAGCCCGGTCGCCTTCTGTATGTCGTTGAGTATCGTCCGTACCTGCGCCGTCGCCTGGCGGGATTGTTCCGCCAGGGTTCTCACCTCTAGCGCCACCACGGCAAAGCCTTTGCCTTGTTCGCCGGCCTTGGCCGCTTCGATGGCGGCATTTACCGCCAGCAGGTTGGATTGCTCGGCGAGATCGTTGACGGTGGCGATGATTTCGCCGATGGCCTGGCTCTGCTCGCCCAGCCGGGCGATGCTGTCCGCGGTCGAGACCGTCTGCGAGCGGATGCGGTTGATGCCGTCGATCAGCGCCTCCACCGCCTGCTGGCCCGATACCGACACCTGGGCGGTTTCCTGCGCGATGTCGGAGACCAGCTTCGCTTTCTGGCTGCTGATCAGCACGGTCTGCTTCACTTCCTCCACGGTGGTCGTGGTCTGGCTGACCGCAGTTGCTGTTTCGGCGGCGGCACCGGCGACTTGCGTGGTCATGGCAAGGATTTCGGCGGAGGAGGAGGTCAGCTGCGCAATCGTTGCGCGCAGCTGGCGGTTGATGGAGCGTGTCAGGAAGATACTCAGCAGCAGGCAGAGCACGAAGCCGGCCGCCGATGTCAGGGCGATAGCGAAAGCGACGCGATCCGCGGTGTCGCCGAGTTGCTCGCGCCGGTCGCTCAGCAAAGCCAGTTGATCGCTGCGGAACTGCTCGGTCTTGTCGGTCAGGAGGCGCGCACGCGGCAGCATTTCGCGCTCGCTCATCGCGATGGCCTCTGCGGTATTTCCGCGCTGCACCAGCGCGATGGCGGCTTGCAGGTGGCGTTCGAGTTCCGCCTGCATGGAGGCGATCTCGTTCAGTTCGGTATATTCCTGCCTGGAAACCGCATCGTGGATTTTCGCCATCGCGGCGGCAAAGCGCTGGGAGTCGTGTTCCAGTTCGCGAATATAGTATTGCCGCTGCTGCGGGAAGAGGAACATTCCGCGGTAGTGCTGGATCTGCGAGCTGACGGCGATCCTGAGTTCGCCGGTGCCCCCGGCCAATGTTTCACGCGCGTCGAGGAAGCGGTTGTACTGTTGCCGCTCGAAATCGCGTGCGTAGTAAGCCCCCGTCGCGACCAGCAGGAAGAGCAGAAGTACGACGGTGAACCCGCCGATGATTTTTGTGCCGATAGTCATCTAACACCTCGTCTGTTCTTGAATGGTTGCTTCATACCTTGTAGCGCTCCACCAGTTGCTTCAGGCGGATGCCCAGCGCATGCAGGCTATGGGCGGCGACTTCCGCCTGGCGCGTGCTTTCCATGTTCTGCGAGGTGGTTTCCCGGATGTTGGCCGTCGCCAGCGCCAACTGATCCATGCCGACCATCTGCTGCTGTGCCGACACCGCGATCTGGTTGGCCGCTGCCGCGTTTTCACCGATGCTTTCCGCCAGCTGCAGGATGGCCTCGCCGGCTTCGCGCGATTGCTGCACGCCGTTTGCCACCGCTTTTGCGCCTTGCTCGGTCGCCAGCACCGCGATGTTGGTACCTTTCTGGATATCGCCCAGCAGGCTGCGAATCTGGGCGGTGGCTCTCTTCGATTGCTCGGCGAGGTTCCTCACCTCCTGCGCCACCACGGAAAAGCCCCGCCCGTGTTCGCCGGCCTTGTTGGCCTCGATGGCGGCGTTGACGGCGAGCAGGTTGGATTGCTCGGCCAGATCCTTCACCGTGGCGACGATCTCGCCGATGGCCTGGCTTTGTTCGCTCAGGCGCACGATGCTCTGGGCGATGGACTCCATCTGCTGCTGGATGAGACTCATGCCGTCGATCACGTCCTCGACCGATTTGCGGCCGGTCTGGGAAATAGCCACCGCTTTCTGCGCGGTATCCGACACGTGCCTGGCCTTCTGGCTGGATAGCTGCACGGTCTGCTTCATTTCATCCACCGTGGAAACGGTCTGCGCCACGATGGTCGCGGTTTCGGTCGCGCCGGCGGCGATTTGCGACGTGCCGGTCATGATCGCGCTGGTCGAGGCCGCCAGCACGCCGACGCCTTCGGCCAGTTCGCGGTTGATCGCGCGCAGGTTTTCCACCATGGAAGCGAATGCCTGCCCCAGCACGTCGTGCCCGCTGGGCGCGGCAATCTGCACGGTCAGGTCGCCGGCAGCGATTTTTCCGGCGACTTCCGCCTTGGCGCGCAAGCTGTCCACCATCGCCACGAAGGTGTTGCCCAGCGCATCCCGGTCCGATTGCGGCGTGATTTTCAGGTTCAGGTCGCCCTGCGCTATTTGCCGGCCGATGGTGGCTTTTTCATGCAGCGAAGCCGCCATTTCGCGGAATTTGTCTTCCAGAAAGCCGATTTCGTCATGGCGCGGCTGTTTGATCGGTCGCACCACGATTTCGCCGGCGGCGATCTGCCGGGCATCCTCCGTCATGTCCCGCAGCGGCTCGACGATGACCGCATGCAGCCGCCTGGATACGGGGAGGGTGATCGCCAGCGAACCCAGCATCACCAGCAGGATGATGCTGCCGTAGCGCACGACGCGGTTGATAAGCGGCTCGGTTTGCACGCGCATGTAAACCATGCCTACCTGGTGCATTTTTTCCATGATCGGCCAGAAGATCGTCAGCTCGTTGTTGCGGAACAGCGTGCCTTGCGGCAGCGCCCGCGGCGGCGGAGGCGTGGAGGTGTCCGCACTCAGGTATTGGGTAAAGAGCTCGCCTTGGTCGGTGTACACGGCCGCGGCCTTAATGTCCGGGTTGGAGCGCAGCGCCTGCAAATACTCCTGTGCCGCCTTGGGGTCGCCGAACACCAGCGCTGCCGAGACGTTCGACGCAACGATGTTGGCGCGCACCGCGACATCCTGCCTTTGCTGGGTGCGGTATGCCACGCTGTCGTATGCGACGATGATGACGCCCGCCAACAACAGGGCGATGGCGCTCGCCAACACGGTAATCAGCGTGAGCTTGCGTCCGATGGGAATGTTGAGCAGCCTGTTCATGGGGCAATCTCCCGGTTGATCGTGCCCGTCATGGTTGCTGCCTTGGCTTGACATTGAGTGCCAGCCCCAGCAGCTTGGAGCTGAGTACCAGATTGTTCTGCTCGGCCGCGGTTTCATCGATCTCGAAACGGACGCGGTTGTCCTTGATCACGAAATTGACGATGGCTCCGCTGTCGCGGGCATCGCTGACCGTGAGTATCGGGCTGCCGCGCAGGCTGTCGATGACTTGCGGCGTGGCGGGATCGGCGCCGCCGATAAACAGAATGTTGCAGCCGGATTCGGGGGTGGCGGTCTTCAAGCGCTTGACGGCGATTGGCCGGTTGCCCGGCTGCTGGCTGGCGGCGGCCGAATCCAGCGCCTTGCCGAAAGGGTCCTCGCCGGCGACGCAGAGATTGAGCGGGCTACCCGGAGAGGCGTCCGGCCACTCGACATAAATGCCGAACTTGGTGAGATAGGCCGCCTTGACCGCATATTCCAGCGGCTCGGCGGCCGGCGCGGCGGCGGACGCCAGCACCAGGGCGCAGGCGATCCGCAGCATATGGACAGAGCGGATCAGAATTGCCATGACATCTCCATATACACGCTGCGCCGCAACTCGCTGGGTATTGCGGTGGAGGTCGCTGCAAATTCCGGATGTTCTCTATCCAGCAGGTTGTATCCGCTCACGGACAGTGCGACGCCCCTGGCGATAGCCCAGCCGAGTCGGGCATCGAGCGCGGTGTAGGAGGGAATATCGCCGGCGGAAATTCCTCCGATCGACCGCAAAGCAACATCGAACTCCACGTTGTGCGCCAGGTTCATCGACGAGCGCAGCGAGAACTGGTAGCGCGGATCGGTTTCCGAACCATTCAGGCTGGTGGTGTCGCCACTGTCGGACGCCAACTCCAGGTCTTTCTTGAAGTAGTTGTAGCCGGCGCTCAACCGCCACCAGTCGTTGACGCGGTAAGTGCCCCACATTTCCACGCCATAGGTATTGCCGCGCATCTTGTTGCCGAACACGAAGGGGAGGCCGCCGCCGGGCGACAATTCGATGCTGCGCAGCTTGTCGTAGACGTTGTAAAAAGTGGAAACCGAGAACGACAGCTTGGCCGTCGGGTCCGCCCGGTAGCCGATCTCATAGGCGGTCAGCTCTTCCGAGTCGAAATCGTCGTTGCCGATCAGCAAAAAGGGCGCGTTGCCGGGGACGAAGAATTCCCCGTCGATGCGCGACGGCGTGCGCACCGCCCGCGCCACCGACGACCAGAGCAGCGACTTGTCATCCAGTTTCCAGGCGAGCCGCGCGCTGGGCTGGGTTTCCGTGCCGGTATAGCTGTTGTGTTCGAGCTTGACCCCTAGGGTCAGTTTCAGTTGTTCGCTGAGCGCGATACTGTCCTGCACGAAGAGGTTGGCCAGCTTCAGGCTGCGCCGAGTGGGCAGGAAGGCCAGCGCGGCCGAGTTCTCGACCTGGTCCTCCATCACCCGATAGCCGCCGCCCCAGACGATGTCGTGACTCTGACGCCAGCGGAAACGGTGCTGGATATCGAGATCGTAGGTATCGAGCCGCTCGCGGAAGGTGCCGGGATAATTGCGGCGTATGCGGTCGAAGTAGGCCTGCACCTGCAGGCTGTCGTCGCCGCCCAGCGCGTGGTTCCAACGGCTGAGCAGATTGACGCCGGAGAGGGTCTTGTCGCTGCCGACTAGTTGGTCGGATTCGCCGTCGTAGAGGTCGCCCTGCAGGGTGAACTTGTCGCCCTCGATGCCGGAATCCACGCGGAACCCCGCCTGCTGCTTGTGCCAGCGGTCGTGCACGTTGGTGCCGTCGGCGCGTTCCGTCCCGTCGCGCTCGAAGCCCTTGGCATAGACGCGGAAGGCGGTGTTGTCGTTCAGCTTTCCGCCGTAGCGCGCCGCGCCGCCGCGCTCTTCGGTGCCGGCGCCGGCGTTGAGCAGCGCGCCTTGGGTGGCATGGGCGGAACGGGTGATGATGTTGATGACGCCGTTGACCGCATTCGAGCCCCACAGCGCGCCGCCGGGGCCGCTGATCACCTCGATGCGCTCGACGTCCTGCAGCAGCACGTCCTGCACGTCCCAAAACACGCCGGAGAACAGCGGGGTGTACACGGTGCGGCCGTCGATCAGCACCAGCAGCTTGTTGGCGGCAGTGCCGTTGAAACCGCGCGCGGTGATCGCATACTGGCTGGCGTCGACGCGCGCCACCTGCAGATTGGGCGCCAGGCGCAGCGCTTCCGGCACGCTGGTGTAGCCCGAGCGGCGGATGTCTTCCTGGGTGATCACGAACACCGCGGCTGCGGCGTCGCTTAAGGATTCCTTTTTCTTGGAGACCGAGGAAATCTCGATGTTGGCGAGCTCGTCGATGCTCATGTGCGAGAAATCGACAGCTTCGTTATCGGCGGCGCCGAATGCCAGGCCGGGGATCAGCAGCATGCCCCCCGCCAAGCGCCGAGCGGTTTTGACGAACGAAATACCGAAAGCATGGTGTGCCGAGTCTCTCACGTTGCCTCCCCGGGCTGAGCGCCGACCCGTCCGGCGTCCTCCCTTGCGGTTGCAAATGCAGCGCTGCTGCGCTTATTGCTTCATGTCACTTCCTCGTGTATCACTATGTTTTCATTATGCAAAAGCCGTGCCGCGTCCAGCACCACCAGCCCTTCGGCGGTGATGCCCTGAAGATAGTCTTCGCGCACGCCGGTCAGCGTGGGCAGCCCCGGCTGGATTTCATGCAGCGGAATGTTCCGCACGCCGAGGATGGCGTCTGCCAGGATGCCGAACTCCATCGCTCCGTCCGAGACGATGACGATCTTGTTGAGATCGGTCAGGCCTTTTGGCGGCAGTTCGAACAGGTGCTTGAGGTCGATCACCGACATCACCTGGCCGCGCACGTTGACAATGCCGGCCACGAACGCCGGAGTGCAAGGCAGCGGCGTCAGCTCCTTCAGCGGATAGACTTCGCGTACATAAGCCGTTTCGATGGCGTAAGTCTCGTAGGCCAGCAGCAGCGTCACCACCTCGATGGCGGGCGCGGCGGTTTCCGCATCCGGCGGTTGCGCCAGCAGGCGCGCCCGTGCCCGCAGCAGATCGTTGCCGGCATTGATCGCCGCCATGTCCCGCGCAGCGGTTTTTCTGGCCCGTGCGCGTGTTGGTTTTTGCGGGGGTGTTGCGGGCTTCATGCCGCTTTATCCTCTTTGCGCGTCCCGCTGCGGATGATTTCCATCAAGCGACCGCTGGTCAGCCCGTCGGATTCCGGCAGCAGGTCGTCTTCCCGCTGTTTTTCCAGGATCAGCAGCGCGTTATCGAAATGCTTCGCTGCGACATGCGGCTGGTGCTGGTCGCGATAAATGTTGCCGAGAGCGAAGTGGGCGAGCACGAATTCCGGGTCGAGATAGAGCGTGCGTTTATGCGCAAGCGCGGCTTCCGCACTGCGCCCCAGTTCCTGCAGGATCGCCCCCAGCAGATAGTGGCCGAGCGGATTGAGCCGATCCGTTGCCACCGCCCGTTGGCATAACTCCTGCGCCGCCGGCAGTTCGCCGCGATTGGCGTGGGTTCTTGCCGTCAGCAGCAGCGCCGCTACGTCGATCTTTTGCGCGGTTGCGACAGCCGTGGGCCGTATTGTTTTGGGCAGCTTGGGCCGGATCGCCTCGACGACCTTGGCGGATATCGTGACGGCGGGTTGTTCCGGTTTTGGCGGGGGGCTGCTTTTCTGGTGCAGGATGGCGCCCGGCAGGTAGGCCGGAACGAAGCGTGCGAACGAGGTTTGCGAAATCTCCGATGGGCTGACCGCCAGCCAGCCGTTTTTCACCAGGGCCCGATAGTGTTTTTCGACCACCCGCGCCGCCATCTCCGGCTCGAAATACATCAGCACATTGCGGCAGAACACGATATCCATCGCACCGGTGTTGCCGGCCGGCGAAGGATATGTGTCGTCCGCCAGATTGAGATAGGCGAACATGACCATGTTGCGGACGGCGGGAATGATTTCGTAAAGGTTTTTGCCGGCATGCCTGAAATAGCGCTCGCGCAGCCACGGCGGTGCGCCGCGGAAAGACCATTCGCCATAAATCCCGGCAGCGGCTTTCTCCAGCGCCTGCGGGTTGATGTCCGTGCCCAGTACGGTGATGTTCCACTCGGCGATGTCGGGAATCATGCGATGCAGCAGGATGGCGAGGGAATAAGCCTCCTCGCCGGTCGAGCAGCCGGCGCTCCACAGCCGCAACTGCCGCGTGGACTGCCGTCGTTCCTCGATGAGTGCGGGCAGGACGTGGCACTGGAGCGCTTCGAATACCTGCGGTTCGCGGAAGAAATAGGTTTCGCCTATGGTCAGGTGGCGCGCGAGTATTTCGATCTGCTGCCTGGTTAATGGCTGCGACAGCAGTTGGGCGAAGTAGTCCGGCAGAGTGCTGAAATGCAACTCGCGCGCCATGCCTTGCAGCCCGCGCAGTAGCTCCGGCCAGCGCTCCGGCGGGAAGTGGAGACCGATCTGCCGGGCGAGAACGTCGCTCAGTGCAGGCAGCAGCGGCAGGTCGCGGGAGTTTTCCATCTCATGTCTCCAGCGCCTGATCCAGCAGGGTTTCTTCTTCCAGCGAAAGAAAGCGGTCGAGATCATGGATCAACACCATGCCGTCCGGCATGCGGACGATGCCGGAAACATATGCCATGTCCGGCAGTATGGTTGCCGCATCGGCGATCTCCGCGAGGGCGTAGTCGAACACGCCTTCCACGCTATCCACGACCAGCGCCACGCTCCGCCGCCAGGTGCGGCCGATGATGAGGTGGTCGGCGGGGGACAGCGGACGCGTCGGCAAGCCGAAGCAATGCCTGAAGTCGATGACCGGATGCACGACGCCATGCACGTTGACGATGCCCATGACTTTTTCCGGCGCCCCGGGCAGTGGCGTGACTGCCACCGCACGGTAGCTGCGCTCCACCGCTGCCAGCGGCAGCGCGCATTTCCAATCGTCCAGCCTGAACACCAGCAACGAAGTCATAGGCGCACCTTTGCCGAACGGCCGGACGAAGCGGGTTTAAATCGAGGATATAAGGAGGAAAAACCGGAAAGAACTGCCAAATCGAGGTATGCAGCGACCCGCAAACCAGATGTTTGACTGGTTGGGTTCGCCCCGGGCTTGCGGGCGTGCGGTTTCTCGCCTATGAACGTGCCATACATGCTCATTTAAGATTCTTCTTGGTTTTTATGTTAACAAGATGAACTTAACGCGCCTATCCAGCAGTGGCGCCGCTCTTGTCTGCGGCGATCACGAAATCAGCATAGCATTTTTTTATAAAAAATTTACATTTTTAAACATATGGTTATGCGTAATGGGTAAGGCGGGGAGGCAATGGTTCCGTAATGTGAAAAATTACGCGGTTTTTGCAGAGAATCGGGCGTAATAGATGGCGCTGACAAAGAAAACGAACGTCAGCAGGACTTCGATTCCAGCCAGTCCGGCAGACAGTCCGGAGTCGGCGTAGGCACGCACCGTGCCCTCGGTGAACCAGAGCAGGATGAACATCGACGACCATTGGTAGGTGTAGCGTTTACCGCGCAGTATGCCGAACAAGGGCAGCAATAACGGAGCCGCCTTGAGGATGAGCAGCGAGCCGCCCGGACGCAGCGGTGCCAGCCAGCCTTCCCACGCCAGGCACAGCAGAATGAGGGCGATCAGGCTGATGCTTGCCGCGAGGCGCAGGGCGGCGATCATGCGCGGCACGCCTGCGCCAGAGCCACCAGCGCAACGCGTGCCTCTTGCGCATCGGTCACCGGCGTGTCGAACGAAAAGCGCAGCAGGCGCCCGTCTGCCGTCACATCGAATCCATCGGTGTCTATGCCTGTCATTGCGGCGCTCTCCGTGTCCTTGCCGTGTACGTGCCGGCAGTAGGCGCGCAGATTTTCGGCGTGATCGGCATTCATGTGGTCAAGTATCGCCGCCTCCTGTTGCGCCAGGCGATTGGCCGGCGGGCGCAATTCCAGTCCGGGAATCCAGTGGATCTTGCCGAAGCCGCCGATATAGCGCGCCTGCTGCACCGCAATGCGGTAAAACTGGAAGTCGTGCATGTCGAAATAGCTTGCGGCCTGCGGCAAATAACGCAGGTAGCGGGCGCGCAGCGCGTCGTCCTTGGGTGCAATTGCGGCATCGCCCACCAGCGTCAGCCGCGCGCCGGCCTGCATGTCCGGGCTGGCCGGGTCGAACGCGATCAACGAGACGCGCGGGTCGGCCTGGATGTTTTTGGTGTGCTCCGCAATCGTCGAAATCAGTATCAGCGGGTTGCCGGCGTGATCCAGCACGAAAGGTGCAATCGAACCGAACGGATAGCCTTTCAGCCGGGCCGAGATCGTGGAAAGTACGCCGCTATGCGTCGCGTAAAGAAATTTGCGGGCGTCCGCTGCATGCGTCATGGCGAACCCGTAGCGCAGGCGTCCTCGCCTGCATTAAAACTCCCTCTCCCCTTGCGGGAGAGGGTTGGGGTGAGGGGTATGCAGGCGAGGACGCCTGCGCTACAAGGCGGCTGTTCGATCCTCCTCATGCGTTTAGCTTCAGCGCCGTTTCCGCCAGCCGCTTGCCCAGTACGATGCACAGCTTGCGCTCGGCGTCGGTAATCGGCTTGTCGTCCAGCGCGCCCGCCACATGGCTGGCGCCGTAAGGGGTTCCGCCGGCGGTGGTGGTTGTCAGTTCGGCTTCGGAATACGGCAAGCCCAGGATCAGCATGCCGTGATGCATCAGCGGCAGCATCATGGAAATCAGCGTCGTTTCCTGCCCGCCGTGCATCGAGCCGGTCGAGGTGAAGAGTGCTGCCGGCTTGCCGATCAGCGCACCGTTCACCCACAGATTGGTCGTACCGTCGAGGAAGTATTTGAGCGGTGCCGCCATGTTGCCGAAGCGGGTGGGACTGCCCAGCGCCAGGCCGGCACATTCCTCCAGGTCCTTCAATTCGGCATAAGGCGCGCCGCTGTCGGGAACCTCCGGTTCGGTGGCTTCGCAGACGGTAGAAACGCGCGGTACGGTGCGTATACGCGCTTTCGCGCCGGGGACGCTTTCGATGCCGCGCGCAATCAGTTGGGCCATGTCGCGCACCGCGCCGCCGTGCGAGTAATAGAGTACGAGAATGTCGGTCATGGTTGTATTTTACTGGAATCGTGCATACGCAGCCGCCGGGATTGACGATAGAATTTCGAATCTTTCATTTTTCGAGAACTCGCCATGACTTTCGCCAGAATGTTCCCTTACGTTTTCGTCATGACGATGTTCGCGTTGCCGGTGTTTGCCGCCGACGCCCCAGGCGAAAAGATGGAGGCGACGACCGCGGCCGGGGATAAGGTCATCCTGCATCCGAATGGCCGCTGGGAGTTCGTGGATACGCAAAAAGCCAAGGCTGCGCAGGAAGTCGCCAAGCAGTATCCCGAAAACCAGGTCTGCCCGCCCGGCTGGCGCGGCGGCGTTTTTGGCTTCGGACGCTGCATTCCTCCCGGCGACAAGGATTTCAATCGCGGCTCGATGATCGGCAAGTAGAACCCATCTCAAGAGCAATCGCGTGATGAGTTGCTGACTGTCAGTGGTGAACTAACTTGTTTCTCGCGGCAAGATACGCAAAAGTACGTTGGCAGGATGCTTACGCAGTAGTCGTAGGCCGGGCAGAAGTGGCTCAGCCTTCGGCGAATAACCGCAGGCCGATAATGCCGGCAATGATCAGCGTCACACAGAACAAACGCGCTACCGTCGCCGGCTCGTTGAACAGCAGGATTCCCAATATCACCGTGCCGATCGAACCGATGCCGGTCCACACCGCATAAGCGGTGCCGACCGGCAGGGTCTTCATTGCGGCTGCCAGCAGCAGGATGCTGACGATCATCGCCGCCACCGTCGTCAGCGACGGCCACCAGCGCGTGAAGCCTTCGGTATATTTGAGTCCGATCGCCCACGCGATCTCGAACAGTCCCGCCAGGGTCAGGATGAGCCAAGCCATTGAAGTACTCCTTTGGTTTGGGGCCGTCCCCGGTCGGTCTGCGGACAAGGTCGTCCCTGTCCGGGCGGCGCGACCAGGGCCTCCGCCCTAGATGCGCCTTGCCAGATTTTCTGCTTTGCCGATATAGCTGGCCGGGGTCATTTCCAGCAAACCCTGTTTTGCCTCTTCCGGGATCGCGAGCCCGCCGATGAATTCGTGCAGCGCTTCCTTGGTGATGCCGCCTTTGCCGCGTGTGAGCGCCTTTAGCTGCTCGTAAGGATTTTCGACGCCGTAGCGGCGCATTACGGTCTGGATCGGCTCGGCCAGCACTTCCCAGGAATCATCAAGGTCTTCGGCCAGCTTGGCGCGGTTCGCTTCCAGCTTGCCCAGGCCTTTCAGGCAGGAGTCGTAGCCCAGCAGCGAATAGCCGAACGCCACGCCCATGTTGCGCAGCACCGTGGAGTCGGTGAGGTCGCGCTGCCAGCGCGAGATCGGCAGTTTTTCGGCGAGATGGCGCAGCACCGCGTTGGCCATGCCGAGATTGCCCTCGGAGTTCTCGAAGTCGATCGGGTTGACCTTGTGCGGCATGGTCGAGGAGCCGACTTCGCCTTCTTTGACCTTCTGTTTGAAGTAGCCCATCGAAATATAGCCCCAAATGTCGCGGTCGAGGTCGATCAGGATGGTGTTGATGCGGCTGACGGCATCGTACAGTTCGGCCATGTAGTCGTGCGGCTCGATCTGGATGGTGTAGGGGTTGTAGGCGAGGCCCAGTCCTTCCACGAATTCCTGCGCGAAGGCTTCCCAGTCGAATTCCGGGTAGGCGGACAGGTGCGCGTTGAAGTTGCCGACGGCGCCGTTGATCTTGCCGAGGATTTCCACGCCGGCGATCTGCTTTTTCTGGCGGCGCAGGCGGTAGACCACGTTGGCGAGTTCCTTGCCCAGCGTGGTGGGAGAGGCCGGCTGGCCGTGGGTGTGCGCCAGCATCGCGGCATCGGCCAAGTCGTGCGCCTGGGCGACGAGGTTGGCTATCAGTTGGTCCAGCATCGGCAGCAGCACGCTGTCGCGCGCGGATTTCAGCATCAGCGCGTGCGACAGGTTGTTGATGTCTTCCGAGGTGCAGGCGAAATGGATGAACTCGCTTGCCTTGCGGATTTCCGGATTGCTGTAGAAGCGTTCCTTCAACCAGTATTCGAGCGCCTTCACGTCGTGGTTGGTGCGCGATTCGATGGCCTTGACTTCCGCTGCCTCGATTTCTCCGAACCCGGCAATCGCGTCGTCAAGCTCCTTGAGGGTGGGCGCCGAGAATTCGGCGACTTCCGCGATGGCCGGATCGGCAGCCAGTGCCTTCAGCCATTCGACTTCGACCAGTGCGCGATGGCGGATAAGAGCATATTCGCTGAAGTATGGGCGCAGTGCATCGAGTTTGGATTGATAACGGCCGTCGAGCGGGGAAAGAGCGTTCAGTGCGGTGAGGTCCATGAGGAAAATCTGGGATGTTTGAAGTAATTCATTATTTTACCTTTTAGAGCAAGCTTTTGTCTTGGGGAATGCGACACTGGCATTATCAGAACTTGCTTATATAATGGAGTCATGCCTGCCAGATATCTCTTGCTGCTGATCGCGCTGGTTTCGTCCCCCGCTGGGGCGGAGGAGTCGTTTGCGCCGGCGGCGAGCGTCGAGGACAACATCCGCAACATGGATAAGGACCACGACGGCATGGTCTCCATCAGCGAAGTCCGCGCTTACCTCGAGGCGCAGAACGGCAAGGGCTACCGCAGCGAACTGCTGGACGAAATGAGCGCCAAGGCCGACGCCAGGAGTTGCGCGTCGCCATTCAGTCGATCTTTTTATTGAAGCCGGTTACTGAAGCCGGTAGCGCAGGCGTCCTCGCCTGCATCCCCCATACGCATGGTTTGTTACAGGCGAAACGCCAGCGCTACGAGCGCCGACTTCGTTTCAGTACTTAATCGCCGTTTCGCGCCTGCGGCGCGGCCTGTATAATTTCCCGATTCCCTTTTCACTAGTGAACTTGCCATGTTGAACGCCTACCGTGACCACGTGGCCGAGCGCGCCGCGCTGGGCCTGCCGCCGCTTCCCCTGACCGCCGAGCAGACCGCCGAACTGGTCGCCCTGCTCAAGCATCCGCCGGTTGGCGAAGAAGCGACGCTGATCGAGCTGTTGGAAAATCGCATTCCCGCCGGTGTGGACCAGGCGGCCTATGTGAAGGCCGCTTTCCTGTCCGATATCGCGCTGGGCAACGCCGCATCGCCGCTGGTCACCCCGGTCAAGGCCGTGCAACTGCTGGGCACCATGCTCGGCGGCTACAACGTGCAGGCGCTGGTGGCGCTGCTGGATGCGCCGCTGGATGAAGAAGCCGCCAACGCGCTGAAGCACACCACGCTGATGTTCGATGCCTTCCACGATGTGCAGGAAAAAATGAAGGCCGGCAATGCCCAGGCGAAGCGCCTGATCGAATCCTGGGCCGAAGCCGAGTGGTTCACCGCACGCAAGGCGCTGCCGCAGGAAATCCGCACGGTGGTGTTCAAGGTGCCGGGCGAAACCAATACCGACGATCTCTCGCCGGCGCAGGAAGCCTGGTCGCGCCCGGACATTCCGCTGCACGCCAAGGCGATGCTGGTGTCCAAGATGCCGGACGGCCTCGATACCATCCAGAAACTGAAAGAAAAGGGGCTGCCGCTGGCCTACGTCGGCGACGTGGTCGGCACCGGCTCCTCGCGCAAATCCGCGATCAATTCTGTGCAATGGCATATGGGCGAGGACATCCCTTACATCCCCAACAAGCGCACCGGCGGCATCGTGCTGGGCGGCAAGATCGCGCCGATTTTCTTCAACACCGCCGAGGATTCCGGCGCGCTGCCGATCCAGTGCGACGTGAGCCAGATGAACACCGGCGACGTGATCGTGATTCATCCGTTCACCGGCAAGATCACCAACGAAGCGGGCGAGACCATCAGCACCTTCGAGTTGGCACCCTTGACGATGCCGGACGAAGTGCGCGCCGGCGGTCGCATTCCGCTGATCATCGGCCGCGGCCTCACCACTAAGGCGCGCGAAGCGCTGGGTCTGCCGTCGTCCGAACTGTTCATCAAGCCGATTGCGCCCAAGGACACCGGCAAGGGCTACACGCTGGCGCAGAAGATGGTGGGCCATGCCTGCGGCGTGGAAGGCATCCGCCCCGGCACCTATTGCGAACCCAAGATCACCACCGTCGGCTCGCAAGACACCACCGGCGCGATGACGCGCGACGAATTGAAGGAACTGGCCTGTCTCGGCTTCTCCGCCGACCTGGTGATGCAGAGTTTCTGCCACACCGCGGCCTATCCCAAGCCGGTCGATATCAAGCTGCAGCACTCGCTGCCGGAGTTCATGTCCAGTCGCGGCGGTGTCAGCTTGCGCCCCGGCGACGGCGTGATCCACTCCTGGCTCAACCGCATGATCCTGCCGGATACCGTGGGCACCGGCGGCGACTCGCACACTCGCTTCCCGATTGGCATCTCCTTCCCGGCCGGTTCCGGCCTGGTGGCGTTTGCCGCGGCGATGGGCGCGATGCCGCTCGACATGCCGGAATCGGTGCTGGTGCGCTTCAAGGGCGACATGCAGCCCGGCATCACGCTACGCGATCTGGTCAATGCGATTCCCTATGCGGCAATCCAGAAGGGCGAGCTGACGGTCGGCAAGCAGGGCAAGAAGAACGTCTTCAACGGCCGCATCCTGGAAATCGAGGGCCTGCCGGACTTAAAGGTGGAACAGGCGTTCGAGTTCGCCGACGCCTCCGCCGAGCGTTCCGCCAACGGCTGCGCGGTGCGCCTCAACAAGGAACCCATCATCGAGTTCCTCAATTCCAACATCGTGCTGATGGAAAACATGATCGCCAACGGCTACGAGGACGCGCGTACGCTGCGCCGCCGCATCGAGGCGATGGAAGCCTGGCTGGCCAAGCCGGAACTGCTGCAACCGGATGCCGACGCGGAGTATGCCTACGTGCTGGAAATCGACCTCAACCAGATCAAGGAACCGCTGGTGGCCTGCCCCAACGATCCAGACGACATCAAGCCGCTGTCCGCGGTAGTCGGCGACAAGATCGACGAAGTGTTCATCGGTAGTTGTATGACGAATATCGGTCACTACCGCGCTGCCGCCAAGGTGCTGGAAGACGCCGGCATCATCCCGACGCGTTTGTGGATCGCGCCGCCGACGCGCATGGACGAAGCCGAACTGCGCGAAGAGGGCGCCTATTCGGTGTTCGGCCGCGCTGGTGCGCGCACCGAAGTGCCGGGCTGTTCGCTGTGCATGGGCAACCAGGCGCGCGTGGCGGACCGCGCGACGGTGTTCTCCACCAGCACGCGCAACTTCGACAACCGCATGGGCAAGGACGCTCGCGTCTATCTCGGTTCGGCCGAGCTGGCGGCGGTGTGCGCGCGTATGGGCAAGATGCCGACGCCGGAAGAGTATCTGGCGGTGATCGGCGATAAGTTGTCGAAGGATGCGGGGAATATTTACCGCTATCTGAACTTCGACAAGATGCCGGAGTATGTGAAGAAGATTATTCCGATCTCCGAGGTGCCGGTGTAAGCCGAGCATCTCGGTTCCCTCTCCCCTTGCGGGAGAGGGCTAGGGTGAGGGGCTGTTCCCTCCTCGGAATGTTTTGGCCTTAGCCGGCCCGCAGGGTGGGCAACTCGTTGCCCACGCGGTGATTGAAGCTTGGGTAGGTCGGGTCTCGCCCCGACAGGCGAGGTTCTTTCTTTTGCTTGTCCAAAAGAAAGAACCCAAAGAAAACGACACCCCACACCACGGCCTTCGGCTCCCTTGCGCTGCTCGACAAGCCGGGCGGCGGCCTGAACTCGCTACGCTCAAACAGACGGCCGCCGACTGCCCCCGGCTTGCCTGCGCTGCTCAGCGTGGCGTCAGGGGAAAGGAAAAGCCCGGAATGTCACTATCGTAGACTTGAGGTGACTTCTCGAGACGTCATTCCGGCGAAAGCCGGAATCCCGCTTTTTAACGTAACGACCGGAGAAGAAAAACATGGCAAGCCGTAAGCCTGAGAAAACTGAAATTCCCGTAAAGCCTTTTACCGAAGCCTCGCTTTTCCCCCACGCCGCGCTGAAAAGCTGGAAGGTCATGCTGCCATTGCTGGCGGTGTTGGTCTTTCTCGTCTGGCTGGGTTTCCGCCTTAACGTCGACGACCGCGTGATCGTGGGCGGGGCGGTGCTGTTCGGTGTGCTGTCCAGTCTTTTCGCCTGGGTGATCGGGGTTCTCGGGCTGATCCCTTTCATCGGGCCGCTGATCGTCAAGGTGCTGGCCATCCCGATTATCTGGCTGCTGAATGCGCTGGGTTATCTGGTTTCCTTTATTGCGATCAAGCGCGGTTATTCCAAGGACGTGCTGACCTATCGCGGGCTGACCATCGCGCTCATTGTCGGGATCATTATCGGCTTCATCCTTGGCCATTTGATCTGACCTTGGAGCATTTGCCCGTTCTCTACCGCGATGACTATCTCATCGCGGTGCACAAGCCTTCCGGTCTGCTGGTGCATCGCACGGATATCGACCGGCACGAAACTCGCTTTGCGGTGCAGATCGTGCGCGACCAGATCGGTTGCAAGGTTTACGCCGTCCATCGGCTCGATAAGGGCACGTCCGGCGTGCTGCTGTTCGCGTTGCAGCCGGAGGCTGGCAAGGCGCTGACGGCGCAATTCGAGGCGCAGCAGGTCGCCAAGACTTATCTGGCCGTCGTGCGCGGGCA
>NZ_JBPFDU010000081.1:0-4268 GCF_051062815.1 Methylocystis sp. | reverse complement strand
GCTGATTGAACTGATCGCCCGATTGCGGCAGGAACGAGCGCGAATAGGCTCCGTAGAATGAGACGATGTCCATGGGTTTGAAAATCAGACCGAATCTCGGCGACCATTTGTTGTCGAGGCGGCTCTGGTTCTCGAGCGTGATCCCGTCATTGAACCTCATGTGGAAGCTGTCGAATCTTACGCCAGCGAGAACATCGAAATATTTGGTCACCTCGATCTGGTCCTGGACATAGGCAGAGCCAATGTCGAGGTTCGTGTTCCAGCGCCGCGTCGCCGTATCAAAGTAGTTGGTGAAGAAGACCGGCGCGTAAACGGTGGGTGCCCAGAACGGAGTCGTGAGCCTTCGCGGCCCGTTGAGAGGGTTGTTGAACCGCGAGATGTCTCTTCCGGTAAAGGTCCATTGATTGCCAAACTCCGTCCCCACGACCAGCGTGTGACGGATGTCGGGGGTCATAGCGAATTTATAGGTCAAGTCCGTCTGGTTGAAGATATTGCGCCGCGGCGTCGGCGCGAGGTAACCGTCGAGTCGCGCGACGCCCACCGGCGTGATCGTGATCGGGTTTAGCCCGTTCAGCGCGGGGTTGAGCTGTTGCGACATCTGGCCCAGCGTCTGATCCGGGAATGTGTTCTGATACAATTTGTCGTAATTCGCCCAGGCGAGCTGATTACGGATGTTCAACCCGAATTCAGTCGTATGATCGATCACGAGAGCGGCGCGATCCATGTTTGTCCTGGCGTAGTTCACGTCACGCACGGACGGATTGCCGACGCCGAAGAAGGCGGATCGTGGGGTCGGCAGTGGATAGCCGGGATAAATGTTCTCGCCGAGGAACTGGAAACCGCCGAATGACGGCACGCCGCGATCCGCCGTTCGTCGATCGCGGAAGTGCTCGTAATTGAAGAGCACGAAAGTGTTCTCGAAAGGCTTCCATGACAGCGCCGGATTGACGCCCCAGCGCTCGAGCTTGTCGAAGTCGCGATAACCGTAGGACTGTTCGTAGAGCGCGTTGAGACGCACGGCGATCGTATCGGTGACCGCCCGCCCGAAATCGGCGGTGATACGCTTGCGACCGAAGCTGCCGCCAACGACTCGTAATTCATTTATCGTTTCGCCGTCGGCCTTCTTGGTGACGCGGTTGACGACGCCACCGCCGCCGCCGCGGCCGAAGATCAGCGCGCTGGGGCCCTTGATCACTTCGACCGCCTGGATGTTGTAGAGATCGCGATAGTATTCCGCGTCGTCGCGGATGCCGTCGATGTAGAAATCCGCACTTGTGGTCTGTCCGCGAATGGTGATCTGATCGCGGTTTCGTTCGCCCTGCTGCACCGTGACGCCGGGAACGTAGGCCAGCGCATTTTCCAGGGCGAGAGTGTTGCGGTCGTCGAGCTGCTGTCGCGTCAGAACAGTGACCGACTGCGGTATGTCGAGGATCGGCGTGTTGGTCTTCGTCGCCGTCGACATTCTCCCTGCGAAATAGCCATGAACATCGGTCGGGTTACGACCGACATTGGCGACAGCCGCAGCGAAGGCTGCGCTGCCAGCCCCGGTCGAGGTCGGACCGGCAACCCCGGCCAAAGCAGGCGATCCAGTAACGACCGCTGAAGGCACCGGCGCGAGACGCGCGCTGCGCCGCGCCCCTCCGACGTCGATGGTGGGCAAGCGTTGCGCGCCGCTCGCGCGCCCTTGAGAGGCGACGGATTTCGGCTTCGATTGGGCGACAGGGCGCGGTTTCTCAGGTGGGGCGTCGACCCTTACCGCCGGCAACGGGGCGGACTGGGTTTGTGCGAGAGCAGGAGCGCTGACGAGCGTCAGCGCCGCGGCGAGACCCAGCGCGGCGACCGAAACGCCTGTCATCCGGTTGAACGCCGCGGGGAGAGAAGCGAAGCGCGTCAGTCGAGGAAGCGATTGTTTCCGAGTCATGTCTGCCTTCTCGCCGTTTATGCGCCAGGAGAAGGTCAGATAAGTTTTCTCTTTGAAAGCGGTCAATTAGGAGAGAGGCTAGTCTGGAACGGTTCCGGCGAATATTTTTGATTTGTGACGAAGTGTTGCTGAAGTGCATCACAATTGGAATATTTCCAGCTTTCGAATAGTGGCACACGTCAATGCCGCGCCACAATCGGGGGCTTGAAGCGGGAGTCGGCACGACTTCAGCGGCGCGCTTGAACATCATCGCGCATGAACGCGTAGACAAGGGCGCGCCTCTGCGACGCAGATCCTCCAGCGTGGCGACATGGCTTGCAAAAGCATAGAGTCGAAAGTGGTGGCCGCTTTCACGAGCGGATCTGCCGAAGGATCTCTTTGATCTGTGATCCCGTAACATCTCCCGGAGTATTTCCTCGACCGAGTGCGGCGAAATTCCGAGATCTTCAAATCCTGGCATCTCTGGCGACGACACGTTATCGACCTGCATCAGCTCTACTTGATTGCGAGTGACGGGCGGGCTCGGGAGCATTTCCGCGAACCAAGCCAGCGTGCGCCAAGCAGAGAATGGGAGAGGAACTAATAGGGTCTCCCTCACTCTCTGTGGGTGACGCCGGCTAAAACGGCATCATGCGCGCGCGCAAGAGTTCCGGACTCGCTCGGCCGTACATCGCGCGCTTGAGAGTTTTCAGGCGGTTGATCTGCCCTTCGGTTTGGCCGTTGCTCCAACTCTCTGTGACCGCGTTTCTCGCGGCGTCAATATCCCGACGTAAAGTGCGTACGAACCGCTGCATCGCATAAAGTCCGGATTGATGCGCATCATTCAACCAGACGCCAAGTTTTGCAACATTTTTGCTTCGCAAAATTCCCCGAAACCGCATGGCGAGGCGGCGCATCGTCGCGAATTCCGACCCCTCGATTTTCAATACGTCAATCTTCACCGCCTGATTGTTTGTCAGCAGCCCACGAGGCTTCACGCAGAGCGCCGCCGCGACGATTGGTGATATCGAGCGGCCCGTCGTCGGATCCAATGCATGCACCGGCGCGATTGTTTGCGCGCGCCGCGGCGTATTGCGCGTCGGCCCTCGCCATTTCGCCAGCAACCGCTCAAGGTGAGAAACTTCCGGTGTAGCCGCGAGCCTTGACCTCACGAAATAATTGCCGGCCGCGAACGCAGCCCTCCGCCCAACGGCGCGATAAGAATTCCTCGAAATACCGCGGCGAGCAAGTCTTTGGCGCCGACGCGTTACGATCGGGAAGCGCATCGACCCGGATCCATTTGGCAATCGTGCGACGGTCAAACCCCGTCCGTCGGACAATGTCGGCGACCGATCTTCCTTCGTTATGCAGCGCACGGACCTGACCGAAGATCGCTTGCCTCGACCGACGGTTGGCCATTCTTGCGAGGTGGCGATGCTCTGCGCCCCCATGCTTATCCCGCAGGCTGGGAGAAATCATCACATCGCGTTCGTCGTCGCCGTCCTGCCCAGGCAACAAAGGACGCGCAGATGATCCTGTGGCGCGGCTGAGCTGCGCCTGAATAACATCGCGTAGGTTCTGCAGGATATGGAAGCGATCGGCGACTTGCCGCGCCTGTGGCGCGCCTTCGCGGGCGCCCTGAGCGAACAAACCGCAGCGATCACGACTGATGATCTCGATTTCGGGATGCTGCTTGAGCCAATTTGCGGTTCCGGTCATGGAGCGATCCGGCAATACATCGATCACTTCGCGCCGTTCCAAGTCCACGACGATGGTCCCGTATGTGGAACCCTTTCGCCAAGCCCAATCGTCGATTCCGACCACCCGAACGCCTAGCTCGGCGCCCCGCACTTTTGCTCGACGCTTGAGATGGCGCAAGATCGTATCGTCGCTGGTCGGCATGCCGATGCGATTCATCAACCTTTCGCCTGGACGGCCGCCAACGCTGTGCCCGAAGAGATGAAGCAGTTCGGAAGCGCGCTGCGTCCGGCGCGCGAAAGGGGTAGCGATTTCAGGCAACCGCTCGACAAACGTCTGCCGCTCACACGTCTTATTGCAACAGCGCCAACGCCGCATACGCAACTTCAGCGTCACGCTCGCTCCTTGCGCCGGAAGGTCTTGAAGTTTACGCTCATGCCAGCCGTGCCGATGGGTTGAATGCTGGCCGCAGTCAGGGCAACTGCCGGGACCCTCGGTCATCGCCATGATGCTCCAATGACCGTCCGCCTGCACGGCGTCTAAAACTCGCACGCCAAGTCCGGGAGCCCAGCCAAATTTCTCTTGCATAAGACAAAGCTATCGCCCGACACCCGTCGAGACAAATCCGTTTCAGAAATCGATGTCGACCCACACAGAATGAGGGAGACCC
>NZ_JBPFDU010000080.1:0-130267 GCF_051062815.1 Methylocystis sp. | reverse complement strand
GGGCGGTCCAACGAGCAGCACGCCGCGCGGGATGCGCCCGCCGAGCCGCTGGAACTTCTGCGGATCGCGCAGGAATTCGACGATCTCCTGCAGATCCTCCTTGGCTTCGTCGACGCCGGCGACGTCCTCGAAGGTGACGCGCCCTTGCGTCTCCGTCAGCAGTTTCGCTTTCGATTTGCCAAAGCCCATCGCGCGGCCGCCTGCCCCGCCCTGCATCTGCCGCGCCATGTAAATCCAGACGGCGATGAAGAGCAGCAGCGGCAGCCCGTTGACGAGAAGAGTCGAGAGCCAACCTGGACTGTCGTTCGCGGGCTTGGCGCTGATCTGCACCTTCTTCGACTCAAGCTTCTGCACGAGGCCGGGATCGCTCGGCGCGTAGGTCGTGAAGGAACGGTTGTCGTTAAAGTGGCCGGAAATCTCATTGCCGGACATCATCACGTCATGGACGCGGCCTTCGTCGATCTGCACCAGCAGCTCGCTGAAGGTGATCTCGCGAGCCGGCGTGCGGGTCTGCTGATGCTGGAACAGCCCGAAAAGCAACGCGCCGACTGCGACGAACAGGACCCAAGGCAAATATTTCTTCCAATTCGCCTTCATTTTTCACCTCCATGACGAGAGCCGCGGCGGGCCGGGCGTCGTCGTCAATATGTATGCATCCCCCGCCGGAGCCAAAGATGCCTCGACGAGCGCAGGATGAGATTAGAAGTAATCTAGGTCAGGATGGCGCAATAGCCAAACAGGCTTCATAATTCGCCAAAGGTTGGGGCGGATGCGTAAGATCGTCATCGTCGGCCTAAATGAATGCCTAGGCTCGGCTTTCTCAGGATTGACGGATGTTTTGACGCTCGCGCGGCGCGCCGTCGTTGGCGCCGCCGCGCCCACTGAAAGCGCTGAAGATCCTTTCTATGTGGTTACGGCAAGCGCGGACGGCGAGTCGATCCGCGATCGCGCGGGGGCAAGCTTCCCCATCGCCGCGTCCTTCGAGGCTATTACGAGCTGCGACGCGATCATCGTGCCGAGTTTCTGGCCCGATGAGGACGAAAAGCCGCCGGACATGTCGCGCTTTGGCGCGGCGGCCGCCTGGCTACGCCGCCACCATGCGCGCGGCGCGCTCATCGCAGGCTGTGGATCTGGCGCTTTTCTTCTCGGCGAGGCGGGTCTCCTCGATGGCCGCCGCTGCACGACGAGCTGGCGGCATCATGAGGAGCTGAAGCAGCGGTACGCCCGAATCGACGCCGCCTGGGGCGCGCGGCTCATCGAGGACCGTCGCGTGGTCACCTCCGCCGGCCCCCTGTCGTGGATCGACGTCGCTCTGCATGTCGTTCGTGCGCTTTGCGGGGTTGAAGCGGCGCGGATCGCGGCGGAGTTCACCCTGGGCGAGACCGCGCCCATCAAAGGCGCGCAGCGCGGCCCGACCGTCTATAACGCAGCGGCGCTGAACGAAGGCGCCGGCGCCTTTCTGGCTGACGCCGAGCGCATCATCCGGCAGTCCGATTCGGCAATGAGCGCTCAGGAGCTCGCACGGGCTCTTTCGACGTCCGAGCGGACGCTGCATCGCAGGCTCAAACTGGCCTCCGGAGAGTCGCCCAAGACATTCATTGATCGGATACGCGTCGAGACCGCGCGCATGTTGCTGGAAACCAGCGCCAAGCCAGTCAAGGAGCTCGCCTCCAGCGCCGGCTTCGCCGACGAGGCGAGTTTTCGGCGCGCGTTCCGGCGTTTCACCGGCATGGCGCCTAGCGCCTATCGGGTGTGGGCGCGCGCCAGAAGCCAGAACAAAGGCCAGCTTTTCGCCTTGCGAAAGGAAGCGGAAATCATTCCGAAAATGCTGACGACCATTTTCGACGCCTGCGTCAATGGGGTCACGCTGGCGGACCCCGACCTCGAAGATTCGCCGATCATCTACGCCAATCGACCGTTTATGCGAATCACCGGCTACGGGCTCGACGAGATAATCGGACGCAACTGCCGCTTTCTTCAGGGCGAGGACCGCGACCAAGAAGGGAGACTGCGGCTGCGCGAAGCGCTCCGCAATCGAGAACAGATCGAAGTCACGCTGCGCAATTATCGCAAGGACGGCGCGCTCTTTCACAACAAGCTCAACATCACCCCGCTCTTCGACGCCGACGGCCGCCTCCTGTATTTCCTCGGCGTGCAATATGACGTCAGCGCTCACGTGCAGGCCGAATTGGAAATCGGCGACCTTAAAGCGAAGCTTATGTCCCTGACGGATTAATCGTCATTGCGGCGCACGGGGGCTGAAGCCTAGCCGACTAGTCATTGTTTAAAGCCGGATTACTGGCCGCAAGCTGAAACGACGCCGCACGCTCATGAGTAGCGCGGCACGTGCATCGCAACAGCTTTTCCCACTTGGCTTATTTTCGAGTCAGTGCGCTAATTTGTCGCGCCTGCCTCAGATGCGGCTCTTCGTTTCCACAATGGGGCAGCGATCCATAGGACAAACGCCATGAATGCGATCTCAGCGATTCTCTCGATTTTCGCCGCCGCCGCCGCCATCACGCTTGCGATCACCGCATTCGTGAACGCCTGACCGTCGCGCCCAATCTAAGAAGCGTCGCTCGCCGCCCCGCGGCGAGACGCCGACGCCCTCCATTTTGTATTCCCTCTCGGATAGCTCGCCGGCGAGAGATCGTTTTGCTCATGACCGGCAGCAGCCCGTTCGGCGCAGCCTTTCCAGATCGGCAAGATTGATCGGCGGCGCCGTGGCGTCGCCCGCGAGACTTTTGAACGGCGCGTTCATCGCAGCGCCGAACTCATAAAGCACGGCAAACATATCGGCGCCGTCGATGCGCATCGGCGGCGCTAATGTTTCACCGGCGCAGCCGCGATGCGACAGCAGGCGATGCATCGACCTGTCAAAAACGCCGATCATATGCGTCAGAGCGGCGGTCTCGGCGATCGCATTTAGCGCGACGCCGAGTTGACCAATCGTGCGATCGATGGCGGCCTCCGTCGCGCGAGCATCTCCGACAGCGTGGAGCGTCAAACGACTTGCTTCCCAAATCAGCGGGCTTTCGACGCGTAACCCATCCGGCAACCCCCCTGCGAAAGCGGCGCTCAACATCGTGACGCCGGCGGTCGGCAGCAACCTCAGCGCTCCCGCGACGCATTCCATGTCGTCGAGCGCAAGGACGTAGAGCGGATCCAGCGAATCAAAATAATCGACGACCGACAGCCGATGGACGGCGCCGGACGGGTGACTGACATGCGCGCGAGCAGATGCGAGACGCAGGCCATACATCTCATCCATGAGTCGGGGGAAGAGCGCGCGCGATTCGCCGGGCAGCAGCGCGATCATCGCTCCCGCCGATTGATTGAAGGAAAGTCAGCGGGAATCGACTCGATCACGGAACGAAGCCGTTCGACGCCGACGCGGATGAGCCCTATCCGGCAGGCCTCCTCGACGGCATTATCGACCGAGGCGGCGCGAAGCCGGGCGCGCGCCGTTTCGAGCCAGAAGCGCACGGTGGTTGGAGCAGCGCCAAGCGCGACCCCGATCTCATGATCGCTGGCTCCTTGGGCCTTAAGGCGCAGGCACGCGAGCTCCCGATCCGACAACCGCATTTCGACGTGGGGTTCGACGGCAAGGGCGCCTCGCACGCTGGCGTGAAAGATCGCGCTCATAACCATGAGCCGGCGAATCAGGGCGCGGCGCCGCGGCGGCGGGGATGAAGCGTCCTCAGCGCAGCAGACGCTAAACAGCCCATATTCGCCGCTTCGGCCGCGCAGGGGAATGGAGAAGCCATTGGCGCCGAGGTCGAACTCCAGCACTTCGCCCAGGAGTTTTTCAACCACCGGATCGTCGCGATCCAGCAGGCGCCAATCGACTGGCGTTATTCCCCCGAACCCCGCGCGTACGACGGGCTCGAGGTCGACACGGCGCGCCTGGGCATAGGATTTTCGCCACGAGGCGGCGTGAATGGCGGACAGCAGCGGGCGGTCGGCGCGGCGGGTCGGCAGGTTGAAGGCGACATACCCGACATGAGAGACGCCCGCCGCCTGCAAGACTTCATCAAGGAGCAAGACTTCATCAAGGAGGTTGTAGCGGACACTCCGCCGATCGGCGCGCGCGAGCCGATCGATAAGATCGAAAACATCTTCGCGATACACGCTGAACGCCTATCGTACCGAACTCAATAAGCAATTTGATATACAGTCGCTGGCGGGCAGGCAATGCGCCGCGCGTCGAAAGGTTTTGACGAAGCCCGTCGCTCGCCGCCGGCAAAAAAGAGCCCGGCCAATCGGCCGGGCTCTCTATATCGATCGTTCAGGCTCGATCAGTATTTCGCAACAATCGGGGCAGCTCCCCAGTTGAAGTGATAGTTCACGCCGGCGCGGACGATGTTGCCGTTAAAGCGAGTCTGGGACTGCGAAACCACTCCGGCGACGAGCCTGTTCGTAAGGAACGTATTGCCGAAGGTCGCCAAGAGGCCCGCGGAGTAGCTGACATTGCCGAGATCGTAATACAGATATTCGACCTTGGCGGACCAGTTCGGCATGAACATCCACTCCAAGCCGGCGCCCGCCGTCCAGCCGACGCGCGTGTCGGAAAAGGCTCCGGACGAGAAAGCGGCGCTAGAGATACAGTTCCCCGGGAACTGAGCGCAGTCATTGTTGAACTGGGCGATGCCGGTCGACACGGAGACGCCGCCATAGGCAAGACCGCCGGTGCCGTAAACAAGCAAGGTCGGGGTGAAGAGCCAGCCGAGTCGGCCGCGAACCGTTCCGATATAGTCGAGACGCTTCGAGGTCGTGATCGCGGTTGTCAAGATTTCGCTGGCGCCGAAAAACGGAAATGCGCCAGCCGCGGTAACCGAAGTCTTGTTGCTGTTGCTGCCGGCGACGCCCTGGATGTCGGCCTCAGCGCCCGCGACAAGGCGGCCGCCCCAGAACTGCCAGTTATAGCCGATCTGGCCGCCGCCGATGAATCCGCTGGTGTTGCCCTGCGAAACGCCCGACGCGCCGAGCGCGGAAAATGTGGCATAACGGAGCCCGGGGTTCCCGGGGAAGGAGGAAATCGGAGCTGACGAGGTCCAGATGTTGTTGCTGTTGCCCCATGTCCCGCCAGCATTCAGGCCAACGTAAAAGCCGGTCCACAGCGGCGGCGGCGGCAGCGGGGGCGGCGGAGGGGCCTTGTAGCTGGGAAGATCGGCCGCCAAAGCCGAGCCCGTCAGCCCAACCACAAGAGCGGCGACGGAAAGAGCTTTTTTCATCTGAGTCCTCGTTCCTTGGAGGCGGAAAAACTTCGCCCGATTGCCTTGTTGAAACTTCAGCGATCGCTCGCCATGCATTGCACTCAATCAGTCGAGGCCGCGCACAGTCAATCCAAAAGCCCCGGATCTTGCGGGCGCTCGGTCGGAATTCCGGCTGGTGTGGCGCCGGCGCCACAACGGCGCAACGTTCAGAGCCGGATCGACTGTCTCGCCCACGATGAAGCGGCTGGTCGAAAGCCGTGGCTTCCGCAGGCGGTATACCGTCGTCCGACAGCTAGGCTCACATCGCGACTCGAGTATTGCAGCGGCCCGCTAGCCGTTGGAGGCCGCGCGGCGCGCGATCGGGCTGCGGCGCCAACCCTCTTTCGAGCGCTCCGTCCGCTTATCCTCCAGCATCCGCGCGGCGACCAGATCGAGCGGTCCCACGGGGCGAATTCCCACCCAATCAAGCCGCTGCGCGGGCGCAAGCGACCCCATTACGCGCGAACAGCTCTTGCCGAAATGGCGCAGAGGCAGAAGCAGAAGTTCGAATTCCGACGCACCCAGCGCCGTCCGGGCTTGCGCGACAAGCGGCGTTTCGGCGTCGATGACCCGGCGAATCGCCTCAGCCGCCGCCTCCTGCCGCTGCGCTGTCCACCATCCAAGGAAGAGGCGTCCCTTCTGCTCGCGCTGCCAGAGGGCGTTAACCCGAGCGCCACAGAGACGGAGCGGAAGTCGGCCCTCCGGGTCCACTTCGATGATGAATATGTCGGGCAGAATGTGGCGAATCGCGACGGGATCGATCTCCGCTCGATCCGGCGCCGTCCGTTCTCCCTTCAATCGCCCCCAATAGTCGTAAAGATCTCTGGTGACCGGCAATCTCATTCTAACTAATCCGCCCGACGCTCGCGCGCCCCCGCCCAGGATTGGGACACTCTCCCCCTCAGCGTTCCAACCTTTCCCGAAGGGAGCAGCCATCGTGCCATCGGAGCGGCGATCGCCAAAATGGCGGCGCTGACCAACGGCCAGGATTCCGTACCTACAAAAAGGCGAGAGAAAGCAACAAGCTGAACTTGACGGAAGCGATCTCGAGCGACCCGCTCGGCGCTCACGAATCAGTTTTTGCCCTCGCCGCCAGGCGCCTCAAATCGGGACGCTGGCCGACGCCGGTCGCGCTAGATTAGCATTGAGGCTGCGCGGGCCCTTGCCCAGCAAAACGGACAGGAGCGAACGTGCCCGCAAGTCGAGAACGAATTTTTAATCTCCCGACAGTGACGAAGACGCTGATCGTCGCGCTAACGGCGACGCAGCTCGTCGTCGCTTACGGTCCTTTGGAGTTCTCAAACTGGCTGCTCACGACGTTCGCCTTCATCCCGGCGCGCGTGACGCTTGAAGGCGGCGCCGAATACGCCACCCTGCTGACCTACTTTTTTTTGCACGGCGATTGGACGCATCTCATCGTGAATGCGTTAGCGCTTGCAGCATTCGGCACGCCGGTCGAACGTCGTTTCGGTTCGGCCCGCTACCTCCTCTTTCTCGCCGCAAGCGCGTTCGCAGGCGCGTTGTTGTTTCTTGCGCTGCACCCTTACGAAATCGCCCCTGTCGTGGGCGCATCAGGCGCAATCTCTGGAACAATGGGGGCAATTGTGCGTTTCGCATTTACGCCAGGTGCGCGGCTGGCGGACAACAGGCGCAGCCCCCGAACGCCATACGACGAGGAATCGCATTTCACTTCGCTGTCGCAACTGCCATTGAACCGACAGGCGATGTTTTTCCTTGTCGCATGGTTAGCGGTGAACCTGCTTCTTGGCGTCTTTCCGCAGGCGGTCGGCGTGTCGAGCGCGATCGCTTGGGAAGCGCACGTCGGAGGGTTTTTGTTCGGCCTGCTCTTTTTCAACTTCTTCGATCGCGCGGGTCGGCATGCCCTGAGTTCGCAGTAACGCTCTTCGGCTGGCAAGGGAGGCCGATCAAGAGCGAAAAGGAGGGCCAGATGACGATCTCGAACATACTCGCGGAGAAAGGAAGAGAAGTGGTGACTGCGAGCGCCGACACGACGCTGCAAGAGGCGGCTCAGCTCATGATGCGCTATCGAATCGGCGCGCTCGTCATTCTCGATAACAGCGGCCGACTGGCTGGACTGATCGCCGAGCGCGATATCGTTTCAGCGGTCGCGCTCGACGGGCCAGAGGCGCTGACGCAGCGCATATCTGCCTATATGCAGCCCAGTCCCCAGCCAGCGAGAGAAGACGACGCCGTCGAGAATACGATGCGCGTGATGACCATCGAACGGCGCCGGCATATTCCCGTGGTCCGGGAAACGCGCCTCGTGGGCCTCGTGTCGATCGGCGACGTCGTCAAATACCGCATTCGCGTCATCGAGGAAGAGCACCGATCGATGCGCGAATACATCGCCCAAGCCTAAGGACTAGACGAGGCCGGCAGCGGGATGTGGGCGAAAATGTTCGGCAGCGCGCGCTTCGTCGCCTCGCGCCCCACATGGATGAGCTGCTCCGCCTTGTGAAAGTCGAACATGCCGACCTCCTCCAAGCGCGCCGTGATCGTGGCGTCGGGCGGGTCGCCAGCCAACCGGGAACGCAGGATTCGATCCTGGATGATGTTGAAGGCGTCGATCATCGCAGTGGCGACGTTCGGCGCATCGCCCGGCTGACGATCGAAATAGCGGGGCAGGAACCGATCGACGAAGGACGCGTCGGCCTTTTCCCCGAACGGCCCGGCCTCCGCGGCGCGATGCAGCGCGGCGGGATCGTCACGGATGACGCGCGCGCGATACATCGTGTCGGCCGTGACGTTCACAGCGATCACATATTCCGCGCCGAGCGCGCGGCACACGGTGACCGGCACGGGATTGACCAGCGCGCCGTCAAAGAGCCAGCGATCGCCAATGCGCACCGGCTCGAAAACGCCGGGCAGCGCATAAGATGCGCGGATGGCAAGCGACAGGGAGCCATGCTGCAGCCACACCTCGTGGCCCGTGCCGACCTGAGTCGCCACCGCCGCGAAGGGTATGGGCAGGTCTTCGATCTCCACGCCTTCGAGCTCCTTCTCCAGAGCGGATCGCAACCGTTCGCCGGTGATGAGGCTCGCGCCGGAAAATGAGAGATCCATCAGTGTGAAGACGCGCCGCTTGGTCAGGGTGCGGGCAAAGGCTTCGATCTGATCAAGTTTGCCGGCGGCGTAGCATCCGGCGACGACGGCGCCGATCGATGTCCCCGCGATCACATCGGGCTTGATGTCATGGGCGGCGAGCTCGCGCAGCACGCCGATGTGCGACCAGCCGCGCGCCGCGCCTGCGCCGAGCGCCAGTCCGATCGTCGGCTGACCGCGTCTTTGCTGCTTGGCCTCGGTATCCGCCTTGCGAACGAGGGTCGTCGGAGGCGCTTGTGGTTCGTCCGTCATCGCGCTGGCCGCATTGGCATCGAGAAGTTGGGGGTTGCGTGAGCGTAGCGACAACATGCGGGCCCTTCTGCGCCGCTGTCGCCGTCGTGGTCAGCGGCACAAGATATATTTGGAGACCAGCCTGCGCTTCGGAAGGTGGCCTTCAGGTTAACTTTCCGCCAAGTAATGGCGCCTACGCGCCATCGGCGGAGAAAACCAGCGCGCCATCGTCGCCGAGCGCCCGATAAAAGCAGGACTTCCTCCCCGTATGGCAAGCCTTGCCGTCGCCGCCGACTTCGACCTCGAGCAGCACGGCGTCCTGATCGCAGTCGACGCGCAGCGAGAGCACCTTTTGCGTCTGACCCGACGTTTCGCCTTTGCGCCAGAGCGAGCGCCGCGACCGCGACCAATAATGGGCGAAACCCGTCTCGATGGTCTTTTCGAGCGCGAGTGCGTTCATATAGGCGACCATCAGCACGTCGCGCGTCGCCGCCTCCGTGGTGACGCAGACGATGAGGCCGTTCGCGTCGAATTTCGGCGCGAAAACGCTCCCCTCCTCCACCTCTCTGGACGCCTGCGACATCACCGCGCCCCGCGCAGCAGCGTATAGAAACGCGCCTGCTCGGCCGGATCGTCACGGAAAACGCCGGAAAACTGCATGGTGACCGTGGACGATCCCTGCTTCATCACGCCGCGCATCGACATGCACATATGTTCCGCCTCGACCATCACGGCGACCCCGCGCGGCGCGAGCGCTTCGTCGATCGCCGCCGCGATCTGCGCCGTCATCGCCTCCTGAGTTTGGAGGCGACGGGCAAAAATCTCGACAAGCCGGGCAAGCTTCGACAGACCGACCACCCCGCCCGCCGGATAATAGGCGATGTGCGTCTTTCCAACGAAGGGCACGACGTGGTGCTCGCAATGCGAGGTGAAGGGAATGTCGCGAACGAGCACGAGATCGTCGTAGCCTTCAACCTCCTCGAAGACTTTCGACAGGACCTCGTCGGCGCTCTCCCGATAGCCGCTGAAGAACTCTTCATAGGCTTTGACGACGCGACGCGGGGTGTCGCGCAGCCCCTCGCGGTCCGGATCGTCTCCCGCCCAGCGCAACAGGGTGCGCACGGCGGCTTCGGCTTCATCGCGGGAGGGGCGTTCGACGGTTTTCACCGTTTCGAGCGAAGAAAAGGGACAGGTCTTAACCACGTCATCCATGTGGCGCCTCCAACTGACTAACGCCGCCCGCCCTCAAAAAAGCGTCGGCCGCCTCGCGCCTAGCACGAAACGTGCAAGGCGCCACTCAAATCGTCGCCCTCTCCAGATGGTTCGAGATCACGCGAGAATTCGAGACTAACGAGGGCCGCTGACGGCCCCGGCGCGACCCGCCGCTTTCGCGAGGACGCGCAAAATCCTATATAGAGATTTACCAAGGCGATGGTAAGGCCTTGGCTTGGATGCACCGGCGGCGATGCTCGACAACATTTACAATCAACGCATTCTGGAGCTTGCCGGAAACATTCCGCGCATCGGCCGGCTGCCGCGCCCGGACGCGACCGCCTCGGCCTATTCCAAACTCTGCGGCTCGACGATCACCGTCGATTTGAGGCTGGAAGACGGGAAAGTGGCCGACTATGCGCATGAGCTGAAGGCTTGCGCGCTCGGCCAGGCGTCGGCCTCGATCATGGCGCGCAATGTGGTCGGCTCCACGCCGCAGGAGCTGCGCGAGGCGCGCGACGCGCTGCGCCGAATGCTCAAGGAGAACGGCCCCCCGCCATCAGGCAAATGGGCCGACCTCGCGGTGCTGGAGCCGGTGCGCGACTACAAGGCCCGACACGGCTCGACGATGCTGGCGTTTGACGCTGTCGCGGACGCGGTGACGAAAGCGGAGGCTTGATCGCAAGCCGAAGAGGGCGGAAAAGCTCTCATGTCGCCTCGACACACACTCTATTGCCAAAACAAGGTCGTCCCAGTTGATCTCACAAGATGCGGAACGGACGACCGGCCGCCAGAGCGTCCTCGGCTGGTGGCGCGCGACGCCCCTTTACCTGCGCATTCTGGGGGCCGTGGCGCTGGGGCTTATCGTTGGCGTCACGCTTGGCGACCAGGCGGCGGCGCTCGAAATTCCCGCGAAGCTCGTTCTGCGGCTGCTGGGGGCGCTTGCCCCTCCGCTGATCCTGCTGGCGATCATGCAGGCGCTGATGCGCGCGCATCTTGGCGGCCGGAAGGCGCTGCGGCTGGTGACGCTGCTGTTGACCAACACGCTGGTGGCGATCGGCATCGGCCTCCTTGTCGCCAATGTCCTTCAACCCGGTTCCTGGTCGAACCCCGCGCCGGCGCACCCGCCCGCCAAGGCTGCCGCCGGCGCCGATCCTCTCGCGCAATTCCTGGACAGCGTGCCCAAAAGCATCGGCGGGCCATTTTCAGACAATGGCGCGGTGATGGGCGTCATCTTCATCGCGGTGGCGCTCGGCGTCGCGCTGAGAAGCCTGCGGCATCATGAGGTGCGCACCGTCGAAGACCTCGTTCACGTGGCGCTGACCAGCCTGATTACGATTCTGCACTGGATCATCGATCTGGTGCCGCTGGCCGTGTTCGGCATCGTCGCCAGCATCGTCGGCGTGAAGGGCTTTGCCGATTTTCTCGCATTGGGGGGCTTCGTCGTCGCCGTGCTCGCGGCGCTGACATTGCAAGCCGGCTACTACCTCATTCGCGTGCGGCTGGGCTCCTGGGTGCGCCCACTCGAACTGCTGCGGGGCGTGCGCGATGCTTTGGTCATGGCGTTTTCGACCGGCAGCTCCACGGCCACGATGCCTGTGACCTATGCGCGCCTGCGCGAAAATGTCGGTCTGCGCGAGGAGTCCGCCAGCATGGGCGCGCTCGTCGGCGCGAACTTCAATAATGACGGCACGGCGCTCTATGAAGCCATGTCGGCGTTGTTCGTCGCGCAATTGCTCGGCATGCATTTGACGCTCAGCCAGCAATTCATCGTCGTGGTGACGTCCGTCGTCGCATCCGTGGGCGCAGCCGGCATTCCGGAAGCGGGTTTGGTGACGATGACCATGGTCTTCAAGGCGGTGGCGCTGCCCACCGACTACATCGCCATGCTTTTCACCATCGACTGGTTCCTGGACCGCTGCCGGACAGCCATCAACGTCATGGGCGACGTAACTGTCAGCTGTCTGCTGGACGGCAAAACGCGCGAGCGGCCGGAGACACGACCGCCCTGAAGCGTCCGAGACGCCGCAAAAGACGCCGCAAGAGTCTCGCCCCAATGCCGCTTTCCGCCTACGCTCGCAGCATGACCCCTGCCCCGATTCGCATCCTCGGCATTGATCCTGGCCTGCGCAACACCGGCTGGGGCGTCATCGAGGCGCAGGGCTCGCGGTTCTCCTTCATCGCCTGCGGGCGCGTGCGCTCGGACGCGAGCCTCAACATGGGCGAGCGGCTTTCGCAGCTGCATTTGGGCCTGATGGGCGTCATCGCCGACCATGCGCCGCAGGAAGCGGCGATCGAAGAGACCTTCGTCAATCGCGATCCGCAGTCGGCCTTGAAGCTCGGACAGGCGCGCGGCGTGGCGCTGACCGCCCCCGCGCTCGCCGGCCTCGTCATCGCCGAATACGCCGCCAATCTCGTCAAGAAGACCGTCGTCGGCGCCGGCCACGCCGACAAGACGCAAGTGCAGATGATGGTGCGGGTGTTGCTGCCGGCGAGCGGAGCGACGAGCGCCGACGCCGCCGACGCTTTGGCGGTGGCGATCTGCCACGCCCAGCATCGCGGCGCGAGACTGCGGATTTCGGCATGATCGGCAAGCTCAAAGGCCTCATCGACAGCTATGGCGAGGATTTCGTCATCCTCGACGTCAACGGCGTCGGCTATGTGGTGCATTGTTCGACACGCACGCTGCAAAAGCTGCCGCGCGTCGGCGAGGCGTCCGCGCTCGCCATCGAAACGCAGGTGCGCGAAGATTCAATCCGGCTCTTCGGCTTTGCGACCGAGTCTGAGCGCGACTGGTTCCGGTTGCTGCAAACCGTGCAGGGCGTGGGCGCCAAAGTGGCGCTGGCGATCCTTTCAATTCTTCCGGCGAATGATCTTGCCTCGGCGATCGCCATGCAGGACAAGGCGACCGTCTCCCGCGCGCCGGGCGTCGGCCCGAAGCTCGCCGCGCGCATCGTCGCGGAGCTGAAGGACAAGGCCCCCGCCTTCGGCGCCGTCGACCCTGCCATCGCGCGGCTCTCCGGCGAGGAGCCCGAAGCCGCCCCGTCGGCCGCGCGCGACGCGATTTCCGCTCTGGTCAATCTCGGCTATGGGCGCCCGCAAGCGGCGGCCGCTGTAGCCGAGAGTCTCAAGCAGCTTGGCGAAGCCGCGGAGCCGAGCGCGCTGATTCGCCAAGCCCTGCGTGAACTCGCGCGCTGAACGGCGGCGCTATGCCGCGATCACGTCGCGATAGATTTCGGCGAGGCTCATTTCGAACTCTATCGCCGGGAGGCGCATGGTCTCTTCTATTGCGCCGAGTCTCGGGCGTTCGAAGAACCCGCCCTCGACGCGGTCGATGACGTCAACGGCGAGATGGTCGCGCTCGACCAGCACATAATGCTGCAGCGACGGAAGCTTTTGATAAAGCCCCCATTTTTCCCATCTGTCGCGCTGAGCGGAGCCTTTTGATACGACTTCGATGAGCACGACCGGGTCGTCGAGCGAGGTCGCGTCGGGCGATAGCGGCCCACAACGCACCATAACATCGGGAAAGCACGCAAGATCGAGCAGCCGTTGCTTCAGGTAGAACGTCTCGTCGAAAGGGCGACAGTCCGACCCGCGCCGCCGAAACTCGTTCATCAGGGCGATGGTCAGATTTTGGATGATGCGCTTGTGCTCCCACCGCGCGCCGACCATCATGCGCACGACGCGGCCGCCGATCAGCTCCCACTTCTCATCGGCGGGCTTGTCGGGCAAAAGTTCCTCGAAATCATCGAGGGACATATACTCATATTGCGAGGACGGGCGATTCACGGCGCGGCTCCGTTTGCCGCATCTTAGCACAGCGCCTGCGCCAGCGCATGGGAGCCGCCCCTTTGAACACCCCCGCGCGCCTTGTCAGCCCCGAACAGCGCCAGGACGACGCCGACGCGTCGCTTCGCCCGCTATCGCTTTCGGACTTTACGGGTCAGGAGGCGGCGCGCGCCAATCTCAAGGTCTTCATCGAGGCCGCCAAGACGCGCGGCGACGCGCTCGATCATGTGCTGCTCGTCGGTCCGCCGGGATTAGGCAAGACCACGCTGGCGCAAATCGTCGCGCGCGAGCTTGGCGTCAATTTTCGCTCCACCTCCGGCCCCGTCATCGCCAAGGCCGGCGATCTCGCGGCGCTGCTCACCAACCTCGAGCCGCGCGACGTGCTGTTCATCGACGAAATTCACCGGCTCAATCCGGCGGTGGAGGAAATCCTCTACCCGGCGATGGAGGATTTCCAGCTTGACCTGATTATCGGCGAGGGCCCGGCGGCGCGTTCGGTGAAGATCGACCTTGCGAAATTCACCCTCGTCGGCGCGACGACGCGCGCCGGCCTCCTGACGACGCCGCTGCGCGACCGCTTCGGCATTCCTGTTCGGCTGAATTTCTACACGCCGGAAGAATTGGAGCTGATCGTCAAGCGCGGCGCGCGTGTGCTGGGGATCGGCGTCGACGGCTCGGGCGCGAAAGAGATCGCCCGGCGCTCGCGCGGCACGCCGCGCATCGCCGGCCGACTTCTGCGACGCGTGCGCGACTTCGCCGTGGTGGATGGCGTGGGATCAATCACCCGCAAACTCGCCGATCACGCTCTGTCGCTCCTCGAGGTCGATTCAATCGGCCTCGACGTGATGGATCGTCGCTATCTCACTCTGGTGGCCGTCAATTTCGGCGGCGGCCCGGTCGGCATCGAGACGATCGCCGCAGCGCTGTCGGAGCCGCGCGACGCGATCGAGGACATCATCGAGCCGTTTCTTTTGCAGCAGGGTTTCTTGCAGCGCACGCCGCGCGGGCGCCTGCTGACGCCGCACGCTTTCCGTCACCTTGGCCTCGCCGAGCCGGCGCGCCCTGCCGCGCAGTTCGGATTGTTTGGCGAAGGCGAAGACTAATCGGCGCTCACGCGGTGAGCACGAAATAAATCATTGCGCCAAATAAGAGAACGGCGGCGATCTCGCCGGCATGCTCCAGCGCCTTCAGCGCGCGGCTTAGAAATTTCGAGTTCATGATGCACACTCCGTAGGAGCGTACATGGCGTCTCAAGCTACGCTTTCCAGATCCTTCGGAGGAGTCGACTCGATCGAGCCAATGTCCAAATTAGCCTACGAGCGGACCGCCCGCCTTTATCCAGGCGTCGATGCCGCCCTGGATGTGACGGGCGGACGTTAATCCCGCTTCCTGCGCGGCCTCGACCGCCATCGCCGAACGCTCGCCGAATGCGCAATAAAAAACGATGCGCTTGCCGGTGGCGACCGCCAATTCATGCAACAGGCCGCCGTCCCGGATATGCTCGTCGAGTTCGTCATAGGGCATATGCAGCGAGCCGGGGATAACGCCATGAACTTCGCGCTCGCGCGCCTCGCGCAGATCGACGAGAGCTGTTGAAGGCTGACCGAGAACGTCGAGCGCTTCTTGCGGCGTCAACGACCAGCCGCGCCGCGCGATGTCCTCCTGATGCAATCCGATGTGAATGTTCGCCGGCACCGCGACGTCCATCATTTTCGGATTGGGCAGATGCAGGCTTTCCATCAGCGCGACATATTCATCGATGGATTTAACCTGCAAACGCGGATTGAACGCCCGCTCCTCGCCAATCGTGCTGACCGTATCGCCCTTATAGTCGTGCGCAGGATAGACAAGCGTCGAGTCGGGAAGCTTCAGCAGCTTGCCGAAAAGCGACTCGTACTGCGCCCGCGCGTCGCCGTTCTGGAAATCGGTTCGGCCCGTGCCACGGATCAACAGCGTGTCGCCGGTGAACACCCGGTCGGCCATCATAAAGCTGTATGAATCGTCCGTGTGACCAGGCGTGTAGAGAACATCGAGCTCGACGCCCGGAATGCGGATGCGCTCGCCTTCGCGAACGCGCATCGACACCACGTCGGCGTTGCTGCGCTCGCCCATCACCGTGATGCAGTGCGTGCGGTCGCGGAGCGCGCCGAGGCCGGTGATATGATCGGCGTGAGTATGCGTGTCGACGGCCTTGACCAGCCGAAGATCGAGTTCGCGCATCAGCTGCAGATAGCGGTCAACCTTGTCGAGCACCGGGTCGATGATCAGCGCCTCCCCGCCGCGATTGCCGGCGAGGAGGTAGCTGTAGGTGCTGGAGACGCTATCGAACAGTTGCCGGAAGATCATCGCGCGCTTTCCTGCCGCGCATCATTTCGGTTGCGGAACAATGCGAAGATAGGGCCGCGGCGCGTTCCAGCCGTCCGGATAGATCTTCTTGGCGTCCTCGTCGGAGACCGAACCCGCGATGATGACGTCATCGCCCGGCCGCCAGTTGACGGGCGTCGCCACCTTATGTGTGGAGGTCAATTGCAGCGAGTCGATGATTCGGAGCACTTCATCGAAGTTGCGGCCGGTCGTCATCGGATAGACCATGATCAGCTTGATCTTCTTGTCTGGCCCGATGACGAAGATGTTGCGAACGGTCTGGTTGTCGGCCGGCGTCCTGACGCTGGCGTCGCCTCCCGCGCTCGCGGGCAACATTCCATAGAGCTTGGAGATGCGCAGGTCCGGGTCGCCGATCATCGGATAATTCGGCTTCGCGCCCTGAGTTTCCTCGATGTCGACCGCCCATTTGGCGTGATTGTCGACCGGATCGACGCTCAAGCCGATGATCTTGACGTTGCGTCGCTTAAATTCCGGCTCGAGTTTGGCCATGTAGCCAAGTTCGGTTGTGCAGACCGGCGTGAAATCCTTGGGATGCGAGAAAAGAATGCACCAGGAATTGCCGATCCAGTCATGAAACTTGATGTGTCCTTGCGTCGTATCGGCTTCGAAATCCGGCGCGGTGTCGCCAATCTGGAAAGACATATGGAAGCTCCTCGGTTATGGTTGCGACGCGCCTTGGCGCGCGAGCGACGCTCTTCGCCGCCTGAGAGCGTATGCCTATAAATGCGATTATTTCGCTCAGTATCAAGAACAGCCGCGTTCAAGCCAATTCCCCTCTTTGATGAAACTCCAACCTAGCCGCCAGCCGAACGCAGAATGACGACGATCGAACCATGTCAGTCCCTCTCCATTCGAGTCTACTACGAGGACACGGATTTTTCCGGACTCGTCTATCACGCCTCTTATTTGCGTTTCATGGAGCGGGCGCGCACGGAGATGTTGCGCGCGCTGGGGCTTGATCAGCGCGCGCTGCTGGCGGGCGCCGCAGGCGCGCCGATTTTTTTCGTCGTCCGGTCGATGGACGTCGACTTTCAAAAGCCCGCGACAATGGACGACCTGCTGACTGTCGAAACCGAGACTCTTGAGTTCGGCGGCGCCTCGCTCACGCTTGAGCAGCGGGTTTTGCGGCAGGCGGAACTGCTTGTCCGCGCCAAGGTCCGGATTGTGTGCGTCGAAGCCGGCCGCGCGCGCCGCCTGCCTCCCGAGGTGCGCGCGAAATTTGAACGTCTTTTGCCAAATTCAGAGTAGAATGCGGTCGCCATCTGGACGCCGCGTTTTGCGGCCTAAAATGGCGTTGAGATGGGAATCAACGAACCCGCTGCGCGCCTTCGGCCCCGGATCGAGCCTTCGGATCCGGCGGAGACCGGCGTTCTGATCGTCGATCTCGCCGCCCTCGCCGACAATTGGCGCACGATGGCGCGGCTGGCCGGCGGCGCGGAATGCGGCGCGGTGGTGAAGGCCGACGCCTATGGCTTGGGGCTCGCGCCCGCGATGCGCGCGCTGCTCTCGGCCGGCTGCCGAACCTTTTTCGTCGCCAATGTCGTCGAAGGCGAAGCGGCCCGGGCCGTCGCCAACGGCGCGACCATTTATGTGCTGGACGGGCTCGTGCCCGGCGCGGCGCCGCGGCTCGTCGCCGCCGATCTTATCCCAGCCTTGGGTTCGCTCGGCGAAATCGACGAATGGGCGGCGACGGGGCGCAAGCCCAAAGCCGCCATCCATTTTGACACGGGGATGAATCGCTTCGGAATTCCGATCAGCGAGGCGGCGCAGGCGGCGGAACGCGCGCGCCATATCGCGCCTACGCTGGTGATGAGCCATTTCGTCAGCTCGCAAATGCGCGACGCCGCCTGCAACGCCCGGCAGATCGAGGCGTTCCTCGACGCCCGGGCGCGCTTCGCCGAGATTCCCGCCTCGATGGCGAATTCCTCGGCCGTGTTCCTGCCGCAGCGCCCGCATTTCGATCTCATTCGGCCCGGCTACGCGCTCTATGGCGGCAATCCGACGCCCTATGCCGAATGTCCGGTGCGCCCGGTTGCGCGGCTGACGGCGCGCATCCTCTCGGTGCGCGACATCGAGCCGGGAATCAGCGTCGGCTATGACGCGGTCTGGTCGGCGCAAACGCGCACGCGCATCGCCACGATCGGCGTCGGTTATGCGGACGGCGTGCCGATCGGCGCCACCGGCTGCGATGGCAAACCGGCGGGCGAAGCGCTGGTTGGCGGCGTCCGCTGCCCCTTCATCGGGCGCGTCTCGATGGATTATGTCGTGCTCGATGTCTCAAAGGCGCCGCGCGAGGCCGCGCAGCGCGGCGAGTGGGTCGAGCTGCTGGGCGACGGCATTTGCCTCGAGGAAGCGGCGTCGCGCGCCGGCACCATCGGCTATGAGATTCTCACCCGGCTCGGCGCGCGATTCTCGCGACGCTATCTCGGGGCTTAGCTCAGCGTCACGCCATCGCGAACCACGGCGCGAGCACCGGATATCCCTCGCCTGCGAGGAGCGACACCGTCTCGTGCAGCGGCAGGCCGACGACGGCCGTGTAGGATCCGACGATCTTCACCAGAAACACGCCGGCGCGTCCCTGAATGGCGTAGCCGCCCGCCTTGCCGCGCCACTCGCCAGTCGAGAGATAGGCCTCAATCTCGGTCGAGCCGAGACGCTTGAATCGCAGCCGCGCCTCGACGAGACGCTTGCGCTCATAGCCGCGCGGCGTGATCAGGCTCACCGCCGAATAGACCCGATGCTGGCGTCCCGAGAGCAGCTGCAGGCACTCCTCGGCCTCCTCCCGCGTCTCGGCCTTAGGCAGGATGCGCCGGCCGACGGCGACGACGGTGTCGGCGGCGATGAGAAAGGATTCCTTCAGCTCGGGCTGCGTCGCGCGCAGCTTTACCGCAGCAGCCGCCTTTTCGCTGGCGATTCGGGCGGCGTAGGCGCGCGGCGATTCCCCGCGGTGCGGCGTCTCGTCGATGTCCGCCGGCAGCAGGGCGTCGGCGTCGAGCCCGGCCTGCTGCAACAGCGCCAGGCGCCGGGGCGAGGCGGAGGCGAGAACGAGCTTGGGACGGGCGATTGGAGGATTGGCTGTCAAGAATGTCGCTCCGCCAAAAGAAAATTACCGGAAACGATATGTTATACGCCCTTTGGTCAAATCATAAGGGGTCATCTCGACAAGCACCTTATCGCCGGTCAATACGCGGATGCGGTTCTTGCGCATCTTGCCGGCGGTATGGGCGATGATTTCGTGGTCGTTTTCGAGCTTGACGCGAAACATCGCGCTCGGCAGCAGTTCGGTGACGACGCCGGGAAATTCGAGCAGTTCTTCCTTGGCCATGTGGTTCCTTGTGAGGCGCTCTCCGCCGCGCGTTTTGCCGCGCGGCTTAGATAGCGCGTGAAATGCGAAAAACCCGCTGCCCCGGCCGGGGAGCGGACTTGGGCGCGGACCCTAGTCGAGAACGAAGGATTTGTGAACCGGGGAGTTGGGGGCGCGATTCCTTCTCCCGTTTACGGGAGAAGGTGGCCCGGCGAAGCCGGGTCGGATGAGGGCTCATCCAACACGCGCGAAATGTCATCAAGCGCCGCGCCTCCGATCACACGCTCATTCGACAAGCGCAACACACGCCACCCGTTGCTCAAGAACCAATCATCGCGCCTCTGGTCCCGCTTTCGCCGTTCGGTACTTTCGTGCGGCGGCCCGTCGAGCTCAATGATCAGGCGCTCAGACACACAGGCGAAATCCGCGATGTAAGGACCAATGGAACTTGGCGCCGAAACTTCATGCCGAGCAGCCCGCGCCCACGCAGATGTTTCCATAGAATCGCTTCCGCTATGGTCATTTCCTGACGAAGCGTGCGCGCTTGCCGGAGCCTTTCCCTTGGCGTGTCGTCACGCATTCGCGCCCTCATCCGACCCTCGCTGACGCGAGGGCCACCTTCTCCCGCAAGCGGGAGAAGGAAAAAACCGCGTCACTTCGGCTTGCCCTTCACCGTGCGCGTGCCAGGCTTGCCGCCCGAAGAACGTGGCGAGACGCGCGGCGGCGGCGTGAGCCGACCCAGAGGCCGCGCTTCGCCGCCGCCGAAATTATGCGGTCCCATGTCGGCGTCGGTCGGCTTATGGGCGCGGGTCGCGAGCTTTTCCTCTTCGTCACGGCGTATGGCGCCGCGCCCTCCCCGACCGAAGGAGGCGCGAAATTGCGGGCTCGCCTCGGCGAGCAATTCGGCGCGTTGCAGCCGCTGGATTTCATCGCGCATGCGCGCCGCCTCCTCGAAGGCGAGATCGGCCGCCGCCGCCTTCATGCGCTTTTCGAGATCGGCGATCGTCGCCGCGAGATTATGCCCCGGCGCGATGTCATAGCCGGTGTCGATGGTCACATGATCCTGCTCGGCGACCGAGCCGAGAATGTCGGCGATGCCGCGCTTGATCGACGCCGGCGTGATGTTGTTCTCGAGATTGTAGGCTTCCTGCTTGGCGCGGCGACGGTCGGTTTCGCCCATCGCGCGCTTCATCGAGCCGGTGATCTGATCGGCATAGAGGATGACGCGGCCGTCGACATTGCGCGCCGCGCGGCCGATCGTCTGCACGAGCGACGTTTCCGAGCGCAGAAAGCCTTCCTTGTCAGCGTCGAGAATGGCGACGAGGCCGCATTCGGGAATGTCGAGGCCCTCGCGCAGCAGATTGATGCCGACGAGCACGTCGAAGGCGCCGAGCCGCAGATCGCGGATGATCTCGATCCGCTCGATCGTGTCGATGTCGGAATGCATGTAGCGCACGCGCACGCCGTTCTCATGCAGATATTCGGTCAGATCTTCCGCCATGCGCTTGGTGAGCACGGTGACAAGCGAGCGATAGCCGATCTGTGCGGTCGCCCGCGCTTCGTCGAGAAGATCGTCGACCTGAGCGCGCGCCGGACGCACCTCGACGAGCGGATCGATCAATCCCGTCGGGCGAATCACCTGTTCGACGAAGACGCCGCCTGTCTGATTGAGCTCCCAGTTTCCCGGCGTCGCCGAAACCGAAACGGTCTGCGGCCGCATCGCGTCCCATTCCTCGAAGCGCAGCGGGCGATTGTCCATGCAGGACGGCAGACGGAAGCCATATTCCGCGAGCGTCGCCTTACGGCGGAAGTCGCCCTTGTACATCGCGCCGATCTGCGGAATGCTGACATGACTCTCGTCGGCGAAGACCAGCGCGTTGTCGGGAAGATATTCGAACAGCGTCGGCGGCGGCTCGCCCGGCCTGCGGCCGGTGAGATAGCGCGAATAATTCTCGACGCCGGCGCAGGAGCCGGTAGCCTCCATCATCTCGAGATCGAAGCGGGTGCGTTGCTCGAGCCGCTGCGCCTCCACCAGACGCCCGGAACGGTGCAATTCATCGAGCCGCGCGCGCAATTCTTCCTTGATCGCCTTGATCGACTGCAGCAGCGTCGGCCTCGGCGTCACATAATGCGAATTGGCGTAGACTTTGACGAATTCGAGGTCGACCGTTTTCTTGCCGGTCAGCGGATCGAATTCGGAAATCGACTCGACCTCGTCGCCGAAGAAGCTGATGCGCCAGGCGCGGTCCTCATAGTGGGCCGGGAAGATGTCGACGGTGTCGCCGCGCACGCGGAAGGTTCCGCGGGTGAAATCGGCGCCGGTGCGGCGGTAGTGCAGCGCGACGAGGTCGGTGACGAGCTGCCGCTGCTCCAGCTTCTCGCCGAGCGTCACCGAGAAGGTCATCGCCGTGTAGGTTTCGACCGATCCGATGCCGTAGATGCAGGAGACCGACGCGACGATGATGACGTCGTCGCGCTCCAGCAGCGCGCGCGTCGCGGCGTGGCGCATGCGATCGATCTGCTCGTTCACCGAGGATTCTTTCTCGATATAGGTGTCCGAGCGCGGCACATAGGCTTCGGGCTGATAGTAGTCGTAATAGGAGACGAAATATTCGACGGCGTTGTTGGGAAAGAAGCTCTTGAACTCGCCGTACAGCTGCGCGGCGAGCGTCTTGTTCGGCGCGAGAATAAGCGCCGGCCGCTGCACGCGTTCGATCACGCTCGCCATGGTGAAGGTCTTGCCGGAGCCGGTGACGCCGAGCAGCACCTGATCGCGTTCCTGCGCCGCGATGCCGTTGACCAGTTCCTCGATCGCCGCAGGTTGGTCGCCCTTGGGCGTGTATTCGGAGACGAGGTCGAACCTTACGCCGCCTTCGGACTTGGCCGGCCGCTCGGGCCGATGCGGCGTCCAGGGCTTTTGGTCGCGAATGTTCGGATCGCCAAGGCGCAGCAATTGCGCAAGACTGTCGGCGGTGGCCTCGACGCCGCCCCCGGCCTGAAACCCCTCGCCGAGCCCGTATTTCTCGATGTCTTCCTCATCGAGGCCCTGGATCGACGAGGCGTCATAGGCGGCCTGCGGCGCCTCGCCGAACCCGGGCGCGAGCGCCGGATTGAGGAGCTGCACGAGATGCGGCGCGAGCGGCGCGACCTCCGGCTTCGCCGCCTTGCCGCGCGTCGGCCGCGCCGGGTCTCTGGGCTTTCCGGGTGGTTTGGCCATGGCCGCAATATGGGTGAGACGGCGTCGGGATGGAAGCGGGAAGGCTCTACGCCCCCTCCCTGTCCCTCCCCCGCTGCGCGGGAGAGGGGACGCTAGCGATCGGCTTTAGCGAGTTCCCGATAAAACGCCGAATCTACTCCCTCTCCCGCTTCAGCGGGGGAGGGCTGGGGAGGGGGCAACCGCTCCGCCGCGCGCATCCAGACCGTTTCCAGCACGCCCTCGAATTGCTCGTAAACCTCCGCATTCGTCACACGCAAAACCGCATAGCCGTGCGCGGCGAACCAAGCGTCGCGTTTTGCATCGCGAGAGCGCTCCGCCTCGGTCGAATGAGTCGCGCCGTCGACCTCGACGACGAGCCTTGCGCCGTGACAGAGAAAATCCGCGATGTAGGGTCCGCACGGCGCCTGCCGACGGAACTGCGCCCCGGCGAGGCCGTGGCGGCGCAGCGCGCTCCAGAGTTTCCGCTCGGCGTGGGTCATCTCGCGCCGCAGTTTTCGTGCGTAAGCCGTTGTTCGGCGAGATTGCCGCATGAGCTTCGCCCCCTCCCCAACCCTCCCCCGCTAAAGCGGGAGAGGGAGTCCGACTCGGCGCCTTGTCAAGATTCCGCCAATGCCGATCGTTGGCTGACGCCCAATGTTTCGCAATCCCCCTCCCCGCTTCCCGAATCTGCTCCCTCCCCCGCGAAGCGAAGCGACGCGGGGGAGGGCTGGGGAGGGGGCTACTCAAACGCGCTCATTGCTCTTGAAGGCAGCGCCACAGGCGTAGTATGTGTACACTAATGGAGTTTTATACACATGCGCACCAATATCGTCATCGACGACAAATTGATGCAGGAAACGCTAAAGGCGACGGGCCTCAAGACCAAAAAGGAAGCCGTCGAACTCGCGCTGCGGACGCTGCTGCGCCTTCAGCGGCAAAAGCAAATCCGAAGCCTGCGCGGAAAGCTCGACTGGCGCGGCGATCTCGACGCTATGCGCACGGATAAGAAAACCGAAAAATGATCCTCGTCGATTCCAGCGTTTGGATCGACTATTTTCGTGGCGTCGCCTCGCCTCAGACCGACCGTCTGGATGAGCTGCTGGACGAGGAGTTGATCGCGATCGGCGATTTAATCTTGACCGAAGTGCTGCAAGGCTTCGATCGGGACCGCGATTTCAACCGCGCCCAGAAATTCCTGACCACACTGACGATCATAGAACTCGGCGGCAAGGAAATCGCCCTGCGCGCGGCAAAAAACTATCGCAAGCTGCGCGGTCTCGGCGTCACGCCGAGGAAAACCATCGACACGATCATCGCCACGCGCTGCATCGAAAGCGATCTGCCGCTGCTCTACAGCGACAGGGATTTCGATCCCTTCGTCGAGCGCCTCGGTTTGCGCTCGGCGATGGCGTAGCGACGCAGCGCCCGTTACTTGCGATGCTTAACGGTGACAGTTGGACAACGCCGTGGCTGCGCTATTTGCCTTGACGGGAGGCTGCGATGCGCCGAGGTCGATCGGGAATGAACAAGCTTTTCTTCGACACGCTCAAGATGAGCTTCGTCGCCAATCAGGTGATCGGCTTGCGGCTGATGAAGATCGCCACGGGCGGCGCGCGCGGCAGACGCGAGAGCAAGCTGATGGTCGTGGAAAAGATCAAAGCCGCCGCCGACGCCAGCATAGAGGCGGCGATGAGCGTCGCCGCCGGCCAGCCGCATCGCGCCGCCGACCGCGCCCTTGCGGTTTACGCCAAGCGCGTCAATCGCAATCTCTGGCGATTGTCGAAGCGCTGAGCGGCTACTCCGCTTCCTCCAATTCTTCCCGCTCCGCCTCCAGCAATTTGGCGCGCGCCTCCGCCGCCTCGCGCTGGCGGTTCCACATGCCGGCGTAATGGCCGCCAAGCGCCAGCAGCGCCTTATGCGTGCCGCGTTCGACGATGCGGCCATGATCCAGAAACAGGATTTCGTCGGCGTCAACGATGGTCGACAGGCGATGCGCGATGACGAGCGTGGTGCGGCCTTTGGCGACGCGCCTCAACGCCTCCTGAATTTCATGTTCCGTCAAGCTGTCGAGCGCCGACGTCGCTTCGTCGAGGATGAGGATCGGCGGACCTTTGAGAATTGTGCGGGCGATCGCCACGCGCTGCTTCTCGCCGCCGGAAAGCTTCAGCCCGCGCTCGCCGACCTGCGCCTCATAAGCTTCCGGCACGCTCTCGATGAAGCGGTCGATCTGCGCGAGCCGGGCCGCTTCGCGAACCTCTTCGTCGCTCGCGTCCCATCGTCCATAGCGGATGTTGTAGCCGATCGAATCGTTAAACAGCACGGTGTCCTGCGGCACCATGCCGATCGCCGCCCTCAGGCTTTCCTGCGTGACATCCAGTATGTTCTGCCCGTCGATGGCAATGCGGCCGCCTTGCGGCTCGTAGAAACGATACATCAGGCGCGAGATCGTCGATTTTCCGGCGCCGGACGGCCCGACGATCGCGATGGTTTGTCCGGGCTCGGCTTCAAAGCTCACGCCCTTGAGGATCGGCCGGTTCGGCTCGTAGTGGAACGAAACATTGTCGAAAACGATCCGCCCTTCGCGCACGACAAGCGGAGCCGCGCCGGGCGTGTCCAAGATCTCGGGGCTCTGCGCCAGAATCGAGAACATCGTCTCGATGTCGATGATCGCCTGCCGCACCTCGCGATAGAAGGTGCCCATGAAATTCAAGGGCTGCGCCAGCTGCCCCATCATCAGGTTGATCAGGACGAAATCGCCGACCGTATTGCGGCCTGCCTCGATGCCATAGACGCACATCACCATCATGGTGGTGAGTCCGATGATAAAGATCACTGTCTGGCCGGCGTTGAGCACCGCAAGCGAGACATAGGACTGCGTGCTCGCCTGCTCGTAGCGGATCATCGATTTGTCGTAGCGCTCAGCCTCACGCCTTTCCGCGCCGAAATATTTGACCGTTTCATAGTTCAGCAGGCTGTCGATCGCCTTCTGATTGGCGTCGGTGTCGCTGTCGTTCATCCTGCGCCGAATGGCGATCCGCCAGTTTGTCGCGAGCGTCGTATAGAGAAAATATCCGGCGAGAGTCGCGACCAGGACGAGCCCGTAACGCCAACCGAACTGGTAGAGAAATATGCCGAGCACCAGCGCCACCTCGAGCACTGTCGGGGCGCCCGTCGACATGATGAGACGCGACAGCGTCTCGATGCCGTTGCGCCCGCGCTCGAGCACGCGCGTCAGCCCGCCGGTTTTTCTGCCGATATGAAACCGCAGCGACAGCTCATGCATATGCACGAAGAGATCGGTCGCCAGCCGGCGTACGGCGTGCATCGCCACCGCGGCGAAAATGCCGTCGCGCAGCTGCATCAGCACGACGGTGACGATGCGCATGGCGCCCATCAGCAGCGTGAAATAGATCGCGGCGGCCGCCACCTTTCCCCAGGCGCCGACGCCGCCCTCGGCGAGCGCGTCCGTCGCCCATTTGAAGGCGTAAGGCGTCGCGGCGTTGAACAGCTTGCTGACGACGAGCAGCGCAAACACGGCGGCGACCCGAAGCTCGAGATCGCGGCGCCCGCGCGGCCAAATATAGGGCCACAAATGCCGTATCGTCTTGAAAAGAGAGGATTCCGACAATTGTTGCTCAGGAACAGGCGGAGGCGCGGCGTCGTCCGGATCGAGCGCGTGGGGATCGCTCGATTCGCCTTGATCGGGTCTAATCATATGTCTCCGAATGAATGGGCCGTCGTCGCGGCCTTTGGCGTCATGGCTGGCTTGGCGTCATATATGACGTTTAGAAGCAATGCGCACCCCGCGCGAGGCGCCGTCGAACGCTGCATGAGAATGCACATGCGAGAAATCAAGAATGTTTGCGTCTATTGCGGCTCCTCGATCGGCGCCGATCCGCGTCACACGGCGGCGGCGCGCGCGTTGGGCGTCGCCCTGGCGCGCGCTGGGGTCGGCCTCGTTTATGGCGGCGGGGCGATCGGCTTAATGGGCGTTCTGGCGAAGGCCACGGTCGCCGCCGGGGGCGTTGTCACGGGAATCATTCCCGAGTTCTTGGACCGAAGGGAGATTCCCTTTACGGGCGCGACGGAACTCGTCGTCGTCGACGACATGCACACGCGCAAGCGCCTGATGTTCGAGCGATCCGACGCCTTCATCGCGCTGCCTGGAGGCATCGGCACTTTGGAGGAGCTGACCGAGCAGCTGACCTGGATCCAGCTCGGCCGTCACACCAAGCCTCTGGTCATCGCCGACATCGGCGGCTTCTGGCGGCCGCTGCTGTCGCTTTTCGCTCATATGCGGAACGAGGAATTCTTCGGCGAAGTCGATAACGTGCGCTATCTCGTGGCCGAACGCGTCGAAGACATCCTGCCGATGATTTTCGCAGCGGTCCGCCATTCGCCTGACATCAGCGAGACAGCTATCACCGAACGGCTTTAGCGGTTTCACGGTCGTTGCGCTCGACCGACACCAGCAGCTTGTAGTTGATCGCGTCGACGAGCGCCTCGAAGGACGCGTCGATGACGTTGGCCGAAACGCCGACGGTGGACCACCGCTCGCCCTCGCCGTCGGCGCATTCGACGAGAACGCGCGTCACCGCGTCTGTGCCGCCCTGGAACACGCGAACGCGATAGTCGACGAGCCGAACGTCCTCGATGAAGCGCTGATAGGCGCCGAGATCCTTGCGCAGCGCGAGATCGAGGGCGTTGACGGGGCCGTTGCCTTCGGCGGCGGAAATGCGGCTCTCGCCATCCACATTGATCTTGACGATCGCCTCGGCGCCCTGGTCCTCGAAGCCGCCATTCCGGGCGAAGCGCCGATCGACCGCGACGCTGTAGCGTTCGATGTCGAAGAAATGCGGCGCCTCGCCGAGCACGCGCTTCGCCAGAAGAAAGAACGAGGCGTCGGCGCCCTCATAGGCGTAGCCTTGCGCTTCCTTCTCCTTCACCTCGTCGAGAAGCCGCGCCAGACGCGGATCGTCCTTGTCGAGGACGACGCCCAATCGGCCAAGCTCGGCCGCGATGTTGGAGCGTCCCGCCTGATCGGATACGAGCACGCGCCGCACATTGCCGACCGATTCCGGCGTGACATGTTCGTACGTGCGCGGATCGGTCAGCACCGCCGAGGCGTGAATGCCGGCCTTGGTCGCGAAGGCGCTGGCGCCGACATAGGGCGCATGGCGGTTCGGCGCGCGGTTGAGAAGCTCATCGAGCGCATGGCTCACGCGCGTCAGATGCGTCAGCTTCTCTTGCGTCACGCCGATCTCGAAGCGCTCGGCAAATTCGCTCTTCAGCAATAGCGTCGGAATGATCGTCGTGAGATTGGCGTTACCGCAGCGTTCGCCAAGACCGTTGAGCGTGCCTTGAATCTGCCGCGCGCCGGCGCGCACGGCGGCAAGCGAATTCGCCACCGCCTGTCCGGTGTCGTCATGGCAATGCACACCGACGCGGTCTCCTGGAATCTGCTTGACCACCTCCGCGACGATGCTTTCAACCTCGTGCGGCAGCGTGCCGCCGTTGGTGTCGCAGAGGACGACCCAGCGCGCGCCAGCCGCATGCGCGGCCCTCGCGCAGGCCAGCGCATAGTCGGGGTTGGCCTCGAAGCCGTCGAAGAAATGCTCGCAATCGACCGCGACTTCCTTGCCGCGCGCGACGGCGGCTTTTACGGATTGCGTAACGCTCTCGAGATTGTCCTCTTCCGTGGAACGTAAGGCGACGCGGACCTGAAAGTCCCAGCTCTTGGCGACGAAAGTGACGACGTCGGCGCTGCTGTCGAGGAGCGCCGCGACGCCCGGATCATTCTCTACCGAGCGGCCCTGCCGCCGCGTCATGCCGAAGGCGGCGAAGCGCGCGCGTAGTTTCGGACGCCGCGCAAAAAACTCGGTGTCGAGCGGATTGGCGCCGGGATAGCCGCCTTCAATATAGTCGATTCCGAGTTCGTCCAGCATGGCGGCGATCTGACGCTTGTCGTCGAGCGAGAAATCGACGCCCGTCGTCTGCGCGCCGTCGCGCAGCGTCGTGTCGTATAGCGTCAGCCGTTCCTTGGCCCGTTCCTTGGCCATCAATGCGCTCTCCCGGCGGCGGGCGCCGCCAGCTCCTTGGTCATCGTCGTATTGCCGAGCCATTGGCCGCCGATCTCGATCATATTGCGGGTCGTGGCCACATAGCCGCGCGCCGCGAAAAAGTCCTGCGCCGCGTCGGAGGCCTCGACCGTCAGCAGTGTCGTGCCGCGCGCGGCGGCGAGTTTTTCGATCGCCTCGGCGAGCGCCGACCCGACCCCCTTGCGCGCGATGTCGGGCCGCACATAGAGCATGTCGAACATCTTGTTGTCGCGCAGCGAAGCGAAGCCGGCGATGTCCCCGTCAACAAGCGCGACGATGCTCAGCGCGTCGGCGAGGCGCGACGCGAAGGCCGCTTCGTCGTCAGCCGCAGCCGCCCAGGCTTCGCGCTGCGCTTCATCATAGTCATCGGCTGCAAGCGCCTCGACGCTGGCGCGAAAGAGCGCCGCGAGCGTCGCGGCGTCTGCGGGCAGAAACGGCCGCAGACCGGGCGTTTGCGCGCTGCGCGCCATCACACGATCTCGAAGGCGCGCAGCAGATGCCAGGCGATGAACGCCGCGAGCGCCAGCACGATCAGCTTGAACGCGAGATAGAGCGCCCAGTGGCGCTTGAAGGGAAGCGTCTTTTTCCAGTCATCGTTGGACATATCGCGACCTCGCGGAACGAACCCTCTCCCGATGGGAGAGGGTGGCCGCGGCGCGGCCGGGAGAGGGGTTTCCCGCTATCGAATTTTGCGATTTGATCGATAAATGGCGGGCAAGAACATTTCCATCGCGCGCAGACTGCGGCGCGAGAGCACGGGTCCCGAGGAAATCCTCTGGCGTGAACTGCGCGCCTCGCGTTTCCATGGGCTCAAGTTTCGCCGTCAAGCTCCGATTGCGGGGTATATCGCAGACTTCTGCTGCTACAGCCTCGGACTCACCATCGAACTCGATGGCGGCCATCATGCAGATCAACCGCTTTCTGACGCCGCGCGCCGCGCTGCGATCGAAAGTCACGGTTATCTGGAATTGCGCTTCACGAATGACGAGGTGAAAGAACGATTGGATTGGGTTCTGCAGGAAATCCTTCGCGCCGTCGATATTGCTCGCGCACGCATGCCGCGAACGCCCCTGCCCCGCCTCGACTGAAAAAAGGTTCGCGTCACCCTCTCCCAGAGGGAGAGGGTCGGTCCAAAGGACCGGGGTGAGAGGCAACGATCCGGGGCGCAAAGGCGCGCGCAAACGAGCGGCGCGGCAACCCCTCTCCCGGCCGCTCCGCGGCTGCGCTCTCCCAATGGGAGAGGGTTGCGCGCCTTTTATTGAGAGAGAAGGCGCTGCCCGGCGACGCAGGTTACGCGCAGCGCCACCCTCTCCCATGGGGAGAGGGTCGGACCGGAGGTCCGGGGTGAGGGGCAACGATCCGGGACGCAAAGGCGCGCGCAAACGACCGGCGCGGCAACCCCTCTCCCGGCCGCTCCGCGGCCACCCTCTCCCCAGGGGAGAGGGTGGCGCGCGCTTGATTGAGAGAGAAGGGCTTGCCCGGCGACGCAGGTTACGCGCGGCCCCACCCTCTCCCAGAGGGAGAGGGTCGGTCCGAAGGACCGGGGTGAGGGGCAACGATGTTGGGCGCAAAGGCGCGCGCAAACGACCGGCGCGGCAACCCCTCTCCCGGCCGCTCCGCGGCCACCCTCTCCCAATGGGAGAGGGTTGCGCGCGCTTGATTGAGAGAGGAGCGCTCATCGCTTCACCTCCCAGGTCGTCGCGCCATCCTTGTGATCCTTGAGAATAATGCCCATGGCGGCGAGTTCGTCGCGGATGCGGTCTGACTCGGCCCAATTTTTTGAGGCGCGGGCGGCATTGCGCGCCGATACACGGTTGTTGATAACTTGCTTAAATTCGGTTTCAACACCCAATGCGGCGGACATGGTATCGGGGGCTTCAGATGCGCGCATTGTCCCGAATATTGTATTAATTGCGCTTCCCTTTCCCGTGAATCCGATTAGCTGAAGCGCGCCCAACAGCTCAGGATACGATCCGCGCTTGCCCAATGAGTGCAATTCAGCGAGTAGCTGCGCGGTATTCAAATCATCCGACAAGGCATTAACTGCCGACACCGGAGCGGCGAATTGATCGTCCGTATCCAATCCAAGTTCAAATATTCGTCCATACCACGACGAAAGCGCCTGTTCCGCCTCCTCCAGCGCCTTCACTGTCCAATCGATCGGCTGGCGGTAATGCGTCTTCAACATCGCAAGCCGCAGCACTTCGCCCGGCCACTTCCGCCCCCCAAACTTCTCCGTATGCAGCAGTTCGTGGATCGTCACGAAATTCCCCAGGCTCTTGGACATTTTCTCGCCCTCGACCTGCAGGAAGCCATTATGCATCCAGTAATTCGCCATCACGTCCTGACCGAAGGCGCAGCAACTTTGCGCGATTTCGTTTTCGTGATGCGGAAAGACGAGGTCGATGCCGCCGCCGTGGATGTCGAAGGTTTCGCCCAAGTGCGCCCAGGACATCGCCGAACATTCGATATGCCAGCCGGGACGTCCCCTGCCCCACGGGCTGTCCCAGCCCGGCTCGTTCTCCTTTGACGGCTTCCACAGCACGAAATCCATGTCGCCGCGCTTATAGGGCGCGACGTCGACGCGCGCGCCGGCGATCATTTCATCGAGCGAGCGCCGCGACAGGCGCCCGTAGCTCGGCATGGACGGCACGTCGAAGAGCACATGGCCGTCGGCCGCATAGGCGTGGCCAGAGGCGATCAACCGCTCGATGATCGCGACCATCTGCGCGATGTGCTCGGTCGCGCGCGGCTGCACGGTCGGCTCGAGACAGCCCAGCGCCTTCACGTCCTGCTGAAAGACCTTGTTGGTCTCTTCCGTCAGTTCGCGAATGGTGATTCCGCGCTCAGCGGCCCGCGCGTTGATCTTATCGTCGACGTCGGTGATGTTGCGAACGTACGTGACATGCTCGGCGCCGTAGAGATGGCGCAGCAGACGAAACAACACGTCGAAAACGATGAGCGGCCTGGAGTTGCCGATATGGGCGTAGTCGTAGACCGTCGGCCCGCAGACATACATGCGCACATGCGCGGGATCGATCGGACGGAATTCCTCCTTCGTCCGGGTCAGCGTATTGTAAATTTTCAGCGCAGGCGTCGACATGAATTTCCCCGCAAGGCCGCCGGCCGGGGCGTCGCTTCATGTCGTTTTGAGAGACGTGACGGCTCCGGCCAGCGTGATCGCTAGCTGATAATGGTCTTCCGACAAATGGTGAGCCGAGGCGTCATGGCGGCGACCATGCGCCAAAGCGCGCCGCCGCGTCAAGCGCGACACCGATTCGAGCCGCGGAGGTTTAACTCGGGTTTTACCGCTTTGCGCTAGCTCTGACGAGGGCCGTCTCGGTCATTTGGGACTCGTTCATTATGTGGAAATATGAGGCGCCGATCGCGCGGCGCGCGCTTGCGCCGCTGCTCGCGGGCGCGCTGTTCGGCGCCGGCTACGCCTGCGACGCACAGGCCGAGGCGAGCGCTGGCGCCGCCTATGTCATCTCCGATCAGGAGGGCTACGGCCTGACGGAATGCCTCACGCACAAGGCCGATTGCGGCAAGATCGTCGCCGACTCCTGGTGCGCGGCGCACGGGCATGGCGCGGCCAGAACTTTCGGCCGCGCCAACGATGTGACCGCCTCGGTCGACGTCCACGCTGCGCGCGCCTCTATCGAGCCGGATGCGGCGGTCGTCGCCTGCTTCGATTAGCGTCAGCGCAGAAACTCTCCGCATCGCGGGACTTCGTTCTGGCCGGCCCAGGGCTGAATGGCGACGGTCGAGGTCGAACTCTCGGGCGAGCCTTCGACGAGCTTGTCGGAATAGACCATATAGATCAGCACATTGCGCTTTGCATCGCAGCCGCGAACGATATGCATGCGCTTGAACAGCAGCGAACGCCGCTCGCTGAACGCCGTATCGCCCTGGCCGAACTTCTCCTTGAATTTGATCGGGGCGTATTGCCGGCAGGCGAGCGAAACCTCCGACGACTGCTCTGCGACCCCGAACAGGCCGGCGACGCCGCCTCTTTCATGCGCCGTATAGTAGCAGACAACGCCATCGATCATCGGATCGTCGATTCCGTAGGTCGCGAGCTTGTCGTTTGGCGTGAGAAGCTTGAAATCCACCGATTTGCGGAAGATGAGATCCGGTCCATTCTGCGCGAAGGCCGTCGCGGCGCCGAAACAAAGAAAGGCCGTCGAAATCAGAGCCAGCAATTTGGAACGCTTCATGTCGGCAACCTCCTAGATCACGCCGCCTTTGGGCGAAATCGCCCCAGACGGACAACGTGACCGATTTCGAAAGCTTAGAGCGCGCTCTAGGCGAAAAACCTCAATTCCACTTTTTCGCGCGCCGCGCTCGAGCGACGCCGTTGCCGATATGGGCGAAGCACCGCGGCAAGGGAAGGGCTTCGACCCTGGGCGCGGCAAAAAATTCAACGCGCGCCAAGCGGGTTGGCGGCGTCGGCCGGGCGCCTTGTTGCCGACATGATGGACGCGATTAATCGAGCGACATTTGCTCCGCGGCCTGGTTTGGTGAAAATGACGCGATTCGTCGCAAGCGACGCGCGCCGGAACATCCGTCATTAAGCGACCGCGCGAGCGTTTCTCGGCTTCTTGCCAGAATGTGAAGAGAGCCAAAAACTTCAATGAGGCCGCGACCATAAAGCTCTTTTTGACGAAAAGCGCCTTGAGGCGAACGAAACTCGCCGCCGCCGTCGGCGTCGCTTTCGGCCTCCTCGCCGTTTCGCCGGCAGCAGGGGAAAGTCCCTACTGTACGGAGTTGCGCGCGCAGATCGCCCGCGCCAGCGCCGGCAGCCGGGTTGGTCGATTCCAGGCCGCGGCGGCGAAGCAGCGCGGCGAATACGCCCGCGTCGCCGCGCGCGCTCGCGCGCTGGGCTGCGACCGGGGCCAGTTCCTCTTCTTCGGCGATCCGCCGCCGCCCCAGTGCGGACAAATCAACGCGCAACTGAATCAGCTGTCGGGCGCCGTGGCCGCCTATGAGCGGGCCAGCGCCGACGACGGCGGCCAGCGTCAGGCGCTTGCCGCTCGTTATGAGGCGGAGTGCCGCAATCCTCAGGCGGCGCAGGCGCGCGTCGCACGGCCACGCAATTTCTTCGAGGAGCTGTTCGGCGTCATGCCCGACGACAGCTCGGGAATGCGCGAAGCTCCGGTCGGTCCAGACCTGGATCAGGAGCCTTCGGACGGAACGCCGCGCGGGGGCCCAATGGCGATCTGCGTGCGCGCATGCGACGGCGGCTTTTTCCCGATCAACTATTCGGCGCGCAGCTCCAATCTCGACGATCTCGCGACGATGTGCCGGGCGCTGTGTCCCAACGCCGAGGTGAAACTCTACACGGCGTCGCAATGGAAGGGTCTCAGTTCCGCGCTTTCGATCGACGGCGAAGCTTATTCGAACCATCCCAACGCGCATAAATTCGAGACGACCTATGATCCGTCCTGCGGCTGCAAGCCGCCGGGGCGGTCTTGGGCCGAGGCGCTCGCCGACGCCGAGCGGCTTATCGCCGAGCGCAATGCGAAGGATCAGGTCGTCACCGCGGAGCAGGCCGAGCAATTGTCGCGCGCGCTGCCGCCCGGCGTTGCACGCGGTCGGAAAGCGAAGGGCTCCGCGCCGGCGGCGCCAGAATCGACGGCGACGGTGGAACCGGCGGCCCAGGCGCAGCCCAGCGCCGCGGACGGCGCGGCCGCTACGCCGGAAACCTATCGCGAAATCGTTGGAGCTGATGGAATTAAGCGCCGCGTGCGAGTCGTCGCGCCGGCATTGTGAGCTGATTTCTGCGCCGCGTCAGGGCATATGCGCCTTGACCGTCTCGATCAGCTGTTTGATCGAGAACGGCTTCGCCAGGAAGCCGAAATCGCCTTCGGGAAGGTTTTTGGCGAAGGCCTCTTCGGCATAGCCGGAAACGAAGATCACCTTCGCGACGACGCCGCGCTTGCGCAATTCGGCAAACATCGCGGGACCATCCATCTCCGGCATCACCACGTCGGAGACGATGAGATCGATCTTGCCGTCGACGCGCTCGACGACCTCGAGCGCCTCCATGCCCGTGGCCGCTTCGAGCACCGTGAATCCGCGCGAACTTAAGGCTCGCGCGCCGATCGAGCGCACGGCGTCCTCGTCTTCGACGAGGAGAACCACGCCCTGTCCCGTGTAGTCCGCAGCGACCTTGGGCGTATCGGCCTTCTGCGACGTCTCCTTCTCCTCCGGCGCGTAGCGCGGCAGGAAAATGCGGAACACCGCGCCCCGCCCGACCTCGCTGTCGACGAAGATGAAGCCGCCCGACTGCTTGACGATGCCGAAGACCGTCGAAAGGCCAAGCCCCGTGCCTTTGCCGACCTCCTTCGTCGTGAAGAAGGGTTCGAAGATCTTTTCCTTCACATCGGCGGGAATGCCGCTGCCCGAGTCCTCGACCTCAACCAGCACATAATCCGCCGCCGGCAGAGCCGCCTCATTAAAGGCGGCGCACTCCGAGGCGGCGACATTGCGCGTGCGGATCTGCACCCGTCCGCCTGTCTCCAGCATGGCGTCGCGCGCGTTGACGACGAGATTGATGATCACCTGTTCGAACTGGGTGATATCGGCCTTCACGAACCAGAGATCGCGACCCAGACGCAGTTCGAGCTCGTTCTTTTCGCCGACGACGCGGCGCAGCAAATTCTGCACTTCGGAGAGCGCGTCGCCGAGCTGCAGGACTTGCGGGCGCAACGTCTGCCGGCGAGAGAAGGCGAGCAGCTGCCGCGTCAGGCCTGCCGCGCGATTGGCGGTTTCCTTGATCTGGCGGATATCGCGGAAGGCGGGGTCGGTCGGCCTATGGCTGGAGAGCAGCAGATCCGAATAGCCGATGATCGCCGTCAGCATATTGTTGAAGTCATGCGCGATGCCGCCGGCGAGCTGGCCGACCGCATTCATCTTCTGCGACTGCGCGAACTCCTCCTGCAGCTTGCGCTGCTCGGTCGTGTCGAGCGCATAGACCATCGCGCCTTTCTTGCCGGCGTCCTCGGCGGAAGAGACGAAGAAACGCGCCGAACGGGTCGCCGCGCCGGCGGCGTCTTCCTCGAACACCACGTTGATCGGGCGCACTTCGCCTTTGCCTTCGATCGCGTCTTCGATCGCGGCGCGCAGGGCGGCACCGTCGCGTTCACCGAGCCCCGTCAGCACCGACCATGGCGCCGCGGCTGCGCCCTGGCCCGACTTCAGCGCTTGGGGCAGCAATTTCGCGAAGGCCGCGTTCGACGTCAGCACGCGGCCCTCGCCGTCGAGCGTCGCCATCGCCATCGGCGTCGAGTTGAAGAAGCGCGCGAAACGCACCTCCGCCGCGCGCAAATTCTCTTCCGGCTGCTCGCCGGAGGCGCGGTTGAGCACCAAGGTGCGCGAAGGGCCGGCTTCGCCGTTCTGGCCAAACGCGACCTGATGCAGCAGCCTCACCGGCAGCGACTTGCCGTTGCGGCATCGCAGGTCGAGGTCGATCTGCTCGGCGCGCACGTCGCCCGGCGCGCCCGAGATGGCGGCGAGAAGCGCCGCGCCGCTATGCGCGACGATGGAGGACAGCGTCGCGCCGCCAGATCCAACTTGCGTGAGATCGTAGCCCAGCCATCCGGCGAGCGTTTTGTTCATATAAGAGACGGCGCCGTCCGGACTGGCGGAAAAAAAGCCCGCCGGCGCGTGATCGAGAAAATCGATCGCGTGCTGCAGCTCCTGGAAGACGTTCTCCTGCCGCTGTCGATCGGCGGTCACGTCGGCCACCGCCCATAGACAGCACCGCCCGCTCGACGTCGTCGGCAGCGGCCGAACGCGAATCCGGTACCAGCCGACCGGCCCCTGCCCCGAGAGCGGCGGCGAAAGCCGCAGATCTTCGCTATGCGAAACGCCGGCGCGCGCCGCCTGGGCCAGTCGGTAGATCGCCTCCGAGACCTCAGGCGGCCCTGAGAACAGCCGCTCGACCGGCTGAACGCCGGAAGCGTCTTTCGCGTCGCACATCGCCGTATAGGCTTCATTGGCGTAAACGATGCGCGCGTCGCCTCTGGTGACGAGTAGCCCTTCTCCGGAAGCGTCGGCGATGAGCTTCGTCACGTCGTTGCCCGCGACTCGGCCGGAGAAGTGAATCAATCCGACCGCATAGGCGAAAAGAAAGAAGATTCCGGCGACGCCGAAAACCGCGAGCGCCAGAATGGTGACGCGCGGCGCGAGGTCCGAAGGCGTCAGGTAATAGGCGGCGACGCCCGCGACCAACGCGATGACGAGGGCGAGCGTCAATCCCACATTGGCGGGCCGCTCGCTGCGTCCCAAGTCGGACGCTTCGGTCCTGTCGCTCATTTCTTAACCACCCGCGTCATATATCGCCGATCGCGACGGCCATGCTGACGCCGGCGCGCCGATTATTAGTCTGCCGACGCCTACAGAATCATCTAAAACAATGGCCGTGAACGCCAATAATAGCAACGCCGGACGTGGGAAGGGCGCTGATTAGCCAAACATTAACCAATCATTAACCTTTTTTCGGCGCTTGCCAGGAAAGCTGTTAATTTGGCAAGGTTCACGCGCGTTCGAACGAGAGACTAGCCGTTCATGCCCGATAAATTCACTCAACTGCTGCCGGCGCTTGGAGCGCTCGTTGCGTTCCTCGTCGCTGCGGTGCTCGTGCTTTATATTTTCCGTCTGTTGTTCGGACGCCGCATCCGTTCGCCCGGCGGCCGCAATCGCGCGCGCCGGCTGGACGTCGTCGATGTCTACGACCTCGACCGCGAGCGCCAGCTCGTCATTGTGCGGCGCGACAACGTTGAACATCTGCTCCTGATCGGCGGCCCTACCGACATCCTCGTCGAAGCGACGATCAGCCGGCTTGAAGGCGCTGTCAGCCGCGGGCCGGAGCAGCGCCCGGGACCGCCGGCGGCGGCGAACTGGCCCGCCGGGCCCCCGACTCCGCCACGAGAGCTCGAAACGCCGCTGCCGAAGCCCGCGGCGGCGGGCCCCGTCAATCTGCCGCCTGACCTCTTCGCGCCGGCGCCTCCGAGGCCTGCTGCGCCGCCGCCTCCCCCGCCGCCGCCGCCAGCCGGACCGAGAGTTTCGAGTCCGGCCGCGCCGCAGCGCCCGGCTCCGCCCCGCTCGCCGACGCCGCCTTTCCTGGCGCGCGCTCAGCAGCGGCTGGCCCCGCGTCCGAAGGAGCCGCCGCCAGAAGCCGCGGCCCCGCCTCCGCCTCCTCTGCCGCCCGCGGCTCCTCCAAGGCCGGCAGAACCGCCGCCGGCGCCAAGGCCCGCAGCGCCGCCGTCGCCGGCCGCCGCCAGGCCTGCAGCGCCACCGCCTGCGCCGCCACCGCCGCCAAAGCCTGCGGCGCCACCGCCTCCTCCACCGCCGTCGGCGGCTCCGGCCGACGTGGATCCGCTGGACTCGCTTGAAGCGGAGATGGCGCGACTGCTCGGCCGCTCGGATCAGAAGGAATGAAAAAGGGCGTCGCCAACGGCGACGCCCTCACTTTTTCCCCAAGGCTTTCGGACTCAATCGTCTCGATAGACTTTTTCGCGCCGTTCGTGACGCTCCTGCGCCTCGATCGACAGGGTCGCGATTGGACGCGCGTCGAGGCGCTTGAGGGAGATCGGCTCCCCCGTTTCCTCGCAATAGCCGTAACTGCCGTCGTCGAGGCGCGTCAGCGCCGCGTCGATTTTGGCGATGAGCTTGCGCTGCCGGTCGCGCGCGCGCAGTTCGATGGCGCGATCGGTTTCGGACGACGCGCGATCTGCCAGATCAGGATGGTTTTCGTTTTCATTCTGCAGAGTGGCCAGCGTTTCGCGACTCTCTTGCAGAATGTCCTCCTTCCAAGCCAGCAGTTTGCGCCGGAAATATTCGCGCTGCCGATCGCACATGAAGGGTTCGTCTTCGGAAGGCTTATACGTTTCTTCCAGATCCACCGCCATCTCGCGAATCCTTAATTGGCCTATAGGCGACGCCTATATAGCCGCGACGGGCGCCACATACAATCATTCCCCGCGCCGCCCTCACTCCATGGCTCTGCGCAGATTTTCGTCGATCTTGTCCAGGAAGCCTGTCGTCGACAGCCATTTCTGATTGCAGCCGACAAGCAGGGCCAGATCCTTGGTCATGAAGCCCGACTCGACGGTCGCGACGCACACTTCCTCGAGGGTGCGGGCGAAGCGGATCAGCTCGTCGTTCCCATCGAGCTTGCCGCGATGCCCGAGCGCGCGCGTCCAGGCGAAAATCGAGGCGATCGAGTTGGTCGAGGTCTCATGCCCCTTCTGGTGCTCGCGATAATGGCGCGTGACCGTGCCGTGGGCGGCTTCGGCCTCGACGGTCTTGCCGTCGGGCGTCATGAGCACGCTCGTCATCAGACCGAGCGAACCGAAGCCCTGCGCCACCGTGTCGGACTGGACGTCGCCGTCGTAATTCTTGCACGCCCAGATGTAGCCCCCCGACCATTTGAGCGCCGAGGCGACCATGTCGTCGATCAGACGATGCTCGTAGGTGAGGCCGAGCGCCTGGAATTTCGATTTGAACTCGGCGTCGTAAATCTCCTGGAACAAATCTTTGAAACGGCCGTCATAGGCTTTCAGGATCGTGTTTTTGGTCGACAGATACACCGGATATCTGCGTGTGAGCCCGTAGTTGAACGTGGCGCGCGCGAATTCGCCGATTGACTCGTCAAGATTGTACATCGCCAGCGCGACGCCGGAGCCGGGGAAGTTGAAGACTTCCTTCTCGATGACGTCGCCGTCGACGCCTTCGAATTTGATCGTCAGACGACCCTTGCCCGGCACTTGGAAGTCAGTGGCCTTATACTGATCGCCGAATGCATGGCGCCCGATGATGATCGGCTGCGTCCATCCTGGGACCAATCGCGGCACATTTCTGCAGATGATCGGCTCGCGAAAGATGACGCCGCCCAAGATGTTGCGGATGGTGCCGTTCGGCGATTTCCACATCTCCTTGAGATGGAATTCCTTCACCCGCGCTTCATCGGGCGTGATCGTCGCGCATTTCACGCCGACGCCATGCTTTTTGATGGCGTAGGCCGCGTCGATCGTCACCTGATCATTGGTGGCGTCGCGATTTTGAATCGAGAGATCGTAATAAAGGAGATCGACGTCGAGATAGGGCCGAATGAACTTTTCTTTGATGGCGGCCCAGATGATGCGGGTCATTTCGTCGCCGTCAAGTTCGACGACAGGGCTTGCAACCTTGATCTTCCGCATGCGCCGGCTCCTCCTGTGCCGCGCGCCTTATAGCGTCGGCTAGAAGTTTTGGGTAGCAATTGGGAGGCCTTTCTCTAAGCGCCGAAGCGCCCTTCCCCCCGCGCGCTTTCCGCCCTAATTTGCCGCCGCTCGGGGCGAGGAGGAGAATTGGTCGGGGCCGGAACGGATCGCAGCAAGACGGCCCTTTGCGGGGGGCCGGCGATTGTGCTCGTGCGTCCGCAGCTCGCCGTCAACATCGGCATGTGCGCACGCGCCATGGCCAACTTCGGCCTCTCCGATTTGCGCCTCGTCTCGCCGCGCGAAGGCTGGCCGCGCACCGGCGCCTATCGCAAGGGCGCCTATGCGGCGGCGGCCGGCGCCGTGCATCTCCTCGAAAGCGCGAAACTCTACGAGAGCGTCCGCGATGCGATCGAGGATCTGTCCTTCGTCTACGCCGCGACGGCGCGCGGACGCGGCCAGATGAAGCCGGTGCTGACGCCGGCCCAGGCCATGCCGGGCACGGCGGCGCGCGTGACGGCGGGCGAGAAACATGGCGTGCTGTTTGGCCCCGAGCGCACCGGCCTCGACAATGACGACGTCGCGCTCGCCGACGCCATCCTCACCTTTCCGGTCAATCCCGCCTACGCCTCGCTCAATCTCGCGCAGGCGGTGCTGCTCACCGGCTATGAATGGTTCCGCGCCGCGCATGGCGACGCCATTCCCTTTGAGATCGAAGAACGCTCGCCCCCGGCGACGCGCGAAATGACGCTGGCCTTTTTCGATTTCCTCGAAGGCGAACTCGACAAGCGCGGCTTCTTCCGTCCGCTGACGAAAAAGCCCGTCATGTCGCGCAACCTGCGCAATATGTTCCACCGCATGGGCCTCACCCAGCAGGACGTGCGCACGCTGTGGGGCATGGTCGTGCGGCTCGTGGAGGGCCCGCGCCGGGAGCCGAAGAAGACGAGCCGGAAGAAGCAGGCGGAAGGCGCGGACTCCTGAGCCGCGTCCCCTGTGACGACGACCGCCCTAGTGAAGCGACCGCTTGCCTTCCCGCCGCGTGGGCGGCGGGGCGAGCGGGCTCGCCTGATGGTGCACGAGCCGCCAGCGCTCCCCGCTCCAACGAAACCAGTTGGTCGCGAGCAGCAACCCGCCGCCGACCTCCTCAATGCAAAAGACCCGGCCGTCGGCGCCCTCGATGAGCGTCTGTGGATCTCGCGTCGTGACCGCTTCCTGCGCCGGATTACGAAAAATATCGCGGTAGGAGGCCAGCACCGGCATGCGCCCGACGAGCGCCGGCCAGCCAGGGTGAACGCAGGAACAGCCCTCCTCCGCCCACAGATCGTTCAAAGCGCCAAGGTCACGTGCGGCGAAGGCCCGATAATAAGCAGCGTTGGCGTCGAGTAGCGAGGATTCATCCATCGGGTGACACGGCGAGATTCGATTGGGCATGGCAAATGCAAGACGGGGCCCAGAGAGATTGAACGATGGATGCGCTGACATGGTTCGGGCTTTTCGCCGTGAGCGCGATGCTGCTGGCCTATACTCTGGAAGAACGCAGCCATTGGTTCGTGCTGTGTTTCGCCGCCGCCTGCGCTTTGGGGTCAGTCTATGGATTTCTTCAAGGCGCTTGGCCCTTCGGCCTGGTCGAGGCGGTGTGGGCGGGGGTCGCGCTCAAGCGGTGGCGGTCGCGCCGAAGAGTCTCGCAAGACTGCGGCGAAGCGCTTAAATGTAATGTCGACGATGTCACAGAAGGCCCAATTTGTGATATCGCGCACTTCGCGCCGGCCTTGAACCGGACGCAGGAGACTCCCGATGTTCATCCAGACTGAAGCTACCCCCAATCCCGCGACGCTCAAGTTTTTGCCCGGCCAGGACGTTCTTGGCCAGGGCGCGATGGAATTCCGCTCGCGCGACGACGCCGCCCACGCGCCGCTCGCCGAGGCGCTGCTCTCCATCGACGGCGTCGAGGCGGTGATGTATGGCGCGGATTTCGTCTCGGTGACGAAGAACGGCGCCGAATGGCCGCATCTGAAGCCCGCCATTCTTGGCACGATCATGGAGCATTTCGCCTCCGGCGCGCCGCTCCTGACCGAAGGCGCGGCGCCGGCGCAGTCCAGCGGCGAGTTCTATGACTCGGCCGACGCGGAGACGGTCGCCACGATCAAGGAGCTGATCGAGACGCGCGTGCGCCCGGCGGTCGCCGGCGACGGCGGCGACATTGTCTTTCGCGGCTTCAAGGATGGCGTCGTCTACCTTGCGATGAAGGGCGCCTGCTCCGGATGCCCCTCGTCCACCGCGACGTTGCGGCACGGCATCGAGAACCTGCTCAAGCATTTCCTGCCGCAAGTGAAGGCGGTCGAGCCCGCGTAGGGGCGGCGTCTCCGGAGGCGACGTTGATCGCGCCTCGAAAAGCGTCATAATCAACGAATCATGCGAATCCTTGCGATTGACACCGCTCTGCCAGCCGTCTCGGCCTGCGTGCTGGACCATGACGCGGCGGCGCCGATCGCCGCCGAATCTGTGGACATGGAGCGCGGCCACGCCGAGGCGCTGCTGCCGCTGATCCGGCGAATCATGAGCAAAGTCGAGGGGGGCTTCGCCTCGCTCGACCGCGTCGCCGTGACGGTCGGCCCCGGCTCCTTCACCGGCATTCGTATCGGCCTCGCCGCCGGTCAGGCGATCGCGCTCGCCTGCAAAGCCGAGATCGTCGGCGTCTCGACGCTGGCCGCGCTTGCGGCGCCGCTGATTATCGATCCTTTCGACGGCGTCGTCGCGGCGGCGATCGACGCGCGCCACGACAAAGTCTACATCGCCGCCTTTGGCCCGGGCGGCCGCCCGCTGCTTACCGCGCGCCGCATGAACGCCCCTGAAGCGCTACGCGCGCTCGGGACCGGCCCGCTGCTTCTGACCGGCTCCGGCGCGCCGCTCCTTGCGAAGGAGGCGCGCGCCCGCGGCATTCCGGTCCGAATCGTGAGCGAGCGGCCTGCGCCCGAAATCGCCCTCGTGGCGCGTCTGGGCCTTGCCGCGCAGCCTGACACCGCGCCCGCGCGGCCGCTTTATCTTAAAGAGCCCGACGTCACCATGCCGGCCGCGCGCCCCGACGCCCAAAAGGACGCCGCGGGCTTGGGCGATGCGGCCGCCCGAGCCCGGGCCGCCGCCACGGCCCAAGCGTGAGCTAGCGCCATGACGCTGCTTTCGTCTTTCTTCGCCAAGCCGACTTTCGTCATCGAACCCATCGGGGCGGAGCGCGCCGATGACTGCGAACGTCTGCACGGGGCGTCCTTCGCATTTGGCTGGTCGAAAATCGACTTCGAGAATTATCTGACCGACGCCCATATCATCGCCGATGGCGCGGTCGCGGAGGGCCGCAAGGGTGAGCTTGGGGGCTTCATCCTCTCGCGGCTGACGCCGCCCGACGCCGAAGTCCTCACTTTCGCCGTGAACCCCGCGAGACGCGGCGCGGGACTGGGCCGGCGCATTCTCGAAAAACATCTCGAAAATCTCGAGCGCGGCGGCGCCCGGCTCGTCTTTCTGGAGGTGGCCGACGACAATGAGGCCGCGCTGAAGCTCTACGCACGCGAGGGCTTCAAAGAGATCGGCCGGCGGGAGAATTACTATCAGCGCGCCGACGGCGAACGGCGCGCGGCGATCGCTCTGCGGCTGGAGATCTGAGCGCGCGCGGCTTGCAGGACGCCTCTCGGTAAACTAGACTAACTTGGTTTAGTCCAGCCGAGACGCTCATGCGCATCGTCAACATTCACGAAGCCAAGACCCAGCTCTCCAAACTGGTCGATCTTGCCTCTAAGGGAAAGCCTTTCATCATTGCGAAGGCCGGAAAACCTTTGGTGAAGGTCACGCCGCTCGAGGCGGCAGCTCAGTCCAAGATCCAGCGGCTCGGCTTCATGGCCGGACAGGGAGTTATCCCAGAAGATTTCGACCGTATGGGCGAGATCGAGATCGGACGGCTATTCGAAGGCGACGCGTGAGACTGCTGCTTGATACCCAGATCATCCTATGGGCCGCAGTGTCGCCTGATCGCCTCTCAAAAAAGGCTCAAGCGGTCCTGCTCGAAGAGGCAAATGAACTCGTCTACAGCGTCGCAAGCCTGTGGGAAGTCGCCATCAAACGCAGCCTCAATCGGGCCGACTTTCAAGTCGACCCGCGTGCGCTGCGTCAGGGTCTCCTGAACAATGGATACGACGAGTTGCCCGTGCTCGGTCAACACGCGCTCGCGACGGATGCGCTGCCGTTGATTCATCGGGATCCGTTCGATCGACTGCTTATTGCTCAGGCGGTCGTCGAAGGCGTCACGCTGCTCACGGCGGATGCGCTGCTCCTGCGCTATGGCGGGCCGGTTCAGAAAATATGAGTGCAAGGCGCCTCTTGCGGCGCTAAGGGGCAAAAAAAGTCGTATACTGCGTCTGCTCGGATGGCGCGCCGAGTCGCCCGGGCGAACGATGGAGCCGAAAAATAGTCACAGACGTCAAAGAACTGATTGAGGCGCGATCCAACCCTCAGCGGTCCGAAGCTGCACGACTCTCCAAAGTTCTGGTCAAGTCATACGGCTGCCAGATGAACGTCTATGACGCGACGCGCATGGCTGACCTGCTCAGCCGCGAGGGCTACGCCGAGACCAAGAGCGAAGAAGACGCCGATCTCGTCATCCTCAACACATGCCATATTCGCGAAAAGGCTGCGGAAAAAATCTATTCTGAACTCGGCAAGCTTGCGATCGCCAAACGCGCGCTGAACGCGCAAGGCCGCGACATGAAAATCGTCGTCGCCGGCTGCGTCGCCCAGGCTGAGGGCGAAGAGGTGCTCAAGCGCCAGCGCGCCGTCGATGTCGTCGTCGGTCCGCAGAGCTATCACCGGCTGCCGGAGCTTCTGCGCCGGGCCAGGGAAGGCGCCCGCCTCGCCGATACGGATTTCGCCGTCGAGGACAAATTTCGTACCCTGCCCGCCCCGAACCGCGCGCAGATTCGCGCGCGCGGCGTTTCGGCATTCGTCACCGTGCAGGAAGGCTGCGACAAGTTCTGCTCGTTCTGCGTCGTGCCCTATACGCGCGGCGCCGAAGCGTCGCGTCCCGTCGCCGAGATCATCGCCGAGACCCTGCGGCTCGTCGACGCCGGCGTGCGCGAGATCACGCTCATCGGCCAAAACGTCAATGCCTATCGCGGTCCGGATGGAGACGGCGGGGAGGCAAGCCTTGCGCAGCTTCTCGACCGGCTGGCGCGGATCGAAGGGTTGGCGCGGCTACGCTACACCACAAGTCATCCGGTCGACATGGCGCAGGAGTTGATTGACGCGCATCGCGCGATTCCAAAGCTCATGCCCTATGTGCATCTGCCGGTTCAATCGGGCTCGGACCGCATTCTGAAAGCCATGAACCGCAAGCACGGCGCAGACGCGTATCTCTCGATCGTCGAGAGCCTGCGAAAGGCCCGCTCGGACATCGCCATGTCGTCGGACTTCATCGTTGGCTTCCCCGGCGAAAGCGACGCGGATTTCGAGGCGACGATGACGCTCGCCCGTACTGTGGGCTTCGCTTCAAGCTTTTCGTTCAAATATTCGCCTCGGCCCGGCACGCCCGCCGCCGACCGGGACGATCAAATCGACGAGACGGTGAAAAGCGAACGCCTCGCCGCGCTACAGGCTCTGCTTGACGAACAGCGGCACGCCTTCAACGCGGCGACCGTCGGCCGAGAGTTCGACGTGCTCTTTGAAAAGGCCGGTCGGCACGCGGGGCAAATTGGGGGCAAGAGTCCCTATATGCAGGCTGTGCATGTTGAAGGCCCGATGGAGCTTATCGGCCGCGAAGCCAGAGTGAAGATCATCGCGGCGGGCTCGAATTCCTTGGGCGGACGGCTCATGAGCGAGGAGGCGAAGGCTTGACGACGATCGACGACCCGTTGCTCGCCGCACGGGGACCGGAGCCTGTTGACCCGGAAGCGGAAATCACGCTCGCCTTTGAAAACAACCGTCACGCCTCGCTCGTTTTCGGCCTCTACGACCAGAATCTCGCCAAGATCGAACGACGCTTGCGGGTCGCCTCCTTCGCCAATGGCAATCACGTCACGCTCAAAGGCAAGTCCGAGGCCTGCGAACATGCGCGACGCGTGCTGGAGGCCCTTTATGAGCGCGTTGCGCTGGGTCAGACGATCACGCTGGGCGACGTCGACGGCGCCATAGAAGAATCAGCGCGCCAACGCAGCCTGTTTCCGGATTCGGAGCCGTCACGCGGCGCTTTCGAGCAGATCCTGACCCGCAAACGCGGGTCGGTGCGCGCGCGCAACGCGGCGCAGGACCAGTATTTGCGCGCGCTCAAGCGCTACGAGCTGGTCTTCGCGGAGGGACCTGCGGGCACCGGCAAGACCTGGCTCGCGGTCGGACACGCCGTGCAGCTGATGGAGCAAGGCGCGGTCGAACGGCTCATTTTGTCGCGTCCCGCCGTCGAAGCTGGCGAGCGTCTCGGCTTTTTGCCCGGCGACATGCGCGATAAGGTCGATCCTTATCTCCGCCCGATCTACGACGCGCTGCATGATTTCATGGATGCGCGGATGGTCGAGCGTGGCATGCAGACCGGACTCATCGAAGTCGCGCCGCTCGCGTTCATGCGCGGCCGCACGCTGACGCGGAGCTGCATCCTGCTCGACGAGGCGCAGAACGCCAGCTCGATGCAGATGAAGATGTTTCTCACCCGGCTCGGCGAAGGCTCGCGGATGATCGTCACCGGCGATCCGTCGCAGACCGATCTGCCTCCCGGGCAGAAATCCGGCCTCTCGGAAGCCGTAAGCCTGCTCGCCAATCTCGACGTCGTCGGTCGCGTGAGATTTTCGGAAGGCGACGTGGTGCGTCACGATCTTGTGCGGCAAATCGTTGGAGCCTATGAGCGCGCCGCGCGCGCCAACAAGCAGACGCGCGGGGAACCCTGACTTTGGAGATCGACGTGAATGTCGCGGCGCCTGCATGGCGGCGCGTCGGGGATCTGGAAAATTTGACGAAAGAATGCGTTCGTCAGAGTCTCGCCATAAGCGGGGCTGCGCTCGCTCCCGAATGTGAAATCAGCGTCACATTTTGCAACGACGCGGCGATTCAGCAGCTCAACGCCGAGTGGCGCGGCAAGGATCAACCCACGAATGTCCTGTCTTTTCCGACGCCTGGCGCGCTCGAGCGCAAGCCTCTCCTTGGCGACGTGATCGTCGCCTTCGAAACCGTCGCCAAAGAGGCGGAGCAACAGGGCAAGCTTTTGCGCGCCCACACGGCGCATATGGTCGCACATGGATTTCTGCATCTGATCGGATATGATCACGAGACCGCCGCCGAGGCCGAGCGGATGGAAGCGCTGGAGCGTAAGATCGCGACGGCGCTTGGATTTCCCGACCCCTATGCGGATGATGCAGACGGGCCGGCCGGCGGAGCGAATTGAACAAAGCGCATGTCGACGCGATACGATAACGCCGACGATCCCCTTCCATTAAGACGCACTGGCGATGGACCGCGCCTGAGCCTCGTCGACAGGCTGCGCGGGCTGCTCGGTCTTGCGCCGGCCTCGGTGCGCGAGGACATCGAAGACAGGCTTGAAGAGTCGGCGTGCGACGTGACCCCGCATGAGCGGGCGCTCTTGAAGAACGTCCTCGGTCTGCACGACATGCGCGTCGACGACGCGATGATCCCCCGCGCCGACATCGTCGCCATCTCGCTGGATGCGCCGTTGCGCGAAGCCTTGGAGCTGTTTCGCACCGCCGCCCATTCGCGCCTGCCGGTTTACGCCGATACGCTCGACGATCCGCGCGGGATGATCCATATCCGCGATTTCGTCAATCATATCGCCTGCTGCGCCGATCGGCGCGAAGACTCCGACGCGACGACCGTCGAACCGAGAAAGATCGATTTCGACACGCCGCTGTCGCAGGCGAATTTGCTCAAGCCGGTGCTCTTCGTGCCGCGCTCCATGCCGGCGCTCGATCTTTTGATCCGTATGCAGGCGACGCGCACGCATCTAGCGCTCGTCATCGACGAATATGGCGGCACCGACGGCCTCGTCACCATCGAGGACATCATGGAAATGATCGTCGGCGACATCGAGGACGAACATGACGTCATCGACGAGTCCGGCTTCGTCGAGCTTGAGAACGGCGATTTCATCATCGACGGGCGCGCCGATCTTGATGAAGTGACGGCGCGGCTCGGCGTCGACTTCCGACTTGAAGATACGCCCGCCGAGGTGACGACGCTCGGCGGTATGGTCGCGTGGCTCGCCGGCCGCGTCCCGATGCGCGGCGAGATCATCGCGACGCCGGTCGACTCCCACGAGTTTGAGATCGTCGACGCCGATCCGCGGCGCGTCGGCAAGCTGCGCGTGCGGTCGCGCCGGCCGGCGTGAGACATCCTTCGCACGCGCACAAAATTGTCTGCTAAATCCGCTGTAAAGTCGGTCTGCCGATTCGCGGCGGTTCGAGGATCGATGGCGCAGATAGCCGAAATCGCCAGCGCGCGCGCGTCGGCGCCGACTCTTTTGCAGCGCATTGTCCTTGCCCGCGGCTGGACGCGCCGCGCGATCGCCTTCTGCGCCGGCGCGGCCGGCGCGCTGGCGCTGGCGCCTTTTGATTTCATCCCGGCCATGTTCGTCCCGCTCACCCTCGCCGTCTGGCTCATCGACGGCGCGGCGGACGGCGAAGATGCGCCGCGCTTTGCCCTTGCGCCGATCGTCTCGGCGGCCGGCGCCGGCTGGTGGCTGGGCTTCGGCTATTTCGTCGCGGGCCTCTGGTGGATGGGCGCCGCGATGCTCGTCGAAGCCGACCAATTCGCCTGGGCGCTGCCGCTCGCCGTGCTCGGTTTGCCGGCGGTTCTCGCGATTTTTCCGGCCGCGGGTTTCGCGCTCGCGCGCCTCTTGTGGTCGCCCGGCGGCGCCCGCGTCTTCGCGCTGGCCGCGGGACTGGGCGCCGCGGAGTGGCTGCGCGGGCATCTGTTCACCGGCTTTCCCTGGAATGATTTCGGCATGGCGCTCACAAGCGCCGGGCCGATGGCGCAAACGGCCTCTCTCGTCGGCCTGCACGGGCTCGACATTATCGCGATCGTGATTTTCGCCGCGCCCGCGACGCTCATCGATCGCGCGCCCCGCGGCGCGCGCCGCATTGGCGGGACGATGCTCGCCGCGGCGGCGCTCGCCATGCTGATGTTCGCCTATGGCGTGTTTCGGCTGGGCGCCAACGAAACGGAATATGTCGACGGCGTTGCGTTGCGACTGATGCAGCCCAATCTCTCTCAGGATGCGAAATTTCGTCCCGAGAACGGCGCGAAAATCTTGCGTCACTATCTCGACCTCTCGGAACGCGCGACAAACGCGCGGCCGTCCGGCCTCGCCGAGGTCACCCATCTCATCTGGCCGGAATCGGCGTTTCCCTATGTCATTTCACGCCACCCGGAAGCGCTGGCGGCGATCGCCCGCGCGCTCAAGGGCGGCGTTCTTCTGACCGGCGCGGCGCGGGCCGAACGCGATGACGACGGAGGGCGGAGCAGAATCTTCAATTCGATCGAGGCGCTAAAGGGAGAGTCGATCGTCGCCTTTTACGACAAGGTGCATCTCGTCCCCTTCGGAGAATATCTGCCGCTGGAGGATTTGCTGCGGCCGCTTGGAATCAATCACCTCGTTCCGGGGATATGGGACCGCGGCGCGGGGCCACGCCTTCTCGCGGCGCCCGGTCTGCCGCCAATTGCGCCGCTCATCTGCTACGAAGCGATTTTCCCGGGCGAAACGATCCCGCGCGGGGCCGCCGATCGCCCCCTTCTGTTCCTCAACGTCACCAATGACGGATGGTTCGGCCGCACGACCGGCCCCTATCAGCATCTGGCCCAGGCCCGCCTGCGCGCGATCGAAGAAGGGCTGCCAATGATCCGCGTCGCCAATACCGGCGTTTCGGCGATCATCGATGCCTATGGGCGCATCCTCCAGTCGCTGCCGCTCGGCGAAGAAGGCCTCATTGACGGACGTCTGCCGAGGGAGGCGGCGCCCACCGTCTTCGCCACCTATGGCGCGCTGGCGTTCCCAGCGCTCCTCGCCGCAGCGACGGCCTTGGCCTTGCTCGGCGTCGCGCGGCGCTGGCCATAAAGTCGCTCTGCTTCGTCGGGCGTTCGATGATTCGCCCGCGGCGAAAAGACGCCGCTTGCATGGGGGCGACGCTGGCCTCGGCGCCTGGACCTTGCACTTTTCACGGTTCTACGGGCCACGCAGCTATCGGAGCAGGCCGGGAAATGTAGACTGTCCTTGCCGGGAAGATCGCCGCCCGACCGCGCTTAGCTGAAATCTTCTTGAAATTCATGCACCTACCTGCGATGTAGCTTGCGCGCCCGACGACAATTCGGCTACAACTGAGCAGGAGGCGGTAAAGTTGAAGAAGGCGCCAGATCCGATCGATCGTCACGTCGGCAGCCGCGTTCGCATGCAGCGCATTCTCATGAAAATGAGTCAGGAGAAGCTTGGAGAAGCGCTCGGAATCACTTTTCAGCAAGTGCAGAAATACGAGAAAGGCGCCAATCGTATCGGCGCGAGCCGCCTGCAACAGATTTCGAAGACGCTGAACGTGCCGCCGTCCTTTTTCTTCGAAGGCGCGCCAGCGAGCGGCGCGCCAGCGCCGACCGGCGGATTCGCAGAGGAGTCCTCGTCGCAATATGTCGTCGATTTTTTATCGACGACGGAAGGCCTGCATCTCAATCGCGCCTTCGCCCGCATCCGCGATCCCAAGGTGCGAAAGCGCGTGCTCGATCTGGTGACGACGCTCGCAGAGCAGTCGGAGCCGGCGCGGGAATAAGAGAATGTCGTTCTCCAAAACGAACGATTTGGCCTTTTCGGCTTGACGCACCGAACGCGCGCTGGCAGATGACTCCCCCTGCTCCGCAGTTGTTCAACTCTTCCTCAAAGCCATCGGAGATTTGGAAGTGACCCGGAAAAATTATCTTTTCACGAGCGAGTCCGTTTCCGAAGGCCATCCGGACAAGGTTTGCGACCGTATTTCAGATGAAATCGTTGACGAGTTTTTCCGTGAAGGTTCCAAGGCGGGCATCGACCCCTACGCCATTCGCGTGGCCGCGGAGACTCTCGCGACCACAAACCGCGTGGTCATCGCCGGAGAAGTGCGCGGGCCGCATATTCCCTTCGATCGCATCATCGAGATCACGCGCGGCGCGATTCGCGCCATCGGCTATGAGCAGCGTGGGTTCCATTGGAACACCGCCAATGTGGAAGTGCTGCTGCACGAGCAGTCCGTCGATATCGCACAGGGCGTGGACGCCGCCGGCAACAAGGACGAAGGCGCGGGCGACCAGGGCATCATGTTCGGCTACGCGGTGCGCGAAACGCCCGAACTGATGCCGGCGCCGATCTATTATTCGCATAAGATTCTGGAGCTGCTCGCCCAGGCCCGCCATAGCGGCAAGGAAAAAGGCCTCGGTCCCGACGCCAAGAGCCAGGTCACGGTGCGCTACGCCGACGGCAAGCCTGTCGAGGCGACGCAGATCGTGCTGTCGCATCAGCACGTCGACGAGACCCTGTCGCCGGCCGACATTCGCAGCCTCGCCGAGCCTTATATCCGCGACGCGCTGCCCGACGGCTGGATCACCAACACGACCGTCTGGCACGTCAATCCGACTGGTAAATTTTACATTGGCGGGCCCGACGGCGACGCCGGCCTCACCGGCCGCAAGATCATCGTCGACACCTATGGCGGCGCCGCGCCGCACGGCGGCGGCGCCTTCTCCGGCAAGGATCCGACCAAGGTCGATCGTTCGGCCGCTTACGCCGCCCGCTATCTCGCCAAGAACGTCGTCGCGGCGGGGCTCGCCGACCGCTGCACGCTGCAACTGTCCTACGCGATCGGCGTCGCCGAGCCGCTCTCGATCTATGTCGATCTGCATGGCACCGGCCATGTGTGCGAGGAGAAGGTGGAAGAGCTGCTGCCTCAGCTCATTCGCCTCTCGCCGCGGGGGATTCGCGAGCATCTTCAGCTGAACCGACCGATCTATGCGCGCACCTCCGCCTACGGCCACTTCGGCCGGACGCCTGACGCGGACGGCGGCTTCTCCTGGGAGAAGACCGATCTCGTCGACCAGCTCAAGTCGCATTTCGCCTAAGTTCGGCCGGTTCGAGCGGCTCGGAAGGCGAACGCCGCAGCGGGAAATTTCCGTCACGACATGGCTCTGTTTGTGGCGCGGGCGTGCAAGCCAGCGCCACAAAATTGGGCGACGTTTCTAGTGATCGCGGCCATTTAGCGCTTATGAGCGAGACCTCTCAGCAACGCGGCGCTCACGCCCGTCTCTATGGCCGCTCGAAAGGCAAGGCGCTCCGAAAGCGTCAGGCGGCGCTGATCGATGAGCTCTTGCCGCGTCTGTCGCTCGACCTTGCGCAGCCGCCGGAGTCTACGGCCCGCGAAAGGCGCCTCGAGATCGGCTTTGGCGGCGGCGAGCATCTGATTGCGGCGGCGAGCGACAGCCCGCAGGTTGAATTCATCGGCTGCGAGCCCTTCCTCAACGGCGTGGCGAAGCTCCTCGCCCGGATCGACGAGCGTGGACTGACGAATATCCGCCTGCATCAGGGCGACGCCGCAGATGTGCTCGACTGGCTGCCGGAGGACAGCCTGTCGCGCGTATATCTTTTCTATCCTGACCCCTGGCCCAAACGACGCCATCACAAGAGGCGTTTCGTGGCGCGTGAAAATCTCGACCGTCTGGCGCGGGCGATGCATGGGGGCGCGGAGCTGCGCTTTGCGACGGACATTGACGACTATGCCGCCTGGACCCTGGCGCGGCTGCGCGCGCACCCAGCCTTCCGCTGGCGCGCGCAGCGCGCCGAGGACTGGCGAACGCCTTGGTCAGGCTGGACCCGAACCAAATATGAAGCCAAAGCCATGGCCGAAGGCCGCGATCCGGTCTATCTGACCTTCGTCCGGGCGCTGCGCTAAGCCGCCTCCAAGCTGCAAAGCCTCAAAAATCACACGGCAGACGATGACGACAGGGGGAGAATCGCATGGTTGAGACGGCGGGAATGGCTAACGCGCCGACGACGCCGGTCGAAACGACCACGGATCGTTTCCGCGCCGACGTCCTCGACGCTTCGATGCGGCAGATCGTGCTCGTCGATTTTTGGGCGCCATGGTGTGGCCCCTGTCGCCAGCTCGCGCCCGTCATCGAGCGTCTGGTGGCCGCCTCGGGCGGCAAGATCGCGCTCGTCAAAATGAATATCGACGCCGATCCGCTGATCGCCGATCAGCTTGGCGTCAAGTCAATTCCGGCCGTCGTGGCGTTTCAGCGCGCACGACCGATCGATGGTTTCGTCGGCGCGCTGCCCGAAAGTCAAATCAAGGGCTTTCTGGAGCGGCTGATCGGCCCGATCGAGGACGAGGGCGATGCGCTCGAAGCGGCGCAGGCGATGATCGCGGACGGCGATCTCGCCGGCGCGGAGTCGCTGCTGAGCGAACTCGCCGGCGGCGAACCGCCCAACGCCAGGGCCGCCGCCACCTTGCTGCGTCTTTACATCGACTCGGGACGCTTCGATGAGGCCGGGGCGCTCTTTGAGGCCCTTCCTGACGCCATTCGCCGCGACAGCGGCGTCGCGGCGGCTGGGGCGACGCTACAGATCGCCCAGCAGGCCCAAGATCTCGGCGAGATCGAGGAACTGAGAAATCGCGTCAATTTCGATCCCAACGACCTGCAGGCCTATTTCGATCTCGCGCTCGCGCTCAACGCCAAAGGACTGCGCGAGGAAGCGACGGATGCGCTGCTTGAAATCATCCGCCGCGACCGTAGTTGGAATGACGATGGCGCAAGAAGGCAGCTCATCCAGTTTTTTGAGGCGTGGGGACCGATGGACAAGGCGGCCGTGAACGCACGGCGGCGACTGTCCACGCTGCTCTACTCCTAGGGAGGCGTTCGCCGATATGAGCCTGAACCGTCCCTACGCCGACATCGACGAATTGCCGAAGGTTCTGCCGCTTTTCCCGCTTTCAGGCGCCATATTGCTGCCGCGCGGCGAACTGCCGCTCAATGTTTTTGAGCCGCGCTATCTCGCGATGGTCGACGACGCGATCGCCAGCACGCGGCTGATCGGCATGATCCAGCCGCTGCCGGGCGACGAGACGGTCGCCGAAGCGACGCAGCTCTATGATGTCGGCTGCGCCGGACGGATCACGCGCCTGGCCGAGACCGGAGACGGCCGCTATCTCATTACCCTCACCGGCGTCGCGCGGTTTCGCGTTCTCGAGGAGCTTAGGGTTCGGACGCAGTACCGGCAGTGTCAGGTCGGATATGATGAATTCTTGGAGGATTTGACGACGGGCGCCGGCGCCGACGCGGTCGACCGCGAAAGCATGGTGTCAATGTTGCGCAACTTCGCCGAATGTTCGAAACTTGAAGTCGACTGGGCGAGCATAGACGCGGCGCCGACGGAGACGCTCGTCAATGCGCTCGCGATGATGTGTCCGTTCGGCGCCAACGACAAACAGGCGCTGATCGAAGCCATCGATCTGAAAACCCGCGCGGAAACGCTTATCGCGCTCGCGAAGCTCGATCTCGCGCAACGAACCGGCGACCGGCCGCAGTGGCATTAAGGGAAATTGACGACCATGACTGACGAACGCGATTCCGGCGCCGAGAGATTTGAATCCGCTGTGGAGCCGACGCGGATTGATCCGCGCCTGCTCGAAATCCTCGTCTGCCCGCTGACGAAGACGACGCTCGAATATGACAGCGCGCGCCAGGAGCTCATCTCGCGCTCGGCGCGGCTTGCCTATCCGATCCGCGACGGCATTCCGATCATGCTACCCGAAGAGGCGCGCCAGATCGACTGACCGGCTCGTCCGCTATGGACGAAACCGCGCCATCCAAGCTTCTGGCGCTTCTCGATCTCGAGGAGGTCGGACCAGACCTCTTCCGCGGCCATAGCCCGGCCTCGTCCGGCCGTCAGGTCTATGGCGGTCAGGCCGTGGCTCAGGCGCTCGTCGCCGCGACGCGGACGACCCCTGCGGACCGCCCCGTTCATTCGCTGCACGGCTATTTCGTCCTCGCCGGCGATCCGTCGATCCCCATCGACTTCGCCGTTGAACGCGTGCGCGACGGCAAGAGCTTCACGACGCGGCGCTGTAACGCCACGCAGCGCGGACACACGATTTTTTCAATGGAGGCGTCGTTCCAGCGGCGCGAAGAAGGTCTTACGCACGCCGCCCACATGCCGGACGCCCCGGACCCGGAGAGTCTCGACGACGTGCACGCGCTCGTCGAGCGTTTTCGCGCCTTCCTTCCGGAACAGGCCGAGAGCTGGCTGCAGCGGCGAAGCGCGCTCGACATGCGCGTCGTCGCGCCCGACGACGTATTTTTTCCCGAACGTCGCGCGGCCGGCCAGATGATCTGGTTTCGCGTGCGCGGCGCGGCGCCAGACGACCCCGCCATTCACACGGCGCTGCTCGCCTATCTTTCCGATATGACGCTGCTCAATACGGCGCTGCTGGTTCACGGCCTTACGATCTTCGATCCGAAGATCCAGGTCGCGAGCCTCGACCATGCACTATGGATACACGGGCCGATGCGAGTCGACGAATGGCTGCTCTATGCGCAGCAAAGCCCGTGGGCCGGCGGCGCGCGCGCCTTGACGCGCGGCCAGATCTTCACCCGCGAGGGACGCCTCGTCGCCTCGGTGAGCCAGGAAGGCCTGGTGCGCCAGCGCGACTCGACGCGATCCTGAGCAGCTGCCTACACTGTAGGCAGCTAAAGGAAGACTGCGTAATATCTAGGCATATAGCCGGGCGGCGGCGCCCTCAGCGAGAGCGCGCGGGCGCACCAGGGCCGCCACTGACTCGAGCGCATAGCCTAGGCCCGCAAAGGCGATAGCCAACCCGCTGCTAGCTGCGGCATAGCCTGTGTCACGGCAGATACGCTTCCGGTCAGTAGATTTCAGTCGTCAGCGCGGCTGGCACGGCATTTGAAAGCGGCAAGTCGCCGACGCGGCGGCGTCCTCCCGCGAATTGCAATCAAGAGACGCCGCCGTCACGCGAGCGAACGCTCGCCAACGAGGTCGATAACCAACAGGATTGGCAGATGAAAATCGTGACAGCGATCATCAAGCCGTTCAAGCTCGATGAGGTCCGCGACGCGCTGACCAACATCGGCGTGCACGGCCTTACCGTGACTGAGGTCAAGGGCTACGGACGTCAGAAGGGACATACGGAAATTTATCGCGGTGCCGAGTATGCGATCAGTTTCTTGCCAAAGCTAAAAATCGAAGTCGCTGTCGACGCCGCCCTCGTCGAACAGGTGATCCAGGCAATCTCCAACACCGCGCGCACCGGACAGATCGGCGACGGAAAGATTTTCGTCACGCCGCTCGAGCGCGCCATCCGCATCCGCACCGGCGAAACCGACGCCGACGCGCTTTGATCGCCTCCCCGCAACATCAGGAGCTCTCACACATGAAACTTCCTTCGCCTCGAAGCGCTTCTGTCGCTTCGGTCATCGCGGGAGCGGCGATTTCGGCATCCTTGGCGTTTCCGGCCTTCGCCGCCAACGACCCGACCCCCAATCCCGGCGACACCGCCTGGATGCTGACGTCGTCGCTCTTGGTGCTGATGATGTCGATTCCGGGCCTTGCGCTGTTCTACGGCGGCTTGGTGCGCGCCAAGAACATGCTGTCGATCCTGTCGCAAACTTTCGCGATCGTCGCGCTCGTCGGCGTGATCTACACGGTTTATGGCTATTCGCTCGCCTTCGGCGACGGCGGTTCGCTCAGCAACTATATCGGCGGCTTCGACAAGCTGTTTCTCAAGGGCGTGACGGCCGCTTCCAATGTGGCGACCTTCACTCCCGGCACCGTCATTCCGGAATATGCCTATTTCGTCTTCCAGATGACCTTCGCGATGATCACCCCGGCGCTGATCATCGGCGCCTTCGCCGAGCGCATGAAATTTTCGGCCGTTCTGCTGTTCGTCGCCTTTTGGGTGACGGTCATCTACTTCCCCATCGCGCATTGGGTGTGGGGCGTCGCCGATCCGAACGCGCTCGTCGACGCGGCGACCCAACTCGCCGCAGCCGGCGACGAGGCGGCGAAAGCGGCCGCCCAGACGAAGATCGATGAGATCAACGACGCCGTGGGCTGGCTCGCTGGCAAGGGCGCGCTGGACTTCGCGGGCGGCACCGTGGTGCATATCAACGCCGGAATCGCGGGCCTCGTGGGCGCGATCATCGTCGGCAAGCGCATCGGCTACGGCAAAGAGGCTTTGCCGCCGCATTCGCTGACCCTGTCGATGGTCGGCGCCTCATTACTGTGGGTCGGCTGGTTCGGCTTCAACGCCGGCTCGAATCTCGAGGCGAACGGCGCGACCGCGCTCGCATTCGTCAACACCATGGTGGCGACGGCGGCTGCGGCGCTCTCCTGGATGATCGTCGAGTGGCTGGTGAAGGGCAAACCGTCGATGCTCGGCCTCATCACCGGCGCGGTCGCCGGCCTCGTCGCCGTGACGCCCGCGTCGGGTTATGCTGGTCCGGTCGGCGCCATTGTCCTTGGCCTCGCCGTTTCGCCGATCTGCCTCTTCTTCGTTGACTTCGTGAAGAAGATGGCGGGCTACGACGACGCGCTCGATGTCTTCGGCGTGCACTGCATCGGGGGCATCACCGGCGCCTTGGCGACCGGAATTCTGGTCAGTCCCGATCTCGGCGGCGTCGGCATCACCGACTACACCAATCTGGAATCCTTCGCCGGAACTTATGACATGGTCGCGCAGATGAAGGCCCAGGGAATCGCCGTCATCGCGACGCTTCTGTGGTCCGGCATCGGTTCGGCGATCCTCTTCAAGCTCGTCGACATCATCATCGGTCTGCGGCCGACGCCCGATCAAGAGCGCGAAGGCCTCGACATCAGCGATCACGGCGAGCGCGCTTACAACTACTAAGTCTAGTCTCCTGGCACGATGCGAAACGGCGCCCACGGGCGCCGTTTCATTTTGTAAGTTGGCGAAGCGCAAACCTACTCGAGAAAGAGCGCGCTTCCCTTCTCCCATAGGGAGAAGGTGGCCCGGCGAAGCCGGGTCGGATGAGGGGTAGAACCTTTCGATACATGTGTTCGCAGGCGACCACGCGATCCGGCGACTCAAGAAGGCGCCAAAGTTTCAAACCCCTCTCCCGGTCGCCTCCGGCGACCACCCTCCCACAGGGAGAGGGTTTGCGCGCGTGTTGCCCTTGTCATTGCGCCGATGCAACATGCGCCCATCAGTCGATAGGGGCCAGGACGGATGTTTTTTGAAATGCGGCGCGCGGGTCTGGCGTTTCTTGTTCTCCTCGCGGCTTTCGCCTTTCCCGCGCGCGCGGCCGAGCGCGTCGTCAATCTCACCTTCGTCGTCTTCAGCGACATCTACGAAATGGCTGAGAGAGACGGACGCGGCGGGTTCGCCCGGATCGCCGGCGGGCTGAAAGCCGAGCGCGCCAAAAGGAAGAACGTCATCGTCGCGCACGCCGGCGACACGCTGTCCCCTTCGCTCACCTCGAGCGTCGACAAGGGCGCGCATATCATGGACCTTCTCAACCGCATCGGCCTTGACGTCTTCACGCCCGGCAATCACGAGTTCGATTTCGGCGAAGCGGTTTTTCGCCAGCGCATGGGCGAAGCGAAGTTCCCTCTGCTCGCCGCGAATCTGCGGGACGCCTCCGGCCGCTCCGCGCCGGGCTTCGCCGACAGCAAGATCATCGACGTCGACGGGGTGAAGGTCGGAATCTTCGGTCTGACCGACGACGAGGCGGCGAGACGGTCCAGTCCCGGTAGCCTGAAACTTCTGCCCGCGATCGAGACCGCGAAACGCCAGGCCAAGGCGCTTCGCGACGCCGGCGCCGATCTGGTCGTCGTCGTCACGCATTCCGAATGGCAGGACGATCTGCGCCTCGCGAAACTCGGGCCGATCGACATCGTTCTGTCCGGGCATGACCACAATCTTCTGGTCGCCTATGACGGCCGCGCCGCCATCGGCGAGACCCAGGCGGACGGCGTCAATCTCGTCGCGATCGATGTTGAGATTCGGATCGCCGACGATGGCGTAAAGCGCTGGACGCCCAGGTTCCGCATCATCGACACGGCCGACGTGACGCCAGACGCCGCGATTGCAGAACGCGTCGCGCAATATGAAGCCGAGGTCGACAAGGCGCTCGACGTCGACATCGGGCGCACAAAGACGCCGCTCGACAGCCGAAAGGCGAGCGTGCGCAGTGAAGAGACCGCGATCGGCGACTTTTTCGCCGACGCGATGCGCGCCGCCGCCGGCGCCGACGTTGCAATCATCAACGGCGGCGGCATTCGCGGCAACCGCAGCTACGCTCCCGGGACAACGCTGACGCGCAAGGACATCGCCAAGGAGCTGCCGTTCAACAATCAGCTTGTGACTCTGGAGCTTTCAGGCGCCGATCTGCGCGCCGCGCTGGAAAACGCCGTCTGGCTGATCGGCAAGGACGCCGGCCGCTTCGCTCAGATCTCCGGCGCCCGCATCGTCGTGCGGCGCAACGCGGTTCCTGGCTCGCGGCTCGTTTCAATCGAGGTCGGCGGCAAGCCGCTCGACGACACGAAGCTCTACAAGGTCGCGACGATCGACTTCCTGGCGCGCGGCAAGGACGGCTATGCCGCGCTTGCGCGGGGGAAACCGCTGGTCAGCGACCTCGAGGGTCCGCTGCTGACGAACGTCATCATCGGCGCCATCGAAAAAGCCGGTGCGATTGCGCCCGTCGTCGACGGCCGCATCAGGATCGAATGATCAAAATCCACCGAGGCAGACATATTTGATCTCGATGTAATCGTCGACGCCGTAGCGCGATCCTTCGCGTCCAAGGCCCGAATGTTTCACACCGCCAAATGGCGCCGCTTCGGTCGAGATCAGCGTCTCGTTGACGCCCACCATGCCGAATTCCAACTGCTCGGCGACGCGGATGACGCGGGCGACGTCGCGACTGTAGAAGTAGGCGGCGAGACCGTAAGGCGTGGCGTTGGCGAGACGCACCGCTTCAGCCTCGCTTTCAAAGGAAATCAGCGGCGCGACGGGACCGAAGGTCTCTTCGTTGAAGATGAGCGCGTCGGCCGGCACATTGGCGAGCACCGTGGGTTGAAAGAAAGAGCCGCCGAGCGCGTGGCGGGCGCCCCCGGTGAGAACCTTTGCGCCGCGGGAGACGGCGTCGGCGACGTGACGCTCGACCTTTTCGACCGCTGCTTCTTCAATCAGCGGACCGATGGCGACGCCCTCCTCCGTCCCTTCGCCGACTTTCAGCGCGGCGGCCGCCGCCGCGAGTTTTTCGGCGAAGGCGTCGATGATCGACACATGCACGAGGATGCGGTTCGCCGAAACGCAGGTCTGACCGCTGTTGCGGTATTTGGTGGCGACGGCGCCCTCGACGGCGCGCTCGAGATCGGCGTCTTCAAAGATGATCAGTGGCGCGTTGCCGCCAAGCTCCATCGAGCATTTCTGGATGTTCTCGGCCGCTTGCCGCAGGAGAACTCTGCCCACTTCGGTCGAACCGGTGAAGGTCAGCTTGCGCACGAGGGGATTTTGCGTGAATTCGAGCCCGACCGGCGCGGGGTCTTTCGCCGTGACCACATTGATCACGCCGGAAGGCACGCCGGCGCGTTCGGCAAGCTCCGCCAGCGCCAGCGCGGAGAAGGGCGTCAGCTCGGCAGGCTTCACCGCCATGGCGCAGCCGGCGCCAAGCGCCGCGCCAACCTTGCGCGCGAACATGGCGGAGGGGAAGTTCCACGGCGTAATCGCCGCGGTGACGCCAATCGCCTGTTTGAAGACGAGCAGGCGACGATCGGTCGGACCCGGTATCACGTCGCCATAGATGCGCCGGCCCTCCTCCGCGAACCACTCGATGAAGCTGGCGGCGTAGGCGATTTCTCCGCGCGCCTCGCCGAGCGGCTTGCCCATTTCCGCGGTGATGATGCGCGTCAGCCGCTCCTGATCGGCCATGATCAGCTCGAACCAGCGGCGCATGATATGCGCGCGCTCCTTGGCGGCGCGATCGCGCCAGCCCGGCAGCGCCCGCGCGCAAGACTCGATCGCCCGGCGTGTCTCGGCCACGCCCATGTCGGGAACTTGGCCGAGGACCGCGCCCGTCGCCGGATTGTTGACGGCGAAGGTTACGCCGCTGTCGGCGCCGACCCAAAGCCCGCCGATGAATGCTTGCTCGCGAAGGCCTAGGCTGACAGAGTTCATTTCGACTTCCCCCTGGGCGCGCGTCGCGCATTTTTGCTACAAAGGGCCAAAGCGGCGTGACGGTCCTTAACGGGCCGCTCGCGAACCCGCAAAAAAACCGACATAATCGCGGCTCATGGGCAAGCGCCCTTCCTCCGCCTGAGGTCACATTTGGCTCGTTCCACAATCGTCGATCTGACGCGCATTCGCCTGTCCCGTCGCTCTGTTATCGGCGCCGCCGCCGCCGCATTGGTCGCGCCGCGCGTTCTGGCCAAGCCCGGCGCGCCGACCGGCGCCCCCAACCGCTTCGGTCCTCTCGCCCAGGGCGAAGTCGAGAGCCACGGCCTTTCGACCTTCGGCGACCTTGGCGAGCCAGCCGACTTCAAATATTTCGGCTACGTGAATCCAAAAGCCCCCAAGGGAGGGACTTTGGCGCTGTCGCCGGCAAGCTCGACTTACGACAGTTTCAACGCCTATGTGCTGCGGGGCAATCCGGCGACGGGCATGACGCTCGTCTTCGACAGTCTGATGAATCAGAGCCTCGACGAGCGCGACGCCTACTATGGCCTCGTCGCCAAAAAGGTGCGCATCTCGCCTGACAAGCTCACTTACGCTTTTCTGTTGCGTAAAGAGGCGCGGTTCCACGACGGCTCGCCGCTCACGGCGCATGACGCGGCCTTTTCGCTCAACATTCTCAAGAGCAAGGGCCATCCTGTCATCAGCCAGATGCTGCGTGACCTCGAAAGCGCCGAAGCCGAGGCGGACGACGTTCTGGTGCTGCGCTTCGCGCCTGACCGCACGCGCGATCTGCCGCTCAGCGTCGTGGGTCAGCCGATCTTTTCGCGCGCCTATTACAAGGACCGCGACTTCGCAGCGACGACGATGGAGCCGCCGCTCGGCTCCGGGCCGTACAAGGTCGGCGCCTTCGAGCAGGGTCGTTACATCGCCTATCATCGGATGCCTGGCTATTGGGCGAAGGACCTGCCGATCGCAACAGGCCAGGCAAATTTCGACGTCGTGCGCTTCGAATATTTCGGCGACAGCCAGGTCGCCTTCGAAGCCTTCAAGGCCGGCGCATTCACCGAGCGAGAGGAAAACATCGCGCGCGTTTGGGCGACGGGCTATGATTTTCCGGCGTTCAAGGACGGGCGCGTCAAGCGAACGACGACGCCCAACAACAATATTCCGCAGATCCAGGGATGGTTCTTCAACACGCGCCGCAAGATTTTCAAGGATCCGCGGGTGCGCGAAGCGATCGGCTACGCCTTCGATTACGAATGGACAAGCCGCAACCTGATGTATGACGCCTATAAGCGCATCTCGTCCTATTTCGAGAACTCCGAGCTTGAAGCGAAAGGCTTGCCGAGCGAACAGGAAAAGGCGCTGCTGGAGCCCTATCGCGCTGATCTGCCAGCGGAAGTTTTTGGCGAGCCCTTCGTCGCGCCGGTTTCTGACGGCACGGGTCAGGATCGCGTCCTGCTCAAAAAGGCGAATGATCTGTTCGTTGCGGCCGGCTGCACGCGCAAGGATGGCGTTCTATGCTTGCCCGACGGAACGCCGCTGGAATTCGAGTTTCTCGACAATTCCAATGTCTTCGAGCGGCACACCCAGCCCTTCATCAAGAATTTGAAGCTTCTCGGAGTCAACGCCCACATCCGCGTCGTCGACGCCGCGCAGTACAAGCAGCGACTTGAAAACTTTGACTTCGACGTCGTTCATGACGTGCTGATGATGAGCTGGAACCCCGGAGAGGAGCTTCGCGCTTATTTCAGCTCGAAGACCGCCAATGTGCCCGGCTCGCGAAACCTGCCGGGCGTCTCCAATCCGGCGATCGATTCGCTCGTTGAAAAGGCGCTCCAGGCGCAAACGCGCGAAGAGCTCGTCACCTGCAGCCGTGCGCTCGACCGCGCTTTGCGCGCGGAACGCTATTGGGTTCCGCACTGGTATAATCCGGTGCATCGCTTCGCCTATTGGGATCTCTTCGGCCAGCCCGAGCGCCCGCCGAAGTTCGACACCGGCGTGCTGTGGACCTGGTGGTGGGACGAGGATAAGGCGCAAAAAATCAACTTCACGGGACGCTAAGAGGATTTCCCGGCGCAGTCCGTCGGGAGCCGAAATGCGGCCGATGCAAAAGAACGCGAGACGTTAATGGGAGCCTATATCGCCCGCCGCGTGCTGCTGATGATCCCGACGATCCTCGGCATCATGCTCATCTCTTTCGTCATCGTGCAGTTCGCGCCGGGCGGTCCTGTGGAGCGCATCATCGCGCAACTGCAAGGCTTCGATGTCGGCGCGACCGGACGCTTTTCCGGCGGGGGCGGCGACGTCGGACAGGGCGGCGCGAGCCAAACCGGAACGATGGCCGCTGAAACCGCCTCAAAATATCGTGGCGCGCAGGGGCTCGACCCGAAATTCATCGCGGAACTCGAAAAGCAGTTCGGCTTCGACAAGCCGGCGTGGGAGCGATTCCTGCTGATGGTGAAGAATTATGCGATGTTCGATTTCGGGCGCAGCTACTTTCGCGACGAGAGCGTCCTCAAGCTGATCGGCGAAAAGCTTCCCGTCTCGATTTCACTCGGCCTCTGGATGACGCTTCTGTCTTATTCGATTTCAATTCCGCTCGGCATCGCCAAGGCGGTGCGCGATGGAACGAAATTCGACATGTGGACGTCCAACGCCATCATCGTCGGCTACGCCATTCCGAGCTTTCTTTTTGCGATGCTGCTGATCGTGCTCTTCGCCGGCGGCTCCTTCTGGCAGATATTCCCGCTGCGCGGCCTGACCTCGGACGATTTCTGGCAGCTGTCGCTGTTCGACAAGGTGAAGGACTATCTGTGGCACATCATTCTGCCCGTCTCCGCGATGACGCTGGGGGCCTTCGCAACGCAGACGTTTCTGACAAAGAACTCTTTCCTCGACGAGATCCGCAAGCAATATGTGCAGACGGCGCGCATGAAGGGCCTGACCGAGCGGCGCGTGCTCTATGGACATGTGTTTCGCAACGCCATGCTGATCGTCATCGCCGGCTTTCCCGGCGCCTTCGTGCATGCCTTTCTCACCGGCTCGGTGCTGATCGAGACGATCTTTTCGCTTGATGGGCTCGGCTACCTGTCTTTCGAGAGCATCGTCAATCGCGACTATCCGGTCGTCTTCGCCAACCTCTACATCTTTGCGCTGCTCGGACTCGTGGTGAATCTCCTTTCCGATCTCACCTATACCTGGATCGATCCGCGCATCGATTTCGAAACGCGCGAGGTGTGACGGTGAGCGCAGCAGCCGACGCCGAAACTCACCTCGCCCCGCCCCTTCATCGCGAAGGCTGGCTGCGGCTGACGCCGCTCGACCGGCGACGCCTCGACAGTTTCAAGGCGAACAAGCGCGGCTATTGGTCATTCTGGGTCTTCATGACGCTGTTCATCATGGCGCTCGGCTCGAATTTCCTGGCGAACGACCGGCCGATTCTGGCCTGGTACAAGGGCCAATTGCTGTTCCCCGCCTTCGTGTCCTATCCGGAAGAAAAATTCGGCGGCTTCCTGGCCCGCACCGATTATCGCGATCCTGTCATCGCCGACGAAATCAAAGCGCATGGCTGGATGCTTTGGCCGCCGATTCGCTTTTCCTATGACACGCATAATCTCGAGCTGCCGACGCCCGCGCCCTCGCCGCCGACCTGGATGCTGACGCAGCAGCAATGCGAGGTCGCCGCGGCGAAAGGTCTGCGGCCCGGCGAGCCCAATCGCGGCTGCGCCGCGCTCGAATATAATTGGCTCGGCACCGACGATCAGGGCCGCGACGTCGTCGCGCGCCTGCTTTATGGATTTCGCATCTCGGTGCTGTTCGGACTGATCCTGGCGACGATCTCCTCGATCGTCGGCGTCGCCGCGGGGGCGATTCAGGGCTACTTCGGCGGGCGGGTCGATCTTGTGTTCCAACGCTTCATCGAAGTTTGGTCGTCGCTGCCGCAGCTCTATCTGCTCATCATCATTTCATCCTTCTTGACGCCTGGCTTTTTCGTGCTGCTCGGCATCCTGCTGCTCTTCTCCTGGGTGTCGCTAGTGCATGTCGTTCGCGCCGAGTTCCTGCGTGCGCGCAACTTCGAATATGTCAACGCGGCGCGCGCGCTTGGGCTGAGCAATTTCAGCATTATCGTCAAGCACCTGCTGCCGAACGCCACCGTGGCGACGCTGACCTTCCTGCCCTTCATTCTCAACTCGTCGATCACCACGCTCACGGCGCTGGACTTTCTGGGGTTTGGCCTGCCGCCGGGCTCGCCCTCGCTCGGCGAACTGTTGCTGCAGGCGAAATCCAATCTCCAGGCCCCATGGCTGGGACTGACCGGCTTTGCGATCATCGCGCTGATGCTGTCGCTTCTGGTCTTTGTCGGCGAGGCGGTCCGCGACGCCTTCGACCCGAGGAAGAATTTCCGGTGACACCTCACGGCGCCGCAGCGTCTCCCCTCCTCAACATTCGCGATCTCTCGGTCACCTTTCGGCAAGGCGGGCACGAGACCAAGGCGGTCGATCACGTCTCCTTCTCTCTTGAGCGGGGCAAGACGCTGGCGCTCGTCGGCGAATCCGGCTCCGGCAAGTCGATTAGCGCTCTGTCGATCGTACGCCTGCTCCCCCCTGGCGCGATCGCGTCCGGCGAGGCGCTGTTCGACGGCGATAATATGCTCACGGTCGACGACAATCGTCTGCGCGCCATTCGTGGCGCGGGCATCACAATGGTGTTTCAGGAGCCGATGACGTCGCTCAATCCGCTGCACATGATCGAGCGGCAGATTGCGGAGATTCTCGAACTGCATGGCATGCGCGGCGAAGACGCTGTTCGGAACCGAGTCATTGAGCTTCTGGGCGAAGTCGGCATTCCTGATCCTCAGGCGCGGCTGAGCGCCTATCCGCATCAGCTCTCGGGCGGCCAGCGTCAGCGTGTCATGATCGCCATGGCGCTCGCCAACAAGCCAGATCTGCTGATCGCCGACGAGCCGACCACTGCGCTCGACGTCACTGTTCAGGCGCAGATTCTCGCGCTGCTCGAGCGGCTTCAAAAAACCTACGGCATGGCGATGCTGTTCATCACCCACGACCTCCGGCTCGTGCGCCGTTTCGCCGACACGGTCTGCGTGATGCAGCAGGGCCGCATCGTCGAGCAGGGCGAGGTGGGAGAGGTATTCACATCGCCGCAACATCCCTACACCAAGGCGCTGCTCACGGCGGAGCCCAAGGGCGCGCCGATTATCGAAAATACGCAAGCGCCCGTCGTCGCATCGGCCGAGCAACTGCGCGTCTGGTTTCCGATCCGCCGCGGCTTCATGCGTCGGATCGTCGGCCATGTGAAGGCGGTGGACGGCGTCACCCTTTCGGTGCGCGAGGGCGCAACCGTCGGCGTCGTCGGCGAATCGGGTTCCGGCAAGACGACGCTGGCGCTGGCGATGCTGCGGCTCATTCGCTCGGAAGGTCCGATCGTCTTCCTCGGAGAGCGCATCGACGGCAAAAGCGTCGACGCCATGCGTCCGCTTCGGCGCGACATGCAAATCGTCTTCCAAGACCCTTACGGCTCTCTCTCGCCGCGCATGTCGGTCGCGGAAATCGTCGCCGAAGGACTGACTGTTCAGCGGCCCGAACTTACGCTCAATCAGCGCCGCGAAATCGTTGCGCGCGCGCTGCAGGAAACCGGGCTTGATCCATCGACGATGGACCGCTACCCGCACGAATTTTCCGGCGGCCAGCGGCAGCGTATCGCCATCGCCCGCGCCATCGTGCTCGAACCCAAATTCGTCGTGCTCGACGAGCCGACCTCGGCGCTCGACATGTCCGTGCAGGCGCAAATCATCGATCTCTTGCGCGACCTGCAGCGTCGCCGCTCGCTCGCCTATCTCTTCATCAGTCACGATCTGCGCGTCGTGAAGGCGCTCGCCGCGCATCTCATCGTCATGCGCTATGGCAAGGTGGTCGAGGAAGGGCCGGCGAGTCAGGTGTTTTCCCAGCCCAAGAGCGAGTATACGCGCGCGCTCTTCGCAGCGGCCTTTCGCAACGAGGCGGAGCCCATTCCGGGCAATTCAGTCGCCGGAAAATGATCCCGGAATCGCCGTGGCGCCATTTGAACTTTCGCCAGCCCGCGCAGGGTCGCGGAAGGCGACGACCGTGACGCTCTGCGTCAACACGACTTCGCCGCGCTGATTATAGGTCGCCATGTCCATCGAAACGAAGCCACGATCGGCATAGCGGCGCGGATGCACAATCCGCGTGACTTCAGCTTCCACTCTCAGGGAATCGCCCGGCCGCACCGGGAGTTTCCAGGCGATATGCGCCTCAACGCCGACGAGCCCGCCAGCAAAAGGCGGGTCGGCTGAGTCGATGAGGAGTTTCACACTCAGCGCGCCGGTTTGCCAACCGCTGGCGACGAGCCCGCCGAACATACTGTCTTTGGCCGCCTCTTCGTCGAGATGAAAATACTGCGGATCGCTGTCCCGCGCGAAGCGGATGATGTCCTGCGCGGTGATCGTGACGCTCGCCGAGCGTAACCGCTGCCCAACGCGAAGATCTTCCAGATAAAGCCTTTTCGTCATGCAAAAATGTCTCTCGGCAACCGCTTCACGCTCGTGACCGGTCCAGCCCCCGCCGCCTCGTTGCGCGCGCGCACGACGTCGAGCGGTTCGCTGGAGACTTGCATATGCGTGGCGTTGGCGTGAAGCAGCGTCACGGGGTCGCGCATGACGCCAACGTGCCCCTTCCAAAAGACGATGTCGCCGCGCAGGAGCGGGACGCCGGGATCGAGCCGCGCGCCGAGCGCAGCTTCCTGCATATCGGTGTCGCGCGGCGCCTTGACGCCGGCCATCAGCAAGGAGACCTGCACCAGTCCCGAGCAATCAACGCCCATCCAAGACTTGCCGCCCCAGAGATAGGGCGCGCCGATCAGCGTCTCGGCGACCGCTACGAAATCCGGCGTTTTCGCCTCGCGCGGCGCGAGATGTTTGCGATAGATGAATCCGAGCTCCGGCGTCACGCCAAAGCCGCCGCGCTCCTCGGCGATCGCGACTTCGGCGCCGAGCGGCAGCGCGTTGAGGGGCGGCAATTTGATGTTCGGACCGGGATAAATGAAGGTCCGCGGAACACGGACGCGATGCGTCGGCGCGCTCAATTCGCGCCACAGCGTATTCGCGGCAATCCAGCCGACATAATTGTCGCGCGCAAGTTGCGCCCACGCCCAGCCTTCCTCCTCATCGTAAACGGTGACGCGCTCGCCATAGATCGCCTGAGTGTCGACGGCGGCGTCGGGACGTGGTTCACGCCGAAGGTCGACGACGCAGTCCCTGACCTCCATCGCGACGCCTTCCACATAGCGGTCGGCGCTCACGCGTCCCTTGAGATAGGCGGCGGCGACTTCTGGGCGCGCGGGCGTCAGTCGCCGATCGAAGTCTTCGCTCACGGCTTCGCCTTCCTCTGCTCGGCGCGCGCCTCGATCAATTCATAAAGCAGGCGCGCCGCCTGCGCCTCGCCGCCTTCCGGGCGGCCGGGCTTCGTCGTCGGATTCCAGCAGTAAACGTCGAAATGCGCCCAGCGCTTGGGATCCGCCACGAAGCGCCTCAGAAACAGCGCGGCGGTGATCGATCCCGCAAAGGGGCCGCTCGTGACATTGACCAGATCGGAGATCTTGCCATCGAGACCGCTGTCGTAACTGTCCCATAGAGGCATCCGCCACACCGGATCATTCACGGCGCCAGCCTGCCCGGCGATCTCTTGGGCGAGCCCGTCATCGCCCGTATAGAACGGCGGAATCTCCGGACCGAGCGCGACGCGCGCGGCGCCCGTCAGCGTCGCGAAATCGAACAGCAGATCGGACGGCGTTTCGCTCGCATAGGCGAGCGCATCGGCGAGAATGAGCCTGCCCTCGGCGTCGGTGTTGCCGATTTCGACGCTCAGGCCTTTGCGGCTGCGGTAAATGTCGCTCGTTCGAAACGCCGACGCCGAAATCGAATTTTCGACGATCGGAAGCAGCACGCGCAAACGGACCGGCGCATTGCCGTCAAGCAGCATCGCCGCAAGCGACAGGGTCGTCGCGGCGCCGCCCATGTCCTTCTTCATCAGCGCCATCGCGCTCGAAGGCTTGATGTCGAGACCGCCCGTATCGAAGCAGACCCCCTTGCCGACGAGCGTGACGCGCAGACCGTCCTCCGGGCCGTACTCAAATTCGACGAGCCTCGGCGCCTGCGCGGCCGCGCGCCCGACGGCGTGAATCAGGGGGAAGTTTTCCGCGAGCAAAGCGTCGCCGACGATGACGCGGGTCCTGGCGCCATGTTTCGCGCCGAGAGCGAGCGCCGCTTCGGCGAGCGCCTCCGGCCCCATGTCATTGGTCGGCGTATTCACGAGATCGCGCCCGAGGGCGACGGCTCCGGCGACGCGCTCGATGCGCGCGCGATCGACGCCCTGCGGCGCGCACAGACGCGGGGCTTCGCTCTTTGGCGCCTTGTAGCGCGAGAAGGAATAGGTCGACAGAAGGAACGCCAGCGCGGCCTGCGCCGGCGCGTCGACGCCATCGCCAAACCGGTAGAGCCCCTTGGGCAGCGCAGTCGCGAGCTTTCCGGCAAAGAATGGATCGCGCGCCTTTGGCGCCCTGCCCTCCGCGCCGAAAAAGGCCCGCGGCGCGCCGTCGGCGTCGGGCGCGAAAAGAAGCGAGCCGGGCTTCGCCTCAAATCCCGCAAGCTCCGCGAGACGCGCTGTAGGCTCAGGAAGCTTCGCGCGGCGTTCGGGCCAGTCTTCCTTATTAACGAAATCGATGGCGGTCGCTTCGGGCGACCAGTCTTCAAGCTTCATCCGCTTCCGCCGCTTTCTGCGCTCCCGACGATCGGCTTCTACCTCTACCGGGCGCCCGCATCACACAAAAGGGAAAGATCGCTCATCTCAAGCGGCGTGGCGGGCGAAGGGCGGCGCGCCGCGCCCAAGTCAGCCAACAATGTACGCATAGTGTACAAAACTTAGCCGCCTGGCGCCTCACGACTGGCCAGGCTCAAACTCGACGCCAAGATGGAAAACGATTATTTTCTGCGCAGAATGGCATGCCAATTGCTGAGACAATGTTCAATTCGCCAACCATGAGGGCATGTCTGCGCAAATGAAGATCATCACGGCGATTATTAAACCCTTCAAGCTCGACGAGGTGCGCGAAGCGCTGACGGAAATCGGCGTGCACGGAATGACCGCGACAGAAGTGAAAGGCTATGGCCGACAGAAGGGCCATGCCGAAATCTATCGCGGCGCCGAATATATCGTCGCATTCCTGCCCAAGGTTAAGATCGACATCGCACTCCCTGAAGCGCTCGTCGATCGCGCCATCGAGGCGATTAGACTCGCCGCCTACACCGGCCATATCGGCGACGGCAAAATTTTCGTCTCGCCGCTGGACCGCGCCATGCGCATCCGCACCGGCGAGACCGACTCCGACGCGCTCTAAGCGCGATCTCCCACCATCAATCAGGACCAGGGCATGCACAGCTCGTTTACGCGCGCGGCTATAACATTCGTCGGCGCGAGGATTCCGCGAGTCCGGTGGGATCGTTTTGGCGCGGCGCTCGCCGCAACCCTTGTGGCCGGCCCAGCCCTCGCCCAGGACGGCGGGAGCAAGATCGACGCCGCCGACACCGCCTTCATGATCGCCGCCACCGCGCTGGTGCTGATGATGACGTTGCCGGGGCTCGCGCTCTTCTACAGCGGCATGGTGCGCAAGAAGAATGTGCTCGCCACCATGGCGCAGAGCCTCATCGCCACCGCGCTCGTCTCGCTGCTGTGGATCGGCGTCGCCTACAGCCTCGCCTTCAGCGGCGAGGGCGCCTATATCGGCGATGCGTCTCGGGCGCTTCTCGCCGGCATCGGGCTCGACACGGTGAGCCCATTCGCCAAGACGATCCCCGAAATCCTGTTCATGCTCTATCAGATGACCTTCGCGGTGATCACCTGCGCGCTGGTCGCCGGCTCCGTCGCCGAACGCATGAAGTTTTCCGCCTTCATGCTGTTTTGCGCGCTGTGGCTGTTCATCGTCTATGTGCCTTCCGCGCATTGGGTCTGGGGCGGCGGATTTCTGCAGAAGCTGGGCCTCCTCGATTTCGCCGGCGGGACGGTCGTGCACATCAATGCCGGAATCGCCGGCCTCGTCTGCGCGCTCGTCCTCGGCAATCGCGTCGGGTTCGGGCGCGAAAACCTCTCGCCCTTCGATCTCTCGCTCGCCGTCGTCGGAACCGGATTGCTCTGGGTCGGCTGGTTCGGCTTCAATGGCGGCTCGGCGCTTGCGGCCAATTCCCGCGCGGTCTTCGCCATTGTGGCGACGCATCTCGCAGCCTGCGCCGGCGCGCTGGTGTGGAGCGGCCTGGAGTGGCTCCAGCGTGGCAAGCCGTCGGTGCTCGGCGTCATCTCGGGCGCCATCGCCGGTCTGGGCACGATCACGCCGGCCTCGGGCTATGTCCTGCCTTGGCACGGCGTCGTCATCGGGATGATCGCCGGCGGCGTCTGCTATTGGTTCTGCGCGGTCGCGAAATACAAATTTCGCTATGACGACACGCTCGATGTTTTCGGCGTGCATGGCGTCGGCGGCATCATGGGCACGCTGCTCGCCGGAGTCTTCGCCACGCGCGCGATCACGGCTTCGGAAGGCGACCCGGGCGTCGCGGGCCTGTTGGAAGGCGATCCGCATCAGCTTTACGTGCAGGCGATCGGCGTCCTCGTCACGATCGTCTGGGGCGTGATCGGCACCTTGGCGACGCTGAAAATTGTCTCGATGATCACGCCGCTTCGCGTGAATTACGACGATGAACGCGAGGGCCTCGACATCGCGCTGCATGGTGAAGCGCTGCATCAGTAGCGAGCCGCCGGAACGCAGGCCCCTATTGCGTCATGGCCGGGCCTGTCCCGGCCAAATCGCGTCGCAATGTCACTTCAGATCGGGGCGACATCTAAGGTATTATAATACCAACAAACCCCAGCGCCCAGTTTTCTAAGCATTGTGGAGACTTTGCCGCGCAAAAACCGCTTGACCCCTCCTGCCGCATCGCCTATCCACGCCCATCCGAACACACCGTTCACACGGAATTCTCATCCCATGTTTGGCAACACCTATTCGGCGAAGCCCGCCGACATCGAAAAGAAGTGGGTGCTGATCGACGCCTCCGGGCTCATCGTCGGCCGCCTCGCCTCCATCATCGCGCTGCGTCTGCGCGGCAAGCACAAGGCGACGTTCACGCCGCATATGGACGACGGCGACAACATCATCGTCATCAACGCCGAAAAGGTGGTTTTGACCGGCCGCAAGCGCGACCAGAAGGTCTATCACCACCACACGGGCTTTCCCGGCGGCATCAAGGAACGCTCGGCGAAGTTCCTTCTCGACGGGCGCTTCCCGGAGCGAGTCCTGGAGAAGGCGGTGCAGCGCATGCTGCCGCGAGGCCCGCTGGGCCGCAAGCAGTTCGGCAATCTGCGCGTCTATAAGGGCGCGGAACATCCGCATGAGGCGCAGAGCCCACAGACGCTCGACGTCGCCGCCCTGAACGTCAAGAATAGCCGGAGCGCCTGATCATGGCCGAGACCACTCTTTCCTCGCTTTCCGACCTTCAGGGGAGCGTCGCCACGGCGCCCGAGTCGCCGCGCTATGTGCAGAAGCTCGACAAGCAGGGCCGCGCCTATGCGACCGGCAAGCGCAAAAACGCCGTCGCCCGCGTCTGGATCAAGCCGGGCCCCGGCAAGATCACCGTCAACGGCCGCGACGTCGAAGTCTATTTCGCCCGTCCGGTGCTGCGCATGATTCTGGCCCAGCCCTTCGGCGTCACCAAGCGCGCGGGTCAATATGACATCGTCGTTACGGTCGCCGGTGGTGGACTTTCGGGTCAGGCCGGCGCGGTGCGCCATGGCCTCGCCAAGGCGCTGACCGCTTACGAGCCGGACCTGCGTCCCGCGCTCAAGAAGGAAGGCTTCCTGACGCGCGACTCCCGCGTCGTCGAGCGCAAGAAATACGGCAAGCGGAAAGCCCGCCGCAGCTTCCAGTTCTCGAAGCGCTAAGCTCCGCGGTCTTCAAGGCAAGCATTTCCAAAGCGGCGCTTCGGCGCCGCTTTTGTTTTTGATCAGTAGACGCAGATCTTGAAGTCGCTTCCAGTCCAGCAGGCGGGATCGGCCTTGGAGCGCTGCGCTTCTCCCCAACGGGAGTTGATCCCATCGCGGGTCAGTCCTCGCACTTCAGCGACGCCCGGCGAAATGACGGAGACGTTGATCACCGTCGCGCCGCCAAACGCGGGCTTTCCGGTTGGCGTAATCGAAAAGCTGCCGCCATTCTCAACCGAAAAATCGCACTTCCCCTGATAGGGCGGCGCGCCGGCGCCGACGACGATGCATCTTGCGGATCGCGCCACCGCCTCCTCGAGCAAAAGTTGCTGCATCATAACGATCGAAACAATCAAAACCGCAATTCTCTTCATGAAAGTCTTCCATGGTAGCGTCCGCCGCAGGCGCCAAACTCAATCAACGATCGTCGAACGCCATAGTTCAATGCGGCGGTCATTCGAGATCCGACTCCCTATGTCTTTCGTGCAGACCCGCGACGCCTAGGAGTCCCGCGCCGGCGCCGAAGATGAGATAGAAGGCGGGCGCGACGGGCGTGTCGAAAAAGCCGATCAACCACGCGACGATAAACGGGGCGAAGCCGCCAAAGATCATCACGGCGAGATTGTAGGGGATCGCAAGGCCCGCTGAACGCATATGCGTGGGAAACTGCTCCGCGAGCGCCGTCGAAAACGCCCCGCAGATGCCCGACATCATGACGCAGAAGGCTATTTGCGCCAGCGCCAGCGCCAAAACCGACCGTTCGGCCTGAAGCCAGACGTAGAGAGGATAAGCGCACAGTAGAAGCAAACCATTCGACGCCAGCAGCAGCGGCCGACGGCCGACGACGTCGGAGAAAACGCCCATCAACGGCGTCAGCGCCATCAGCAGCAGGAGCGCGGGCGCCTGGGCGAGGAAGGATTGTTCAAGCGTCAATCCCATCTCGGTCTTTGCGTAGGTCGGCATATAGACGAGGATCACGTAGAATGAGATGGTCGTGCCGATCGTGGCGACGAAACAGACGAGCAGCCTCTCGCCACGCCGGCGGATCAGATCGACAAACGCCTCCCGCGCGCCGCACGCCCTTGCCGTCGCCTTGAAAGCCGGCGTTTCGTCGAGCTGGCGTCGGACATAGAGTCCGACTGGACCAATCAGCAGGCCCGCGAAAAACGGCAGTCGCCACGCCCATTCATTCACCGCATCGACCGAGAAAACGCTCGTGACAATAATGCCTGCCAGCGTCGCGAGCAGGATCGAAAGCGCCTGCCCGAATACTTGCAGCGAGCCATAGAAACCACGCCGGCCTCGGGGCGCCATTTCGATGAGAAAGCAGGTCGAGCTGGAGTATTCTCCGCCGGTCGCAAATCCCTGCAGCAAGCGGCCGGCGACGATAAGCAGAGGGGCAGAAACCCCGATCTTCGCGTAGGTCGGCGTGAGCGCGATGACAGCCACCGCGGCGGTCATCGCGAACATGACGAGTTGTAGCGCCGCCTTACGGCCCTTGCGATCGGCATAAAATCCGAAGAAGAGCGCGCCGAGCGGCCGCGTGCAGAAGCCGGCGCCAAAGGTCGCGAGCGCCAGCAAGAGAGAAGCCGTGTCATCTCGGCTTGGAAAAAACGCCTGCGCCAGAACGGAAGCAAAAAAGCCATAGACGACGAAATCGTACCATTCCAGCGCATTCCCAATCACGGCGGCCGTGATCTGTTTGGGCGCTGGCGCTCCCGCTTGGCGCACATTTTTTTGGCGCATATCCATGCAAATTCTCGATTGTCCGCGTGTGGCGTCTTCGCGTTCGCAGTCGCACGCCACGGTCGCTAGCGGGAAGACAGGAGGCCGCCAAGCGGTCGCCGCGCAGCCTCAACGATCAGCGCGCCGACGACGCCGAGCGCGCCCATGAGCAGGAAGAAATACACGCTGGGCGCGCTCGACCACAAACTGCCGAGCCATCCCGCCAGGACATTGCCGAGAAACATCGATGTGAACCACACGCCCATCAGCGCCGAGCGCGATCCTTCCGGCGCGACATGCGACACGAGCGACAGGGCGATCGGCGAAAAGTGCAGTTCTGAAACGGTGATGACGCAGAAAAAGACGAGGAGCCAAAGCCAGCTCGCCTTACCGCCGTCGCTCGTCCAGGCCGCGAGCGCCATGACGCCGTAGCTCGCGGCGACGCCGAGACAGCCAAGCGACATTTTACTGATCGTCGAGGGCTCGCGCCCAGCCCGAGAGAGCCGGCTCCAAAAGGAAACGAGCGGCGGCGTGAAGAGAAAGATCATCAGCGGATTGAAGGCCTGAAACCAAGTCACCGGAATTTCGGCGCGCCATCCGAAAACATCGACGCCGCGGTCGGTGGATTGCGCCGCCCAGAGCGCGATCGTGTTGCCCTGCTGCTCAAAGGCCGCCCAGAACAGCGCGGAAGGCGCAAAGAGCAGCATGAGGATGACGAGCGACCGGCGAAACTGCGCGCGCATTTGCGCCGTCGGCGCGCGCCTGACGCCGCGCATCGGCTTGGGCGGCAGGCTCGGAAGGCCGATCACATACGTCGCGAGGCCGATCGCCATGCCGACGCCCGCGCAGGCGAAGCCATAATGCCAGCCGATCGTCTCCCCGACTGTTCCGCAAACCAGCGGCGCGAAGAATGCGCCGATATTGATGCCGACATAGAAAATCGAATAAGCGCGGTCGCGACGGGCATCCGCCCCCGCGTAAAGCTCCCCGACCTGGACGGAGATGTTCGGCTTGAAGCCGCCGCAGCCGAGCGCGATGCAAAGCAGCGCGATCAGAAAGAGGCGATCGTACGCCATCATGAAATGGCCGACGGCCATCAACGCCGCGCCGATCACGATCGTGCGCGCGCGCCCTAACCAGCGGTCTGCGATCGCTCCGCCGAGGATCGGCGCGAGATAAACGAGGCCGGTGTAGAGCCCATAGATTTGCGAGGCGAAAGGTTGCGGACCGAGCGGACCAAAAAGCGTCTCGAGCCCGCGCTTCAAGGCGTCAAGGCCGAGCGCCGTGCTCATGCGCTCCGGCGTCAGCAGGTAGTCGACCATGTAGAGGACGAGCAGCGCCCGCATGCCGTAATAGGAAAACCGCTCCCACATTTCCGAAGCGAAGAGAAAGGCGAGCCCGCGCGGATGGCCGAGAAAATCGTCGCTTCGCTGCATTCGCCCTGCCGGACCATCATTCGCGCCGGCCTGCGGCCCGCGCGGTTGCTATAGACGATGGCTTGATCGGCTCAAATGGCCCCCACGTCGAGGCCCGCCGCCACGAGCATCCCCAGTTCGCGGCATTCATCGACGAAGTCTTCCCGCCATTCGCCCCGGCAGATGAGCGGCTCGCGGATCGCCCGCCAGCGCAGCCCGGTCACGATCGTCTCGACTCCGCGCCGCGTTCCTGTTCCGTCGTGGCTGGCGCGAATGTAAAGCGCGTATGGCAGGCCCTGCGTGCGCTCCAACAAGGGATAGTAGCAACGATCGAAGAAGTCCTTGAGCGCCCCGCTCATGTAGCCGAGATTTTCGGTGGTTCCGAGAATGACCGCCTGCGCGGCGAGAACATGCTCGGGCGTCGCCGCGAAAGGGCTGAGCGTCTCGACGTCAACGCCCTCGATCTCGGGCGCGCGCGCGCCGGCGGCGACCGCGTCCCGCAATCGCTCGGTGTTACGCGAAGGCGCGTGCGCGACGATGAGCAGGCGCTTTGGCAAAATGAGCGCGGCTACCAGGGATGAAATTCTGGCACGTAAATAATTTTCATGAAGATCGCCAGGCCGACGATCGCGAGCAGGACCAGCAGCCCGCTGTAGGCGATCACCGCATAGACCGAGGCGTTGTAGACCGTGTCTAACAGCCGCAGCGCGTATGCTCTCAGCGCGCCGTCTGTTTCCGTTACCTGCTTCGCCATAAGCTCTCCTCCTCAAGGAGGCGGTCAAAACTCATTTCGTATAAATCGATATAGAGCGCGCAATGTCGCCGTCACCACTATTCGCTCGACGCGATAAGAGGTTGGGGTTTGCTTTTGTCGCTGGCGCTCATCGCGCGCTTGCGCTTGTCCGCCCGCTCGACGACCTGGGCCTTTTCCGCATCTGACATCGACATCCAGCCGGCGATCTCGGCGCGCGTGCGGCCGCAGCCGACGCACACGCCGTCCTGATCGAGTTCGCAGATCTTTACGCACGGACTGTCGACCATCGGCTCCCGCTTGCGACTGCGCTGCGCCCGGATTGCGGCGGACGCGTCCCGCCGCGCTATAGGATGGAGCGCCGCGCGCGTCAAAAACGCGTGAAGGTTCTTCGCGACAATCCTTTTTCTCCTTCGCCAAATCGACTAGATGCGGGCCATGACGACAAAAACCAGGATCTTCATCGACGGCGACGCCGGCACTACGGGGCTCGAAATTCGCGAACGGCTCGCCGGACGCGAGGACATTTCGCTCGTCTCGCTCCCACAGGAGACACGCAAGGATGTCGCCGCCAAGCGCGACATTCTCGCTTCCGTGGACATCGCGATTTTGTGTCTGCCGGACGATGCGGCCAGGGAAACCGTCGCGCTCTGCGACGCCCTCGGCGCGGGCGGCCCGCGGTTGCTCGACGCCTCCACGGCGCATCGCGTGGCGGATGGTTGGGTCTACGGCTTTGCGGAGCTTTGCAAGGGACAGGCGGCGGCGATCGCCCGCGGGCGCCGGATCGCGAACGTCGGCTGCTACGCCACGGGCGCGATCGCGCTCATCCGTCCGCTCGTCGACGCCGGGCTTATCCGGTCGGACCAGCCGCTGACGATCAACGCCATCTCGGGCTATTCGGGGGGCGGACGGCAGATGATCGAAGCCTATGAGCGCGACGAAGCGCCGGCGTTCGAGCTCTATGCGCTCAGCCTCGAACACAAACATGTGCCCGAGATCATGGCCTATTCGAAGCTTTCCGAGCGGCCGCTTTTCGTGCCCTCGGTCGGCAATTTCAGGCAGGGCATGCTTGTCTCGATGCCGCTCGCGCTGGACGCGCTGCCCGGCAAGCCCAGAGCCGAGGATTTCGAAGGCGTCTATGCCGGTCACTACGCGGAGGCGAAACATGTCCGGCTGGCGGCCGCGCCGACAAGCGGCAAGCTCGATCCGCTGGCGCTGAACGGAACCGATGACATGGAGGTCTTCGTCATCGCCAATGAGGCGCGCCGCCACGCCCTTCTCGTCGCCCGGCTCGACAATCTCGGCAAGGGCGCGGCCGGCGCGGCGGTGCAAAATCTCGACCTGATGATGGGGAAGACCGCCGTCTCAGGCTAGAGCGCATCCCGATCACATGGAATCATGTGATCGATAAGGAATCGCTCAAAATCAAAATGTTGAGCAGGTTCAAGTCTGTCAACTTTTTCGGAACCTGCTCGAGCGCCGGCGGCGAAGCTTCGGCGCGCCTATTCGGCATAGGCGGTGGCGCCTCCCGGCAGTTTCGCAGCGACGTCCTCATAGCGGCTGGTGCGCTTGTCCATCATCGTCTCGAAGGCTTCATGCACCTCCTGGACCGAGCGAACCTTGAGCCGGCGGCCCTGCTGCTCGTAGAAGATCGGCTTATTGGCGCGCGCCGGCCTCGGCAGTAGCGACGCCGCCGACGTGTGCGGCGCCTCGTCCACGGTCCGCATGAAGCGCTCGGCGTCGTCCGGACCCAGGAAGTGGATGAGGTAGGTTTCGCCGCGGGTCAGAGGACGGCCGATCTTCTCGGCGATCCGGGCGCTGTCCTTTTTAAGCATTTCGGCGGCGAGAACCGCGGAAAGATAGGGATCGTTGCGCAGGCCCAGGATTTGCGCCCGCTTCTGTCCGCTGACGCGCGCCGAATCGTCGCTCGCGATCGCCGCCGCCGTCTCGCCGTGCCCATGGCGCCAACCGAAGGTTTTCATCGCCTTAAGCCAGGTTTTCTCGACGAATTGGAAGAGCCCGCTGGCGGACGACGTCCGCGCCTTCGCGGTGGAGGAGAAATTCGACTCCTTGTCGGCGATGGCCATGAGCAGCGCCGGGTCCATTTCAGTCGTCTGCGCCGCCTTAACGACGCGCTCGACAATCGACTGCTGCACCTTGACGGACCCGAACCGCATCACGCCCGGCGTATCGAAGGCGTCGTCACTCCCCAGCCGATGCGACCAGGTGAGCGCCGCCTGCTCCAATGAAAAGTCCGAGTCGAGCGCCGTATCGTCATCGGCGGATTGCGTCAGCGTCGTCAGCGGAGATGCGGCGACGCGGGCGCGTGCAGCGCGCGCGGTCCGCTCCGGACGACGAGTCTCGTCGCGCTCGGCGGTCATCGCCAGGACAGCCAGCACCGAAAGCAGGGTCGCGACGCAAAGCGCCCGCAACAAAGGCGAACAGGATTGATCAAGCAGTAAGCCCGGCAGGGTCGCGCTGGGCGACGCCTTGGAGTGCCGGCCTGAGCGAGGCGACGCGACCTTCTCGTCTTTTGAAGGCGGCGGGGCGTTCGTCAGCGTGACGGTCATGCTTCGCGGTTTCTCCACAATTACGCAAAGTTTGCGTAAACAGAAGGTTACCTGCGAGGCGGGGCGAAAGATCGGCGGCCGGAGCCATGCTCGCGCCACAATTACGGCCGCGCCACAGACGCGCGGCAGCCGAAAACTCATTCCTTACAATGGCTTACGCAGACAGGCGCGTCGCCGTCGCCACAATGACGCCACTAGTCGAGACGCGAACTTGCTGCGGCCGGCGTCTCGAAACGAGAGCGGGTGTCTCTAAAAGAGATTCGACACCTTGGAGAGCATGCCTTGGAGCAGATGATATTCGGGGCCGGCGGTCGGCGTCGTGCGGGTGATGAAGTCGATCGGCTTGCCGTCCTCCATGCCGTAATCGGCCACGCGCTGAACTTTCTTCGACTTGTCGAAGTAAACCGCATAGACGCGCTGATCGGTAATATTCTGTGGCATGAAGGCGAATTGGCGCTCGATACGCTGGCTGACGTAATACCAGGCGTCGCCGCCGACCGTCGACGTCGTGGAGGGGGTGCCAAGGGTCGCCATCACCTGCTGCGCCGGCATGCCAGGCTTAATTTGCCCGGTGCTGCGCGAATCGAGCACGGCGCCGCGGGTGACGACGCCCTCATACCCGAGACAAGCGGAAAGCGAAGCAGCGAGGCCGGCCACGGCCGCTAAACGAGAAACGACGCGCAAAGCCTGCGCCATGAATGTCTCCGAAATCATCCGCCGCGGCGCGCCTGCGCCCGGTCGATAGTCCTCGCCAAATCCGTAATCTTCGAACGCAGCGAAAGCAAGACGCTCTTCTTGCGCTGCGCAGCGCTGGCGTCCGTGCGCCGACGCACATATTTGATTATCGAACGCGCGCGACCTGGAGACGACGCCATGAACAACACTTTCGACTCGCATCCGCCGCTTTCGCGCCGTCTCGCCCTCTCTGAAGTGCCAACCGAAGGTCTCGACGTCGACATCCGGGCGACGCCGCTCGAATGCGCCGCACTGGCGCAGCACAATGCGCTGCCCGCCGTCCATTCGCTCCAAGCAGAGCTGCGCGCGCGGCAGCGGCGCGGCGACGGATTGGAGATCGAAGGCGAGCTGCGCGCGAGCATTCGGCAAACCTGCGTCACGACGCTCGAGGAGTTCGACTCGGAGCTCATCGAACCCATCCAGATGCGCTTTGCGCCGCCGCCGGACGAGGCGCCGCGCAGCCGAGGGCGATACGAAGAGTTGACTGAAATTACGCTCGATGAGGATCCGCCCGATCCGTTGATCGGCGGCGGCGTCGATCTCGGCGCGATGGTTTCCGAGTTCTTCACGCTGGCGCTTGATCCCTATCCTCGCAAGCCAGGTGCGCATTTCGTCGAACCGCAGCCTGGCGACGGAGCTCAGGCCGTCTCGCCTTTCGCCGCCCTGGGACGGCTCAAGCCGCGCCGCGAGGCTTGAGGCGAGACAGAATAGGCACTTGCGCCTATGGCCAGCAAATGGCAAGTCGCCCGCAAGGGCGGGAGCGCGAACGCGCTTCTCGGACGCGTCACAAAGGCCGGCCAAGAGTTAAGACGGCGAATCCAGGCGCGCAGTCGGGGGAAACGAATTAAATGCCGCAAACTGTTCGGATCGCGCTCGACGCGATGGGCGGCGATTTTGGCCCGAAGGTGACCATCGCGGGCGCGGCCAGCGCGCTCGAACGGCGTCCCAACAGCCGCTTCCTGCTGATCGGCGACGAGCCGGCGATCCGCGCGCAGCTTCAACGCTATCCGCGCCTCGCCGAATGCGCCGACGTGCGCCACTCTTCGGTGTCGATCCGTATGGACGACAGGCCGAGTCAGGCGCTGCGCTACGGGCGGCGGGTCTCGTCGATGTGGCTTGCGATCGAGGCGGTCAAGAAAGGCGACGCGGACGTCGCCGTCTCGGCCGGCAACACCGGCGCGCTGATGGCCATGGCGAAAATTTGCCTGCATACGATGGCGCGCGTCGACCGGCCGGCCCTCGCCTGCCTTTGGCCGACGCTCAGGGGCCAGTCGGTGGTGCTCGACGTCGGCGCCTCGATGGGCGCCAACGCCAGCCACCTTGTCGATCTCGCGATCATGGGCGCGGCGATGGCGCGAGTGATGCTGGGAGTTGAGCGCCCGACCGTCGGCCTGCTCAATGTCGGCGCCGAAGAGATCAAGGGCATCGAAGAGGTGAAGGCCGCCTCGACCATGCTGCGCGATCTCGCCCTGCCCGGTTTCGATTATCGCGGCTTCGTTGAGGGCGACGGGATCGGACAGGGCGCCGTCGACGTTGTCGTCACCGAGGGCTTTACCGGCAATATCGCGCTCAAGACCGCTGAAGGAACCGCCGCGCAGATTACCGCCTATGTCAAAGAGGCGATGGGCGGCACGTTGCTCGCCAAGCTCGGCTATCTTCTCGCGCTCGGGGCCTTCCGCCAACTTCGCGCCAAGATGGACACCAGGGCGACGAATGGCGGCGTGTTTCTTGGGCTCCAGGGAATCGTCATCAAAAGCCACGGCGGCGCCGATTCGGTCGGCTTCGCGCGGGCCGTCGAGATCGGCCATGAGGTGGCCGGCAGCGACCTTCTCAATCGTATTCGCGACACTGTCGCGCTGGCGCACAGCCTCGAAGGCCAGGACGGCGCCGTTTCGACCAGTCCTCCCCGGGAAGCCGCTCAGTGACGACAAGCATGCCTCAACTGCGTTCCGTCGTCCTCGGCGTCGGCGCCTATCTCCCGCAAAAAACCCTCACCAATGACGAGCTCGCCAAGCTCGTCGACACGAGCGACGCGTGGATTGTGCAGCGAACTGGAATCAAGGAGCGCCATATCGCCGCGGAAGGCGAGACGACGTCGATGCTCGGGGAAATGGCCGCGCGCGATGCGCTCGCCAATGCGGGAATTACCGCCGACGACATCGACCTGATCGTCGTGGCGACATCGACGCCGGACTGGACCTTCCCGTCAACCGCGACGCAGATTCAAGCGGCCCTCGGCATTACGCACGGCGTGGCGTTTGATCTGCAGGCCGTCTGCTCGGGATTCGTTTTCGCCGTCGCCACGGCGGAGAAATTTCTACGTTCGGGCTCGCACAAGCGCGCGCTTGTGATCGGCGCCGAGACGTTCTCCCGGATCATCGATTGGACCGACCGCACCACCTGCGTGCTGTTTGGCGACGGCGCCGGCGCGATGGTGCTCGAGGCGCAACCGTCGCAGGGAGGGGCCGACGAGCGCGGCGTGCTGACGACTCATCTGCGCTCTGACGGACGCCATCGCGCGAAACTCCACGTCGACGGCGGCCCGTCCGCGACTCAAACCGTCGGTCATCTGCGTATGGAGGGGAAAGAGGTGTTCCGCTTCGCGGTCGGCCAAGTCACCGACGTCGTCAAGGACGCTTTCGCCGCGACGGGACTGACCCCCGAGGATCTTGATTGGTTCGTGCCGCATCAGGCCAATCGCCGAATCATCGACATGTCGGCGCAAAAACTCGGGATTGCGCCGGAAAAGATCATCGCCACCGTGCATTTACACGGCAACACCTCCGCCGCGTCAGTGCCCCTGGCTTTGGCGGTCGCCTCGGCGGACGGACGAATCAAACGGGGCGATCTCGTCATGCTTGAAGCCGTCGGGGGCGGCTTTACCTGGGGATCGGCGCTGATACGCTGGTAAGCTGGCGTAATACAACAACTATTTCAATGTAAGCAAATATTGGCACGAAATATTACACGCGCGATTACAACCTGCGCTTGATTTCCCGATTCAATTCTGAAAAATTCCGACAATAGCCGGTGGCGAATACCCGCTGTGGGCGGGTTTCGGAGCGATAACGCGCCGCCCCTGATAGCGCCCCGTCGTCCCTCCCGGCGCGCTCCGAACAGCCCACGACCGTCGTTTTTGATGAATTGTAAGGCAGAAGATGGCCAAGGGGGACGCGACCGCTAAGCCGAACGGCGAAGCGAAAGAAAAGCGCATGGCGAGGGGGGGCACCGTGACCCGCTCGGACCTTGCAGACGCAATCCATCGGAAAGTTGGAGTGCCGCGGGCGGAGTCCGCGAAATGCGTCGAAATGGTGCTCGAAGAGATCTTCGAGCGCATCGTCGCGCGCGAAGACGTCAAGCTCTCTTCCTTTGGCGCCTTTACGGTACGCTCCAAGAAGGAGCGGCAGGGACGCAATCCGAAGACTGGCGCAGGCGCCAAGATTTCGGCGCGGCTGGTCGTCTCCTTCAAGCCGTCCAACATCATGCGTGCGAGAATCAACGGCGACGAGTGACGCTTGCGGCTTCGCGCGCGCTTATCCGCTTGACAAGCGTCGGCGCGCCATGCGCCAAGCAGGCATGGCCAAAAGCCGCGCGGTCTACGTCTGTCAGAACTGCGGCGCCGTCGCGTCGCGGTGGCAAGGTCGCTGCGACTCCTGCGGCGAGTGGAACAGCCTCGTTGAAGAGTCGGAGGCCGGCGCGCCCGCCGTTTCCCGCCGCGCCGCGCGCGGCCGCGTCTTCGAACTCGAGGGGCTCGCTGGCGAAGGCCGGCCCGCGCCTAGAATTGCGACGGGAATCGACGAATTCGACCGCGTCACCGGCGGCGGCTTCGTGCCTGGCTCGGTGCTGCTGCTCGGCGGCGAGCCGGGCATCGGCAAATCCACTCTGCTCATCCAGGCCTGCGCAACTCTGGCGCGCCGCGGCGCGCGCGTCGTCTATATTTCGGGCGAGGAGGCCGTCGCCCAGGTGCGCCTGCGCGCGACCAGGCTCAATCTCACCGATGCGCGAGTGGAGCTCGCCGCCGCAACCCAGGTCGAAGACATTCTCGCCACCTGCGCGACAGGCGCCCGCCCGGCGTTGATCGTAATCGATTCGATACAGACGATGCACACCAACATGGCGGAGTCGGCGCCTGGAACGGTGACGCAGGTGCGCGCAAGCGCCCAGGCGCTCCTGCGCCACGCCAAGACGACAGGCTCGACGATCGTTCTCGTCGGCCATGTCACGAAGGACGGGCAGGTCGCAGGTCCGCGCGTGGTCGAACACATGGTCGACGCCGTCCTGTCCTTCGAGGGCGACGGCGCGCATCATTTCCGCATGCTGCGCGCCTCCAAGAACCGATTTGGCGCGACAGGCGAAATCGGCGTCTTCGAGATGACCAGCCTCGGCCTCGCCGAAGTCGCCAATCCATCGGCGCTTTTTCTCGCCGGCCGAGACTCTGGCGCGCCGGGCGCCGCGGTCGTCGCCGGCATGGAGGGGCAGCGTCCGCTGCTGATCGAAATCCAGGCGCTCGTCGCGCCGAGCTCTCTCGGCACGCCGCGACGCGCCGTCGTCGGTTTCGACCAGAATCGGCTCTCCATGATCCTGGCCGTGCTCGAAGCGCATGGCGGGCTGAAGCTTGGCATGCACGACGTCTATCTCAACGTCGCAGGTGGATTTCGGGCCCATGAGCCGGCCGCCGACCTCGCAGCGGCCGCCGCCCTCGTCTCGTCGCTCACCGGCGCCGTCCTGCCGCCCGACATGTGCTTTTTTGGCGAGATCGGGCTCTCCGGCGCCGTGCGGCCTGTCATTCATGCCGGCATGCGACTGCGCGAGTCAGGGAAACTCGGGTTCCATCTCGCCGTCGTCCCACAATCCCAACAAATCTCCGATGACGGGCGCGGCGCCGGCGTGACGATCCGTCCCTGCGCGGACGTCGGCGGCCTCGTCGCGGCCATCGCTCGCATTTCGACGCGCGAAAGAACGATCGCGCGCGGCTAAAGATGTCGCGCATTAGTGTTTCCGGCTGGCCTCAAGATGCGTTAGAAGGCTGCCAGTGCGAAAGCGAGACGCCTGCCGGACCGACGCTTGGCCGCCCGCGGCGGCGCAAAGTTGACACAGGTTCTGGAGAGGGTGGTGCGGATGTCGCCCGGAAGGCGGCCAACAGCCCGTTCAGAAGCGTTCAGAGCTCGGGGCGAACAAGCAAGGGGCTAGCGATGCCGTCATATCTTGATTTGGCTGTGATTACCGTCGTTCTGATTTCGGGGATGCTCGCTCTTTTGCGCGGCTTCACCCGCGAAGTCCTTGCAATCCTGTCCTGGGTTGCGGCGGCGGCGGCGGCGTATTTCTTTTATCCGCTCGCCCTGCCCTACATCAAACCATACGTCAGCAAGGACGAGATCGCTCTCGCGGCTTCCGTCGCCTCCGTATTTTTCGTCGCTTTGATCGCTGTTTCTCTCATCACGGTGAAGCTCTCGGACGTCATCCTCGATTCGAAGGTCGGCGCCCTCGATCGCACGCTCGGTTTCCTGTTCGGCGCCGTTCGCGGCGCGCTGCTCGCCGTCGTCGCCTTCGTCTTTTACAGCTGGCTGGTGCCCGAAACGAATCAGCCCGAATGGATCAAGGACGCGCGCGCTAAACCCTTCCTGACGGCTGGCGGCGAGAAACTGCGGGAAATGCTGCCCGACGACATCGACAGCCTCGTCGCCAAGATCAAGGCGAAGAAGGGCGCTCCGACGAATGAGGAGCCGCCGGCCGACGTCGAGCCGGACAAAATTCAGCCCGCGCCGACCGACGCAAGCTCGGAGGCTCCGGCTGAGGCGCCGGCCGAGGCGGCGCCTCAATCGGGCGACAAGCCTGAATGATGGTCTTGCGGTTGGGCCCCGCCGCTGGCACATATGACGGGAATGCGACGGCCGGGCGCTTGGGAGTGCTGAGCGGCGCGTCACGGGGGACGAAGCATGACGGAGGCCGCCGAGGATCTTCAACGATCCTCATCCCGCGAGATTGACGCGACAGACGATCTCGACGGCGACAGGCTTCGCGAATATTGCGGCGTGTTCGGCGTCTTCGATCTGCCGGACGCCGCAGCGATCGCCGCCTTGGGCTTGCACGCCCTGCAGCATCGCGGCCAAGAGGCCGCCGGCATCGTCAGCTTCGACGGCGGCCGCTTCCATGGCGAGCGCCGACTGGGCCTTGTCGGCGATCACTTTTCTCAGGAAAACACGATCAAGCGCCTGCCCGGCGCCACGGCGATCGGACATGTGCGCTACGCCACCACCGGCGAAACCATGCTGCGCAACGTGCAGCCGCTGTTCGCGGAACTGAACACTGGCGGCTTCGCGGTCGCCCACAACGGCAACCTCACCAATGCCCAGACGCTGCGCCGCGAACTGATCCGCGAAGGCGCGATTTTCCAGTCGACTTCGGACACCGAGGTCATCCTTCATCTCGTGGCGCGCAGCCGCAGGCCGCTGCTCATCGACCGTTTCATTGAAGCGCTTCGCTCGATCGAAGGCGCCTATTCGCTCGTCGCGCTCACCAACAAGAAGCTGATCGGCGCGCGTGATCCGCTCGGCATCCGCCCGCTCGTCATCGGCGAATTCAACGGAAAATATATTCTCGCGTCGGAAACTTGCGCGCTCGACATCATCGGCGCGCGCTTCGTTCGCGACGTGATGAATGGCGAGATCGTCATTATCTCCGAGGACGGAATTCAGAGCTTGCGGCCGTTTCCGCCGCAGCCGATGCGCCCCTGCATCTTCGAATATATCTATTTCGCCCGTCCCGATTCCATCGTCCATGGCCGTCCGGTCTATGAGGTGCGCAAGGCGATGGGCGCCGAGCTCGCGCGCGAGCGCCTGATCGAGGCGGACGTCGTGGTGCCCGTGCCGGACTCCGGCGTGCCAGCGGCGCTCGGCTATTCGCAGCAATCCGGCGTGCCGTTCGAGCTCGGCATTATCCGCAATCACTATGTCGGGCGCACCTTCATCGAGCCGACGCAAATTGCCCGCGATTTCGGCGTACGCATGAAACACAGCGCCAACCGCTGCGTCGTCGCCGGGAAACGCGTGATCCTCATCGACGATTCCGTCGTGCGCGGCACGACGTCGGTGAAAATCGTGCAGATGATGCGCGACGCCGGCGCGACGGAAGTGCATTTCCTGATTTCGTCGCCGCCGATCACCAATCCGGACTACTACGGCATCGATACGCCGCAGAAGGAGAATCTGCTCGCCGCGACGCATACGCTCGATGAAATGCGCGAATATATCGGCTGCGACTCGCTGGGCTTCCTGTCGGTCGACGGCATCTATCGCGCCATGGGCTACGAGCGCCGTGATCCCATCCGGCCGCAGTTCACCGACCACTGCTTCACCGGGGAGTATCCCACGTCGCTGACCGACCTTGTCGGCGAAAACCGCGCGCAACTGTCGCTGTTGGCGGAGGCAAGCTGATACATGACAATCGCGCGCACGAGATCCCCATGGCGAGTGAAGTAAGAGCATCCGCGGTCATGCCCTCCGCCACGCCGACTGAAGCGGAGGTGGAAGCATGGCGGCGGCTGCCGCGAGATGAACAACTGCGCCGGCTGCGCGAAGTTCTCGCAAATTCTGATGGCGCCGCTGCGTCAGAGACGATGATGGACGAAATTTTAGCAGAAGCTCGTCGCCGCGCTGACCAACGTCGTGGCTGAATTCCGTCTTTCTCGTCGCGCGCACGCCGATCTGCTCGACATTTACGCCTTTACCGAAGCGAAGTTCGGATCCTATCAGGCCGAAGCGAATAGATCGTCATGACGCTTCTTCCTTCCGACCGCATCGCCCTCGTCACCGGCGCGTCGCGCGGCATTGGACGCGCGCTCGCCCTGGAACTCGCCCGCGACGGCGCGCATGTCGTGGCCTTGGCGCGCACGCAGGGCGCGCTCGAAGAACTCGACGATGAAATCCGCGCGCAGGGCGGACAAGCGACGCTCGTTCCCTGCGATCTGGCCGACTTCGACGCGCTTGACCGTCTCGGCGCGGCGCTGTTCGAACGCTGGGGCAAGCTCGACGCCTTCGTTGGCAACGCAGGCGTTCTCGGCCCTCTGTCGCCGCTCGCCCACGTCGACCCGAAGGACTGGAATCGCGTCATCGCGATCAACGTCACCGCAAACTGGCGTCTGATCCGTTCCCTTGATCCGCTCTTGCGCGCGTCTGGCGCCGGACGCGTCCTCTTCATCACCTCAGGGGCGGCGCATCGCGCGACAATGAAGCCGTTCTGGGGCGCTTATGCGGTCTCGAAGGCGGCCCTCGAAGCGATGGCCCGCACCTATGCGTCTGAAAGCGCCGGCGATGGCGTGACCGTCATGCTCGCCAATCCGGGTCCGCTGCGCACGCGCATGCGCGCTCAGGCGATGCCGGGCGAAGATCCGATGACGCTCAAAACGCCTGAAGAATTCGCAAAAAAATGCCTCGCGCCGCTGGCGCCGGAATGGCGCGAGAGCGCGAGGCTTTATGATTTCCCCACCGACCGGCTGCTGAGTTTCTCCGCGCCGGTCTGATGCGACTTTAGAGCCGACCCTTAGTGGTGGTGATGGCTCGTGTGATGGTGGGTGTGGCCCTGATGCCCGTGGTGATGATGGTGGACATGGCCGCGGCGCGGCGCGGGCGGCGGAGGCGGCGGGATATAGGCCAGCGTCAAGCTCTCGACGCCGGCCGTCCACCCCACTCCAGAGCCGGCCTGGACGTTGAAGGGCTGCAGCGAGAAGATGTTGTCGGATCCGCCGACGAGCGCCGCGCCTCCGCCCCCGACCCCGAACTTGGCTGAGACTCCCGGGCCGAAATAGGAGCCCGCGAGAGCGCCGGGTCCAAGGTGGTCTGTCGCCGCGACGACGCCCCAGGACAGTTGGCCAGGACCATTGATCGTCACATTTGCGCCGACCTTGGTGAGCGCGCCCGCATAGTGGGCCGGAGCCGCGCCTTCGGCGTCATCGCGATAAATGCAGTCCATCTGCTGATTTTCGACTAGAACGCTGATGCCATTGCCTAGAAGCCGGCACTGCAACATCCCGACGCGGTCGCCCGCGAAGGCGCTCGCGGGCGCCAGCAGGGCCAGAGCGAAAACGCCGCTCAGCGCGCGACCCAAACCAAACTTCAGCATTCAGTTCTCCTCTTCCTGTGGCCGCCAGCACAAAACGAAGCCGGCAACACCCGCCTTGCAGTACAGGACGAGGCCCGAAATGCAATAGCGCCGCTTGAGCTGCAACCGAAGATAGCGCGCCTTCACGGGCGCATCATGTGCGCCGGCGCACGAGCCAGCGTTGCGCATTCGCGTCTCGCCACACCTTTGCCGCGCTTGCAAAGACCTTGGAAGAGTCCGACTTTTAAAAGGTAATCAAAAATCCGAGGCTTTCCGTGTCGAACTCCTATCCGCTGCCCGTTCTCGTGGACCAGGGCTTGTCTCAGTCCGATGTCGAAGCGCTGCGCTCCGCCGTCGCGGCGTTGGAAAGACATAGCTTTGCGACGCGGCTGGCGGGATTGGCGAGCCGGCAGCTCAGTTTTGGCTCGCTGACGCTGCCGCCGCGACTACAGGCGGCGGTCGCCGCCGCGACGCAAAAGGCGCTCGCCACGGCGATGAAGATGGCCTTGGCGAGCCTCGACGCCCAGCCAAGGAAGGACACGGTGCGGATTCACCGTCGTCTCGCGGCGCTCACCGGAGGCGTCGGCGGCGCCGTTGGCCTGGCGAGCCTGCCGCTGGAATTGCCGGTGTCGACGACGATCATGCTGCGCTCGATCGCGGAAATCGCACAGGCGGAGGGAGAGGACTTGCGCCACCCGGGCGCCGCCCTCGCCTGCCTCGAAGTTTTTGCGCTAGGCGGCCATTCCGCCGAGGGAAATGTCCTGGAGGGCGGCTATCTTGCGCTGCGCGCCGTGCTCGCGAAGTCCGTGTCCGACGCCGCGCGCTTTCTGACCGTGCGGCGGGTTTCCAACGAGGCGGCGCCTGCTCTCGCCCGTTTGATCGGCGCGATCGGGGCGCGTTTCGGCATGGTCGTGTCGCAAAAGACCGCGGCGCAGGCCGTCCCGATCATCGGCGCGATCAGCGGCGCGGCGATCAACGTGGCTTTCACCGAACACTTCCAAAGCCTCGCGCGCGGCCATTTCGTCGTGCGACGACTGGAGCGGCTTTACACCCCGGCCGTGGTGCATGCGGAATACGCGAGGATCGCCCGTTCCGAGGGATATTGGGATGATCCGTCGCAGGCGGCGTGAGCGGCCGCGAGCGCGCTACGGCAGACGACGCAGCGCCTCGGCGAGATGCCCAACCTGCTTCGTCGTGGCGATGCTCGATTCATTTTCTTCAAGCAGGACCACGTCGGCGCCGGCGAGGTTTTCATCGAGTTCTTCCGATGTCGCCGCCAGCCGCTCGCCGTTCGAAGCGTCGCCGGGCGCGCGCCGGTAATGACCGAGTTCGATTCCGTTGTCCTCGGTCCGCATATAGAACCAGTAGTCGATTTGCGGCGGACAGGGCGCAAGCGTCGCCGCCGCCAGAACTTCATGCAGGAAGCTCCCGCCAAGCGCGAGCAGCCGCGGCGCCCGCGCGCAATCGCCCTTCTCCCCTGCCCGGCCGATCGCCGCCGTGGGGTAATACGCGTCGGGCCATAAGAGATTGAGCAGATCCAGCAGGTCGCGGTCTGTGCCTAGGGCTTCTGGCGCCGGCGCTGACGTAAAATCCAGAACCCCCACGGGAGAAGCTGGAAGCGCACGCGTCGCGCCACGCATGGCGAGCGCGCCGCCGACGCTGTTCCAATGGGTGCCGCCACGCGGAAACAGCGGTATCGGCTGTCTGGACTTTTCCCTCGCAATGAGCGCCGGGCCGTCCACATAGCGCACGCGAACCGCGTCGAGCGCCGCGCGATAGGGCGCAAGCTTCTCGGGCATCGACGGCGCGCGTAGTGCGCAAGGCGCGGACTTCGGCAGATCTTCCGGGTAGCGCGCCGCCTTGGAGGGCGAAACGAGATAGACGAAGCTCTTGCCGCGGCGTTGCGCCATCTCCTGAATGTCGCGCAGCGTCGAAGACCACGCGCCGAGCCGCGCGGAATCGAACGCGCCGTCGCGGGCGCAAAATTCGTCGATGTAGAACTGCTCATAGAGCTGGCCGTCGCGGCCAATGACGACGCCGGGCGCGGCCGAGCCGCCAAAAAGCGAAAAGACCAGCTGATTTTTCGCGCGAACCGAGATCGGAAAAACCGGCGACATTCGGCCAAGATTTATTGAGACAGCCTTTTGCGTTTCTCCTGACAGGAAGGCGTCGAGAGTCCAGGGCGCGGGCTTTGGCTTCGCGACGCCGGCGAGCGGCCAAGCGCTGCGGATGCGCAACTTCGGCCAATCGCGCTCGACGGCGAAATTCCACAAATTGGCGAGGAACAAAAACGCGATGAAGCCGGCGCAACCGAAAATCGGCAGACGCGCGAGCGTCAGCGACTTCAAAAAGGCGATGACGCCCTCCGCACGAACGCGCGACTGCGACGCCGCTCCAAATTCTGTCTCATGTTTCTCGATGCGCTTATCCATTTCGGCTAAAATCGCTCATCCGATTTAAAACCGGAAGTAGATGAACGGCTTGAAGGGATCGGCAAGTCCCTTCGCCAACGCCGCAAGAAAGAGCATGGACAGCGCGCTGTTCGACGCCAATGCGTAGCGCTGCGCCGCGCGTCCCCAATTGAAGTCCTTGACAGAAAGCGACAGGCGCTGCGCGACGCAGATTGCCGCGGCGATCAGCGCCACAACCACATATTCGGGAGGAATGGCGAGCGGCGCGCTGGCGTGCGCCCATGGAGTCGCCATCAACGCCAGCAGCGCGCCGGCCTGCGACAGAGAGGTTGCGCGAAAGAATGTCCAGCCGACGATCACGATGATCATCGCGATGACGTTAGCGAGCCAGTCCGGCAACCGCTGCAGGCGATTGACGAGAAAGAGCCGATCGAGCACGAGGAACACGCCGTTATAGGCGCCCCAGGCGATATAGGTCCAAGCCGCGCCGTGCCAAATTCCCGAAGCGAAGAAGCAGATCCACAGATTGAGATAGGTGCGCGCTTCGCCGCGCCGATTGCCGCCGAGCGGGAAATATAAATATTCGCGAATCCAGCTGGTGAGAGAAATATGCCAGCGCCGCCAGAAATCGGTGATGCTTGTCGCGACATAGGGCATGTTGAAATTTTCCAGAAGCCGGAAGCCGAACATGCGCGCGAGCCCAATCGCCATGTCGGAGTAGCCCGAGAAATCGAAATAGATCTGGAAGGTGAAGAACAGCACGCCCGCCCAGGCCTCCGCGAAGCCAAGGGAGCTAACGTCATGCGCGAAGATCAGATCCGCGCCGCTGGCAAGCGTATCGGCGAAGAGCAGCTTCTTCACGACGCCGAGCATGAAGCGGGAAAAGCCCACGATAAAGTCGTCGACGTCGGCGTGCGGCATCGCCTCGAACTGGCGCGCGATGTCGTGATATTTGATGATCGGGCCGGCGAGGAGCTTGGGAAAGAAAAAGACGTAAAGCCCGTAAAGCAGCGGTCGGCGCGCCGGCGCCGTGACGCCGCGATAGACGTCGACGAGATAAGTGATCTTTTCAAAGACGATGAAGCTGACGCCGATCGGCAACGCGATCTGCGGGATGTTGATCCCCGGCAGCGTCAACGCCTTGAGCAGCGCGTCGAAATTGAGCGCCAGAAACCCCGTATATTTATAATAGACGAGGATCGCGAGATTGGCGACGACGCCAAGCGCGAGCCAGAGCTTGCGTGGTTTTTGCTCTGACAACGCGGCGATCTTCTGCGCGACGTAAAGGTCGAGCCCGACCGACGCGAAGACAAGGAAGATGAAGACCGGCTCACTCCAGGCGTAAAAGGCCACGCTTGCCGCAAGAAGGATGACAGCCCGCCGCGCGCGGACTTCTCCAAAGAACAGATAGATGAGGTAAACCGCCGGGCCGAACAGAAACAGGAACAGCGGCTCGTAGAAAAGCATGATTGTCCTGCGTTCGACGGCGCGCCGGCGCGAGCGCGAAAGCCTGCGGCTTCTACCAAAAGCCCCGCAGTGGGGCAAGAAAGCAGCCCGCCACGGGGACGGTCTCTATGAATTCTTGGATTCTTTTCAGTAGGCACGGCGGCGCGCTCACCCTTCTCCCGCTTTAGCGGGGGAAGGCGGCGCGAAGCGCCGGAAGGGGGCAGGGATCGCTCCGGCATAAGAATGAAACTCTGGAGCCCCCTCCCCAACCCTCCCCCCCGCTTCGCGGCAGAGGAAATTTTCCGCAATTGATATCATGTCACCGTAAATCGAAAACTTTCGACGTCATTGTTGGAAATAGCGGCGTAGAATCCTTGTCTCGGCATCGAGCGCGGTGGAGCGCGCTTCTGCACCCAATCGTGCGAATTCGGCGGCTGCCTCCACACGCGCATTCATCTCGCCCAGTATCAGCGCATGCACATCTTTTTGAGTGAGCACCCGGCGCTCGCCTTCAGCCGATCCGTCGCTGAAGGCATGACGGTCGACCGATGGACGCTCCTCTCGGAGCGGCGCAGCTTCGGCGTTGTCAAGCGCGGCAACTAGCTCCCGGAGCACTGTCGCCTCATCTTTGTCGCCCCGCTTCATAGCGGCGCGTAGGTCGCGGCGAAGCTGGGCTTTCATCGCCTCGCCCGCGTTCTCAATCGCAGAACTTAGAGAGTTGTCCATAACACCTATTGCTCCCTATTAGTCCCTATTATAGAACCGATAGAGAATATTTGGGAGTCACCCTTCATGTCGAATATGCTTATGACGGTTGAACAGGCCGCCGAAGAGCTGGAACTGCATCCCAAAACCGTCCTCCGGCACATCCGCGAAGGTCGCCTCCAAGCCACGCGGATCGGCAAGGCTTATCGTATCGACCGCGCCAAGCTGGACGCTTTCGCCGGGATTGCGAGTGGGCGCACACGGCCTCCTCGCGATGTCCGCGCGACCGTCATTGTCGAGGTTCCGGCCCTGGCTAGCGAAACGGCCGAGCGCTTGGCGACCTTCCTCGGCGCCGCGGCGCTGGGAGGCGACGCTGAGACCAGACCGCTGCACTTCAACACAGCCTTCGATCCGACCAGCGGCGATCTAAAGATCGTGCTCATCGCCGCTCCGACCGACGCCGCAAGACTGCTCGAACTTATCGAGCTGCAGCTGGGACTGTCGCGATGAGTGACCCCGTCTTTCGCAGCGATGCCGGTGCGGCGGAAGTCATGCGGGAGTACCGCGCGGTCATCGACCACTGGCCTGTGCCGAGGCAAGAGATTGAACTGCCGACGTCTCAAGGCGCGACATTCGTGCTTGTCTGCGGTCCCGAGACAGCGCCTCCGGTGGTGCTGCTCCATGGCGCCCAGGCGAACAGCGCAGCATGGCTGCCAGATATCGCGCTCTGGTCAAGTCGCTTCCGGCTTTATGCGGTCGATATGATCGGCGAGGCGGGACTCAGCGCCCGGGTGAGGCCGCCGCTCATCGGCGACGCCTACGCGACATGGCTCGACGATGTCGTCACCGGACTTGGCCTTGCCGATGCAGCGCTGGTCGGCGCATCACTCGGCGGCTGGCTAGCGCTCGACTATGCCATGCGGCGGCCGTCACGAGCTTCCGCGCTCGCGCTGATTTGCCCCGCGGGGATTGGAAAACAGAAGAACTTTCTCGTCGCTGTCGCACCCTATTTGCTGTTGGGGGCCTGGGGAAAGCGCAAGATTCTTGAAAAGGTGTTCGGGCCGGCGCCGAAGCATTTACCGGCCGATCTTGAGGCGATCTCCCCCCTCATGGAGAGTATCGGCCGTGCGATCAAACCACGCGCAATCAAGATTCCGCAGCTTAGCAATGCAGCGCTGGAGGCGCTCGCGATGCCGCTCCTCGCCATAGTGGGCGGACGTGACGCGCTTATCGATTCTTATGACACACGCCTTCGGCTCGAGTGGCATGTGCCGCATGCCGAAGTCTGTTTCATCGAGGAGGGTTATCACTTCCTGCCAGACCAATCGCAGCGCGTGTTCGATTTTCTTGTCCGCAGAATTACGGAATGACACCAATTCCCCTTTTTCCTAATGGCGAGCCCCCTCCCCCGCCTTGCGCCGCCCGCGCGCAGCGCCTATCACCCAGCCTCATGACTTCCCCGAACGATTTCACCCCAAAATCCGATTTCCTGCGCGCGCTGATCGAGCGCGGCTTCGTTCATCAATGCTCCGATTTCGAGGGCCTGGACGAGAAGGCGCGCTCCGGGACGCTCGCCGCCTATATCGGCTTCGACTGCACGGCGCCCTCGCTTCACGTCGGATCGCTGCTGCCGATCATGATGCTCGCCTGGCTGCAGCGCTCCGGCGGCAAGCCTTTGCCGCTGATGGGCGGCGGCACGACTCGCGTCGGCGATCCTTCCGGCAAGGACGAGAGCCGCAAGCTTTTGACCGTCGAACAGATCGACGCGAACAAGGCGTCGATCCGGACCGTCTTCGAACGCTTCCTCACGTTTGGCGAGGGCGCGAGCGACGCGCTGATGCTCGACAACGCCGATTGGCTGGCGGGTCTAAACTACATCGACTTCCTGCGCGACGTCGGCCGCCACTTCTCCGTCAACCGCATGCTGACCATGGATTCGGTGAAGCTGCGGCTCGAACGCGAGCATGAACTCTCCTTCATCGAGTTCAACTACATGTGCCTGCAGGCGTATGATTTCGTCGAGATCAACAGGCGTTACGGCGCGCTGCTGCAGATGGGCGGCTCGGACCAATGGGGCAATATCGTCACGGGCCTCGATCTCGGACGCCGCATGGGCTGCCCGCAACTCTACGCGCTCACCTCGCCGCTGCTGACGACGTCGTCAGGCGCCAAGATGGGCAAGACCGCCGCCGGCGCCATCTGGCTCAACGCCGATATGCTGTCGCCCTATGACTATTGGCAGTATTGGCGCAATACGGAAGACGCCGACGTCGCCCGCTTCCTAAAACTCTTCACCTTCCTGCCGATGGAAGAGATCGCGCGCCTCTCGGCGCTGCAAGGCGCCGACATCAACGAAGCCAAGAAAACTCTCGCGACGGAGGCGACGGCGCTCATTCACGGTCGCGCGGCGGCGGATGAGGCCGCGGCGACCGCGCGCACGACATTCGAAGAGGGCGCGCTCGCGCTGTCGCTCCCCAAGGTCGCCGTTTCGGCTGAGGAAGTCGCCGCCGGCCTCGGCGTGCTGACGGCCTTCGTCAAAGCCGGTCTCGTCGCGTCGACAGGCGAAGCGCGACGCCAGATCAAGGGCGGCGGGCTGCGCGTCAATGATGCGCCGGTGACGGACGAACGCACCGTCATCGGCGAAGCGGAGTTTGCGAGCGACGGCGTCGTCAAACTCTCGCTCGGCAAGAAGAAGCACGTGCTGCTTGAGCGCGCGTAAGCTCGAAGACTACCGCTGCTGGGGCATGCGCGTCGTGCCGTCGATGACGCCCATGATCTTGCGCATCAACCCGGGCGCGATCGCCGAAAGCGGATTGACGCTGATTGAAGGCGATGGGAGCGCGCCATAGAGGCGATAGCTCAGCGCAAAGACGCCTTCATGCTGTCCGCCGGCGAGCACGACGCCGACCACCGGAATATTCGACAACAGGTTGTTCAACGCATAGGCGGGAACATATGAGCCCACGAGGTCCAGCCGCTCGCGCGGGAAATCAATGTAGCCGTCGAAGGTGAGGCCGATCTCGGGACCCGACAGCACGCCCTCGCGCACGGTAAGCTGTCCGCCCGACCAGCTGAAGTCGCTCTCCAATCTGCCGACGCGAACGAGGTCGGGGTCGAAGCGGTAATTGCCGCGATCGTCCGCGCGCGCCGTTCCGCTTTGCGCCATCAGCTGGCGCACGGTCGGTTCGCCGCGCACGAAGAAGTCGCGAATGCGCAAAGCGCCATCGGCGCGGTTTTGACTAAGCTGCACGGTCGCGGTCAGGGCGCCGCTGTCCATCTTCCGATAGATGTCAAAGAAGGAGAGCAGCGAGCCGCCGTCATTTGTCGAAATTTCAAGTTGCGACTGGTTATCCTGACCGCGCCCCATGCCGACTGTAAGCTGCTCGCGGCCGAAAAAGCCTTTAAGCGCCACCCCGCGGGGCTTGCCGCCGCGACGATCCAATTTCAGTTCCACGTTTGTGAGAATTTGCTTGCCGTAGCCGGTGACGATCGGCGACTTGAAGTCGAGATCGAGGTCGTCGACGCTGCCCTTGCCGCGTTCGGCGCGCAGCAATCCCTGCATGATCGGACGGGCGTCGAAATTCGCGCCGCGCGCGACGATCTTCACCAGCTCGCCGCTACGCTGCACGTCGGCGCGCATGTCGTCTCCGGGCGAGAGCCGCGCCTGCGAGAGACGGGCCGCGCGGAATGCGCCATCTCTACCGAATTCGATGACGCCCTGCGCTTGCGTCGGTCCCGCGTCGAACACAAATTGTTCGAGCGACATCGCCTCGCCGTGGCGCGTCAGCGTGAACGAAGACTTTGCCGGCTTTCCCGCCGGCTTCACCAGGCCCGGGAGCGGATTGTCGAAATTCGTCCGGGTGAGATCGAGTTCGATCTGCGTATCGACGTTCTCAACCGGGATCGGCGTGCGTATCGTCGCCAGAATCGGGCCGCTGACGCCGGCGATGGCGTAGCCGGCGCGCTGGCGCGCCGCATCGTCAAAGGTAAATGCGACCTGCGCCTGTGCGGGACCCTTATCGCCGAAACCGCGGCGCACGTCGAGAGTCGCCGGCGCGCCAAAGAGTCGGCCGGTTCCGTTCACGCGCAGTCCGGCCCGGTCAGCGACGATATGCAGCGCGCCGCTCTCGAGCTTCTCCCGGCCGATCAGCTTATCGATCACGAGGTTCGACGTCGTCGCATCGATGGCGAAAGTCGTCGCCGCGTCGCGCGCGGTCGCCCCTGTCTCGAAATCGACGCGCAGCCGACCTTCGACGGTTCCTTTCAGCGCGCCAGCTTCGACGGGGACAGACGCGTAGTCGGCGATCGCCGGCAAGGAAAGCAGGTCGGACACGGCCTCGACGTCGCCGCCAACAGTGACCTCGACCATCGCGGGCGTCGGGCGCAGCGCGCTGTCGGCGACCAGGAAGCGGCCGGACGACAGCGCGAGGCGTCGACCCGGCCCGGTCTCCATGGCGCCTGAGGTCGCGTCGAAAGACGCCGTCTGTCCGGTGATCCGCAGTCGCCCGTTGATGCCGGCAAGCGGCGCCATGCCCGGCAGGATATCGGAGACTGTCGCATCGACGATGTCGCCCTCGGCGAACAGCGAGCGGTCCGGCGGCGCCTGCTCGTAGCGCATCGCGTTCAGCGCCGCGCCGTCGAAGTCGGCGGCATATTGGGCGCGCTTCAAGACGCCGACCGGCACATGATCGACGAACCAGGCGCGCACGGACGGCGCGACATGCGTGGGCCACAAGCGCGCGAGCGCGCGTATCTGCGTCTCCTCGATGCCCATCTTCAGTATGACGCGGATGTCGTCGCGCCAACTCACTGCGCCGTTGAGGTCGATGTGCGTATCGGGACCGTCAAAGGCGAATTTGTCGAAGACGATCTGGCGTTCGTCGCGAAACAGGCGCGCGTTGAGCAATCCGGCGTCAATGCGGACATTTTTCTCTCCCGCGCGCTCAGGCGCGACCACGGTTGGCGCTTTCAGGCGCAACGCGATCGTCCACGGCCCATCCAGGCGCGCCGCATCGGCAATGGTTCTGGCCCCCTCAGGCGGGCGCGCGTCGCCGACGACGGTCATGTCGAACCCCCCAGCCTTGAACACAAGCGGCGCGATTGCGAGCTTGCGCGCGGCCCTGTCCCAAACCGCGACGCCGGCGATCTTTTCGATCATCACCGGCTCGTGATCCGGCTCGTCGAAGCGGAAATAGCCCCGGCCGATCTCCATTTGACCCGACGCTTCGAGAACCTCGTCGCCCGGACCGAGCGCGAATCTCAGGTCGAAGGAGAGCGGCGCGTCGGTATCGAAGCGGGTCGTGCGGAAGCCGCCGGCAAGCGAAATCTCGTCGATCGAAAAATTACGAAACTGCGCGTTGAAATCGCGCCGTCCTCCCGGCGCGCCCTTTGCGACGGCGACGGCCGTCCAACGCCCCGAGGGGCCATTGGCCGCCGCGGAGAAGCGCATGCCGGCGCCGCCCTTGTCGAGGCTGAGCGTCACGTCTTCATAGCGGATGGCGCGATCGATCGTGCGGTCGTCGATGGTGAGCCGGCCGTGCGCCACGCCGAGACGATCGAGCGCGGCGATTGGACTGTTCGGACTCGTGGCGAAGTCCATGAGCCCGCGCAAAGCCCCCGCCGCGTCGCGCAGCAGAGTCACGCGCTCCGACCCGGCGCCGTTCGCCGGCGCGCCGGGCGCAATCGCTGACGCCGCCGCAGGAACGGGTTGAGCGCCGGCTGAAATCACGACGGCGCCGCCGGGATCGACGGAAAGTCGCAAGTCCAGATCGAGAACCTCGAGCCGGCGTAGCTTTATGCGGCCGATCAACAAGGAGCGAAGGTCGAGCGACAGCTCGGCGCGCGGCGCCGCGACGATGGGACGACCGTCTTTCTTGACAATGAAATTGTCGACGGACAGCGTCGGGCCGTGATCGCCATTGCCGATCGCAGCGGCGCCCAGCGAAAATTCGTATCGGCCGCCCGAGAGTTCGTCGAGCGATTCGACGATGCGCGGCGCGAGCCAAGCAAAGGTGATGGAGCCCTGCGAAAGCAGCAGGAAGAAGCCGCCGAACGTCAGCACGCACAGCAGCGTTGCGGCGAGTCCGCTGAGCATGAGCAGGCGGGGAAGTCCGCCGCGCGGCGCCCAAAAAAACGGCGGCCGCAACGCTGCGCGACAGGCCCGCTGCATCGCGCGCCGCCCCCTATCGACGACGACTCCGGCGCCGCTAGGCTTGCGCCCCGTCCTGTCGGTCAATTGGCCTCGCTCTCGGCTCGATCGCAGCGCGGACGCGGGCAATGACGCCGGTCTTGCCGGCTGGCGCGCAGTCTGCATTCTACAGACTGATTTTAGCTGCAGATGCGACGAAAGGAAGGCGCCATGAGCACGACCGCCGGCAAGGCCGAAGCTACGTTCAAGGAGGGGAAGAAGGAGGGAGGCTTAAAGGAAGGAGGCTTAAAGGAAGGAAGCTTGGCGCCGGCCTTCGATCTCCCAGGGGCCGGCGGCGAAAAGATCTCGCTCGCCGCACTGAAGGGCAAAAAAGTCGTGCTCTACTTCTACCCAAAGGACGACACGTCGGGCTGCACGAAGGAAGCAATCGAATTCAACGCCTTACGCGAGAGTTTCGCGAAGGCCAAGGCCGTGGTCGTCGGCATGTCGCCGGACCCGATCAAGAACCACGACAAATTTCGCGCCAAATATGAATTGTCGCTGCCCCTCGCGTCAGATGAGGGAAAGGACACGCTCGGCGCCTATGGCGTCTGGGTCGAGAAAAGCATGTATGGCCGCAAATATATGGGCGTCGAGCGCACGACGGTGCTCATCGGTCCCGACGGCCGCATCGCCAAGATTTGGCGGAAGGTTAAGGTTCCGGGCCACGCCGAGGAGGTTTTGGCGGCGGCCAAGGCGCTTTAACGCGCCTTCCGCCGCCCGGGGCTTCAATTGTGGTCGTGTTCGGCTTCGGGCGGAGCGGAATCGGCCGGCGTCGCCGCGCCTGAGCCCTTCTTGGCGATGAGCCTGGCCATGTCTTCCGATCCCTTCTTCGCCGCGGCGAGATCAGGCTTGGCGGCCAGCGCCGCGTCATAATCGGCCTTGGCGCGGGCGAAGTCCTTCTTGGCCCGCCAGGCGTTGGCGCGGTTGACAAGCGCGCCGACGTAGCCGGCGTCGATTTTCAGCGCCGCGTCGAAGTCGGCGATCGCCTTATCGAATTCGCCCTTGGCGTAGTGGCAGGCGCCGCGTCCATTGCGCGCCGCGGCGAGTTTGGGATCGCGCTTCGCCGCCTCGGAAAATGCGGCGATGGCGCGGTCATGATCGCCTTTCCCGTGATAGAGAGCGCCCGCCGCGACGTCCGGCGCCGTTGATTTTGGGTCGGCTTTCGCCGCTTCCTCGAGATCGACGAGAGCCTTCTCGACATCGCCTTTGGCGCGCCAAATGTACGCGCGCGACAGAAGCGCGGCGGCGTTCTTTTTGTCGGCGGCGATCGCCTGATTATAGTCGGCGAGCGCGGCGTCGAGATCGCCCTTGGCATGATGCGCGGCGCCGCGCGCGGCCAGAATCACCGATGATTTCGGTTCAAACTCCAGCGCCTTGCCGAAATCCTCGAGCGCGTGCGCGTAGTCGCCCTTCGCCTGATAAGCGCCGGCGCGATTGACATAGGCCGCCACCTTGTTGTGCGGGGTCTCCTTGTCGATCTCCTGAATGACTTGCGTGCAGCCCGCGATGCGCGCGTCGGGGTCAGGCGCGCGGCACTGACTCCACGCGGGGTTGACGCCGTCCTTATGCGCAGCCATGGCGGGCACGCTGACGACGAGAAGTGAAGCGGCGATGACAGCCGTCGAACACAGCGCCCGCGCGGCCGCCCGCGCTGTGAGAGTGAGACGCTCATGCATGAATTGGGTGGCTCCCCGAACAGAGTGGCGGCGGCATGCTACCCCATCGGGCCTCGCCCGCAACTTGGAAATGATGGAATTTCGAGGCCGCAGCTGTCTTTCTACAACGACTTGAGCGGTCCACGCGCATACCCTGCGAAACTGCATCGCCGCCATGTTGCAGCTTTTCGTTCAGCCCAGCGCGGACGTGGCGTGCGATCGTCGGCGAATTCTCGGCAAAACCGTGTATTTTTTAGCTGCGGCCAGCCTCGGAGCGGGCCGAGAGCCGCTGAGACGTCCTAAGTCGCTCGTTAGGACTTCAGACCGAGACCAAAAACGTTTAGAACCAGTTCAATGAGTCTTCTTACCACCAATCCCGAACTGACTGCGGTCTGCGACCGTTTCGCTCGGCATCCCTTTGTCACGGTCGACACCGAATTTTTGCGCGAAACCACGTTCTGGCCGCAGGTCTGCGTGATCCAGCTGGCGTCGCCGGAAGAGGCTGTGGCGATCGACGCCCTTGCCGATGATCTTGATCTTTCGCCGTTTTTTGGCCTCATGGCCAATCCCGACGTCGTCAAGGTGTTCCACGCCGCGCGCCAGGATCTCGAGATCATCTGGCGCCTCGCCCGACTCATACCCGCGCCGATCTTTGATACGCAGGTCGCGGCCATGGTCTGCGGATTCGGCGAACAAGCGTCCTATCTCGAACTGGTGAAGGCGATCACGCGCGCCAGTCTCGACAAATCGTCGCGATTCACCGACTGGTCGCGCCGACCGCTGTCAAACGCCCAGATCGAATACGCCATCGCCGACGTCACGCATCTGCGCGACATTTACATGGCCCTGCGGGCGCGGCTTGAACGTTCCAACCGCCTCGAATGGCTCGTGGACGAGATGCAGACGCTCACCTCGCCCGCGACCTATGAGCAGCATCCCGAAAACGCTTGGGAACGGCTGCGCCATCGCGCGCGCAAGCCGCGCGATCTCGCGGTTCTGATGGAACTGGCCGCCTGGCGCGAGTTCGAAGCGCAAGCGCGCGACGTGCCGCGTTCGCGCGTCCTGAAGGACGACTTGCTCATCGAGATTGCTCAAGCCGCGCCGCGCTCTGTCGAAGCGCTCGGCAATTTGCGGTCCTTTCCAAAAGGTATGGAGCGCTCCCGCGCGGGAACCGACATCATCGCCGCTGTGGAGCGCGGCCTCGCGCGCGATCCCGCCACAGTGCCGCGCATCGAACGCGACCGACGCAACTCAAACGGCGCGACGGTCGAGTTGCTCAAGGTTTTGCTGCGTCAGGTGTCGGAGGAGACGGGCGTCGCCGCCAAGATGATCGCGACGGTCGAAGATCTCGAATCCGTCGCGCATGACGATCATGCCGACGTTCAGGCGCTGAAGGGATGGCGCCGCGCGATCTTCGGCGAGAAGGCTCTGGAATTGAAGCGGGGCCGCCTGGCGCTCTCGGTGGAAAACGGCCGGGTCGTCACCTTTGACTGGCAGGCGGCGGACGAGCCCGCGAACGCCGAGTAAGCGCCTACCGTTGCGCTGCAGCGCAGCAATGATACTGCGCCATTTTTGCGCACGCGCAAGCGGCTGACGAATATTTGTGCGCCATAAAATACCGTTGAATATCTTATAGATAATGCGATATTACGATAATTTATTGCGCTGCAATATTGTCGTGTTGCAATGCAGTAACTACCTTCCGTCCCGAGCGGGGCGCAGTTCGCTGCGACGGTCGTGCGTTACGCCGGCCCTGCTCCGAAACGGAAGGATAAGATATGACTACAGGAAATCGAATTGTCGCGGCGGCGTTCGGCGGAGCGCTGTGTCTTGCAGCAAGCTCGGGCCTGTCCGCAGCTGATGCTTCCCTGACGATGAAGCCGCTTATGGCGGCGAGCTTTGACGCCGGCTCAAAACATGTCGTGAGCTATTTCGTCGGCGGCGCGAACGGCTGCCGTCTCACCATGATGGTCATCGATTCCGCGCTGGACGAGGATCCGACGCCGGCGACCCAGGCGACGCGTCTCGTCGTCACAGTCACGGACGGAAAAGCGGCGTTTTTCGACTCTGCCGTCGGCACATCCCTGCGCTTCAATTGCGCCGCTGGCGCAGAGACCATGCGCGTGGACAAGATCAATCGAGTCGCGCACGCTCCAGCGGAGTAGCATCAGAAAGCGGCGCGTCCTGTGACGCGCCGCATTGCTCGAAAGGACCGGAACGCCCGCGCGTCAGTGCGACAGGAATTTGAACGGCTCGGCGGGAACGAATTTGTCCGAAACTTCGCCCGCCAGAATCGGGCTGCCCGCAAGGTCGAGCTTCGCGGGCTTGGCGCCCGGTTCGAGCTTCAATTTCGTCAGCTCGACCCAGAAAATCGAAGGGTTCAGCGTCGGCTCGAAATAATAGAGCCGATCCTTGATGTCGGTGACCGAACGCCACCGCGTCGAGGCGATGTTCGGCTCCTGCGGTGTGGATATCCCAAGCGGCACCGAGACGTTTCGAATGATCGAAAAGACGCTGGCGATCGCCACGCGCTTGTCGTCGACTTTCGGCGTCGCGTTCAAGTTCCAGCTGGCGCGGGCGAAGCGATCGGACGCGCGATGCGTGCCAGGAAGGAAATTCGACCCGCCGATCTCGACCCAATAGGTGTTAAGGGCGAGCTGCTGATCGAAAGGCGGGGAATTGGTCATCACCGTGTATTTAGGGTTATGATGAATGACGAGCTTGCCGCCGAGATATTCGAGTATCGCGCTGTCGCCAGACTGATCGGCCAGCGCCATATGGCTCGCCGCTTTGACGCCGCCGGGAAGATCGGGCGCGACGATCGCAAAGGGCTCCTTTTGCAGCGCCTTCACCGCATCAGCGACGTTCGCGTAGTTGTCGAGAACATATTGCGCCCAGCCGCCGACGGACAGCAGCGGCTTCTTGGAGGCTTTCGCGTCTCCGTAATCCGCCTCGGCGAGATAGAGAAGATTCACCGCGAGCCCTGCGTCGTTCATGCCTTCAGCCGTGGCCGCGTTGTAAAAGTCGGCGATGAGCGAACCATGTTTTGAGGTCCATTTGATCGACCCCGGACCGACGCCGCCGTCGCGCGCCATGCCGCGCGGGAAGGACCACAAGTTTGTTCGCGGATCGACGTCCCAGTCCATCGTCCGGCCCACAAGATAGTCCTTGTCGCTGGTCCCATAGAGCACGCGCGTGCAGGCCTCGGCGCTCCCGCACATCGATGCAACCGCCACGGCGGCCGCCAGAAGCCCTTTTGCGAATTGCCTGTCCATATCGAATTCCTTTCAAATAAGTTCGTTTGGAGAGTGAACCGCTTTTGTGTTCAGGGCGCCACCTCGATCTGCGCATCGGCGCCCATGAGCTTGCCGAGCGCCTTCAGACGATTGAGCACGCGCTCGCTCGCAAGATCGGCGTAAGCGGCAGGCAAAGTGAGCGTCGCCGCGCGATCGCAGACCCGCAAGCGCGTGCGCGGCAGCACGCCGGGCATCGACGCTGACAACAAATAGGCGACCCGCATGAGCGCCCCGAGAATGCGCGCGCGCGCGAAAAGACGCGTCGTCAACAGGGTGCGCAGATCCGCAAGGCCTTCCGCCCCGTCGAGCCCTTCGTGACGGAAGACGATCGCAAGCGACAGGAAGGCGCGGCCCGGATGATCAATGGCGACGAACGGCCCCTGCGTGACGATGTTCATGGCGCGCTGCGCACGATATTCGGGATGGGCGCGCCAGGCGATGTCGGAGAGCAGACAGGCGGCGTGGCGCAGCCGGCGCTCCTCATCGGTTTCGTCTATGCCGCTCTTTTCCATATAGGCGTCCGTCCAATCGATGAGATCGTCGCCATAGCCCGGCGCGCGCGCGAAAGTCACTTCCAATTCGCGCGTCGCCGCGAGCAAGGGGTCGACGCGACGCTCGGCCGACGACAGGCGCTCATACAACATGCCTTCGCGCACGCCCGCGGCTGAAATGACGATTTCGCGAGGCTTGGCGCGGCGGATGATCTCGTCAAGCACGATCGCGCCATAGGCGAGCAGAGGCCGGCGCGCCGCCGAAACGAAGTCGATGTCTTCGAGCGCCTCGCTGTCGATATGTTCGACAAGCTCAGCGAAGTCGGCGGCCTCGCTCGTCTGGATGCGGTAATGATGCATGACGCCGAGCGCATAGTTGCGCTGACGCATGTGGAGTTTGGCGAGCGATCGCCAGGTGCCGCCGACCGCGTAAAAGGTTCGGCCCTTGAGATGATCGAGCGGCTTCGCGTCGGCGATCGCCTTGCGGGCGATGCGCGTCGCCTCGCGCATGGAGCGCCGCGACGCGTCCATCAAGGCGAGTCCGCCGAGCGGCAGGGTGATCCCCTTGCCGAGCGCTTCCTTGTGGACGTCGATCAATTCGAGCGAGCCGCCGCCGAGATCGCCCACGACGCCGTCCGGCTCATGGATCGCCGAAATGACGCCAAGCGCGGAAAGCTCCGCCTCGCGGCGGCCCGAAAGCAGCGAAATGTCGCGCTGAATGGCGTCGCGCGCCGCGTCCAGAAAAACGTCGCCATTCTTGGCGCCGCGCACCGCTGCGGTGGCGATCACCTCGATGTCGTCGACCCCCATCGTTTCGCAAAGCGTCCGATAGCGGCGCAGCGCCTTCATCGCCTTGTCGACGCCGTCATCAGGAAGTCGGCCTGTCGTGACGACGCCCTTGCCGAGACCGCACATCGCCTTTTCGTTGAAGATCGGGGTCAGCGCGCGCGCGAGCGCCTGATAGGCGACGAGTCGCACCGAATTCGAACCGATGTCGACGATCGCGACGGGTTTCGGCGCGGAGTCGGAGCGCTGCGTCGCGCCGCGCGCCGCCGCCTCAAGCATTTTGGCCGCGCTTTAAGAGCGAGCGCGGCCGCCAATCCTTGAGCGACTTGCCGCGCCCCGAAAGCGAGGGATTGGTCATGAAATATTTGTGCGCGTTGAAACGCTCCTCGCCTTCGGGCGGAACAATGCGCAGCGACGAGCCGTCCGGCAAGACACGATAGCTCTGCTCATTGTCGATGAGATTGGCGAGCATGATCTGATCGAGCACCTGCTGATGCACCGTCGGATTGACGATCGGCATCATCACCTCGACCCTTCGATCGAGATTGCGCTGCATCAGGTCGGCGGAAGAAATGTAAACGTGCGCGCGCGGATGCGGCAGCACATAGCCGCCGCCGAAGGCGTAAACACGCGCGTGTTCGAGAAAGCGGCCGACGATCGACTTCACGCGAATGTTATCGGACAGTCCGGGAACGCCGGGCCGCAGACAGCAGATGCCGCGCACGATGAGTTCGATCGAGACGCCCGCTTGCGACGCCACATAAAGCGCGTCGATGATTTCGGGATCAACAAGCGCGTTGCATTTGCCCCAGATAACGCCAGGCTTGCCGGCCTTCACGAAGGCGATTTCCTGGTCAATATGCTCGAGAAGCTTCTTCTTGAGCGAAATCGGCGACACCGACATGCGCTCAAGCCCGGCCGGCTCGGCATAGCCGGTGATGTAATTGAAGATGCGCGAGATGTCCCGTCCGATCACCGGATCGGCGGTGAATACCGAAATATCCGTGTAGATGCGCGCCGTCACAGGGTGATAATTGCCGGTGCCGACATGGCAGTAGGTGACGAGGCCGCCGCCTTCCCGGCGCACGACGAGCGACAATTTGGCGTGCGTCTTGAGCTCGATGAAGCCGAAGACGACTTGCGCGCCGGCGCGTTCGAGATCGCGCGCCCAGCGAATATTCGCTTCCTCGTCGAAGCGCGCCTTCAGTTCGACGAGCGCGGTGACGGATTTGCCCGCCTCCGCCGCCTCCACAAGCGCGCGCACGATCGGACTGTTGTTGGAGGTGCGATAGAGCGTCTGCTTGATGGCGATGACATTGGGATCGCGCGCCGCCTGTTGCAGGAACTGCACGACGACATCGAAAGATTCGTACGGGTGATGGACCGCGAGATCCTTCTGCTTGATCGCGAGGAAACAGTCGCCGCCATTGTCGCGCACCCGTTCCGGAAAGCGCGGGTTATAGGGCTTGAATTTCAGTTCCGGCCGATCGAGCGCGACGAGTTCGGAAAGATCGTTGAGCGCCAACATGCCGTCGATCTCGAAAGTTTCCGGCTCGTTGACGTCGAGCTCCTCGGCCACGAGCGCGCGCAAGGTCGCCGGCATGTCCGCCGCCACTTCGAGCCGGATCACCGAACCGCGCCGGCGCCGCTTCAACGCGGTCTCAAAAAGAAGCACGAGATCTTCGGCTTCTTCCTCGACTTCGAGATCGCTGTCGCGGATGACCCGGAACAACCCCTGCGCCCGCAGCAAATAGCCGGGAAACAGCCGCTGCGCGTTCATCGCGATCAGCGTTTCGAGCAGCATGAAGCGTTCACGGCCGGCGACGCCCGCCATCGCCGGCAAGCGCACGAAGCGCTCGATCTTCGGCGGCAGGCGAATCAGCGCCTTTAGCGTCTTGCGATCGCCGGGGCGCACCAGTTCGAGCGCCAATGTGAAGCCGAGATTGGGGATGAAAGGAAACGGATGCGCCGGATCGACCGCGAGCGGCGTCAGCACCGGAAACACGCGGCTGAGGAAATATTCCTCAAGCCACTCGCGGTCGGCCTTGGAGACGTCCGCGGGCTCGACGATAACAATGCCGACGTCTTCAATCTCGGCGCGAAGCTCGCGCCAGCGCCGCAATTGCTCGCTCGTCAACAGCGTGACGCGCTCGGTGATCTTCGACAGTTGCTCGGCGGGCGTCAGGCCGTCCTCGGAGCGCGCCGTCACGCCGGAGCGCACCTGCCCGCGAAGGCCGGCGACGCGCACCATGAAGAATTCGTCGAGATTATTGGCCGAGATCGACAGGAAACGCAGTTGCTCAAGCAACGGGTGATTGCGGTTGGAGGCCTCCTCCAGAACCCGGCGATTGAATTCCAGCCAGGAGAGTTCCCGATTGATGAAGCGCTGTGGAGAGGCCGCAAGCTTGGCGGGATCCTCCACGAGAATCTCGTCGGCGCAATCCATCACGGCGATATCGGCGCCCGTGCGCTGGGCGGCGAGTTTATCCTGAATATGCGGCTTCATTTCCACTTCCCGTCCCGGCCATCATGCCACAGGCCTGTGCGGCGGCGAAACCGTTCGGCCAAAATCCTTAAGTAAACTTCTCAATAACCTTGGCCGCGAGCGCCCGTGTGACAGGCCGCCCCTGCGCCAAAGCCTCGCGGTCGAGGGCGGCGACAAAGGCGCGTGCGGCGGCGAGCGAGCGCTCCAGCCTCAGCGCGGCGAAGGCCAGCGCCGGCGGTTCGACGAGGAGCTGCCGATCCGCGAAGAGCTTCACCAGAACCGCGCGCATCAACGCCTCGTCCGGCGCACCGATTTCGACGATCGGGGCGCGGCGCAAACGCGACAACAGGTCGGGAAGCCGCGTGTCTTCCGCCCGCGGCGGGCGGGCCGCGCTCATCAGCAGGAAGGCGCCGTTTTCGTTCACGAAATTCAGCAGATGGAACAGCGTGGTTTCGTCAGCGACGCGGTCGACGTCGTCGATGACGATGGCTCGCGGCGCCTGCGCGACCAGCCCTTCCAGGGTCGGCAGGGCGTCGGGCGCAACGACAAGCGCGCCGGCGCGCGCCGCCCAAATGGCGCAGAGGTGGGATTTGCCCGCGCCGGCGGGCCCGATCAGCGCGAGAACCCGATCCGGCCAATCCGGCCAGCGTTCGATCATCTCGAGCGCCGCCCGGTTCGATGCGGCGGGCAGAAACTCTTCACGTCCGAAGCGCGGCGTCGTCGGCAGGTCGAGCGGCAACTGACGTCCCGGCTCGCATGTCTCCGGCGCGCCGGCCTTTGTCATGCGCGGTCGGGGATCGGGTGCTGATAGAGCGCGCTCCCACGGTAGCGTTTTGCAAGAAAGCGCATGAAGGCGCCGAGCGCCGCCGCGACAGGCACGGCGACGATAAGGCCGGTAAATCCGAAAAGCGCGCCGAAGGCCAGCAAGGCGAACATGATCCAGACCGGATGCAGCCCAACGGAGGCGCCGACGAGCCGCGGCGACAGCACATAGCCGTCCATGATCAATCCGGTCGTCACGATCGCCACCGCCTCGATCGGCAGATGGACGTGCGGCCAGCCCTGAACGATCGCGACGATGATCGATAGAACGAAGGCGGTGACGGAGCCGACGTAGGGGATGAAGCTCAGAAAACCCGCGATGACGCCGATGAGGAACCCGAAGTTCAGCCCAATCGCCGAAAGCCCCCCAGCATACCAGACGCCAAGAAACAGGCAGACAAGCGACTGCCCGCGCACGAAGCCGGCGAGCGCGCGATCGATGTCGCGGGCGAGCGAGCGCACGTCATCGCGATGGCGCGGCGGAATCAGATCGTCGATGATGGCGACCATGTGATCCCAATCGACCAGCATATAGAAGGCGACGACCGGCGTGATCACGATGAGCGAGATCACGTTGATCAGCGCATAGCCCCGCCACAACAGCGATTTCACGAAATCGCCGAGCAACGTCGCGCCCTGGCTCGTGAGGTCGTTTATATATTTTTGCGCATCGAAAGACGCCGCGGCGCCGCCGAGCCCGAATTCCTGCAACCAGCCATTGATAGAATCGCTGGTGACGCGCTCGCTCCATTGCGTCAGGAGGCCATGCAGCGTCTGCAAATAGCCCGGCAGCGAGGTGATGAAGCCCGCAAGCTGATGCGAAAGAATCGGAACCAGAACAACGGCCGCGGTCCCGACGACCAGAAGAAAGACGACGAGCAGAAGACCCGCGGCGCCCAATCTCGACAGGCCCAGCCGCTGCAGCCGGTCGGCCACGGGGTCGAGCAAATAGCCGAGCGCGGTTCCGGCGACAAAGGGCGCAAGCACCGGGCTCAGGAAATACAGCGCTAGGCCAAGCGCCAGAAGCGTCAAGCCCCAGAGCGCGAGCTGCCGTTCGAGGCTCAGCCCCGCCCATTGCAGCTGCCGCATCTCCGCGTCGTCGCCAGCGTCGAGAGGCGGCGGAATGACCGCCGGCTGCGCCGTATCGAAGCCGAGCGTCGGTTTTCTCTGTGACATGTCACAGCCTCATATGCTGGACCCAAAGCCACAGATAGACGCAGGCGGAAGCGACGGTCAATGCGGCGACGGCGACAATGAGCGTCACATTTAGCAGCGGAATATGAACGCCGTAGGCCTGAGCCGCCAGGATGACGCCGGCGAACACCAGTTGCGCGGCGGTGGTCGCCTTGGAAGAAAAGTGTGGATGCACCTTCATCGGCCGGCCCATGAGCCATGACAGCGACACGGCGCCGGTGATCATGACATCGCGAAACACCACCATGATTGCGAGCCACGCCGGCAGCGCGTCAACGATCGCGAGCGTCACGTACATCGAAACGATCAGCGCCTTGTCGGCGATGGGATCGAGAATCGCGCCGAGTTCCGATTGGAGATGGTAGGTCCGGGCCAGCCAACCGTCGAGGGCGTCGGACAGGCCGGCAACGGCGAATAGCAGGAAGGCGGCGATCCATTGCCGCTCGACGATCAAGATGATCGCCGCCGGCGTCAGCACGAGACGGCCAATGGTGATGAAATTCGGGAGAGAAGCGAACCAATTGTGAGTCATGATGCATTATCTGGCGCGCGCGCCAAGCTTGTCACCACTTGGCTATCGCGCCGCGCGCGCCTGGAAGAAACAAGCGCCGCGAGTCCGAGCGCGACGGCGACGAGCGCCAGAAGCAGCGTCGAAATGGCGTTGATCTGCGGCGAAACGCCCAAACGTACTTGTGAGTAGATGCGCATCGGCAGCGTCGTCGCGCCGGGTCCCGTCGCAAAACTGGCGATGACAAGGTCGTCGAGCGAAAGAGTGAACGCCAGGAGATAAGCGGTGACGATCGCCGGCGCGATCTGCGGCAACGCGACGCGGACAAAGGCCCCGAAAGGCGTCGCCCCCAGATCCATCGCCGCTTCTTCGAGCGCCGGATCGCTGTCGCGCAGCGCCGCGAGAATCGCGACCGTCGTGAAACACATTGTCAACGTAACATGACCGATGACCAGTGTGATGAAGCCTCGTCCGACCCCGAACGCGACGAAACAGGTGAGGAGCGCGAGGCCAAGCACGACCTCCGGCAGAACCAGCGGGGCATGAACGGCGCCGAAAAACAGCATGCGCGCGCGAAAGCGGCCGAAACGCGCGAGCGATACGGCGGCCAGAAGGCCCAGCAGAGTTGCGATGGTGGCCGAGGTCAGCGCGGCGACGAGGCTGATCTTCGCCGAATGTAGAAGCTGCTCATTCTCCAGGAGCGCCGCATACCATTTCGTTGAAAATCCGCCCCACACGGAAACCAGACGCGACGCGTTGAAACTCATGACCGCGAGAATGACGATCGGCGCGTAAAGGAAGACAAAGCCTATAAAAAGGGTCGCGCGACGCGCCCAGGAGACGACCGCGCTCATCGGGCGTCGTCCTCATCGGCAAGCCGCGCCCGCTCCCACAGCAGCAGCGGAATCATCAACACAGCGACGAGCGCGATCGCCGCGGCCGAGGCCGCCGGCCAGTCGTGGTTGGAGAAGAAGTCGTTCCATAAGGTTCGCCCGATCATCAGCGTCTCGGAGCCGCCGAGGAGATCGGGAATGACGAATTCACCGACCGCGGGAATGAAGACAAGGAGCGCGCCCGCAACGACGCCTTCACGCGACAGCGGCAGCGTCACGCGCAAGAAAACGTGCGCCGGCGACGCCCCGAGATCCGCCGCCGCCTCGCGAAGACTGGGGTCCTGACGCTCCAGCGCCGCGTAGAGCGGCAACAGCATGAAGGGCAGATAGGAGTAGACGATGCCGACGACGACGGCGCCGGTTGTCGCGAACATTTGCAGCGGCGCGCTAATGAGGCCAAGCGCCATCAGCGCGTTATTGATCAACCCCTCGTCCTTCAAAAGCGCGATCCAGGCGTAGACGCGGATGAGAAAGCTCGTCCAGAAGGGGGCCGCGGCAAGGCCGATGAGCATGGGACGCAGGCGCTCGGGCGCGCGCGCCATGGCGAGCGCGAAAGGATAGGCGATGATCAGCGCGATCAGCGTCGAGACCGCGGCGATGGTGAGCGAGGACAGATAGGATTCGAGATAAAGCGTGTCGCTCATCAGGGCGCGATAGGCGTCAAAACTAAAGGTCTGCGCCTTGGCCCAGATGGCGGCCAAACTGTCGGAAGGCTCGAAAATCGGCCGATAGGGCGGGCGCGCCAGCACCGACTGCGAAACGGAAATCTTGGCGATGAGCACCATCGGCGCAAGGAAAAAGGCGCCGATCCACAGATAAGGCGCCGCGATCACGAGCCGCTCGCCCAGCGAGAGTCTGCGGCGTGCGCTCATGCCTCGGCGCCGCCGTAAGCGCCCTCATCCTGAGGAGCCTGCGCAGCAGGCGTCTCGAAGGACGAGGGCGCGGCTTCTCGCGCGACTGGATTTCCTCGTCCTTCGAGACGGCCTCTCCGAGGCCTCCTCAGGACGAGGAAATCCGCATTGCGCCGCGCATTCATTGTTAACCTCACCCTATCTCTCCTCCGCGAGAAGCGTTCCCGCGCCAGGCGGGAAGCTGAGCCTCACGGAGTCGCCGATCGCGTGGCGTTCGCCATGGCCCGCCGCCGCCCGCAGAACGATGTTGCTGGCGACGCGCACCCGCAGCAGCGTCGTTTCGCCGCGAAACACGAAGTTCTCGACGAAGCCCGCGATTCCCTCGCCCTCGCGCGCAACGCCAATCCGCTCGGGGCGCACGCTGAGCGTCGCCTGCGCGCCATCAGGAAAATTTCCAGGCTCGCAGGGGATTCGTCCAAACTCAGTGATCAGCGCCGCAGCGCCATTGCGCTCCAAGCGCCCCTCGATGAAATTGGTTTCGCCGACGAAGCCGGCGACGAAGCGCGTCGCGGGCCGATCGTAAATCTCCATCGGCCCGGCGACCTGCTCCACCCTGCCCGCCCGCATCACCGCGATGCGGTCGGCGAGCGCCAGCGCCTCGTCCTGGTCATGCGTGACGATGACGAAGCTCGTCTGCGTCAGCCGCTGGATTTCCTTGAGCTGAAACTGCGTCTCTTCGCGCAGCTTGCGATCGAGCGCGGCCAGCGGCTCGTCGAGCAACAGCATTTTCGGACGCGGCGCGAGCGCCCGCGCCAGCGCGACGCGCTGCTTCTGTCCGCCGGACAGCTCGTCGATTCGCCGATGGCCAAAAGCCGAAAGCTGCGTCATCGCAAGCAATTCGTTGACGCGCGCGTCGATGGCGTCTCTCGTCCCCCCTTGCCGTCGCAGACCGAAGGCGATGTTCTCAAAGACATTGAGATGCGGAAACAGCGCATAGGACTGGAACATCATGTTCACGGGTCGCCGATAGGGCGGCACGCCGGAAAGATCGTCGCCATTCAACGCGATCGTTCCAACGTCCGGTGACTCGAAACCCGCGATGCAACGCATCAGCGTGGTTTTGCCGCAGCCCGACGGGCCGAGCAGCGCGAAGAATTCGCCGGCTCCCACGTCGAGCGATACGTTCTCGAGCGCAACGACCGCGCCGAATTTTTTGCTGACGCTTTTAATCGACAGCAGCGGCGCGCTCACCCGCCAGCCTCGTCGCGACGAAACTCGGCGCGCCAATGGCGCGCGAGGCCGCCGCTTGCCGGAAGATCTTCCAGTGAAACAAGCCGAAGACCGTCGACGGCGAACGCCTCGATGTCCCTCCGCGCGAGCGGCCATGGCGGGCCGCCAAGATCTTCGCCATTGTCGCGCGCCCGCGAGATGACGAGCAGCGTTCCGCCCCGCGCGACAAAGGCGGCGAGCGCCCGCGCGGCGTCGGGCAGAAGCGTCTCGGGAAGCGCCTGCAGCGTATAAAGCTCGTGCACGAGATCGAAGGCGCCGCGCCATTCCGATGGCGCATCGAAGAGATCGGCGACGCGATAGTCGACCGCGCTCTTCGGAAATCGCTCGCGCGCCCATTGCACGGCCCGTTCGACGAGATCGAAGGCGACGACATGCGCGCCGGCGCGCGCCAGCGCTTCGGCGTTGTCGCCCAGTCCGCAGCCGACGTCGAGCGCGCGAAGGCCGACGAGCGAGCGCGCGGCCAGCCAATCTTCAAGCAGCGGGCGCGGCTCAAGATGCGCCCAGGGCACGGCCGCCGGATCGTCTTCGGCAAGAGCGTAGACCGCCTCGAACCATTCCTGGCGCTTGGGATCGGCCTCGATCCCGCCGGGACGCTTATGCGGATCAACGGCGTCGAGCCTTTCGCGCGCCCGAGCGCGGCGCTCGGCGAAATCTTCGCTTAGAGCGCGCTGCGAAAAAGTGGAATCCGGTTTTTCGCGTGGAGCGCGCTCTAAGCCTTTGGAATCGATCACGTCATCCGCATCTGGGCGATCCCGCCCAGATGCGGCGTGATCTACGCTTTCGGTTCGCGCGCCTTCTCTTCCCATCCGCCGCTCTCGCTCTGCTGGTGATAGACGAGGCTATAGCCCAGATCGCGCAGTTCTTTCCATTGCGCGCGCGCGTCGGCAAGTTCGGCGTCGTCGCGCCCGTCGAAAACTAGCGCGGCGCGTTCGCGCGGCGCGCCAGAGCCGGCGAGCACGGGGGCGATGCGCGCGCCCTCGATGAAAAACCGCACCTCGGCGTCATTGGGATTGTCGTTCTCGCAGGTGAGATAGATCGGCTGCGCCTGCGGCGCGTCGTCCACCTTCGTTCCGTGCGGGAGAAAGCTTTCCGGACGGTACGACCAGAGATCGGCGTCGAGCCGCTGGAGGCGCGTTTCGCTCGTCGCCTGCACGGTGGCGCGCCAGCCGCGCGCGCGTGAACGCTCGAGGAGCGTTGGCAGCGTCTGCTCCACCGTGGCGCGAGTGAGATGATAGAAGGCGATCTCGGGCATGGCGGGCGCCTTTCGCCCCCGCCTATGTCGGAACTCTCCGCCTCGCGCAAGTTTTATGGCTGGCCGCTCTCCCTACGGGACGCCTATCACCCCGGCGTCCAGGAGGGCGGATCGCTTGCCGGAAAGGATTCGACCCCGGCCTGGTAGACGTCGTCTTGGGGCGCCTCCCAAATCACGCTGATGGTCAGGGCGTTTTTGACTTTGAGGGGCGAAGAGGCCGTTGAAGCGGCGTATTCCGCCTCCATCCATTCGGCCGCCGAGGCGACGGAGCCCTTCAGCACGACTTCTCCGTCGACGATCTCGACCGAGATCGACTTGGCGTCCGCCAGAGGGCTTTTGTCGAGAGCCTCGCGGACGGCGTCGCGAAGCCCTGCTGTGTCCATACCGGTCATCGCAGCCTCGGCCCAAAGCGCCGCAGCCCGAAGGCTGCGGCGCGGCGCTTTACAGCTCTTACATATGGGCCGTGGTGACCGATCGTTCCATGGGCTTGGTAAAACCGATCGCGAGCAGGACGACAGCCAGCACTGCATGCAGCCAGTGGTCGGCGTGGTTCATCGCGACCAGCCCGCCGAACTCGGCGACGTTCGGCGCAATGAAGCCCAGGATGGCGATCGCTGCATAGAGGATGGCCACTGTGCGAATCATGAGGACCGGGACGCCGAAATAGGGGCTGAGCAGCAAGAGCGCTCCGGTGATGAGGTGCACGAAGTTATGGGCTGCGTTCACATGGAAGTAGCCGCCGTCATAGACGATCGGATTGGGGACGAACCCCAGCAGGCCGACCGCCACGAACACAACGCCGAGTATGGTCGCGATGAAATCGGCGTTCCATCGAGATTCGATCATGATGCGTTCCTTTCAGTCCAGGACCAACTGAACTGAGCATCAGATTGGGCGGCGCAAGCTCATTTCCATTAAAAAGCGGACAGAATAACGTATTTAAGCATGTAGGCTGAAGCTTTAGCAGCAACTCCTGGCGTCAATGCGGCAAGCTTTATTTAATCTCTCCTCAACCTGTTTCTTGACGCCATTTATAAAAAAGGCGCGTCATCCTACGGCAGCGCCCAATCTTCTGCTCTGCAGCAGAGAATCGAGAGCCAAACAACAGAAGAACTCCAGAGTTTGGGCTGAATTGACTGACACAGCCTATTGCTCCCGCCCAGACGAGCGATCGTCAGCTAGCCCTCATAATAATCCCGCACCAGCCGGTCGAGCAGCCGCACGCCCCAGCCGGCGCCCCAGCTCTGGTTGGTGTCGCTCATCGGCGAGCCCATGCCCGTGCCTGCGATGTCGAGATGCGCCCAGGGCGTCTTGCCGACGAAGCGCTGTATGAAATGCGCGGCGGTGATCGAGCCGGCGTGCCGGCCGCCAGTGTTCTTCATATCGGCGAACTTCGAGTCGATCAGCTTGTCGTAAGCCGGACCCATCGGCATGCGCCACAGCTTTTCGCCGACGTGGTTCCCGGCTTTGGTCAGGCGATCGGCAAGCTCGTCATTGTTCGAGAACAACCCGCCATATTCCTGTCCCAAGGCGACGAGAATGGCGCCGGTGAGCGTCGCCAGATCGATGACCGCGGCGGGCTTATGGTTCTCGATGACGTATGTCAGCGCGTCGGCGAGGACGAGCCGACCTTCGGCGTCGGTGTTCACGATCTCGATCGTTTGACCCGACATGGATTTGACGATGTCGCCCGGCCGCTGCGCCTTGCCGTCCGGCATGTTCTCGACGAGGCCGAGCACGCCGACGACATTGGCCTTCGCCTTGCGCGCGGCGATCGCGTACATGGCGCCGGTCACCGCGGCGGCGCCGGCCATGTCGCCCTTCATATCCTCCATCGAGGCGGCCGGCTTGATGGAAATGCCGCCCGAGTCGAAAACGACGCCCTTGCCGACGAAGGCGATCGGCGCCGCGCCCGCGGCGCCGCCGCTCCAGCGCAGCACGACGAGCCGGATCCCCGCCTCGGACCCCTGCCCGACGCCGAGCAGCGCCCGCATCCCGAGTTCGGACATCGCCTTCTCGTCGAGGACCTCGACCTCGACGCCGAGCTTCATCAGCTCCGACGCGCGGCGGGCGAATTCCGGCGGAGTCAGGACGTTCGCCGGCTCATTGACGAGAGTCCTTGCGAGCATGACGGCGTCCGCCAAATGGCCGCCATCCGACATCGCGGCGCTATGGCCGTCCGGATCGGCCAGGCCGACGACGACCTCCATCGGTCCTTCGCGCTCGGCCTCGTCCTTCTTCTTTGTCTTGTAATGGTCGAATTTGTAGGCGCGCAGCCAGCCGCCGAGCGCGAATTGGCCGACCGAGTCGTGAGCGGCGGAAACCCCTTCCGGCAGGTCGAACAGCACGACCGCCCGCGCCCCCGGACCCATTTTCGCCGCGGTTTGTCCGCCAAGCGCGAAAAAGTCATCGAAGGGCTTGGCGGCTTCGCCGCCCTCTGCCCCGGTCTCGTCCCCGGCGCCGACGCCCATCAGTATCACTCTGCTGGCGGGCGCGCCGGGCGCCGCCAGAATCTCGAGCGACGTTCCCGACTTGCCCTTGAATTTCGCCGCCGCGGCGGCGCGCGAAAGATGCGCGGCCGCATCCTTGAGCACGCTGGCGGCGCGCTCGCCCATGGCGAGATCGCGGCCGACAAAAGCGACGAGCGTTCGCGGATGCCCGGCGTCCTCGGGCTGGCGCAGCAGCGCTTCAACGGCGTCGAATGGCTGGAGTTCATATTTGGCGTTGACGAGCATCAGGGCCTCTTGCCTCCTCCGCCGAAGCGGAAGCCGTTCCGGCGCGAATGCGTCGGTTTTTGAGAAAGTTAGCGCCGGCGGCGCGCCAGACGCGCGATTTGACGGGAGCGGTCCGTAATATCTTCCGGCGGGCGGCGGCGGTCAATCGCGGGTCCGGTCATTTTTTGAACTATTCCAGATTCTCGTCCCGCCGCGGAATCGCCGCGATCTTTACGCAGAAATCCGACGTGGCGCAAAAGCAACGCTCGCGAATTGAATATGTCGGGGCGGCTCAGAGGAGCCGCGCAACGCTTGCGCGCAAAGATGCGAGCGTCTAGCGATCGTTAACTGGGCCTTAACTGCTCCCGCCTGGGGCGGCGCGCCAAAACACAAAGGAGGACAGCCGCAGCCATGATCGGGGCGACGATCACGCGCTATTTTGCGCTGCGGTTTATGCGCACGATTCTGGCGATCTTTTTTACGATTTTCTGCCTGATGTTCGTCGTGGTTTTCGTCGAGATGCTGCGGCGCGCCAGCGACAATCCGCAGGCCGGCGCGGCGACCGTCGCGCTGATGACGGCGATGCGGGTGCCGGCGGCCGCCGAGATGATCCTGCCCTTCGCCGTTCTCTTCGGATCGATGGCGACCTTCGTCGACCTCACCAGGAAGCTTGAATTGATCGTCGCCCGCGCCGCCGGCATGTCGGTTTGGCAGTTCATTGCGCCGCCGGCGCTCACCGCCCTGCTCATCGGGGTTGTGTCCGTGGCGATTTACAACCCCCTCTCGGCTTCGATGAAACAGCGCTCCGAACAAATGGAATGGGATCTTTTCGGCGTGCCCGGCAGTCTGCGCATCGACCACGGCGTCTGGCTCCGCCAGCACGGAGTCGACGGCCTCGCCATCATGCACGCCATGAACTCCTCGCATGGCGGCTCGGAGCTCGCGGAGGTCAGCGTCAACATTTACGCGGCGCGCGGCGGTTTCCTGGAGCGGGTCGAAGCGCGTCACGCGCGACTCGAGCCCGGAGTCTGGGTGCTCGAAAACGCCCAGGTCAGCCTGCCCGGAGAGCCGGCGCGCAGCGTCGGTTCTTACATGCTCGCCACCGACCTGACTCCCGAGCAGGTGGCGGCGGCGACGACGCCGCCACAAGGCACGCCGTTCTGGTCGCTGCCGGAAATGACGGCGCGCACCGCCGAAGCGGGTCTCGACGCGACCGGCTATCGGCTGCAGTTTCAGACGCTTCTTGCGCGACCGCTGCTGCTCGTCGCGATGGTTCTCGTCGCCGCTTCCTTTTCATTAAGATTCTTTCGATTTGGCGGGGTCGCAAAAGCCCTTTCGGGTGGCGTGGCCGCAGGCTTCGTGCTTTACATCGTTACTAAAGTCCTCTCGGATCTCGGCGGCGCAGGCATGATCAGCCCTGTGGTGGCCGCATGGTCGCCTGCGCTAGTCGGGAGCATGTTGGGCACGGTCATTTTGCTCTATTCGGAGGACGGCTGATGGCGCTCACCAGCTCCTCCCGGCGCCTATCCATTCTTGCGGCCGCGCTCGCGCTCTTCGAAGCGGCTTTCGCCACGCACTCCGCCGCTGCGGCGCCGCCGGCCGCGGGCGCCGACGCGCGCATGGTCGTCGAGGCCAAGGAGCTCGTCTATGACGAGAAAAGCAACACCGTCACGGCGCGCGGGGCCGTCCAGATCTATTACAAGGGCCGGCTGCTCGAAGCCGACCGCGTCACCTATGACCGCAACACGTCGCGCGTCTTCGCCGAGGGCCACGCCACGCTGACCGAAACCGACGGCTCGATCGCCAGGGCCGAGCGTTTCGACTTTACGGACGATTTCAAGAACGGGTTCATCGACAGCCTGCAGGTCGACACCGTCAACAACACGCATTTCACCTCGCCGCGCGCCGAGCGGACCGGCGAGACGACGACCTTCGAAATGGGCACCTACACCGCCTGCGAGGCCTGTCGAGACGATCCCGCAAAACCGCGCACATGGTCGGTTCGCGCCAAACGGATCATTCACGACAACGTCGAGAAGATGATCTATTACGAGGATGCGTCCTTCGAACTTCTTGGCGTGCCTGTCGCCTATGTGCCGTTCTGGTCGTCGGCAGACCCATCGGTGAAGCGCAAGTCCGGTTTTCTATCTCCGGTTTTCATCTATCGCCAGCAGCTCGGCGCCGGCGTGGGCGTGCCTTACTTCTGGGCGATTGCGCCGGATTACGACCTGACCGTAACGCCGGTTTATTTTTCCCGGCAGGGCCCGTTCGTCACGGCCGAATTCCGTCAACGCTTTGACAATGGCGGCTATACGATCCGTGGTCAGGGCACGCATGTGGGAGACACAGGCGCCTTCGCGCAAGCCCCGCTCGGCGCCGGCGGCAAGCAGTGGCGCGGCGCCATCCAGTCTTTGGGCGAATTCTGGCTCAACGACCGTTGGCGCGCTGGCTGGGACATCACGGCGCTGTCCGATCGCTACTTCCTGCAGGACTACCAGCAATACAATTATCTCCTGCAGAACTATTTCTTCCGCGAAGCGTCGTCGACGATCTATCTGACCGGCCAAGGACCGCGCAGCTATTTCGACATGCGCGGTTACTATTTCCAGCTGCTGTCGCCCAATGACGTGCAGGCGCAGCAGCCCGTCGTCCATCCGGTGATCGACTATAACCGCGTCTTCGACATTGATCCTGCGGCGACGGCAGGCGTTGGCGGACAGATTGAACTCGACGCCAATGTGACGAGCACTTCCGCCAACGTCGCGAACTTCGAGTCCATCCAGCCGCGAACGCTCGACCGCATCTATAGCCTGTACAACGTTTGCCAGATTTACGGGCGGGCGACCAACCCGGCGCAGAGCGGCTGTCTGTTGCGCGGCGTCGGCGGCGATTACCAGCACGCGACGATCAGCGGCGCCTGGAAGCGTAAAATCATCGATCCGGTCGGCGGCGTGTGGACCCCGTTCGCGTTCGCGCGTTTCGTCGGAAGCTATCTCGATTACGACCGGCAAGGCTTGTTCCCGATCTATAACCAAAGTCTGTCGGCGATCCCCAATGCCGCGCAGGGCCAGTTCTTCAACGGCGCCGACAACCGCTTCCGCGGCCAGGCGCTCCCGGGCTTCGGCGCCGAATGGCGATACCCGATCCTTGCCAGAAGCTTTATCGGCGACATCGTCTTCGAACCGATCGCGCAGGTCGTCGCGCGCCCCAATCAGACTTCGATTCCGTCGCTGGTGAACATCGACGCGCAAAGCCTCGTCTTCGACGATTCGACGCTGTTCGAATGGAGCAAATTCTCCGGCTATGACCGGTTCGAGACAGGCACACGCCTCAACTATGGCGGCCAGGCCACCCTGTCGTTGCCCAATGGCGGCTTCATCAACGCGATGATCGGCCAGTCGCGCCAGATCGCCGGCGCCAACTCCTATGCGCAGGCCGACGCGGCGAATGTCGGCCTCGATTCCGGCCTCAACTCGCGCGCATCGGACATCGTCGGCCGCTTCGCGTTTGCGCCTTCGTCCGTTCTCAGCCTCACCGCCAAGGGCCGCTTCGACAAGGGGAGCTTGCGCGCGCGGCGAGTCGACGTGTTCGCGACAATGAATCTGGATCCGATCTCGCTCCAGCTCCAATACGCGAATTACGCCTCACAGCCGGCGATCGGCTTTGACGTACGTCGCCAGGGACTCTCCGCGACCGGAAAATACGACATCACCAAAAACTATTTCCTGACGGGCACCGTCACCTTCGATATGAGCCGCTACCTCTATAACTCCCTCACCAATCCGACGTCCGTCTCATATGCGACGACGCTTACCGGCGTAAATCTCATCGGCTCGGCGCCCCTGTTCTCGGTCGCAACGCTCGGCGGCGGCATCGGCTATCACGACGAATGCACGACGCTGTCGATCAATTATTCGCAGATCTATCAGCCGCAGTCCTACACGGGCCTGCCGGCGCGCAGCCAGACGATAATGGTCACGCTCCAGCTGCGCACCCTGGGTGAAGCCAAGTTCAACTACGGCGTCGGTTCGGTGCTGGTGAACGACGGCGTTCGGACCAATCAGTCGCGCTAAGCCATTCGCGTGAAAGGCGCCGACCTCGTGAAAGGCGCCAACCTTACGTCAGGAGGACGCCCGCCGTCCTCCATGCTAAAAGCGCCGACGAACGGACCCCGACACGAACGCGCTGTCGCGCAAAGGAGAATGCAATGAGCTTTTTTATCTCGCTCGCCGCCGGCGCATGTCTCGCTCTAGGCGTCGCGACGCCGCTCTTCGCCGAGGAGCTTTCAGGCAAGCAGAAGGTTGAGATCGAGAAGGTCGTACACGACTATCTCATTGCGAACCCGGAGGTGGTCCGGGAAGCAATTGACGAACTTGGAAAGCGCGAAAAGGTCGCCGAGGCCGCCACACGGGAAAAGGCCGTCGGCCAGCACGGCGACAAAATCGTGAACTCGCCCAACCAGGCCGTCGTGGGCAATCCGAGCGGCGACGTCACACTCGTCGAATTCTTCGACTATAACTGCGGCTACTGCAAGCAGGCGATGGCTTCGGTCGCCAAGTTGATCGAGGCGGATCCCAAGCTGCGGGTGGTGCTCAAGGACTTCCCGATTCTGGGGCCCGACTCCGTCGAGGCGGCGCAGATCGCGACCGCTGCGCGCATGCAGCTCGACAGCCAGAAGTTCTGGGATTTCCATCGCAAGCTGCTCTCGACTCGCGGCCACATCGGCAAGCAGCAGGCGCTGGCGGCGGCGAAGGAGGTGGGCGCCGATATGCCCCGTCTCGAGAAGGACATGTCGAGCGCGGAGACAAAGGCCGCGCTGAAGGAAGTCGCTAAGCTGGCCGATGAGCTGCGGTTCGATGGAACGCCCGCCTGGGTGATCGGCAAAGAGGCGATCATCGGCGGCGTGCCCTACGCGCAACTGAAGGCCAAGATCGAAAACATGCGCAAATGCGGCAAGACCGCCTGCTAGCGCGGCGACGGGCTTTCTTTGCGGCGACAACAAGGCTAAGAGAGACGGCCTGCCGCCTTGAGATTTTTCGGGGAACGTTTTCGGAAGCGCTATGTCAGCCGTCCACGTGCTTAACGGTCCCAATCTCAATCTTCTCGGCAAGCGGGAGCCCGCGATATACGGAACGGCGTCGCTCGACGATATCCGCGCGACGCTGGAGAAGCGTTGCGCCGAACGCGGCGTATCGCTGGTTTTCCGGCAGTCCAACCACGAGGGCGATCTCGTCGACTGGATCCAGGAAGCCGGCGGCGCGGGCGCGCCGGTCATTTTGAACGCTGGCGCGCTGACGCACACATCCATCGCGCTCTATGACGCGATCAAGGGCGCGGAAGCTGTCGTCATCGAAGTGCATCTGTCCAATGTGCACGCACGCGAGAGCTTTCGGAGCCATTCCTTCATCTCGCCCGCAGCGCGCGGCGTGATCGCGGGATTCGGCCCGCTCTCATACGTTCTTGCCCTTGACGCCGTCTTTGAAAACGAACTGAGAAAGAGCTGAAACACTTATGGCGCGCAAAGCTCAACCGCCTCGCACCGCTTCCTCCCGCAAGCCGGCGTCGGTCACCGCGCCCGCGCCCGCCATCGACGCGGATCTGCTGCGCACGATTGCGGAGCTCGTCGCAAACAGCAATTTGACCGAATTTGAGGTGGAGAAGGGCGATTTGCGTATCCGCGCGGCGCGCGCGCCTGCCGCGGCGATCGCGAGCATCGGCGCCGCGCCGCCAGTCCAGCCCCCGCCGCCGCCGATGGCAAAGCCGGCCACGTCCCCTACTCCCGTCACGGAGCCCGCCGAATACCTGGACGCGGTGAAGTCGCCCATGGTCGGCACCGCCTATCTTCGGCCAAACCCCGACGCAAAGCCCTTCGTCGAGATCGGCGCGCGCGTTTCGCTCGGCGACAAGCTCTTGCTGATCGAAGCGATGAAGACCTTCAACGACATCGTCGCCACCAAATCCGGCGTTGTGACCGCCATACTGGTCGAGGACGGCCAGCCTGTGGAATACGGCGAACCTCTCCTCGTGATCGAGTAGGCGGCGGTAAGAGATGTTCGACAAAATCCTTATCGCCAACCGCGGCGAAATCGCGCTGCGCATCCTGCGCGCGGCCAAGGAATTGGGCGTCGCGACGGTCGCCGTGCATTCGACCGCCGACGCCGACGCCATGCATGTCAAGCTCGCCGACGAGTCCGTCTGCATCGGGCCGGCGCCCGCCCGCGATTCCTATCTCAATATCCCCGCCCTGCTCTCCGCCTGCGAAATCACCGGCGCGGACGCCGTGCATCCGGGCTACGGTTTCCTTTCGGAGAACGCGCGCTTCGCCGAGATTCTCGAAGAACATAACATCACCTTCATCGGCCCGAAATCCGAGCACATCCGCCTGATGGGCGACAAGATCGAAGCCAAGGCGACAGCAAAGAAGCTCGGCATTCCCTGCGTGCCTGGCTCAGACGGGCCGATCCTGAGCGAAAAGGAAGCGCTGAAGATCGCCGAGAGGATCGGCTTTCCCGTTCTGGTGAAGGCGGCGTCCGGTGGCGGCGGCCGCGGCATGAAGGTCGCGCGCGACGCGTATGACCTTCCCATCGCCATCGCCACCGCGCGCACCGAAGCAAAGGCCGCGTTCGGCGACGATACGGTCTACCTCGAGAAATTTCTCGAAAAACCGCGTCATATCGAGTTTCAGATTTTCGGCGACGGCAAGGGCCAGGCGGTTCACCTCGGCGAGCGCGACTGCTCGCTCCAGCGCCGACACCAGAAGATCTGGGAGGAAAGCCCCTCGCCCGCGCTCAACGACGCCCAGCGTATGGAGATCGGCGAGATCTGCTCGCGCGCCATGCGCGACATGCAATACGCCGGCGCCGGCACGATCGAGTTTCTCTACGAGAACGGCGAATTCTATTTCATCGAGATGAATACGCGCATTCAGGTCGAGCATCCGGTGACGGAGGCGATCACCGGGGTCGATCTCGTCTGTGAACAGATCCGGGTCGCGGCGGGCTCGCCGCTCTCCCTGCGACAGGAAGACATGTGGTTCTACGGCCACGCCATCGAATGCCGCGTAAACGCCGAGCACCCCACGAGCTTCAGGCCCTCGCCCGGGCGCATCGCTTATTACCACCCGCCCGGCGGCGTCGGGGTTCGCGTCGATTCAGCGGTCTATCAGGGCTATACGATCCCCTCCAACTACGATTCGCTCATCGGAAAACTGATCGTTCACGGGCGCAACCGAACGGAAGCGCTGATGCGGCTGCGTCGCGCGCTGGACGAATTTATCGTCGACGGCATCGATACGACGCTTCCGCTGTTTCGCACGCTCGTGCGCAACGCCGACGTTCAAAACGGCATTTACGACATTCATTGGCTGGAGCATTTTTTGGCGACGGGCGGCATCGAGCCCGATTTTTAGAGCGAAGGGTGGAACAAGATGCATCGATCGTCGGTCATCGTCGCGGTGGTTCTGGCGGCAGCTGCGCCGGTCGCGTCCGCCCACGCAAAAACCCCTCTGCGCGGTCCCTTCGTCTTCACATGTTCGGGCGATCCCAACGCCGCTCTGACGGTCACTTTCCTCGGCGCGAACGCCGATCGCGCGAAACTCGTCTTTAAGGGCGAGACCGTGATGGCCAAACAGGCGATGGCGGCGAGCGGGGCGCGCTATGTCGCCAAAGACATCGAGTTTTGGAACAAGGGCGACGACGCCATGGTCGAGTGGCGGGGCGCGAAGCTCAACTGCACGACGCGCAATTAATTCGACTTTCTTTAAAGAAACTCGCCGCCGAGGGTGGCGCGGCGTTCTCGCGCCGCTATCCTTGAATAGATGTCGCGCCTCAACGCCCCCTATGCGATCACCCCGCATCTTTTGCTCCGAGCCTATTCCATCGGGCTTTTCCCGATGGCCGAGAGCGCTGACGACGATCAGCTTTATTGGGTCGATCCGGAGCGGCGCGCGATCTTTCCCCTCGACGACTTCGTCGTGTCGCGCTCCCTGGCCAAGACGGTAAGGTCCGATCGTTTCGAGGTCGTCGTCGATCGCGATTTTGACGCGGTGATCGACGCCTGCGCCGCTCCCGCGTTTCGACGCGAGCGGACCTGGATCAACGCCGAAATCCACCGGCTTTATCGCGAGTTGTTCGATATTGGCTTTGCCCATACGGTCGAATGCCGCCTCGATGGGCGTCTCGTCGGCGGGCTCTACGGCGTCGCACTCGGGAGCGCCTTTTTCGGCGAGAGCATGTTCCATCTGGAGCGCGACGCCTCAAAGGTCGCGCTTGTCCACCTCATCGGGCGGTTACGGGCGGGCGGCTTCCAGCTGCTCGACACGCAATTCATTACGCCGCATCTCGCCTCGCTCGGCGCGATCGAGATTTCGCGCGAAGAATATCATCGCGCGCTCGAACGGGCGCTCCCGGAGAAAGCCAACTTCAGCGTCTGGCCCAAGACCGCGCCCGTGAGCGGCGTTCAGGCGCTGGCCGCGCTTGCCGATTAGAAGGGGAAAAGCGGGCTGTTCGCTGGAGGCGGCGCCGCAGCGGGGTTGGCCTGTTCGGCGCGCCGCTTCTTCTTCTTGCGCCCGCCTGTCGGCGAGGCGGCAGGATCTTCCGCTGGCGCAGGAGCCGCCTCAGGCTCGACGGGCGCCGGGGCCGCCTGATCGGTGGGGCCGATCGGCTGATTTTCCATCGGCGGCGGCGCCGTCGGTTCGACTCTCCGCGAGCGGCGCTTCTTGCCGCTGCCGCCTTCTGGCGTGACCGTCGCCTCGGCCTCGGCGGGCGGAGCCGCCGGCGCGGCCGCCTCGGCGGGCTGCGCAACCGTCTCCTTGCCGCCTTTGCAGTCGACCAGCCAGACGTCGTAGACGGGATGCTCGACCCCGTGGAGACCGGGACTCGCGGCGAACATCCAGCCCGAGAAGATGCGCTTCGCCTCTTGTTTGGCGTCGGTCTTGACCGTTTCGGGCTTGGGGTCGCCCCGATGTTCCGGCTTGAGGATGAGTTCGTCCACCTCGACGAAGCTCGTCGTCTGCGGGGTTTCGGTCTGCGGCCTCGTGTTGCATACGCGCGGCGTCACCTGAAGGGCGCCGAACTGAACGGTTTCATCGATCGCGACGTCGAAATTGATGATGCGGCCCGTGGTCTTGTCGAGGCCGGCGAAGATCGCCGTCGGATGGCGGATCGGCTCGGCTGACGCGGCGACCGCAAAAAAAACCCACGCGCCGACAACCGCTGGCGTCAGGGATAAGGGCAACTTCATCCGATCACCGCAGGATTCTCCGCCCGCCTCAAAAACAAGCCGGGGACGAAAGCAGGCAAGAAAGGCCTTTCCAAGGAGAGCGCGCTCAGCCTTCAGGCCGCCAAGGGGCGTAGTCGCCGCCGGCGGGCGGCCGCTCGCCCAGCGCGAGCTGAGAGCCCGGCGGCCGATAGGCCTGCGGCGTTCCGGTCAAATTGGCCTGATGCGGAAGCTCCCAGGAGCGCGGCCGATAGGTCTCGTCGGTCGGCGGCGTGTCCACCGTATGATGCAGCCAGCCGTACCAGCCGGGCGGCGTCGCCGAACCCTCGCAATAGCCGTTATAGATCACCCAGCGCCGTTCAAACCCTAGCGCCGCATCAATCTTGCCGCCGCGCCGACGGTAATAGACGTTGCCGAATTCGTCTTCGCCGACGCGCTCGCCGTAAAGCAACGTCCACAAGCCGGTGCTGAGCGTGGCGCGGTTCCACCAGGTGAAGAAACGAACGATATAGGACATGTATCTGGCGTCCTCGAATTTTGTGGCCCCTTATTGCGTCTGATGGCGCCAATGTCCAGCCTTGCCGCAGCCCCGCGACGATTCGGATTCGAAGCCGCTCGCGCTTCCGCTTGCGCCCAGAAATGGAGGACTGCATGGCCGCGATCTTCTCCGCCCAATGCTGCGTCGTCGGCGGCGGCCCCGCCGGGCTCATGGCCGGATTTCTGCTGGCGCGCGCCGGCGTCGATGTGATCGTCCTCGAAAAACACGCCGATTTTCTGCGCGATTTTCGCGGCGACACGATTCACCCGTCGACGCTGCGCATCATGGACGAGCTCGGCCTTCTCGACCAATTCCTGCGGCTGCCCCACCACAAGACCTATGAGCTCTCAGCCTGGATCGGGGAGCGTCAATACAAGGTCGCCGACTTCTCGAAGCTCCCTGGCAAGTGCAATTTCATCGCCTTCATGCCGCAATGGGATTTCCTCGACTTTATCGCCGAACATGCGCGCGCCCTGCCCAACTTCCGCCTTCTGATGCAGACTGCCGGCGAGCGCCTCCTGTTAGACGGCGACCGCGTCTGCGGCGTTTCGGCGACAGGGCCGGAAGGAGAGCTGAAGATCGAGGCCAAGCTCGTCATCGCCGCCGACGGGCGGAGCTCACGGATACGCGAGGACGCGGAGCTCCCCGTTGAGGATTTCGGCGCGCCGATGGACGTGCTGTGGTTCAAGCTGCCGCGCAAGGAGAGCGATCCCGACGAAAGCTTCGGCCGCGTCGCGCCGGGACGCATGCTGGCGATGATCGATCGCGGCTCCTACTGGCAGTGCGGCTGCGTCATCCCCAAGGGCGACGCCGAAAAATTACGCGAGAAAGGCATCGAGACGTTTCGCGATTCGATCGCCGGCTTAACGCCGTTCCTTACCGATCGCGTCGACACTCTCAAGGACTGGACCGGCGTCAGCCTGCTGACCGTTCAGGTCAACCGCCTCAAGATTTGGAGCCGCCCCGGATTGCTGTGCATCGGCGACGCCGCGCACGCCATGTCGCCGGTTGGCGGAGTCGGCGTGAACCTGGCGATCCAGGACGCCGTCGCCGCCGCCAATCTCCTTGCCGCGAAGCTGCGCGATGATGCGCTCAGCGACGATGATCTTGCCGCCGTGCAGCGCCGGCGGGAGTTTCCGACCCGCGTGACGCAGGCCATTCAGCTCGCCATCCAAAATCGCGTGGTGCGTAGCGTGCTCTCCGCGGAGAAGCCCTTCGATGCGCCGCTGGCGCTGCGACTCCTCAACGCCGTGCCGCTGCTGCGTCGATTGCCGGCGCGGCTCATCGGGCTTGGCGTGCGGCCCGAGCATATCCAAACGTAAGCCCGTCAATCGGCATCGCGAATAAAGGCCCCGAAAGCGCGCGGGCCGTCGCCGGTCTCCGCTTTCCCGAGAACTTTCAGCGTCTGCGCGTCGACCGCCCAGAGTTCGTTCGAGAACCAATTGGCGACATAGACGCGCGCGCCGTCGCCGCTGACCGAGAGGCCTTCCGGATATTCGCCGACCTTTATCGTTTCGAGCGGCGCCAAGCTTTCAGCGTCGAAGACGCTGACGCTGTCGCCATGCTGATTGGCGACGAAGACGCGGCCCTTGGCGAGCGCCACAGTATAGGGCCGGCTGCCGCATTTGAGCGTCGCGACGACTTTGCGGGAAGCGAGGTCGATGACGCTGACATCGTCGGATTCCACATTGGCCGAATAGGCGCGCGCGCTGGAAGCGTCGATCGTCACGCCGAAAGGATGCCTGCCGACCGGTATGGTCGCGGCGCGTGAAAACGTCGCCGCGTCGATGAGGGACAGCGCATTGTCGTCGCGGTCGGCGACGATGATCGTCTTGCCGTCCGGCGCCACAGCGACGCCCGACGCCATTGCGCCGACGCCGACGCTGCGCTGCGCGCCGCCTGCGAGAACAATCTCGACGAGGCGCCGGCCATAGAGATCGGCGACATAGACGCGCTTGCCGTCGGGGCTCGCGGCGACGCCGAGCGGCCCGCCTTCGACCGGAATGCGCTTTTCGATGGTGCGGGTCGCCGCGTCGATGACGGTGAGAAACTTGCCTTCGGGGCTGGTGATGAAGGCGCGCGCGCCGTCGCGCGACACCGCGACTCCCGCCGGCTTGCCGCCGATGGGCAGCGTCGCGACGGTCTGCATCTTGGAAAGATCGACGATCGAGAG
>NZ_JBPFDU010000079.1:0-9972 GCF_051062815.1 Methylocystis sp. | reverse complement strand
CACGAAATAGTCGGGCGTCGGCGCCGAGGGCACGGAGCGGATGACGCCGCCGGCCATCAGAAAGCCGAAGGCGTGGATCGGGTAGGAGGGGTTTGGCACCAGCACCACGTCGCCCGGCGCGGTGATCGCCTGCGCCATATTCGCAAAGCCCTCCTTGGAGCCGAGCGTCGCGACGACCTGCGATTCAGGGTCGAGCGCGACGCCGAAACGGCGCGCGTAATAGCCCGCCTGGGCGCGGCGCAGCCCGGCGATGCCCTTACTGGCCGAATAGCGGTCGGTGCTCGGCTTGCCGGCGGTCTCGACGAGCTTCTCGATGACATGCTTGGGGGCGGGCAGGTCGGGATTGCCCATGCCGAGGTCGATGATGTCGGCGCCGCCGGCGCGGGCGCGCGCCTTGAGGCGGTTCACCTGCTCGAAGACGTAAGGCGGCAGACGCTTGATGCGATAGAAATCCGACATTCTGTGTTTGTTCCGGAAGGCGCGAAGCGGCAAGTCTAGCGCATTTTGGCGCGGGCGTCAGGGGCGAGGCGCCGGGGCTCCAGGGCGATCGGGTGAAGGGCTTCCTCGTCTTGAGGAGCGTGCGCAGCACGCGTCTCGAAGGGCGAGGAAGCCCTTCACCCGATTCCCTGGCCGTGGCTCGCCCCCGCCAAATCCCGACGTCCGGCGACCCCATCACTCGGTGGTGACGATGATGAAATCCTTGCCCGAGCGGCTGTCGGGCGAAAGCGGCGCGTCGGTCAGCACCATGGTCATGCCGGGATGCATGCGCGCCTGCATCGCCGCGTTGAAAGACGAGTCGGCGCGAAGCCGCTGGATCACATCCTGGTCCGGCGCGAGCGCCGAGTCCTCGTGATGATGCGTGATCGCGCTCCAATGCATGCCGCGCGAATTCTGGTCGGCGCCGTTCAGCACGAACACATGCGAGCCGAGCTTGTCGGCGCCCTCCAAGCCAAGGACGGATTTCGCCACCACATGGTCGTTCTCGATCAGCTCGATCACATGATCGGCGGAGGAGGCGACGACGCTGGTGACGGGGAAATTCTCGGCTTCCGTCCAGTCGGAGGGATGCTTCTTGCCCTCAAGCCCGGAGAGCACCTGCTCGAACTCCTGTTCGGCATAGCCGCTCAGCACCATGCCCGGATGGGTCAGCTCCCAGGGGTCGGTATGGGCGCCGGCGATGATGACCGGCGTGCCGATATGGGTGACGCCGAACAGCAATTCGGAGAATTTCGCCGGCAGCCGCACGCAGCCATGCGACGCCGGATAGCCGGGCAGATTCCCGGCGTGCAGCGCGACGCCCGACCAGGTGAGGCGGTTCATGTTCGGCATCGGCGCGTCGTCGTACAGCGACGAGTGATGATTCCGGTCTTTCTCCAGCACGACGAAGACGCCGGTCGGCGTCGTATGTCCGGGCTTGCCGGTCGAACAGGTGGAGGCGGCGATGCGGATGCCGTTGCGATAGACATGCACGCGCTGCTGGGGAAGCGACACGACGACGGAGACGGGTCCCTTCAAAGCGAGCTCGGGGCGCCAGATGAACTCGCCCGGCTTGAGCCGGCCGATCTCCGCCATCTTCTCGTCGCCGAACGCGCGGCGCCCGGTGATGACGGCGCTCGCCAGAAGCATCGCGCCTAAAAATCCACGGCGGTTCGCTGCAATGATGGTCATGACATGCCCCCCGAAACATGGCCCCCAAGGTCCACGCGTAACGAACCGCGGGTAGCATGAACAGCTAGGTTAACAAAGTGCGCGGGGGCACAGCGCGCGGCGCGCGCGCAAACCTCTCCCCGCATGCGGGGAGAGGTCGAGCGAAGCGAGGGTGAGGGGCCGGGGCATGTGGCGCAATGTGACGAAGGCCCCGAATCGCTATGTGGCGGTGAAGCGACAGACGAACACTCCGAAACTCGTCGTGCTCAGTGCGGAAACGTCTGAGGCGAATAATAGCGTGACGATCGGCGCCGGCCCCAACCGCGCGCCCTGGCGCTGTCTGGTCAGACGCGGCGTCGTCGCCGAGGTCATGTCGCTGACGGGAAGCTGTGAGGTGGCCTGCTGAAGGCATAGGCGGAATTTAGTGGGATAGGAACTGATGTTCTTTGTTGCAATTGGGCGCGAGTTGCAATTTTAGCTAAACTCGAGCGGCCGGGCATTTATAACATCTTTTTTCTGCAACGTCACAGTCGTTCCCTCGTAAGCCACTCAGCAATGTTGGAGCCCTGAAAATGCTGCTTCGAAGGATCGCGATCGAAAACGTCAGGAGCTTCCTTGAGCGACAGGAACTCACTCTAGAAGGTCAGATTTCAATAATCATCGGTCCGAATGGCGGAGGCAAGACGAACTTGCTCGATACGGCGGTGGTGATGCTAAGAAGGTTTCTTTTGGCAACCCGGTATTTTGTGCACACTCCCAGAGCAGATCAGCCGGACCGGTGGGAGCTCAGATACAATGATCAATTATCTTCGCTTACTCTTGAAAAGCATAGTGACGGTAGAGAGTCGCCTCAAATTGTGGAGGTCGAGATTGAGGTAACAGCTGTCGACGTCAAAAACATGGCTACCATTCAGGCTCACGCAGATGAGGCAATGGCGGCAACAAAAAAGCGCTTCGATAATAGCCCTTGGGAAGCCGCGAATGGTTGGGAAGTCTCTAAGCTCTTCGCTGGGCAACACTTTGTTTATAGACTTCAAGATGGAGCGTTACACACGGAGAATTCGAAAGAGGCGTCCGATTTTTTGTCTTATCTCCAGCTCTTTGAAATCGACAATCAGCTACGAGCGGAGCTCGGGCAGATTGCCTTGCAGCTTCCAATGGTATACCTGCCAGTAAACCGTACCTCTGCCGCTTTTCATGCCAATATTGGCTTATATGACTACAATGACTACGAGGAAAAGCGTTCTTCTGACGCTACGTCATCTAGAAACGGAAGAAGTATTCTACAATTAGCTATCGGTCGTCTTGCACAGAAATATAGACTTCTTCAGGAAGAAGACAATCAGAGCGCGAGAGAAGCTTTGAAGGCGGACAAAAACCTAAAGGCCCTGTCTGAGGAGCTGAAAGGGCTAGGCTATGACTGGGAATTGAGAACTATAAATGCTTTGAGGAATGAGTATGACGTTGCTCTGAGCAAGCAAGGAACTTCGTTTCTTGTCAGCGCGGCCTCTTCTGGAGAGCGGGAGTTGCTAACGTATCTCTTTGCGATTTATGCCTTGAACGTCAGGAATGCACTAATAGTCATTGATGAACCTGAATTGCATCTCCATCCGAAATGGCAATTGGCTCTGCTGCACTTATTCGAGAAACTTTCAAAATCAACTGGAAACCAGTTTCTCATGGCGACGCATTCGCCGACGTTCGTTTCGCCAGCCTCTATTCAGTATGTCTCTCGTGTATACAGCGAAAATCAAAGAAGTAGAATTGTCCGCCTTAACTCGGAAGAGCTTCCAAACGCGAAGCACTTGTTCAATATCGTAAATACGCAGAATAACGAGCGCGTGTTCTTTTGTGATAAGGTAGTTTTAGTGGAGGGCGTTTCGGACAGAATTTTTTTTGAACGCGTGATTGAAGCTCACTTGGGACGAGGTAGTCGTGCAGATGAAAAGACTGTTGAGGTTGTGTCGGTCGGCGGGAAGGGCTTATTTTCTGCGTATCAGAAGCTCCTTGAGGCATGTGCGGTTGAGACGCAATTGATCGCTGATCAAGATTATCTCGAGCAGATTGGTGACGAGAGCATCAAGTGCTTGTTTGTGCTGAATGCGACCGAGATCAAAAAAAAGTAATCGAGGACGCGTCGAGTCGTGACGGCGCTGAGCTGGTCGCTCGGATCGACGAAGCAATGGCCACCGGTGACTGCTCTGACGCGCGATCTCTATGGGACTACATCAAGTCGCGGCGACGCCAACTCAAGCCGCAACTGCAAAATGCGGAGCGAGACGCACTTCGTGCATTTTTGAAAGTCAAAGCGGAGGATGGAATTTTTGTCCTTGAGTGTGGCGCATTAGAAGAATACTTGCCGCTTGGATTTCGCTCGAAGGATCTGGAGAAGTTGATCGAACTCGTGTCAGGGGAGAAATTCTGGGAGTCACTGCCGCTACCCCAGCGCGACGAAATCGAAGGCATCGTTAGCAGGATCATCCCGTTAGCTTGATGGGCATATCTATGTGACGACTGTTCTCCAACGCGGGATGTGGCCCCGAAACGGAAAATTGCCACCATCCCCTACGCCACCTCGTTCGACCAGCGCTCCGAGCGGAACGCCCGCGCGATCGCTTCGGCGCGCGCTCTGGCGCGCCTCCGGGGAGTCGCTCTCCGCTAATGTCGGCGCAGGCCTTGAGCGCGATCTCCAGCAGCGCCGCCTTGGGGTAAGGCTGGCCCTCGCGGCCTTCATGAGCGCAAAAATCGGGCGCTAAATTCGCTGGCGCAGACGATCCTCAGCGCGCGAAACCGCTGCGCCGCGCCTCATATTGTCATGAAACACTGCGGCCGATGGCTTATCTCGGCCGCAGCTTCTTTGCTACGCTCTATTCAACGATTCCTCGTGCGCGGCCGAACGGCACTGCGCAGGAACAACCTGTTCCGAGCCATCCGGGCTCGCGGAGCAAGCAGGTTTTCACGCCGGTCGCGCAATAATATCCTTCGCTCGCGACAGGCGCGGCAGCGGCTGCGCCGTAATAGCCGTATCCCGATGGATAGGCGGAGCCATAATAGCCGTAGTTATAGGGGCTTGTCGCCGCCGCGCCGAGGGCCATGCCGTAGTAGCCGGGCCCCAAACCCCTGCCACAGCGGTGCCATGCGGAAGCTGGGGTCGAAATTGACAGCATCGTGATTGAGATCGTGGCGGCGAGCGCCGCCGTCATCATCTTGCGTGAGGTCGCCATTGGCGGAACTCCTGGGCAGGGCTCAGCCAGGCCCTTGGTGGACACAACCCCAACGCCCACCCCTGTAACGCGAGCCCCGCTTTGCTTGTTCCCGCCCATGAGGGCGCGGAACGCAACGGCGGGAGGCGAGTTGGACGCCAACGCTTGCGCCGACCTCATTCAAAAATTGGCGTGAAGCCCGGACCGCAAGCGAAGCCCAGTCCGCTAACAATGTCCGCTCTTGACGCTTCTGAGAAACTACCCCACCTCGCTCGCCCAGCGCTCCGAGCGAAACGCCCGCGCGATCGCCTCGGCGCGGGCGCTCTGGCGCACCTCCGGGGAGTCGTTCTCCGCAATGTCGGCGCAGGCCTTGAGCGCGATCTCCAGCAGCGCCGCCTTGGGGTAGGGCTTTCCCTCGCGGCCTTCATGGGCGCAAAAATCGCTGGCGCAAACGATCATCAGCTCCTGAAATCGCTCCGGCGCGTCGAACGCCCCCAAGCGTTCGAGCATCAAGGCGACGGGGCCGGCGCGCATTTTCGAGACGCGATGCACGCGTTCGCACTCGGCGAGCGCCAGCAGCGCGAGAGTCCTGCATTCCGCCGGCGGGCGAAAGCGCGCGCAGATCTCCTCGATCCGCGGGCGCCCGCGCTCGACATGTCGGTAATGCACGGGAAGATGTTCGCGCGGCGAATCCGACTTGCCGACATTCATCGCGAGCAGCGCGAAACGCACCGCGAGCGGCGCGCCGCGTTTGGCCGCCGTATCGAGCGATCGCATCAGATGTTCGCCGAGATCGACCTCGTCCTCGCCATCGGAAATCTGCGGCACGCCAAACAGCGCCGCGACTTCGGGGAGGATTTCGACAAGCGCGCCGCAGCCGCGCAGCGTCTTGATCAGTTTCGACGGCGCCGGGCTCATCAGGCCGCGCGCGAGTTCCGGCCATATCCGCGCGGGGTCGGCGTCGACGAGATGGCCGGCCTCGACCTGTTCAAACAACAGATCGAGCGTTTCCTCGTCCGCGTCGTCCTCGGCTTCGGCGAGCAACGCCGCCATGCGCAGAATGGCGAGGCCGGGGTCGGTTTGTCCGTAGTCGAACAGGGAGTCGGGTCCAAAGGCCATGGCGAAGCGACCATCAAGGAGATTGGGTCGACATGCAAAGCTCTTGCCGCGCGCGTCGGATTCGCGGGGGCCGCTAGCGGGCCGGTCTGGCCGGCGCGTCGGGCGCGGCGACGCGGCCCGCCCGGCGCCGGTTCTCGGCCGCCGCCGCTTCGAGGTCGGCGCTCATGGCGCGCAGATCGGCCGCCGACTTGCGTTTTGGGTCTTTGGCCCGCGTCGGGTCGAAGGCGCGATACTGCAACTGCTCGGACCGCGAGTCGCGCACGAAATCCTGCGCCGGCGGCGGCGGGGTGCGCAAACCGGTCGCATCGAAGAGCCGCCCGATGAAGGCGCCGCCGCTCGACGGCGCCTCCTGCGCGAGAGCGGCGCCGGCGGCGAGGCTGCATGTCAGAACGAGGGCGAGGCGCTCGAACATCATCTTTCGAGCAGGCCATAAAAATGCGGCGCGAGTAGGTTCGCGTCGATCTAAAAACGGCGTGCTCTACGCGATCTGCGCGTAGACCGCGTCGATTTTCGCGCCGCGGTTGAGGCCCCGGCGGATCGAAATGTCGAGCCCTTCTTGGCGCGCCTGCGCGCCGTGGCGCCCAAGCAGGCGGCGCGCCGCCGCGTCGCTCTCGACGAAGGCGAAGCCGGTCGGACCCCAGGACGTCTGGCCGCCGCCGGTCGCGCCATCGGCGAGCAGCCGCGCGACGATCGCCTCGACCTTGCCGCTGGTGAACCGGCGCCCGCCCTGCGCCGGGGCGAAATGATCGCCGACGATCTCCTGAATGCGGGTCACCGCGGCGCCGAAGGGGGCGAGCTCGCGTTCCGCCAGCGCCGGCAGGATCTGCATCAGCACCAGCCGGCAGACTTCGCCGCTGGTCGCGGCGCCGAAAGGCGGCAGTTCGGCGAAGGCGTCGCGCTCGTCCGCGCCATGCAGCCCGACATCGCCCGGATCGCAGACCAGCAGCACGCGCCACGCGTCGGGAAATTCGGCGCGCGCGACGACCGGCGGCGTCGTCGTCTGCGGGCCGCGTCCGCCGTCAACCACGACGCCGCCCAGCTGAAACAGGCCGGCGCCGAGCCCGGAGCGCGCGCCGCGCGCCATCAGCGCCGCGTCGGCGGCCGGGTCGTTCGGCAGGTCCTCGAGACGGCGCAGCGCCGCGCTGACCGCGAGCGCCAGCTGGGTGCCGGAGCCAAAGCCCGCATGGGCGGGAATCGCCTCCTCCAGCATCAGCCGGTGGCGCTGCGTCAGGCCAAGCGCCTCCTGCGCGCGCTCCAGAAGCGCGGCGGCGCGCGCGGCTTCGGGGCCGTCGACGGAATTTTTGTCGGCGCGGGTCAGGCTCAGCCGGGTCGCCGGCGCGTCGAGCGCGAGGCCGACGCCGCCGAACTTGCGCCCAAGGCCGCCGTTCATATCGAGAAAACCCAGATGCAGCCGGGCGCTCGCCGCGACGCTTACCTTTGCCGGCATGCCGCCTCTTTTGGTCCAACTGAAGACTTCGGGTCGGTTTAGGCTATAACGCGTCTCAACGAAAGAATGTTGCGGCGCATGGCGGCGTTGGCGCGCCGCGCAAGAGGGGAGCCTCAGATGGCGAAGGAAGAGCGCGCGTATTCCGAAGAGGAGATCGCGGCGCGGCTGAAGCGCGAACTGCCGCATTGGCGCTACGAGAACGGCTGGATCAGGCGCAAGTTCAAGACGCACAGCTGGAAGGGCACGCTGATGGTCGTCAATACGGTCGGCCATCTCGCCGAGGCCGCCTGGCATCACCCCGACATCGCCGCCTCCTACGCCTGGGTCGAGGTGAAGCTCATGACCCATACGGCGAAGGGAATCACCGACAAGGATTTCGAACTCGCCAAGAAGATCGAGGAGGTCGTCTCCTGGCGCCCGAGCAAGGCCGGCGGCGCGCTCGAAGGCACGCCGGAGACCGACCAGCGCTTCGCCTATCTGAAATACGACGACTGACGGGACACGCGCTTGGGTTTCGACGTCCAGGCGATCGCGACGGCGCGCGATCGCTTTCTTTCGCTGATCGGAACGCGCCCCGTGATCATGGGGATCGTCAACGTCACGCCCGATTCCTTCTCGGACGGCGGGCGGTTCGCGACGCGTGACGCCGCGCTGGCGCAGGCGCGCACGCTCGTCAGCGCTGGCGCCGACATCGTCGACGTCGGCGCCGAGTCGACGCGCCCCGGCCACACGCCGCTCACCGCGGAGGAGGAGTGGGCGCGGCTTGCGCCGTTGCTCGCCGCGCTGGTGGCGCAGGCGGGCGCGCCGGTGTCGATCGACACCTACAAAGCCGAGACGGCGCGGCGCGCGCTTGGTGAAGGCGTCTGTCTCGTCAATGACGTGTGGGGCCTGCAGCGCGATCCTTTGATGGCGCCAACGATCGCGCAAGCCGGCGCCGCCGTAGTGATCATGCATAATCGCGAGACGACGGAGCCACAGATCGACATCGTCGCCGACATGAAGCGATTCTTCGCCCGCTCGCTCGAGATCGCGCGGCGCGCCGGCGTGCCGGAGCGGCATATTCTGCTCGATCCGGGGATCGGCTTTGGCAAGAGCCGCGAGCAGAACTATGACGCGCTGCGCGCGACGCCGGAGCTGTTGGCGCTCGGCTTTCCGCTGCTCATCGGCGTGTCGCGCAAATCGATCTTTAAGGGCCTGGGCGACGGCGTTCTCGAGGGACGGCTCGTCGGCACGCTCGCGGCCAATCTTTTCGCCGCGCGCGACGGCGCGCAGGTCTTTCGCGTGCATGACGCCGCGGAGCATCGGGCGGCTTTCGAAGTCATGCGTATTCTCGCCTTGCGCTCGGGAGGTTGAGACGATGCGGGTCGGATTTGGGCTTGGCAGCAATCTTGGCGACAAGCCGGCCAATATTCGCGAGGCGTTGCGGCTGATCGAAGCGTGCGGGCTGGCGCGGCTCGATCGGGTCTCGCGGATCTATCGCACGCCGCCCTGGGGCGATCTCGACCAGGGGGATTTCGCCAACGCCTGCGCCATCGGCGACACGGCGCTCGCGCCCTATGAATTGCTCGCGGCGGTCAAGAAGATCGAGGCCGACATGGGCCGCGCGCCGACGCGGCGCTGGGGGCCGCGGCTGATCGACGTCGATATTCTTTTCCTCGGCGACCACGCGATCGACGATCCGGAGCTGACATTGCCGCACAAGGAGCTTTTCCGCCGCGGTTTCGTTCTCGCGCCGCTCGCCGAAATCGCCCCCGAACTTGAACTGGACGGCGTCACCATGCGCGCGGCGCTGGCCGGCGCTGACGCCAGCGGCGTGCGTCCGTGGTCGGACGAATAGCCGCCCACCCCGGATGGTTGCCTATCTTCGCGGCGCAGCATTCGTTGCCGCCCTGGACTTGAGGGCAGATTTCGTAATCTAAAAATGTATATTATAACAATGATATATTTAGAATTGTGCGCCGCGCCATGCTCCCGCCAGAAGCCCTGCTAGGGTGGGGAATTAACCATCCACTAGGGTTGCATTAGCTATTCGATAGATTGTTTTCCTCTATACTAACGGGTATTGTGAATATTGGGGGTTATTGGAATGTTGCGGCACGCTGAGCTGGGTCTGCGGTCTGCTCTTTCAAGGGGGCGGATTTCTAGATTTTGGCTTAGGCGGCGACGTCGGTTTTCGTCCGATAACAACAAGCAGCCGGGTTCCGGGGATTTTGGAATGATTTGCTCGCCTTTGGGCGGGGGGATTTTCTGGAATGTTCGGGAAGGCTGCGGCAGACAAGGGCGGTTTTGCGTGTTTTTAGAAGAAGACGCGCTTTCGCTTTGCTTTACGAAACGAGGACGAAGCGGCTCCGTTGTGGGAGGCGGAGCGATACCGGTCACGCGCAATTCCCTGGGAGCACATTGGAGGAGAAGGGTATGAGCTCAACGACTGACACAGCAGCCCGGGCTGCTGCTGGCACGGAAGCTGTAGTAGACCTGAAGGGCATGTGGATCGGCTTGGCCGTTCTGAACGGGTTCTATCTGGTCGTTCGCATTTACGAGCAGATTTATGGCTGG